>CAVCHM010000102.1:0-2109 GCA_963602135.1 bacterium | reverse complement strand
GTTCCCCGAGTACTTCGAAACCAGCAAGCTCCGCTAACCTGCCAAAACCACCACAAAGGGGACCTTTGTGGTGGTTTCTCTACGTTGCTTCGTTTGAACGGCAAACGAGCTATTCAACCGTAACGCTTTTCGCGAGGTTGCGAGGCTGGTCGACGTCGCAGCCGCGCAGGATGGCGACCTCGCGGGCGAGCAGCTGCAGTGGGACGCTCGCCGTGATGGGGCTGAACACATCGCGGACGGCCGGCACGCGGATGATGCAGTCGGCGATCTTGTTGATCTCCTCGTCGCCCTCGGTGGCAACGACGATGACCTTGGCGCCACGCGCCTTGCATTCCATGAGGTTCGACACGGTCTTGTCGTAGGTGGCGCTCTTGGTGGCCACGGCGATAACGGGGAAGCCCGGGTCGATCAGCGCGATGGGGCCGTGCTTCATCTCACCGGCGGCATAGGCCTCGGCGTGCAGGTAACTGACCTCCTTGAGCTTGAGCGCGCCCTCGTAGGAGATGGCGGCGCCCATGCCGCGGCCCACGAACAGCGCGGACTGTGCGTCCTTGCACAGCAGGGCGGCCTCGTGCACAGCCTCGGTTTGCGTGTCCAGAATCCACTGGATCTGCTCGGCCGTATCGGAAAGCTCGCGGAACAACATGCGCGTCTGCTTGGTGGTCAGGCGGTACTTGACCTGTGCCAGCAGCAGAGCCAGCAGCGTGAGACTCACGACCTGGCCGATGAAGCTCTTGGTCGAGGCGACCGCGATTTCCTTGTTGGCCTTGGTGTAGATGACGCCGTCGCTCTCGCGCGCCACGGGGCTGCCCACTACATTGGTGATGCCAAAGACCTTGGCGCCCTTGATGCGCGCATCGCGGATGGCGGCGAGGGTATCGGCCGTCTCACCCGACTGGGACACGGCAACGACGAGCGTCGTCGGCGTGATGATGGGATTGCGATAGCGGAACTCGCTGGCCGCCTCGACCTCGGTCGGGATGCGAGCCCAGCCCTCAATAAGGTTCTTGGCAATGAGGCCGGCGTGGTAGCTGGTACCGCAGGCGATGACGTAGACACGGTCGATGTCGTTGAGCTCCTCGAGCGAAAGGCCCAGCTCGTCGATGTCGAGCTCGCCGGCAGGCGTCATACGGCCGACCAGCGTGTCGCGCACGACGCGCGGCTGCTCGTGAATCTCCTTGAGCATAAAGTCGGGGTAGCCGCCCTTTTCGGCCATATCCAGATCCCAGTCGATGTGGGTGACCTTGGGCTCAATCGCGCTGCCGGCCTCGTCGGTGTACTCGACACCCGCGGGCGTGAGCTTGGCAAACTGACCGTCCTCGAGCACCACCACGTCGCGGGTGGCGTCGATGAGCGCAATGACGTCGGAGGCGACATAGGCACCGGTCTCGCCCATGCCGACCACGATCGGGGAATCCTTACGGGCCACGGCGATCACGCCGGGCTCGTCGGCGGACACGGCGGCCAGACCATAGGCGCCCACCACGTGGGTGCAGGCCTCGCGCACGGCGGCCATCAGGTCGTTGGTCTCGGCATATGCCTCTTCGATCAGATGCGCAAAGACCTCGGTATCGGTCTCGCTCTTAAAGTGGTGACCGCGGCCCTCCAGCTCCTCGCGCAGCTCGGCGAAGTTCTCGATGATGCCGTTGTGGACGATGGCGATGCGACCGTCGCAGCTGGTGTGGGGATGGGCGTTGACGACGGAGGGCTTGCCGTGGGTGGCCCAACGGGTATGGCCGATGCCGCAGGTAGCGTCGCTGTCGATGTTGGAAAGCTCGCTCTCCAGGCCTGCGACCTTGCCCACACGGCGAATGACGTCAAGGTGCGCCGCGGCACCCTCGCCCACCTCGAGCGCGACACCCGAGGAGTCATAACCGCGGTATTCCATACGCTTAAGGCCTGTAACCAGGATATTCTTTGCAATATCAGAGCCGGTATAGCCGACGATTCCGCACATAGGACTAGTCCCTTCGTTCGCGTGACTGCAAGACGTCCACGCACAAGGGGCGCTGAGACGTATAACGTTCGAGTATTGTACTCACGCGAGCGCAAGCTGATATACCAGAAGTGGTATCTCAACTTAGATACCACCCGATGCACACACGTCCA
>CAVCHM010000101.1:0-2109 GCA_963602135.1 bacterium | reverse complement strand
CCGGGGGCGGGAATCTGGGCGTACACATTTCCTACACATATAAGGACTCTCGGCTGGCCGGTTAAATATAAGAGGGGACCTCGTTTCCGAGATCCCCTCTTTCGCCTATCTACAGTAATGACTCTTAAATACCTTATGCCAGCAGCTTGCGACCGGACTCTTCAATCGCGTCAAGTGCTGCATCAGCCTCGGCGGCATCCGCGCCCTTGGCAAAGATATACAGCTTGATCTTGGGCTCGGTGCCAGAAGGACGGACGATACCCTTGTTGCCACCCTCGAGATCGAACTCAATGACATTAGCCTTCGGCAGGCCGTTCACGCAGGTGTTGTAGTCCACGACGGCCTCAATCTTGGAACCGGCGAGCTCCGCGGGCGGGTTCTCGCGCAGACCAGCCATGATGCCGGCCATCTTTGCCGCACCCTCAGCGCCCGGATAGCTCAGCGAAATCGTCTTATTGTGATAGTAGCCATACTTCTCGTACAGCTCGTGCATCGCGTCGGCGAGGTTCTTACCCTGCAGCTTGTAATACTGAGCCATCTGGCAAATCAGCAGCGAAGTGCTCACGGCGTCCTTGTCGCGCACGTGATCGCCAGCCAGGTAACCATAGCTCTCCTCGAAACCGAAGATAAAGCGATCGACCTCGCCGGCGTCAGAAAGCGACGTGATGATGTCGCCAATGTACTTGAAGCCCGTCAGGCAGCGGCGGAGCTCAAAGCCGTACTCGGCAGCCAGGGCATCAACCATGGCGGAAGAAACGATAGTAGTAACGGCAACCTTCTTAGTGAGGTCCTCACCGCGGGCAGCACGGGTCTTGCAGATATAGTCGAGCAGCAGAACGCCCATCTCATTGCCGGTCAGCAACAGATAGTCATCGCCATTCTTAACGGCAACGCCAACACGGTCGGCGTCGGGATCGGTTGCAAGCAGCAGATCAGGGTGAACCTGCTCACACAGGTCGATGCCCTTCTGCATGGCCTGGCGGATCTCGGGGTTGGGATACGGGCAGGTCGGGAAATCGCCGTTAGGCTCCTTCTGCTCGGGAACAACCGTGACATCGGTGATGCCAGCGCGCTCGAGCACCGTGGTAACGGGAATGAGGCCGGTACCATTCAGCGGCGTATAGACAAGCTTAAGCGGAGCGCCAGCGATCTCCTCGGCAGAAAGGTTGGTCACGCCGCGGGCGAGAACGGCGTCGTAATAACGCTCGAGGCACGAGTCGTCGATCCATTTGACCAGACCCTGCTCAAGAGCCTCATCAAAGTCCATGGACTTCACGCCGGTAAACGTATCGGTCTCAGCGATAGCCTTAGAAATAGCATCGGCGGCCTCGCTGGTGATCTGGCAACCGTCGGGGCCATAGGCCTTATAGCCGTTATACGGCGCCGGGTTATGACTAGCGGTCATGCAAATGCCACCGGAGCACTTAAGGTCGCGGACGGCCCAGGAAAGCGTAGGCACGGGAGAAATCTTAGGGTACACGAGAGCAGTCACGCCGTTTGCTGCAAGAATGGCAGCCGTCGTCTTAACAAACAGCTCGCCCTTATTGCGGCTATCGCGAGCAATGGCAACCGTCGGATGCTCGAAGGTCGCATTGAGATAGTCAGCAAAACCCTGCGTCGCGCGACCGACCGTATAGATATTCATACGGTTGGTGCCTGCACCGATAGTGCCGCGAAGACCGGCAGTACCGAAGGCGAGATCCTGGAAGAAAGCGTCGGTGATGGCGTCCTCATCACCCTGCTCCTTCATCGTGTTGAGCTCAGCGAGGAGCTCCTCGTCCTTGACATTGGCAATCCAAGTATCAAGCAGCTCATGAACATCTGCCATGTGAGTCCTTCCGTCACAATCAATAAAACGACCCGTGTAAAACAGGACAAGCGCATCAGCGCGCTAAAGCAAATATTAGTCCATTGAGAACAGAGAACCGGCCACAGAACGGTGAACGTTTATATTCGCCGGTGGATGATTGGATTGATTTAATTACATAGAGAATGTCGCCTTTTAACGCAAAAAAGGGGGAGGCCGCGAGGCCTCCCCCTTTTTCAAGTCATACGACGGCTCGGTGCCGTCCACCGGTCAGCGGCGCCCTGGCCTCCCACGGGCTGACC
>CAVCHM010000100.1:0-2519 GCA_963602135.1 bacterium | reverse complement strand
AAAAGGAATGACGACTAACTGTGATAACGGCATATCCCATGTTTCGCAGCGTGTTTCGGCGTTCCTCGTCAATTGATTGCTGCTCGGGCTCGTCGTGGTAAAAGCCGTTGTATTCGATATCGGTCATCGAATTTTCGAGCAGCGCGTCGAGGTAGAAAACCGTCCGTCGCGTTAGGGCGGCGTATCTTTTGGGGACTGGGATCGGATAATCCGTTTTGATGGCACGTATGGCTAAGCCACCCATTGACTTGGGCATTGTCAGCATCATGACAAACGCCGTTTCGAGTGGAGAGCGACAGCCTCCGCGTACATAAGAAAGTGCCTTAAGGGCTTTATTGGATCCACGATACCCCGATGCCTTTGAAAAGAAGGCTCTGAGCTCTTCAACGCTGGTTAGGGCTGGGCGCTCGCGATATTGAGTTTCGTCGGACGTTTCAAGCGCGTAGGAGCCGCAGATTTCAAAGTAATACTCAACGAGCTCAGTAAGGTTGAGGTCGGCTGTTGCTTCTAACGCGCACAGCTTGATATCGACGATGTAGACGTTCGGCTCGAGTTCTAGGTAGCTTTCTGCATCAAACGTATAGCGCGAGCAGTGGCAGATGCAGCCCTTGCGGTGCCTATTTGCATTATTGGAAAACGTCAGCACATGGATGCTTTCAGAATCGACATTCTTTCTGTTGAGCCATGCTCGCGCCGCTTCCAGGTCGGACGTGGTCGGCGCAGACACCCTGATCTTTTCCATAGGTAAGGGATCGATCGCGTAGCTTGCGAGCGAGTTGGCTGTTTGGTATACAGCGCGTGCCGTGGTATGTGACAGAACGATTCCCATACGCGCATGATGGCATAGCAGACGCCACATACGCTCGAAACTTCGGGCAACGGTATTGGGGCGCGGCTTATCTTCTGCAAACGGTGGGCTTTTGAGCTGTCGTATCGAGGGAGCAGCTTCGGCTGGGGAGGTTTCTGCCAGCTGCGCCTTTTTTTGGTGAACTTTAGTTGCGAATTCGTAGCCTCTAAGCGTTTTTGCTGACCGTCCAGATGCCTCACCAACTTAATGTGAGTTATTCGGCCTTATCCTAAATGAATGGTGCGATCGCAACGTCTCATTCGAATTGATTCAGGTAGATTAATGGGGCTTGGTTGCGAAATTAAGGCGACTACAGCGCTCGATTGCGGTTCGAGGGGCCTTGACTAGTGGTTCAGCTGGCCGAACAACTCGAAAAATGTAGGTGGGCCAACCAGTCGACTGTGTGAAGCACGCGTATTTGCTCGTTTTGATGAAAACTAGGGTGCAGCCATAAGGCTGCGCCCTAGTTTACTGCGTGCCGGTGCGCCCAGACGGATTGTGCTGTGCCTGGCGGGCGCTCCCGCAGGTGGATCGGTTATTTCGCAAACAGGTTCTTGAGGTTGAACTCGGCTTGGACGGTGCGGAGCATGAGATCGGTGTCGTCGAGGCCCAGGTGCTGCTCGTTGGCGTCGGCGGCGAGGGTGCCACGGCGGCGCGCCCAGTTCTCGAGCGCAGCGGGCGCGGACTCGCGGGGGAGCGAGCGCACGTCGGCGTCCAGGCTGCGGCAGATCTGGCGCGAGTCGATGACGATGATCTTGCCTGTGCGGCGTGCCTCGGCGTAACCGTCCAGATGAATTTTGAACCAGCTGTCCTCGAAGGCGGCATTGTGCGCCATATAGGGATACTTCTTCATGAGCTTGAGCAACTGCTTCTGCAGCTTCTTGTTCTCGCGGAACGGCTTTTTGCCATCGATGTCGTTCCAGGTGATGTGATGGATGTTCGATAGCGGCACGTCCTCGCCGCGATAGATGTCGGGCAGGCCGCAGTAGTGCGCCTCGGCGTCATGCGGCACGGCGTCGCTGGTGAGCTCCATGATCTCCCAGCCCACGTTGAGGATGTAGCCGCGCTCGGGCGCGCGACCGGTGGTCTCGATGTCGATGCCCAGCACCGTGCCTTGGATGGGCTTGCGGGCATAGGCTACGCCGAGTGCGTCGCGGTCACCGCGGATCTCGCGCATGACCGATGCTGCGGTGCGCTTTTGCATCTTGCCGATGGCGGCGCAGGTGTCGGCGTCGGACAGGCCGCGCGAGAGCGTCGCGGGCGTCACGTTACGTAGACGCGCCTCGCCAATCTGGTCGCACAGGTCGCGGTTGCGGTCGGCCAGGTCGCGCACGGTAGCAAAGTCGAAGCCGGGGTCGCCCTCGGCGGTAAAGTACTCGGTCTCGAGCACCTTGAGGGCCTCCTCGCCCTTCTGGCGCTCGGACTCCATGGCGCCGTGATCGCCGTAGATAAACATGGGGATAAACGGCTGGCGTTCGTATTCGAGTGCTTGCGAAACATTCATATGCTGCTCCTTGGACGGGCCGCGTTGCGCGGCTCGGGGTTACTGAGTTGTGGCGAGATGATAGTTTACCATGGGCAACTATTGGCACCGCGCCCGGGACAACTACAATACCCTAGTTGACCGCTAGGACTTTTACAATGCTGCCGAAAGACACGAAAGGTTCCATCC
>CAVCHM010000099.1:0-2877 GCA_963602135.1 bacterium | reverse complement strand
TGGCGAGGACGGTCACGACCGCCTGTGCGCCAAGGAGCTTTTCGCGCCGGACAAGCGGCGCAAGAACGCCGAGGGAAAGTGGGAGGTAACGGCGCAGGGAACCATGAGCCGGCTTCAGGAGGACTTCTGGGAGCAGGTCGCGAAGCCCTACGGGTACGAGCGCCCGATGCGCCACGAGCTGCGCGCGAAGGGCTACAGGAGCCTTGACGCGTACAAGGTGCAGGTCGGCACCACAAGGGCGCTCAAGTCCGAGATAGAGACGCTTGAGGATGCAAGGAACAAGGCGAGACACGGGGTGATAACGGCCAAGCGCGAGCTGGATGGCCTTGAACAACTCAGGGTTGAGAGCAGTGTCAAATTGGGCGCCGTGAACGCCAAAGTCGATGAAAAGCGGGCGCGAGCTGCGGAAATCGACCGACAAATCGCGGAAAAAATGGCCGAGATTGACCGTTTGGACGGCGAAATCGGCGAGAAAATCGACCTTCGCGATGAAGTCGGGACGCAGCTCCAGCAGGAGCAGCGGCGATTGGAGTCGGTTCGGCAAGCGGCGGGATGGGCTGAGGAGGACGTTGCGCAGCTGGAAGCCATCGCTTCCCTCACTCAGCGGTTCGACAGCGCGGGACGCTTTGAGAAGCGCGGAATCCTCGATGAAATCACTGCTCGATGCGATGGACTCAGAGGACGAGTTGAGCAGGTCGTTGAGGGAATCAGAGGAGCGGTTGGACGGCTTGAGGTGGCAATTGCGGACCTCGCCAGAAGGCTCGCGCCGAGAAGTGCGCGGATGACGACAAAGGCGCTCAAACGCGATTTGGCGGCCATGGAGCGCGATTACGGGGAAGACGATGACAGAAGCCCCAAAGCCCGTGCTGGCGAAGCCCAGAGGGCTGCTAGGGCTTGGAGCGCGAACCGCGGAGATGAAGCCCCGCGGCGGTCGTGGGGGCAGAGCCGCTAGCACATCGCCCCGCCAAAACGTAAACCATAGTTTACGTTTGCTGGCATTACAGAAAACCAGCATCTAACTGCGCGGATGGGCAAAACAAAAGCCCACCGCGCGGGCGCGATGGGCTAAAATGTTTGATTGTCGGCTGTGGTTGCCGCCTCAACCGACAGGAAAAGTAACGGATTACGGCTCCGCTACGCACAGTAAGATTCTACCAGTTTTCCCTGCACACGGGCATCCTAGCAAGGAAAACCAACAGCAAATTAGACCTCTCGGAGCCGCTTTCCACGATTAGAAAGGGCTCCATTTTTATGGCCAAAGAAGAAGAAAAGACTCCGAAAATCGCGAAGGCTCGGTACTGGTGGGCGGTTCTCTATCAGGAGAACATGCGCCCAGACTGGCGTGAGACCATCGATGACCTACTCCAGCTCCCTTATGCGTACTGCGAGCACACCGCCGACAAGGACAGCAAGAGCGAGCACCGCAAAGACCACGTTCATATCATCGTGGCCAAGTCGAACACCACCAGCTACAAACACATCATGGAGGTGTTCAACCTCCTTTCAGCCCCTGGCAAGAAGGCGCTGAACACCTGCGAAGCCTGCGTGAACATCCGCCACTGCTACGACTACCTGATTCATGACACGGATTCGTGTCGCAAGCAGGGAAAAGAGCAGTACGACCCGAGCCGCCGAATCACGGGTAACAATTTCGACATCGGTGCCTATGAGCAAATCAGTTCCGCGCAGAAGCAGGAGATGCTGAAAGAGCTGGTCGGCTACATCATCGCCAACGGTTTCACGACAATCAACGATTTCACGGTCGCCGCCATGAACGATTTCGATGGGTGCTACTGGGAAATAATCGTCGGCTACAACGGGACGCTGGAGCGCTACTGCCGCGGCAACTACCTGAAACGCAAGGCCAAGGCGGAAGCTCGGGATGCGGGTGAGTAGACGGGTCAATGGAGCTATCGGTGACTACGGGGCGGCGTGGTCTGCGAAGCAGATCTAAGCCGACTCGTTCACCGATAGCGGAATTGACGCGGCGGACAATCGGAAGACCAGACTGGGATAAGGGTCGATGGACGCTCTGCTCCATCGACCCTTTCCTTGCCCAAGTCTGGAGTCCGAAAAACTCGCGTTTTTGGGGGTCAGTATTTTTAGGTTAACTACGACCTAAAAATACTGTGACGTGTGACGGACGACAAAACGGGGGTTTCAAAAGGGGCGAGTTAGCCCCTTTTGGGGGTGGTTCGGAGGGGCGAAGTCCCTCCGTTCGGCGCTTGCGCCGATGGCCCGCAACTCATGAGCGACGCCGCGAATGAGTAGGGCTGGGAGGTCTCGGGGGGAACGCCCGAGCGGGTCAAGGGCAGCGCCCTTGCACGGCCAAACGTAGTTTGGTATACCGTGACTATACCAAAGTCGCTAACGCACCTTTAGGTGGTTCGAACTCGGGAGTTTGACATGACCGTAGCACCCCTGATTGCCATGAAGTCAACCAAATGCGAGAGCCTTGAAGCCGTGGGCAAGGAGCTTGATAGGCGAGCGCACACCTACGCCAACGATGTTGACCAGAGCGGACGACACATCGGGTACCTGTGCCGCGCGGGGGATGAGAGTCCCGTTCCGCTGGAGCAGGCCATCGACCGCCGAATGGGCGAGCTGAACACGAAGAGGAAAATCAGGGACAACCAAGTCCGCGCGATGGGCTTTATCGTGTCCAGCAACGATGCTCTGGATGAGGACGCGGCCAAGGAATTTCTGGACAAGTCAGTTCAGTGGTTCGGGGCGCGGTACGGCTATGAGAATCTGCTTGCAGCCCAGATCCATCTGGACGAGGGCACCCCGCACGCCCATATCTGGATCGCCCCCGTCATCCGTGGCGAGGACGGTCACGACCGCCTGTGCGCCAAGGAGCTTTTCGCGCCGGACAAG
>CAVCHM010000098.1:0-3027 GCA_963602135.1 bacterium | reverse complement strand
ACGCGATAGGCGGCGGCAACGCAAACATGGGACACATGGCCCACCTTTCGAGACTTCCCGGCAGCACAAACTGGGGCATATCTATAAGTAAGGAGCCCGTTGGGGCACGGCTGCGCAACGACCACAAATCACGAACGGAGGTATTAACGCACTCATACACCCCACGCACAAAGACATCCGCCGCAAACGGAAACGACGCCCCAGCAGCATGCGGTGCCGCGATGTCACCGACAGACAAGGAGGACGCCACCATGAAGAAAAAGACCCTATCGATCCTTTCCCTTTGCATCGCCCTCTTTGCCGCGCTCGCCCTCGTGGGCTGCGGCGGGAGTGCATCGGGCGGAGGCGGAGGCAGCAGCGCATCCAAGAGCGAAGGCAAGGAAAAAGCTCCCGTCGCCGAAAAGACCGACTTTATCTGGTTTAAGGTCGAGATGCCCGAGGGCGTAGGCGTAAGCGACTCCGCCGGCAAGAACGCCGACAGGGTCCAACTCACGTTCCCCGGAGACGAGAACGGTTCATCCGACCGCTTCATCCCCGTCTGGAAAAAGGCGATGACGGCTGAGGAGTCCCACGCCGACCAGGCAGAAAAGAAGGGCGATACGTTCCAGTGGGAGGATGGCGGATCCGTCGAGTACAACGGTAGGACATGGCTCACCGGAACGTACAAGGACAACAGCGGCACCTCAACCATGCTCTTTACCGACGTCGAGCCGGGAAGCGTCTACATCCTCATCCCGAACTTCGACCAGCACAAGAAAGAAGCCGAGGTCCTTCTCAACTCCATCGAGTTCCCCGACGACATGGAGGAAGCCGTGAAGGAGGCACGCGACGTCGAGATTTCGAGTATCGAGATCAAGTAGCAAGTGCCCACGCGCGTCCGTGCGCGTTCCATTAAAAGCGCGGGCACCCACCTCCGGGGAGGGCTGACAGTGCCGGCCCTCCCCTCTTTTGCGTCCGCACATATTGCCACTTGTCGGCGCAAATCCGGCCCTCAGAATGGGACACATGGCCCACCCGAGCGAGCCGCTCGCGCGTACAGTAAAGGCGGGTAATCCATGGGCGGTTACAGATCGAGGAGGACACGACCATGAAAAAGAAGGCCTTTGCGATTCTCACCCTCTGCTTGAGTCTCTTTGCCGCAGTTGCCCTGGTGGGCTGCGGTGGCAGCGGCGGCGCTGCCGGCAGTGGCGGTGGCGGCGGAGCAGAAAAGCCAGCCGTGGATATGAGGACCGACTTCATTTGGTTTAAGGTCGAGGTCCCCGAGGGCGTCGAGATCACCGACGTCGCCGGCGATACCGCCGACAGGGCCCAGTTTAAGTTCACCGAGAGTGAGCACGCCAGCGACCGCTTCATCCCCGTCTTCGACCCCGACAAGAACGCTGACGAGCTGTTCGACTACGAGGCCAAGTGGAAGGCCAACTCTGGATGGACCGAGAGCGACCCCGTCAAGTACAACGGCAAGACCTGGCGCAGCGCCTACTTCACGCACTCCGGCGGCGTGACGACCGAGTACTTCACCGACGTTGACGGCGGCAGCGTGTACGTGCGTATCGACAACGTCGAAGAGCACAAGGACGCCGTCGAGACCATGATGAAGTCCCTTGAGTTTGCCGACGATATCGCCGAGGCCAAGACCGAGGCCATGGACGTTAAGCTCGACGACATCGAGATCAAGCGCTAAACGACTGGCGAGCGCAACGGGAAACGCGAGCGCAGCGCAAACAAGCGACGGTGTCCCAGCGCTTCGTACCCAGGGAGGGCCGGTAAACCGACCCTCCTTTTCTTATGCCGATAGCCGGCGAACGCGAGGGTGCCGGGCGGCAAAACCACCCCCAGCGCGGTAGCAGCACAAATAGACAAGCGCCCCAACGCGTCCGCCCGCCGATTTATGGCGCCGCGCAGACAATTAAGCCAACACGTTTAGACATCCGGGCAGTATAGTGAACAAAATGAGTGCATAACCGCACCCTGCGAACGGAGGAGTTATGACCGAACACCACGCCATCAGCCGTCGAGCATTCACGTTGGGCCTAGGACTCGCAGCATTGTCGCCATTTGTAAGCCTGCCCGAAACCGCGGGATTGGGCCTTCCCGTGCGCGCGGCATTTGCAGAAGACGCTGCCACAGCGTCAGTCAGCCTCGACAATTTCGTCATTCGCCTTCGCCCCGCGGGCTATTTTCGTACCGCAAGCGTCAACGAAGACGGCAACGTTATCGGCAACGTCTGCCACCTGTTTAATGACGGCACGTCCAACAAGCTCATCCTTGAGAACGTAACGACCAAGAATGACGATACAAACTGGTATGCTATCCGCACCTTGCTCAATTTCGAAGAGCACAAGAAGACAGGCTACAGCATTTGGTCGGTCGATGGCGACTCGGACAAAGATGGAAAGGTCATCCACGTATGGAGTGGCGAGCATGACGGCAAGGCCAGCCGCTCTTTTGCGTTCGACCGCCAGCAAAACGGAACCTACATCATCCGAGACCGCACAAACGAGAAAAAAGACATTAATTACCTGGCCATAGAAACGGACGGCAAAGACCAAGACAACAACAAGATCTGCCATAAGAGGAAAAGCACTCCGTGGGAGCTCGAACTTATCGGTTACGACATGAAAAAGAACGATGCCACGGTTAGCAGCCTCGACTGGATCACGTACAGCAGCTACGTCGATGGGCCATGTTGGATGAAATACGTCGACGACAACAAGTTCCTCGACGAGCTGAGCATCCCGGGTACGCACGATTCGGGCACCTGCAGCGTGGACAACGACACTGAGCCCCAATCCTCGCAAGTAAAATGCCAGCAGGATTACATTCCCACGCAGTTGCTCGAGGGAATCCGCTATTTTGATATCCGGCTCGGAAAGGGCGACAACCCCGGTATCTGCCACGGGGATTTCTACCTATTCAAAAAAGACGGGGACTATCTGCATCTCTCCGATGTCATCGGGTACTTTAAAACGTTTTCTAACAGTTTAGATAACAGGTGATGATTCGGGGACCGGAAGGCCCCCGAATGCT
>CAVCHM010000097.1:0-3156 GCA_963602135.1 bacterium | reverse complement strand
CTATCTCATCTGCGCAAGGCAGAACGTGAAGACGGCCGCCCTGGACCTCGCCCGCGAGCGCCAGGCGCACGAGGCCGGCGCGCGGACCCGCGCCACGGCCCACGAGCGGACGCCGCAGCAGGAGCGCCAGAAGGCCGCCAGAGAGGCCGAGCGCGGCCGTGAGGCTTGGACGCTAGGGCAGGGCATGAAAAAGCCCGTAGCGGGCTGCTACGGGCGTCTGACGCGGTGGAAAGGGGGAGGGGATGTTGTCTACATGGCTCTGCTGTAGTGAGTGGGTTGCGCTCCGGCAGCGGTCCTGATCAATCGTCACCCTTTCTCGGTCCTTCAACGTTCCTGACAACGAGCCTCCTTTTCGCCAATCCATCGACAATCACCGCGAGTCCCTGCTCGAACGCTGCGTCCGGACCGGCTTCGTCGAAGGCGTCTATCGCGGCCCGCAACAGCGGCGAGAGCGGAGCCTGTTCAACGGTGCCGCCGCGCTCGCCGGCATCGCTGTCGCCGGCCTGCTCCTCAAGCACGGCCCCAACAGTGAAGTAGCTGATTGTCATCAGCGCATTGACGGCGTCCCCGGCCGAAAAACCCGCCTCGCAGAGGAAGCGAAGCTGCGCGTCGGCCGTTTCCATCTGCGGTGCGCCCGGTCGCGTGCCGGCATGGATGCGCGCGCCATCGCGGTAGGCGAGCAGCGCCTGCCTGAAGCTGCGGGCATTCCCGATCAGAAATGAGCGCCAGTCGTCGTCGGCTCTCGGCACCGAATGCGTATGATTCTCCGCCAGCATGGCTTCGGCCAGTGCGTCGAGCAGCGCCCGCTTGTTCCTGAAGTGCCAGTAAAGCGCCGGCTGCTGAACCCCCAACCGTTCCGCCAGTTTGCGTGTCGTCAGACCGTCTACGCCGACCTCGTTCAACAGGTCCAGGGCGGCACGGATCACTGTATTCGGCTGCAACTTTGTCATGCTTGACACTTTATCACTGATAAACATAATATGTCCACCAACTTATCAGTGATAAAGAATCCGCGCGTTCAATCGGACCAGCGGAGGCTGGTCCGGAGGCCAGACGTGAAACCCAACAGACCCCTGATCGTAATTCTGAGCACTGTCGCGCTCGACGCTGTCGGCATCGGCCTGATTATGCCGGTGCTGCCGGGCCTCCTGCGCGATCTGGTTCACTCGAACGACGTCACCGCCCACTATGGCATTCTGCTGGCGCTGTATGCGTTGATGCAATTTGCCTGCGCACCTGTGCTGGGCGCGCTGTCGGATCGTTTCGGGCGGCGGCCGGTCTTGCTCGTCTCGCTGGCCGGCGCTGCTGTCGACTACGCCATCATGGCGACGGCGCCTTTCCTTTGGGTTCTCTATATCGGGCGGATCGTGGCCGGCATCACCGGGGCGACTGGGGCGGTAGCCGGCGCTTATATTGCCGATATCACTGATGGCGATGAGCGCGCGCGGCACTTCGGCTTCATGAGCGCCTGTTTCGGGTTCGGGATGGTCGCGGGACCTGTGCTCGGTGGGCTGATGGGCGGTTTCTCCCCCCACGCTCCGTTCTTCGCCGCGGCAGCCTTGAACGGCCTCAATTTCCTGACGGGCTGTTTCCTTTTGCCGGAGTCGCACAAAGGCGAACGCCGGCCGTTACGCCGGGAGGCTCTCAACCCGCTCGCTTCGTTCCGGTGGGCCCGGGGCATGACCGTCGTCGCCGCCCTGATGGCGGTCTTCTTCATCATGCAACTTGTCGGACAGGTGCCGGCCGCGCTTTGGGTCATTTTCGGCGAGGATCGCTTTCACTGGGACGCGACCACGATCGGCATTTCGCTTGCCGCATTTGGCATTCTGCATTCACTCGCCCAGGCAATGATCACCGGCCCTGTAGCCGCCCGGCTCGGCGAAAGGCGGGCACTCATGCTCGGAATGATTGCCGACGGCACAGGCTACATCCTGCTTGCCTTCGCGACACGGGGATGGATGGCGTTCCCGATCATGGTCCTGCTTGCTTCGGGTGGCATCGGAATGCCGGCGCTGCAAGCAATGTTGTCCAGGCAGGTGGATGAGGAACGTCAGGGGCAGCTGCAAGGCTCACTGGCGGCGCTCACCAGCCTGACCTCGATCGTCGGACCCCTCCTCTTCACGGCGATCTATGCGGCTTCTATAACAACGTGGAACGGGTGGGCATGGATTGCAGGCGCTGCCCTCTACTTGCTCTGCCTGCCGGCGCTGCGTCGCGGGCTTTGGAGCGGCGCAGGGCAACGAGCCGATCGCTGATCGTGGAAACGATAGGCCTATGCCATGCGGGTCAAGGCGACTTCCGGCAAGCTATACGCGCCCTAGGAGTGCGGTTGGAACGTTGGCCCAGCCAGATACTCCCGATCACGAGCAGGACGCCGATGATTTGAAGCGCACTCAGCGTCTGATCCAAGAACAACCATCCTAGCAACACGGCGGTCCCCGGGCTGAGAAAGCCCAGTAAGGAAACAACTGTAGGTTCGAGTCGCGAGATCCCCCGGAACCAAAGGAAGTAGGTTAAACCCGCTCCGATCAGGCCGAGCCACGCCAGGCCGAGAACATTGGTTCCTGTAGGCATCGGGATTGGCGGATCAAACACTAAAGCTACTGGAACGAGCAGAAGTCCTCCGGCCGCCAGTTGCCAGGCGGTAAAGGTGAGCAGAGGCACGGGAGGTTGCCACTTGCGGGTCAGCACGGTTCCGAACGCCATGGAAACCGCCCCCGCCAGGCCCGCTGCGACGCCGACAGGATCTAGCGCTGCGTTTGGTGTCAACACCAACAGCGCCACGCCCGCAGTTCCGCAAATAGCCCCCAGGACCGCCATCAATCGTATCGGGCTACCTAGCAGAGCGGCAGAGATGAACACGACCATCAGCGGCTGCACAGCGCCTACCGTCGCCGCGACCCCGCCCGGCAGGCGGTAGACCGAAATAAACAACAAGCTCCAGAATAGCGAAATATTAAGTGCGCCGAGGATGAAGATGCGCATCCACCAGATTCCCGTTGGAATCTGTCGGACGATCATCACGAGCAATAAACCCGCCGGCAACGCCCGCAGCATCGCGACCGTCATCGGTGAGAAGTTCGGCAGGTATTGGGTGGTGACAATGTAGGTGCTGCCCCAAATGGCAGGTGCTATCGCTGTGAACAATAAATCGGG
>CAVCHM010000096.1:0-3371 GCA_963602135.1 bacterium | reverse complement strand
GTGCGTAAAGCTGCCCGAGGGAGCCGCCGCCCTACTGCTGGCGGAAGCGAAAAGCTGGTGCGGAATGGTAGACGGGTCAATGTAGCAATGCGTGACCACGGGGGTGGAGAGTTCCGCGAATGCGGATCTCGGAACCCTCGTTCACGGATTGCGGAATTGACGCGACGGGCAACCGAATAGACCAGACTTGATTAAGGGTCGATGGACGCTCTGCTCCATCGACCCTTTCCTTGCTCAAGTCTCGACGAAGGTTGATTCGGGGATTGTCTGCGAGGGGCTTTCTGCGACCCCCGCGCAGGGGGGTGCCGACCCCCGACCCACGACCCAAGGGGGGGAGTTTGAGGGGGCTTGCCCCCTCATGCACGCGCCGCCGCGTGCCGTCAAGCCGCAGGCGCGGAGCGACCCTAAGTCGCGGAGAACCGACGGTGATACACTGTCGGCGCGCCCCCTTTTCCGTAGGCAAAAGGGGAGTGCGTTACCCTTTTGTTCCAAAAGCAGGGAGGTGCCGCCGCCGATGGCCAAGCAGTACGCAATCCTTCGAGTCCAGAAGTGCAAGGGTGCCGAGATAGGTGCCATGCAGTACCACAACGACCGTGAGCCGGGGAAGCACACGAACCCGGACATAGACCAGTCCAGAACCCGGCTGAACCGCGAGATGTGCCCGCACGCCGACTACGAGGGCGAGGTTAAGGCGAGGATTGACGAGGGGTACTCGGGTGCCCGCAAGGTTCGCAAGGATGCCGTGAGGCTCGTCGAGGGAATCGTGACGGCGAGTCCAGAGTTCTTTGAGGGGGCGAGCGACGAGAGTATTCGGGAGTTCTTCGATGACGCTTACGAGTTCTGCTGTGCCGAGTTCGGGGAATCGAACATGGTGCATTTCACGGTGCACATGGACGAGGAGACCCCGCACGCGCACTTCGGGTTCGTGCCGCTGAGGGACGGGAAGCTCTCGTGGAAGGAGTTCTTCCCGAGCAAGATGGCGCTGGGGGCGATGCAGGACAGGTTCCATGCCCGCGTAGGGGCGCTGTACGGCCTTTCTAGGGGCGAGAAGCGCGGGGACGGGGAATCGGTGCGCCGCCACAAGTCCGTGGCCGAATACAAGGCCGAGAGCCGCCGTATTCAGGCCGAGCTGGACGAGAAGACCGAGCGGCTTGAGTCGGCGAGGGCGGAGCTTGCAGCCGCCAACGACGAACTCAAGGCCGCGCGTGCGCAGCTCGCCGAGTGCCGGTCGCAGGTCGAGGGCTTCGCCGCGAGGTTTGAGAGAATCAAGGTCGAGCTGGCGCAGATTGCCGAGTGCCTGTCGGTGAGGGGCTTCCTCGGGAGCTTCAAGGCCAAGCTGGTCGAGTTCGCAGAGAACCCGATCTGCAAGGCCGCCCTCGCTGCGGGGCGTGCCTTCGAGAACGCGCGCGACGGCAGGAGGGCTGAGAAGGTGCTCGTTGACGGTGCCAGGGGGAAGGCCGAGGAGATGGACGGTCTGGCAAAAGAGATGGGCGAGTGTGGTCTGTCAGCCGAGGTTAGCGATATGAGGGGAAGCAGTAAGGCTCTTTCCCGCAACGACGGTTCTCGTGGTTTGGGCGCACGAGGAGGAGATGCTATTTAATTCGGTATACTGATGCGGTATACTTGCTAAGAAAGAAAGGAGAACGGCAGTGGTCAGAGTGCACGGGAACGCCCTCAAGCACGGGCTTACCAGCGAGGAAGTCGCGTATGCGTGGGAGAACCCGATTAGATGCCGTCAGCGAAACGGCACGGATGACCCGCCGCTCTGGATTTCGGTCGGCTCGCTTCCCGACGGTAGATTTGCCGAGCTGATTGGATTCATGGATATCGACGGCGTTTGGTGCGTGTTCCACGCGATGGTGCCGCCGACGAAGAAGTTCAAGCGTGAGCTGGGATGGAGGTAGACATGAACGGAATCGTTGCCGAGAACGGCAAGGTCGTTACCGATGAGATGATTGCCGATTGGGAGAGCGCTCTCGAACGCGACGAGTGGCCAAGCGGATGGGTGAATGTGGGCGAAATCGTCGAGGGGAAACTCCCGAAAGCAGCGCCCGAGACGGTAACGCTGTCCCTCAAGGTTCCAGCCGCCATGAAACGGGCGCTTGAGAAGGAAGCGAAGGCCGAGGGGAAATCGACGGGTGCATATGCCCGTGGAATCCTCGCCGATGGTCTCATGGCCATAGCGTAGCTCATTCAAACGAAAACGCCCGCCCAGCCTTAAGCCAGGCGGGCGGGTCGTTCGTTTGAGGTACAATTCGGCAAAGGCGAACGGGGCTCCTACCCCCCGAACGCTGACATTGAGGTCACAACTCAAACGCCACCGTAGTACCACAGCCCCATTCTAGCACGCGGGCATATGACTACAGCAAACTGGCAAACCATATCCGAGCTTGTGACCTCCCGAACACGGGAGGTTTTCTTTTATGGCGGGAAACGAAATTAAACAAACTGATGGGGTCGCGGATGGCCACGAGAACGGCGGCTTGAAATCCGGCCCTTGTCTAATAGCCGGATTTCATGCACTTTCGTGCACTTCGCCTAGTTACTACAACCCCTATAGGGGTAGCAATAAAAATACGCTTTCGGTCGATATGGTTCGTCTTTCCCTTACCTTCAAGGGTGACCGTGGCGAGTGGTTGAGCCGCAAGGGCGCGCAGCTAACGGACTGCGATGAGATGACCGCTTGGACGTCCAAAATCAGGCCGGGCGGGTGGTATGAGCTGTGGAGTTTCGCTTTGGGCGGCAGCTCCGTTGCCCTCGGCATCGGGTTCATGGAACCGTCCTGCAAGGTCAACATGCACAAGGGTTTCATCGAGTTCAATCCCAACAAGGTGGCTGGCGATAAAAGGTTTTACGGGCTGCTCAAAACGCTCAAGACGTGTGTGTCCAAGGCTCGGCTCAAGCGGTTCGACCTCGCATACGACTTGCCGCTGAGCCGCTACGACTGTCGCCTGAGCAAGGACAGACGCATGTACAAGTCGGTCATCTCGAACGGGATTACGGAGTACTTGGGGGTCAAGAACACCCCCGCCTACGTGAAGGTCTACGACAAAGCCGCCGAGCTGCATCTGGATGCGGACAAGGTGCAGCTGACGCGCATCGAGATGACTTGCGACGGCGAGTGGACGGCGGAGCAGGTAGAGGAGCACTGGCCGCAAGTGCACGCGTGGCACAGCGAGGATGGGACAAAGGACTACATCCGCGTGATTGGAATCATGCTGGCCGAGAAGGCCGAGCGGAACGAGGATGTGGAAACGCTCGTCAACATGCTCGGACGCAGTAGCAAGCCCAAGGTTCGCGAGTACCTGCGCACGCCGTGCGTAAAGCTGCCCGAGGGAGCCGCCGCCCTACTGCTGGCGGAAGCGAAAAGC
>CAVCHM010000095.1:0-3559 GCA_963602135.1 bacterium | reverse complement strand
TGCCCTGTATACTAGAGCGGTTTATCTGTTATGCGGAAGGGAGCGCCTATGGCACTCAGCGAGAAAGACGTGCGCGGCATCGCCGAGTACGCAAAGATCGCACTGACCGATGACGAGCTCACCCAGATGACGTCCTACATGAACGACGCCGTCCAGATGCTCGAGCCCGTCTTGCAATATGACTTGCCCGACGTGGAGCCCACGTTCCATCCCATCGGAAGCCTGTCCAACGTGATGGGCGACGACCTGCGCGAACCCGAGCGCGATCTGCCGCTCGACGTTGCGCTGGAGAACGCCGGCAGCGCGCGTGACCGCTACTTCCGCGTGCCGTCCATTTTGGGAGAGGGGGAGAGCGAGTAATGGCTCAGAGCTTCGATTCCCTTACCGCCGCTCAGATCGCCGCGGGCGTTGCCGCCGGCGACTTTACCGCTACCGAGGTGGCCCATGCCTCCCTTGCCGCCATCGAGGCGCGCGAGGGCGGGGTCCAGGCATTCCTGCAGGTGTCGTCCGAGCTTGCGCTCGAGGCCGCCGCGCGCGTGGATGCCGACCGTGCCGCCGGAAAGCCGCTGCCCCCGCTCGCGGGCGTGCCGCTGGCCATCAAGGACAACATGAACCTCGTGGGCACGCGCACCACCTGCGCTTCCCGCATGCTCGAGAACTACCAGAGCGTCTACACTGCCACCTGCGTTCAGCGCATGCTCGACGCCGGCTGCCTGCCTATGGGCAAGGTCAACATGGACGAGTTCGCCTTCGGTAGCTCTACCGAGAGCTCGGCCTTCCACCGCACCAACAACCCCTGGGATACCGAGCGCGTGCCCGGCGGCTCCTCGGGCGGCTCTGCTGCCGCCGTCGCTGCGGGCGAGGTCGCGCTCTCGCTGGGATCGGACACCGGCGGCTCCATCCGCCAGCCGGCGTCGCTGTGCGGCGTGGTGGGCTTTAAGCCCACGTACGGCGCCGTGAGCCGCTACGGCGTGGTGGCCTTTGGCTCGTCGCTCGACCAGGTTGGCCCCTTCGGCCGCACGGTCGAGGACGTCGCGCTGGCCATGAACGCGCTCACCGGTGCGGGCCACGATCCGTACGACTGCACCAGCCAGGACTGCGCCGTCGACTTTACCGAGCACCTCGATGACAGCATCGAGGGCAAGCGCGTGGGCATCATCCCCGCGTTTATGGAGGCCGAGGGTCTGACGCCCGAGGTCAAGGCCGCTGTCCAGCGCGCCGCTCAGGAGCTGCAGAACCAGGGTGCCGAGCTGGTCGAGGTCGACCTGCCGCACCTGGACGCCGCCATCGCCGCCTACTATGTCATCGGCCCGGCCGAGGCATTCTCCAACCTGGCACGCTTCGACGGCATTCGCTATGGCTATCAGGAGGAGGGCTGCGCCAACCTGTCCGACCAGAGCTCGCTCTCGCGCGCCCACGGCTTTGGTGCCGAGGCCAAGCGCCGTCAGATGCTCGGCGCCTACCTGCTGAGCTCGGGCGTGTACGACAAGTATTACTACGCCGCGCAGAAGGCCCGCACGCTTATCACGCAGGACTACGACGCCGCGTATGCCAAGGTGGACACCATCCTCATGCCCGCCTCGCCGCGCACGGCCTTTAAGTTTGGCGAGATCAGCGACCCCACGCAGATGTATCTGTCCGACCTGTACACCATTTCGCTCAACATTTGCGGCAACGGTGGTATCTCGGTGCCGCTGGGCCTGGGCGAGGACAGCAAGCTGCCCGTTTCTGCCCAGCTGGTGGGACCTGCCTTTAAGGACCGTCAGCTGCTCACGTTTGCCCGCGCTCTGGAGCGCGGCTTTGCCGATGCCGCCACGGGTGCGCCCGCGCTTTCCGTCGCGCCCGATTTTGCCGGGAAGGGAGGCGAGCTGTAATGAAGGAGCTTTCCGAGGTCCTGCAGGATTGGGAGGCCGTGATCGGCCTGGAGATCCATACCGAGCTCACCGCACTCGACACCAAGATGTTCTGCAACTGCAAGCTCAGCCACGATGACGAGCCCAACGCCAACGTGTGTCCGGTGTGCCTGGGCCTGCCCGGCGCCCTACCGGTGCCCAACAAGAAGGCAATCGAGAGTATCGTCAAGGCAGGTCTCGCCACCAACTGCGAGATCCAGCGCCACTCGATGTTCTACCGCAAGCACTACTTCTATCCCGACATGGCCAAGAACTTCCAGACCACGCAGGGTCCGGTCGCCTTTGCCATGTACGGTCACCTGGATCTTGACGTGACCGGTCGCGGCGCCGCCGAGCGCCCCGACTGCGCGTTTGGCGAGGCCGAGGCTCAGAGCCTGGCGAGCGCCTCTGCCAACGCCGAGGGCCTGTCCACGTCTATGACGTCGACCATGCGCGAGGGCAACCAGCGTGCCGGCCACCTGGCCAGCTACGACGCGTCCAACCTGCAGATGCCCGAGCGCCGCGAGGACGGTTCCTACACGGTACCCATCCGCATCCTGCGCATCCACATGGAGGAAGACGCCGCCAAGATGGTGCACGTGGGCGGTGCCGAGGGCCGCATTACCGCCGCGGCCGAGTCGCTCGTCGACTACAACCGCTGCGGCACGCCGCTGATCGAGCTTGTTACCGAGCCCGACCTGCGCACGCCCGAGGAGGCACGCCTGTTTATGGAGAAGCTTCGTCGCATCTTTGTGACGCTGGGCATTTCCGACTGCTCCATGGAGAAGGGCTCCATGCGCTGCGACGGTAACGTGTCGCTGCGTCGCCGCGGCGAGACCAAGCTGGGCATCAAGACAGAGCTCAAGAACCTCAACTCGTTTAAGAGCCTGCACGACGGCCTTGCCTACGAGATCTGCCGCCAGGCCGAGGTGCTCGAGGAAGGCGGCATCATCTACCAGGAGACCCGCCACTGGGAGCCCAGCCGCAAGCGCACCGTGGTCATGCGCGTGAAGGAGACGGCCGACGATTATCGCCTGTTCCCCGATCCCGACCTGGCGCCGTTCGATCTGGACGACGAGTTCATTGATCGCTGCCGTGGCGAGATTCCCGAGCTTCCCGATGCCAAGCGCGCCCGTTTTGAGGCCGACTTTGGCATTAAGGCAGCCGACGCCGAGCAAATTGCCGGCGACCCCGAGTTTGCCGACTTCTTTGAGGCGGCCGCTGCCGGTATGGCTGGCAAGGAGGCCCAGACGGTCGCGAATCTGCTGGTCAACGAGATGATCGCCTACCTTAAGGGCGCAGGCGTGTCGCTCGCCGAGTCCGGCATCGCACCGGCTCAGGTGGCAGCCCTTGCCAAGCTGCTGGCGACCGATGCCATTAGCTCCAATCAGGCGCACGAGGTGTTTGAGGCCATGGCCCAGACCGGTGATGACCCCAACAAGATCGTCGACGAGCGCGGTATGCGCCAGGTGAGCGATGCCGGCGCGCTGCAGCCGATCGTGGACGAGGTGCTGGCAAACTGTGCCGAGCAGGCGCAGCAGTACCGCGACGGCAACCAGAAGGTCATCGGCTTTTTGGTGGGCCAGTGCATGAAGGCGAGCCGCGGCAAGGGCAACCCGAAGCTCTTCAACGAGTTGCTGAGAACGTCGCTCTCGTAAGCGGGAACC
>CAVCHM010000094.1:0-3606 GCA_963602135.1 bacterium | reverse complement strand
ACCTCGCCCAGCAGCACAGGATGCTCGACCGGCTCCTCGAGGCCCTGCCCGACGGGGCGGCACCGACCATGCACTCGGACATGGGCTGGCAGTACCAGCACGAGTCCTACACCTCCAGGCTGGAGGGGGCGGGCATCACCCAGAGCATGTCGCGCAAGGGGAACTGCGTCGACAACGCCGCCACCGAGCAGCTCTTCGGCCACGTGAAGGACGAGTTCTACCGCGGCAGGGAGTGGGGCAGCTTCGAGGACTTCAAGCGCGACCTGGAGGAGTACATAGTCCATTGGAACACGCGGCGCAGGCAGGTAAGATTGAAGGGCCTGACGCCGGAGGAGTTCCGGGACCGGGCCCTTGCGGCGTAGTCGCTATTTATTCAGTCCAAGTTTCGGGGCGCAGTTCATAAAGGAGACGCACATGCTTTGGAGTCATGTTCAGCCAGATGACGGCACTGGTCGCGCTACTCAAAAAGATTACTCAGTAGCGCACGAGGCAAATTCAGCATCACCGATTTTGCTCGACGGCGCCACGTCAATCGACGAAGCTATTCGGCTGACCATTGCGGGCATACCCAACGCGCTCAGACTCTTGGAGAACTCATGATGGCGACTACGCAGCGAGGCGCGCATCCGTTAGCGCCGCTCGTGCTCGATGATGCCGGTTCGCTCGAGGCTATGGCCGCGGCCGTAATGCGCCTACACAGCACGCTGATGACGGTCGGGCGCTGCTATACGACCGACGCCACAGGCGACCGGGCCGCGCTTGAGCTTGGATGCATCGAGTCCGTGCTTGCGGGTGCATTCTATACGATATTCGGTCAATCGCCGGCCGATCGCTTCGCAGACATCTTTGACCAGGTCACCCACGTGGCCGAGCACATGGTCAAGGACCACATCTTTGAAGACGGTAATAAACGAACCAGCCTTGTCTTTGCGTTGTCCGTCTTAAGGTTCGCAGGCACTCCGGTCATGCTGTCCGACAGTCCCGAGCCCAAAGACAACCAGTACTACGCCTGGATCCAGGACCTCGTATCCGGAAACCGTACGACCAGCGGGCTCGCCGAGGAGCTGCGCCGCGGTTGCATTGCGGGCATGGGCGACCCGTCGCACGTATAGAATCAAAGCATCCGCACGCCGGTAATTGAATTGATTGGACACCACATGGATATCCCCAGCACCCTGTGCTGCCGCCCCGAGACTTCGTGGATAAAGCGGTAAATGGTGGTTTGGCTGCGGTTTTGCCGATTGCTTTGCTTACTTTTGCTTGGCTTGCACCCACGAATTTAAAATCGGGGGCAAAAAGTTCTTGGTAAACCACGCGCGGCTATGATAGTATCTCTTTTGCCGAAAGGCGACGGGCGATTGGCTCAGGGGTAGAGCATATCCTTCACACGGATGGGGTCACAAGTTCGAATCTTGTATCGCCCACCATCAAAAGCACAGGTCAGAGGCGTTAAGCCTCTGGCCTTTTTCTTTTTGACACCAAATCTGACACCAAAAATAAATCATGGTCGTTTAAGGTGCAATTTTTTATCGCAACCTCTTTTGCTGACGTCATTGCACGTTCTGTATATAACGCATGCGTATTTTCATTGAATTACCCATATGATACGAGCGCAAATGTGGAGACAGGGACCACACGCCCAGAGCTCCTTCCAGCGGATTCCTATCACACGAGGGATTTTCGGCAGAACTCGTCAAGCTATTGGCCAGCGTTTGGTCAGCTTCCGGTACTTACCCGCATGATGCCCCAGTAGATAATCGGCGATGTCCGCAATCCGCGCGGTCAATGGCCGATACCAGGGGAGACGCAAATGGACGAAATCGTCTGCGCAAACACCGCATTCCGCTACTGGCGCTGCCCGCCGCAGGTGCGCGATCTCTACCCGCGCCTCCCAAGCTCGGAAGACGGCTGGGGCGCCCTATCCCAAGCCCCTTTCGTAACCGAAGTCCTCAAGGCCCCGATCATTACCACGACAGCGCCTGGTGGCGTTAACTACCATTCGGGTTTGCGAACGACAATCCACTGCGAAGACGCTTCGGGGGTGGACAGTACGTTGGAACCACATTGGGCTTTAGGGTAACCAACCCACTTTCGACGCTATTTACCATGGCACGCTTTATGTCTCCATTCGATCTTGTCCTTGCCATGTACGAATTCTGTGGGTGGTTCTCCGTCTTTAAGCCCACCGCTGCGATAGAAGCGGAACTACGGAAAGCCGATGACGCCGTTAAAGGAGCCACCACCGAATCCCTCTTTGAACTCGATGAAAGCCAAGACGAAGCGCCGTGGAAACGCGTTTATGCGCGCGTAAAAGTCAAAGAACCGGCAAACGCAAAGGGACCAGACGGGAAAAAGAAAACGAAAGAGGCCATAAAGCTAAAGGACACATCGCTTTGGATGAGAAAGCCGCTCATCGAATTACACGAGCTTCATGAGTACGCAAGGAAGATGAAAAGCCGCAAGTGGGGCGCGAAGTTCTACAACGCCGCGCAGATGGTGACGGGCATAGCAGCGTCTCCGCTTGAAGTTGCTGGCATTCTTTTGCTGTCGCTTCCGCGCTCCCGCGGCGGCGCCGGCTTTCGAGACGTTTATGTCAACGATCTTACGCCGCTTACCGCATCGGCACAGAGCATTGCAGGGCAAAAAGTTTGCTACGGGGACATCGTGATCGTTAATCCGACCATAATGAAGGCGGGCATCGTGGAGCTTCAGGGGGAAGTTATCCATGGATCGGGTGCTGTGCTTGACCACGATGCCAAGCGCATGACGGCGCTGCAAAGCATGGGGTATGACGTCTTTCTGGTTACGCACGACATGCTTAACGATGCTGACCAGCTTGATGCGATCGTTAGAAGTCTTTGTTCGCGCCTGGAATTGCGCTATAGGAACAAAACTGGGGCTCAAAAGACGGCGGAAACGGAGCTACGAGCCAACGTCATGTGCAATTGGCTGCAAATCGGTTGCTAGACGGTCGTTTTTCTCGCTCGCTGGCACCCTGGATTAGCCGCTCGGGATGCCTCCGCCACGAAAGCGGGGCATCTACTACTTTTTGACCCGACCCCTCGACCACGCCTCTCGTTTCGCGAAAACCGCAGGCCGTCTACCTGCGGTTTTCGTTTTGCCATCGGCGGTGTGGTCGGGCGGTGCCGCCCAAAGGTAGTAGATGGGCGGGTTTCGTGGCGGGCCTCCGCGGGGGCGGGCGCCCGGACGTAGTAGATGGCGCGGTTTCGCGGCGTGCCGCCCACGGGACGGGCGGACTGGGCCAGGATTGGCCCCGGATGAGCGGGCGGCGGCCATGCCGCCGCCCGCGGGCCGGTTCGGGCGGTGCTGGGGCATCGCGGTCCCCGGATGCGTGCCCGCGCGCACCCCAGAAAGTTTTTCCGAAAATGTCCTTGCATCGGCGGGGGAGTTCCCGTATAGTACTTCTTCGCACGGGGGCGTAGCTCAGCTGGGAGAGCGCTTGACTGGCAGTCAAGAGGTCAGGGGTTCGATCCCCCTCGTCTCCACCCGAGCATTGAATGAGGCTCCAACGCAAGTTGGGGCCTTTTTTCATATAGGCACACAAGGTCAAAGGCGGCACCATGATCCTCCTGGTCGACAAGATCG
>CAVCHM010000093.1:0-3726 GCA_963602135.1 bacterium | reverse complement strand
AAAGAGAAGATGCGGGGCATGCCCCGCCTCTTACACCACATCTCTGCGCGCTACCGGCTGCCCATCCGTTTGTCTCAATCTGTAACAGTTAGACGGTCAAAACTGGTCCAGATGTTACAGATCGAGACAAACGGATAGCGTAAACCCTTACGTAAAAAAGAAACCCGCCGGGATGCGACGGGTTTCTTCCACAGGGGATATTGTGGCAATTGGCTAGGCGCTTGCCTTTGCGGCCTCGGCTTCCTTGGCAGCCTTGAGGTCCTCTTCGGTAAACTTGCCGGTGGTGAGCGGCGAGAGGGTGCACTTGTCCTGCTTCGCGTACTCGATGTTACGGGCGATCATCTGCTTGCGATACCAAGCGAAGAGCGCGACGTAGACGACGATGGCGATGACGGTGGCGATAATCATGGTCACATCGCCCGTGGTCGCCTTGCCTACGAAGAAGGCCAGGAACTTCTCGACAGGACCCTCCATGGTGGTCTGCGAGATGAGGCCGGTAACACCATCGGGGAAAGCGCCGACGGACTTAGCGGTAAAGGTGACGAAGTCGGCGACGAGGGTGCCGGCGCCCAGGAAGACGGGCAGCAGGACAGCGCCAATGACGACCATGCGAATCACGCGACCACGGGTGACAACGAGCAGTGCCGGCGTCAGGCCCATGGCGATGATGCCGCCGAGCGGCAGCAGGCCGTTCCAAGTGCCAGTCGGGGAGAAGGGGCAGGGAACGTTGGCGAGCAGCAGAGCCTCACCCAACATGATGGGGGCAAGGATGTTGGCGGCAGCCCAGATCTCGGCGCGGCCGGCGATGAAGGGCCAGTCGAGGCCGACGTTGAGGGTGCGGCCCTGGAGCCACTTGCTGTTGTTGGCAAAGTCGGAGATGCCCTGAGACAGCGGCTCGACGGCTGCGATGAACCAAGAGCCAATCATCGAGAACAGCTCGAGGCAGGTTGCGGCGGTAAAGGCGAGCGTGCAGATCTGCTGCGGGGTCTGGTGTGAAAGAAGGCCGACGAAAACGCCCAGGTAGATACCGATAGCAAACTTGGAGCCCCAGAAGCCGATCATGTTGTTGAGCTTGGCGGCATCGAAGTCGTACTTATCGAGGAAGGGGAGTACCTTGTCGATGATCTTGTTGAGCAGCATGGCCATCGGGTTCATCATGTAGTTCATGTGAGTCGTGGTCATGGGGTTCTCCTCGGGAGCACCCAGAAGATCGTTGAAGGTGGGCTTCATGAGGTCGGAGTTCATAATCTTCATAACGCCGACGAAGACGACGAGCAGCGTGGCGACGACAATGTTGGCGCCAAAGTAGATGCAGGCGAGGCCGACAAAGGCAAGGTGCCATACATCAAAGATGTCGACGTCGATGGTGTTGGTCTTGGCGAGCACGATCATCACGATGTTGACGATGACGAGGACCATCAGGAAGTACAGCGTGTAGGGAGAGCCCCAGGTGATGGTGGCCAGCGGTGCCCAGCCCACGTCGGTGACGGTGAGCTGAAGGCCGGTGGACTCGACGAACGTCGTCATGGCGCTCGAGAAAGCCGTCGTCAGAATGTTGATGATGGCGCCGATGCCGGTAATGGCGATGCCGAGCTTAAGACCGCCCTCGAGGGCCTTGGTAAACTTAACTTTGAAGAGAAGGGCGATAACCGTCAAAACGATGGTCATCATAGGGGCTGCGCCAAGGTCGATCAGCGGCTGAAAGACGGCATTAGCAAACCCGATTACTGCGTCCATGTCTCCCTCTTTCCTAAAAGAGAATTTCCTTTTCCGTATGTTGCCTTAAAAAAGGAAGATGCCGTTCCCGGTCGTCATCTTCCTTAAAGCCAAAGATTGTGCAGAGCGAAGCTGCAAATGATTAGTTGAGACCCTTTTCCTTGATAATGGCCTCAATCTTGTCGTAAACCGGCTTAGCCATAGCAGGCATGCGATAGAGAATCGGGCCGGCGTCGACGATCGGGGTCTTAACCTCAAAGCCAAAGTCGGTCTTGGCGATCTGGGCGAAGATGTCGTACTGAGAGAGCATCTCCTCGTTAACGTCCTTGATCATCACGGCGTCGCAGTGCAGGTTGTAGCCGCGATTCTTGAACTCGGACTCGATGGCGTCCTTGATCTGATGGCTGGAGTTAACACCGGCGCCACAAGCTGCGAGAACCTTAATCATGATGAATTCCTTTCTCTATGCGGGTTATTCCGCGGATTCCTAAGGGTGGTTGGCTAGTCGGCAGGAAAGTTGTCGACCAAGAATTGGTAGATGGCCTTGGCGTCGGTCATGGAGAACAGCTCCTTGACGCGATCGGTGCCAAGAGCGTTAACGAAGTCCATGATCTTGGCGAGGATGCCCACCTGGGCCTCCTTGTCGTCGTTGAGGATCATGAACAGGAACGAGACGGGGAAGGTCTGCGAGGGGTCGATCATGGAGTGCCACTCGACGGGGGTCGTCAGCTTGACAGGGACGATGCGGCGGGTGTGAACGAACTCGACCTCGGTGTGAGGAACGGCAAAGCTGGGCAACTCGGGGTCGACGACAGACATATCCATGCCGGTGGGGTAGCCCTTTTCGCGCTCGATGATGTTCTCGAGAAACGCGGGCGCCACATAGTTTTTGAGTGACAGCTTATTGGCGATCTCGGTAAAGACCTCTTCTTGCGTGGTGCGGTCGCAAACAAACACGGTGTCTTCGAAGAACAGATTGCTCTCTGCGGACATGTCTGCAACTCCTTCCATTCCGTGCAGATCGAACATGTTCGAATCTGTTTGTTTAAGTTCCTAAATATTTAAGTAAAAGAGAACTAGTGTGTCAATCTGTTTTCAATTGTTCGGTAAAGTTCAATTTGCTTAATTGAGGCGCATGGATTGAAATGATTTTAAAAGAGCAGCTATTTGCCCATTTTTTGTCGGTCTCTTGGCGTCGAAATAATTCGTCGTTCTACGTTTGGCACCGAGTTTTCTACCGTTCACCGGGAAAAATCGACCGTTTAGGGTGAGTGAGCATAAATGTTCGATTACTATAACTGCGAACAAAATCACTCAAAGGAGTAAAAATGATCAAGGCGGAGCGTCAAGATAAGGTTCGTCAGCTGCTCGAGGAGCAGGGCACGGTCTCGGTTAAAGAGATTTCTGATGCGCTAGGTGTCTCGGACATGACGGTCCGCCGCGATCTTGAGGAGCTCGCGAGCCTAGGCGAGATCGAGCGCGTGCATGGCGGAGCCCGTAGTGCACAGGGCCGTCCCCACGCTATGCTGCGCCATGAGTACTCGCACAGCGAAAAGCGCACCAAACATGCCGAGGAAAAGCTGCAGATTGCGCGTCGTGCTGTGGAGCTTATCGAGGAAGGCTCGACCATCTTTTTGGGCACGGGCACCACGGTTGAGCAGATGGCCTCGATGCTGCCGGCGTTTCGCCTGCGCATTGTGACCAATTCGCTTTCGGTGTTTAACCTGCTCGAGGCGCGCGAAGACTGCGACCTGTGCCTCGTGGGCGGCATGTATCGCCGCCGCACCGCCGCCTTTGTGGGGCCCATGGCCGAGGATACCCTTCGCGCGCTGGGAATCGACGCAGCCTATATCGGCGCCAACGGCATTTTGGACGGCGACGTGTCCACGTCTAACATGGAAGAGGGCCGCATCCAGCAGCTCGCCTTTAGCAAAGCCGATTCACGCTACCTCATCGCCGACTCCAGCAAGATCGGCAAGCGCGACTTCTACACCTTCTGCCGCCTGGACA
>CAVCHM010000092.1:0-3860 GCA_963602135.1 bacterium | reverse complement strand
GGGCTTTTGGGCCGAGATGTTGAGGATGCGCAACGGACCTGCCCCCTTACGCGAGCGCCTGCGCGCGAATGGCCGCGCCGATGGCGCCGGCAAAACGGGCTTGGGGTGAGGTGGTCACCGGCGAGCCCAGCAGCGCGCCCAGCCGCTCCACAACGTAGGCGTTCTCACACAGGCCACCGGTCAGGTAGTACGGAGCACCCGCCGCCTGCCCGGCCATAGTCGCCACGCGCGACACGACGCTCTCAATCACACCGCGCGCGATGTTTTCGCGCGGCTCACCGCGACCGATCAGGCTAATGACCTCGCTTTCGGCAAACACTGTACACATGCTGCTGATCTTGGTGGGCTCGCCGGAGCGGGCCAACTCTGCCATCCGTTGCTGAGAAATGCCCAGGCGGTCGGCCATAATCTCCAAAAAGCGGCCCGTGCCGGCCGCGCACTTGTCGTTCATGGCGAACTTGGCCACGCGGCCGCTTTTAAGCTGGATGACCTTGGTGTCCTGGCCGCCCACGTCGATCACGGTGCCATGGTCGCCAAATAGGTGCACGGCGCCGGTGCCGTGGCAGGTGATCTCAGTCACGACCTTGTGCGCAAAGGGCACGGCGACACGACCGTAACCGGTCGCGACTACGCGCGCATCGTCGGCCGCCACGTCATAGCCTGCCGCAGCAAGCTCGCCGCGCAGACGCTCAGCCGCATCGACCGATGAATAGCCCGTCGGCATCACGCAGGTCCACGCAATGGCGCCCCCAGCATCCACAGCCGCAGCTTTTGCGGCCGTCGAGCCAATGTCGATACCAATGCCAACCACGGCATCCTCCTTACATGTGACAAAGGGACAGTCCCTTTGTCACATTCGTTAGGCATTCAAAAATGCAAGATAACGTACACAGGTATAGACAACCAGAATAGCCGCAATCACCGTCTCGACAAGCACGACGGGAGCGAGCCACGGCTGAGGCGTCCCCATATTCATGAGGCAGGCGGCCGTCATCTTGGATGCGATGGCACTGATTACAAAGGGGAAGGTAAACGCCGCATAGCTGGGATAAAACGGAAGCGTGAGGCAATGAACCAGCTGAACCAAGGCAAACAGATAGATGACCGTCGCAACGGCGAACATCGCCAACAAAAAGACCTGGCTCTTGGGCATGATAGATTGCACGTAACCAGCGAGGCACAGGCTCATAGGCGCGGCGTAAATGCAGATGAGCGGTTTGGCGGGATCTGGCACATCGGGCAGCTTGACATACCTCATGGTCACCAGAATAAACAGCGCCACAAAGCTAACCAGGCCAAACCAAAACGCGATGACACCTAAAACCGTAGCTTCATACACGGGCGCAGTAACTGCCGCGACCGCAATGCCAACATACACAATGTAATAGCTGGCAAAAACGGCCTTGAGCTCGAGCTTCGCCATGAACTTAACCGAAAAGTACACCATCAACGCGACATGAAGCGCAATCGCAATGACCCACGCCACAAATGCCACGTCCGCTACACCGAGGTACCCTTTGATATAGGTCGAAAGCAGCATGAGCGCCATCGAGAAGGTGCCAGAAACGCTTGCCATAATCGGGTTCGCCATATCCTCGGCAAACAGTTTGGGGAAGGCGATGACTTTGACGACAAACAGCAGTAGAAACAGGGCCGAAACCACACCGCAGATCATGCGCAGCGTCTCGGAATAGGTCTGCAAAAGATTGCCCAGGGCCGCGCAACCCAACGCGACGCCGCAAATCGGAACAGGGATTTTCTTAATCATATCCATATGGATAGGCTTCCTAACCTCGTTGGTTTTCATATGTCGGGCAAAACACCTTGCCAGGCACCTGTTGCTATATTTCGATATCGGCAACTTTACGGCGCGGAGCCGGCTCGTCGACTTCGTCCAAATTCTTCAGGCCGCACTCGCGACACACCATCTGAGCCACCTTCCATGCGCATAGACCCGTGTAGTAAATGCACTGCTCTTTATGCTCACCGCGGCCCATATCAAATTCCTTCGTCAAGATACGGCAGCAAATAGCATGCTTACCGTTGTTCTCGCGAAACCAATCGTGCAGCTCGTGAGTGAGCTGCATCGACTTGACTGATTTTGGATTGGTCGGGCCGTCCTGCTCCGTGCGTCCAAACAGCATTCCAATCGCCAGAATTCCGCCATTGAAGGCACCGCACGCGCAGCCGGACTTGCCGGCGCCCACCGACATGCCAGATGCCATGGCCACGACTGAATCGGGCACATCCAGCTCGAGCATCTGCTTCATGGTGTAGACAAGCGACTCACAGCAGTAATAGCCTTTTTTGAAGTTAGCCTCAGCAGCTCGTTGCACAGCACGAGGGCTCAGCTCGGATACGCCAATTACAACATTGGGTTCAACCATTTCTTTTCCTTCCAATTCAACGTGACAAAGGAACTGTCCCTTCGCCGCATTTGTCCTACAGAGTCTCGATAAAGGCGGCGATGCGCGTCTCGATCTGGCCCATATCACCGTTGCTGTAGTCGGTCTCGATCTTCATGTACGGAATGCCCGCACCTTCGACGGCCTCCTGCATGCGAGCGCTCTCAACGTTGAAGGTGTGGCATGCCTGCAGCACGTTTTCCACCACACCATCCACGTGGTACTTCTCGCACATGGCCAAGGTGTTTTCCATGCGGCCGTCGTTGGGCGTCATGACCGAGCAATTAATGTCCAGGTAGCGATCGGCAATGGCACGCAGGATATCGGGAGCGTCGGGGTCGATCATCATGGCCGCCGTGCGCTCACCCGAGCAGTCGTCCATGCATACGACCACGCCGCCGTTGGACTCGATGGTACGTCCGATCTTGTTAATCACGCCGCCCACCGGGCAGCCGGTGATGAGAATGCGCTTGGCATCCGCCGCAACGGGGCGCTCGCCCGCATCGTAAGCCTCGCGCAGCTTGGCGACCTTTTGCTCGAGCTGCTGCGTATAGGCCTCGATATCAAAGCTGAATGTACCGGCGAACATGGTGCTCATCAGGTCGACGCCGCTCATGGCCGCCGGCTGATTGGCCTGCAGGGCGAACATCTCGAGCTGGGCGGCACGCAGGCGGTTGCGACGACGCACGGCGGCGCGCAGGTCATCGTCGGTAATCGTGATGCCGTAGAAGTTCTCGAGCTCTTCCTTGAGCAGGCGACACTCCTCGTACCAGCCCTCGCGCTCGTAGGCACGGTCGCGGCTCTGTGGCAAGTGCAGAATATGCGTACGCTTGAGCTCGTTCAGCAGCTCATACATCTTCTTCTTGCCGTCGCAGGTGGTCTCGCCGATGATCATGTCACTAAAGTACGTAAACGGGCACTTTTGCGAATAGGCAAAACCGTAGGTCGACTTGATGAGCGGGCACAGGTTTGCCGGCAGCACCTTCTCGGCCTCGGGAATCACCTCATCGGACGTACCGCACAGGGCGACACTCGCGGCCCCCGCGGCATCGATAATCTCGAGCGGCGTATAGCTGCACAAGAAACCGACCAGGCGATTACCAGCCTGCTTGTAATCCTTAACGCGAATAAACGCCGCCTTACGCTGCTCGTTGAACTCCTCAAACGTGCGCGGCAACGGCTGCTCATTAACTACAGGCATATAACTCCTCAAAAACAAAAACCCAACCAAGGAAACGGCTTTCCCAGGTGCCGCAGATTCCGAGCGACAAGCCCGACGACGCGTACTTTGGTACGCGAGGAGGGTTGGAGCCGGAAGGTGCGGTGCCTGGGGAAGCCGCGCAGTTTAAATGGTCTCCAAGAAGGCCTCGATACGGGTCTGCAGCTGGCCTTCGTCCTCACCGGCGTAGTCGGTCGTGATGTGCATAAACGGAATGCCGGCTTCCTCGGCGGCCT
>CAVCHM010000091.1:0-3904 GCA_963602135.1 bacterium | reverse complement strand
CTTACTATATGCCACCGTGGGGACATATGTATGTCAATCCTGGTCTAACAGAGCCATTAAATTTGGCAGCAACCGCAAGGCGATCGATATCGCCATCTGGGAACCCGACAAGACCCACACCCAAGAGAACATCTACATCATCGTCGAGTGTAAAGACCCCAAGACCAAGGCAAAGGGCAAGAAAGACGGCGTGGACCAGATGCATTCCTATGCGTCCGCCTGTATGAATTCTACCTACGGCATGTGGACCAACGGCGACGAGCTGCTTACCTTCCGTTACGTGGTGGACGATGCTGGCAAGCGCGGCCCCGAGGCCGTGCCCGACCTGCCGCATGCCGGCGGCGAGGTACCCGACGACGCGCCGCGCTTCGACCAACTGCGCCCCGCCGCCAGTGACTCGCTACTGTACTCATTCCGCCGCTGCCACAACTACATCGCCGGAAACCAAGGCATCCAAAAGGCCGAGGCATTCCTTGAGCTGCTCAAGATCATATTCTGCAAAATTCAGGACGAGCGCGACTCCGAAACGCCGACGTTCTACATCACGCCGACCGAACGCCAGGGCGCCGCAGGCAAGAAGAAGTGCCGCAAGCGCATCGAGGCACTCTTTGGAAGCGTCAAGCAGTCGTACGAGACAATCTTCAAGGCCGATGAGCGCATCGCGCTAACCGACGACGTGCTCGCCTACATCGTGGCGCAGCTGCAAATGTATTCCTTGCTCGAGAGTGACGTGGACGTTAAGGGCCACGCATACGAAACAATCGTGGGTTCCAACCTGCGCGGCGACAAGGGTCAATTCTTCACACCACGCAACATGTGTCACATGATGGTGCGGATGGTCGACCCGTCCGAAAACGACGTCATCCTTGACCCCGCCATGGGCACCTGCGGGTTTTTGGTCACGGCCATGAACTATGTGCTCGAGAAAATCAGCGACTCCGTCGACGCGAGCGGACGCAGCAAGACCGCCAAGCAGGAGGCGCTGATCGCGCGCAAACGCGAGTTCCTGTCCAAGCACATCGTGGGCATCGATTTTGACCCCATCTTGGTGCGCGCTTCCAAGATGAACATGGTCATGAACAACGACGGCACAGGCCAGCTGTTCCACGCAAACTCGCTCGAGCCGTTCTCGGGCTTTGAACCCAAGCTGCAGAAGGCGCTGCGCCTGGACGCCGCCGACGTCGCGGCAAATAAGGCACTGCAGCCGGGGCACGGCGTTACGTCGATTATGACCAACCCGCCTTTTGGCTCCAAGATTCCCATCGAAGACCCGGCGATTCTGGAATCCTTCGACCTTGGGCACACCTGGTCGTGGTTCGAGGAGGATGCCGAGTGGAGGATGGAACCTAAGCTCTTCTCATCCCAGCCGCCCGAGATCCTCTTCATCGAGCGATGCGTCCGCCTGCTTGAGCCCGGCATGGGCGTAGCGGCGCTCGTCATTCCCAATGGCATCCTGGGCAATCCAGGCCTTGGCTACGTACGTCAGTGGATTTTGCGCCATGCACAAATCCTGGGCTCGGTGGACATGCACCCGGACGCCTTCCAGCCCAACGTGGGCGTGCAGACATCCATCCTTGTGCTGCGACGCTGGGACAGCGAGGAAGAGGCGTACTGCAAGGACGGCACCTTCCAGGATTACAAGATGTTCATGGCCATCTGCGACCACGTGGGGCACGACAAGCGCGGACAGACCACCTACGTGCGCGACGACGACGGCTACCCAATCGTGCGGGAGCAGACCACCGCGGTGACAGGCAAGGTGGGCTCCGAGGATGAGAGCGGTCACACTTCGACGGAGCGTGTGGTGGATGACGAGACGATGGCAATAGCCGATGCCTTCCTTGAATGGAGGCGCGACCAATGACGAATGCGCCTTTGGTGAAGAGCATCCGGCTTTCCACCGTACTGGGCGGCGACGTGCGGCTCGAAGCCTCGACCTACCTGCGCGACGGGTATGGCTTCGTGAGCCTCGCCAACCAGTGCGACAACCATAAGAGGCTTGGCGACCTTGCCGACATCTGGCAGCCGAACAGACTGACGGGGTATACCGTGCCGGAAGGCAAGGGGTTGCCCTTCTTTACCGCCGGCCAGGTGTTCGAGGACTTCCCCCGTGTGAGAAAGTGGCTCGCAGCGCCCTTTGTGCCGCAAGCTGATTCCAGATACGTTAAGCAAGACTGGCTGTTGCTTTCATGCTCGGGTGTGGTAGGCAACGTTACTGCCGTGTACCCGCACCACATGAACAAGGTCATCACGCACGACCTGCTGCGCATTGAGCCGAAAAACCGGGACGAGTACGGCTGGCTCTACGCGTACATGAAGACGGACTTCTTCAAGCAGATCGCTCGAGCGGCTCAGTATGGGCACATGATCAAGCACATCGAGGTGTCCCACGCCAACGAGTTTCCGGTAATCATGCCCGACGCGGCCACGCGCAAAGCCATCGGCGACAAAGCCACCGAGGCCGTGCGCCTGCGCGGCGAAGCATGGAGGCTGCGGGACGAGGCGTTTAAGCTGTTGGAGAAGGAGGTCGGTATTGCTTGTGAGGCAGAAAGTCCTGCAGGAACATGCGTGGTGAGTTTATCCAAAGTTATTGACAACAGATCGCGCCTTGATGCTGACAGTTATGCCGGCTCCATAAGCGCCGTAGACTCATTGGTTGACGTAATGGAGTATGCGCCACTTGCTGAACTTGTAGAGGACGTCGAAGAGCTTCCTCGCTTCAAGCGGTTTTATGGCGATTCCAACGTTCCCTTTGTGGGTGTGTCCGAGGTCTTTGACGTTAACACTCAACCGACAAAATTTGTTTACGCCAAGCTCATTAAAAACTGGGAGCGTTACATCCTAAAGCCGGGAACTCTCGTCATGGCATGTTCTGGTCAAAAGTACGGCATCCTAGGACGAGCTCTTTTGCTCACGGAGAATCATGAGGGAATGTTTGGCAGCAACCATCTGCTGAGAATCTATCCCGACGTTACAAAGATTCGAACTGGCTACCTGCTCGCTTTTCTAAACAGTCCCACCGTTGGCAGGCCGTCGGTCGTTCGTTGCGCATACGGAACCTCGGTGCCTCAACTTAGCCCTATCGATATCAAAAAAATTCGCGTTCCCCGTCTTGGCGCGGGCGTCGAATCTGCCATCGCCGACCTTATGGACAGGAGCGTGAGCACCTCGGCCAAGGGTGACCAACTTGAGAACGAGGCTATCAAGCTGGCACAGGAGCAGGTCGATATCGCCATCGAGAAGGTTGTCTCCAACACCTAGTGAGGCGACCTTTTAACCGCCGTTAAGCCCATAGCCTCAACACAAACAAAATGCAACGCGTATCGTAGTAAGTTGGTTAACGGCATAGTGTGAGAATTCACATTTGGACATTTGCTTAACGCGCGCACCCTGGCGGGTTCGAGTCCCGGCACTTTATTGAAAAAAGCACGGCACCGTGATGGTGCCGTGCTTGTGCTTTTTACTGGAGCGGGCAACGGGACTCGAACCCGCGAGTGTCAGCTTGGGAAGCTGATGCCTTACCACTTGGCGATGCCCGCTTGTGTGTTGGCTAGTATAACGCGGTTGTCTTGTTCGATACAAGGGTGTCGATGCTTGTTTTAGCTGTGGAGAATCGTTTGAAAACTGCGCCAATTGTGGAGATGAGGACCTTTGTCTTTCTTTTCTTACCATCTTCTACCTGCGCCTTTATCTGATTGTTGTATTTAAGCTCGATTTGTCAGAAATCGGGCAAGCTTTTGGTCAGCTTCTGGTACTTACCCGCATGAACCATGGCGGTAGCCTCATCCCAAGCGCCGCGGCCTCCCCGTGCGGCGCACGAGGGATAAGGAGCAGCCATGTCCAACGCACCCACGCACTCTGTCCACAGCGCAATCGCAACAGGTCCGCTGCTCCTGCTCCTCTT
>CAVCHM010000090.1:0-3945 GCA_963602135.1 bacterium | reverse complement strand
CCATATGGGTATACTCTCGGGGATTCGACTCGATTCGCCCCCGTTGGGGCGTCAAAGGAGACTGTATATGCCCACTATTTCAACCGATCCGCGCGCTGCGGCCGCCGCGCTGCTGGTACCCGGCACCACCCGCCACGGCTTTGTCGTCGAGCGCTGCGAGTCCGTGCCCGAGCTCGACTCGGACGCCTACGTGCTACGCCACACCGCCTCGGGCGCGCGCCTGCTGTACCTGGCGTGCGACGACGAGAACAAGGCCTTCGCCATTGGCTTTAAGACGCCGCCGGCCGATTCCACCGGCGTGTTCCATATTCTTGAGCACTCGGTGCTGTGTGGGTCGGCCAAGTTCCCCGTCAAGGAGCCGTTCGTCGATCTGATCAAGAGCTCCATGCAGACGTTCCTCAACGCCATGACCTACCCCGATAAGACCATCTACCCCGTCGCCACCACCAATGAGCAGGACCTGTACAACCTGATGGATGTGTACCTGGACGCGGTGTTCAACCCGGCCATCTACACCAAGCCCACCATTTTTGAGCAGGAGGGTTGGCACTACGAGCTGGACCTGCCGGAGGGCGAGGGCTGCGAAGGCAACGCCGACGACGCCTGCTCCCAGGATCTGCGCGCGGGCACGCTGCGCTACAACGGCGTGGTGTTCAACGAAATGAAGGGTGCGCTGTCCGATCCCATGAGCGTGCTGGACGACGCCGTCAACGCCGCGCTCTATCCCGATACCGCCTATGCGCACGAGAGCGGCGGCGACCCGCGCGCGATTCCGGCGCTCACCTACGAGCAGTTCCTGGACACGCACGCGCGCCACTACAATCCTTCTAACTCTTATATAACGCTCTACGGCGATATGGATGTGGACCGCGCGCTGGCGTTTTTGGACGAGCGCTACCTGTCGCAGTCGAGCGCCGCGAGCCGCCGCATGGACGCCGCCGCTGCCGCCGGCGAGGATCCGTCTGCGCTGGCGCCCAATCCGCTGGACGTGCAGGTGCCCGTGACCTGCGAGTATAAGCGCGTCGAGATGGCCACCACGCCCGAGAATGCCATGGTTGGCATGGGCCTTGTGCTGGGTAACGCGCTCGACCGCAAGCGCACGATCGCGGCGGATATTCTGTTTGAGGCGCTGCTGGGATCCAACGAGGCGCCGGTTAAGAAGGCTATTCTGGCGGCAGGCCTGGGCGGCAACGTAGTGAGCTACACCGCGGCCGAGTGCCTGCAGCCCTACGAGCTCATCATGCTGCAAAACGCGCAGCCCGGCGTAGCGCGCGAGCTGCGCCGCGTGTTCCAGAACGCTTGCCGCGACCTGTGCGAGCACGGCGTTCCGCGCGAGCGCCTGGAGGCCATCATCAGCAGCAACGAGTACGACCTGCGCCAGCGCGACTATGGCATCGCCGACGGCGTGGCCATTGCGTGCGACGCGCTGAGTACGTGGCTCTACGATGACGACGCCGCGACGCTGGCGCTCAAGTACGGTCCGGTGTACGAGGAACTGCGCGACGAGCTGGACGGCTCCTACTTTGAGGATCTGTTGCGCGAGCTGGTGCTGGAGAACGATCACATGGCGCTGGTCGAGCTGGTGCCGGTGGACGCCGCCGAGGGTGCGGAGAGCGCCGAGGCTACGGAGCTTGCTGCCAAGCGTGACGCCATGACCGACGCCGAGCTGGCCGATGTGGTTGAGCGCACGGCTGCACTGCGTGCCGCGCAGGAGGCCGAGGACACGCCCGAGGCCAAGGCCGCGCTGCCGCGCCTGCGCGTGTCCGACATTGGCGAAGCGCGCCCCGAGCCGCCGCTGGTCGTGGACACGACCGCGCCTATCCCCTGCCTGCGCCACGGCATCCCCACCAACCGCTTGGCCTACGCAATGCAGTATTTCGACCTGAGCTGCGTCTCGTTTGAGGACCTGCCCTACGTGACGCTGCTCTGCCGCTTGCTCAAGCAGCTGCCCACGCGTGAGCATTCGGCCGAGGAACTCGACAACCTGCTCGCCGGCAAGCTGGGCTTTTTGAGCTTTACGACCGAGGTCATGACGCAACCCGACGTGGACGGCGTGCGCCCCTACCTGCTGGTGAGCGCCGGCGCCCTGTCCGAGAAGATCGATGCGCTGGCGAGCCTGCCGCGCGAGGTGTGGTCGAGCACGCTTTTGGCGGACGCCGATGCGGACCGTGTGCGCGACGTGCTCACGCAGATTCGCATTGGGCTTGAGCAGGGCTTTATCAACAACGGCCACTCGGCGGCGCTGGGCCGCGCGATGAGCTACAGCTCGCCTTCGGCCGTGGTGCGCGAGCAGCTCTCGGGCGTGGACTTCTACCTGTTCCTGCGCGATTTGCTCGAGCACTTTGACGAGCGCCTGGACGGGCTGCGCGCCAAGCTTGCCGAGCTGGCGGGCCGCATCTTTGTGGCCGACGGCTGCATGGCGAGCTTCACCGGCAGCGACGAGGACTTTGACGCGTACTGGGCCGCCGCGGGCGACCTGGGGCTTAGTTCCGGCGACGGCGCCGTTGCCGGCCGCGGCGCGCTCGTGGTGCCGGCGCCGTGCGACCGCCACGAGGCCTTTGTGATCCCCAGCGATATCTGCTTTGCGGCGCGCGCCTGCGACCCGCGCCGTCTGGGCATTGACGTGACGGGCGCCTGGGCGGTGGCTGCCAACGCACTCTCCTACGACTACCTGTGGAACGAGATCCGCGTGAAGGGTGGCGCGTACGGCTGCGGATTCCGCGCGGCCGGCGAGCGCCAGACGGCGTTCTACACCTACCGCGATCCCGCGATCGATCCTTCGATTGAGCGCGTGGAGCGCGCGGGCGCATGGCTCGGCAGCTTTGAGCCCGACGAGGCCGCTTTCGAGGGCTTTATCGTGAGCTGCGTGAGCGGCATGGACGCGCCGGTGAAGCCGTACGCGCTCACCAAGCGCCGCAACACGACCTACCTGGCCGGGCTCGATCCGCACGCCCGCGAGGAGCGTCGCGCCCAGATGCTCGCAGCCACGACCGCCGAGCTTCGCTCGCTCGGCGCCAACGTGACGCGCATCGCAGCCGAGTCACCGACCTGTGTCTTCGGCGGCCGCGACGTCATCGCCAAGAGCAACGCCGGCTTTAACATAGTCGACCTGATGGGCTAACCACAGCAAGCAAAACCACTACAAAGGGGACAGGCCCCTTTGTAGTGGTTCGAACACTTGTTCTATACGTACACATGTTCTATAGTATGGGTGATTGCATCGGATCTAAATTGCAACTAGAATATAGTTGCAGAATGTGAGGCGGGATGACTCGAGCCGATAAACTCATCGCCCAACTGTTTAGCTGCCCTTCGACGTATCGGTATGCCGATTTTTTAAAAGTCATGGCCTCATATGGCTTTGAAATGGACAGCAAAGGCAAGACATCCGGATCGCGCATTCGCTTCTACAGGCCCTCAGATGGCAGGATGTTCGTGATGCACGCGCCTCATCCATCTGACGAATTGACAGCGGGGACAATTCGAAACATCGTTCGATTTCTGCAGGATGTCGGAGGCAGTCATGAGTAACGTTTTGGCATACAAGGGCTATTTCGCCCCAGTCGAGTTCGATGCCGAGCAGCATGTACTAACAGGTATGGTCGCCGGCATTAGGGACGCAATTGTATTTGAAGGCTCCACGGCTGAAGAAGTGGAGCAATGCTTCCACGACGCCGTCGACGATTACCTTGAGTTTTGTGCCGAAAAGGGCAAGGAACCAGAGCGGGCTTTTAAGGGCTCGTTCAATGTGAGAACAGGCTCCGAGCTTCACAAGCAGGCAGCACTGGCGGCGGCAAAGAAGGGCGAGTCACTCAATAAGTTTGTGACCGAAGCAATCGCCGCGGCGTTATAGCGTTAACGCATGGGCCAAAACCACCACAAAGGGGACAGTGAACTGCGCCCCGAAACTTGGACTGAATAAATAGCGACTACGCCGCAAGGGCC
>CAVCHM010000089.1:0-4024 GCA_963602135.1 bacterium | reverse complement strand
AGAGAAGTGTCTACTTCGTTTCTGGGCTTTGAGTGATCTTTTGACGACTTGCAGGTTCGGAGAAGGCGTAGTCCGCAAAGAAGCTCGCGGGACCCTCGCCCTTTGCCCCGCCGGACGGACGGGAAGGGCGCCAGTTAACCGCACCCGTCACGTTCGACGCCAGAACTGTGTAAAAAAGGGGGGCTCCAGTCGGAGCCTCCCTTTTTCTTCCTGCGGACGCGTGCTCAGGCGAGGATCCCGAGCCTACGGCGCTCTTGCAGTTTGAAGAAAAGGCCGCCCGGATCCCTGCGGTCGTGGGCGGCGCGGAGCGGTCGACGAAAAAAGGAGCGGCCGTGAAGCCGCCCCTTCGGGCCGTCCCCTTCAGCCGTCGGCGGACGGAAAGGAGACTCGTCAGACAGTCGGGCGGATTATTTGCCCGGCTTGATTTCCTGGCTGAAGGCCTTTTCAACCGAGAACGGCCAGGCCTGGTAGCCCGTGCAGTCCTTGAGCTGAATTTCGACGGCAGGCGTCGTTTCTCCCCAACGGAATTCCATGATGGTCGGGTTGGGAGCGGAGGCGAACGCACCGGTCTTCAGGTCGTAGAGCGCGCCGGCGGTGGCCGAGTACATGACGATGGAGTCATGGTCGGGCTGGTACTCGACGAGCGAGGTCACGGCGGAGAAGAGTTCGTGGCCGCGTTCCTTGCCGAATTCCCAGACCTGTTCGACGGTCTTCTTCTTTTGGTCGATCTTGTAGACGACGGCGCGGGAGTACTTCATGTCGGGCAGAGCCGGCTGTTCCATGCCGCGGGCGTCGCCGTTGTCGAAGGCGGAGACGTAGATGATGTCGCCTTTAGACTTTTCATCGATCTTGAAGGCCGTGTGCTGCGTCCACGTCCAGTCGAAGTCGCCCTCGCACTTGGAGCCCTCGCACTTGATCTTCTGACCGTTCTTGTCGACCGGCGTCAGGAGCGCCTTCGTGAAGTCGCCCTTCCAGCCTTCGGGCGAGCCGAGGATCCACTTGACCTTCTTGTCGCGGCCGATCTTGATGATGGCCGACTGATGGCGGGAGGAAATGATGATGGAGTCGTCTTCCGGGTCATAGTCGACGGAGTTGACGTGCAGCCAGTTGCGGCCCGCGCCCGTGCCGACGATGTCGCCGAAGTCGTTCGACTCTTCAGCGGCGGAGAGTTCCTCGGCGGTGAGCGTCTTGCCGGCCTGAGCGGCGTCGATGTTAAGGCAGACGGCGCCCTGGTCGAGGACCTTGAGCACGTTGGAGCGGTAGACGTCGAGGATGTCCGGAAGGCGCCATTCGTCGATCACGTGGCCCTGTTCGTCCACTTCGGCAATCACGTCGCGGACGGTGCGCACGTGCTTGCCGTCGGGACGGATGTAGTTGGAGCTCGCCACGCGCAGGAAGTAGTGCCCGTTCTGGGCGTCGTCCATCGAGTGCGAGTAGTCGTTGTAGCGCATCGGGAGGAGGCGGTTGAAGACTTCGCGGCCCATGATGTCGTACTTGACGTAGCGCTGGCCGTAGCCCCAGGTGAGAAGACCGTCGTCATTCTGCTTGAAGCCCATCATGACGCCCGCCTTGTACATATCGCGAAGGTCGTAGATCGGGTTGGCGAACATGTACCAGCGGATGTCGCCGGCCGTGTCGATGATGGCGTTCTGCGGGAAGAAGTTCCACTGAAGGGCGCCGCCCACCGGGTTGTTCCAGACGGCGCGCGTGCCGATGCCGGACTTCTCGGCGATGTTGTTGATGAAGTAGAGGCGGTCCTTGAATTCCGGATCAACCTTCTTCACCTCGGTGCCGAAAAGCGCATGGCGCTCGGCTTTGATGCCGGCGACTTCCGTGTACGTGGGAGGCGCGTAGAGCTGATACGTGTCCTTGAAGTTTTCGGATTTGCCGCGCAGCGTGCGGGTGTAACTCACCTCGACCATGTTGACGTAGTCGGGATAGAGGCCGAAGACGGGAACACCGCCGTGGGTGAGCAGTTCGGTGCGGGAGACCTTGTATTCGATCGTCTGGCCGTTGAGCTTGGGCTGGATCTTGACGACGACGTTGCTGAGGTCGTAGCCGCCGTCGCGGATGACGGCCGTAAGCGGCGCAATGCCGTACGGGTTCATCATGACTTCACCGATGTGGCCCTGCATGATGTAGTTCGTGGCCGGACCCGACCCGCCGCCCATGGCAAGCGCCCCCATGGAAGCGGCCACAATGCTCGCGGCGATCAGGCTTTTGGCAAAGAGTCTCATTTTGTTTCTCCGATTAGTCAGAAAGTTGGACTTCAATGACGAAGAAGTCTAAGCACGACGCCTCTTCAAAACCATGCGGACATACAGACCCCGAACAGGCCCTAATCCGCAAAAGCGGATTTCGAATTTCGACAAAAACCTGCAGGAGAAGGGAATTCGAGACTTGAGTCTGAAAACATCAATTTCGGAGAATCGGCACGGCGCGCAGATCTCCGAGGTGCTGCCTCATTTCGGAGAAGAGAAAGCTCCTTAGCCACTGGTGTGCGGGATCCCTGTCGACGCGGTCCGACCAGATGAACGAGGGCGTGAAGACCGAGCTCTTCTTGGAGCGTCCGAGAATGCAGAGGTCCGTCGTGCGGCAGAGCGCGTGCGCGGTCTGAAACGGGATGCAAGTCGTGGCCTCCGCGCCGAGGAGGAGGGGCACCGTGACGAAGTAGGGGGCCGAGAGAACAGGCGAGGCCTGTCCCGACGCATCGAGGCTCTCGATCACGGGAATGAGGCCGCAGTCGTCGGCCGAGGCCTTGGGAAGCGTGATCTGCACCGACTGCCGCGCCCTGACCTCGCGTTCCGTGAGCACCTGCCCCGAAAGGACGCGCCGGGCGAGCTCGGACGTGCCGCGCGCCACGTAGACGTAGGCGTCCTCGCAGATTGCGAGCCTGCGAAAGGTCGGGAAGGATTCCTGCGTTGCGTAGATCGCAAGGTCGATGCGGCCCTGATGGAGTTCGGCGTAGAAGTTCGAGGAGATCGAATGGAAGTTGAGCCTCACGCCGGGTGCATGACGGCCGAGCGCGCCGAGCACGGGCCCGAAGTAGGAGAGGAGCGCATTGTCGAGCCCCGCAATGCGAAAGACATGGCGGAGCTGCTCGACCGAAAAGACGCCGGGATCCTCAAGCGCCTCGAAGCCGCTCAGAAGCGCGTCCACTTTGGGCAGGAGCGAGCGCGCGCGAAGCGTGGGACACATGCGGTGGTCGCACCTCACGAAGAGCTTGTCGCCGAAGGTCTTTCTCAGGGATGCGAGCTGACGGCTCGCCTTCGAGAGCGAAAGCTGCAGCCGCGCCGCGGCTTCGCTCAGGGATTCGGTCTCGTAGATGGTTCGAAAGAGCTTGAGTTCATCGGCATTGACGATCATGGGAGCGACTTGCGGTCTTGTGGGTTGGTTTCGGCAGGAAAGGGGGGCCGCGAAAACCGGTCAGCCCCCCGGGGGTCGTTTTCGAGTATGCCAGACGCGAGGCGTTTCGGGCACGCCGACGTTCATCGACGTCAAGACTTCGTCCCGTTTTTTTGGATCATCTCGGAAGTCCGTGGAACGCGGCCTTGACTTTTAAGAAAAAGTCTGGTCGGCTCCCTCCAAGAAAAAAAGAAGAGGGATGCGACAAACTGGAGTTCTCGGAAAGAGCGGGAAAACCCGTATCATCGCACCATTTAGTTTGATGGCATAATGAGAAGCATTCTCATTGTGCATGAGCATTTCAACTGCTTGCGAGACGAAAATATGAAGAAATCCAACCAATTCGCAACTAGCTTTCTAGCGCAACCTCTTGTTGCTCCCGTTACGCTAGCGATTCTTTCCGCCATTTCCACGTTGTCCGTAGCTGAAACTGTTCAATCGCTTGAGCCAGTGGTCGTAACAGCCACCCGTGTGAACCAGCCGCTGTCCGAGGCGGCCAGTTCTATAACGGTTGTGTCGGAAAAGGAGATCGCGCAAACTCAGCCTCTGACGTTTGCCGAAATTCTGGATACGATTCCGAACGTAGATACGACGTCCTCAACTTCGGTGATGTATAACC
>CAVCHM010000088.1:0-4040 GCA_963602135.1 bacterium | reverse complement strand
GAGCAGCGTATTGGTGGCGCTGCCAAAGACGGCGGCGTATCCCAGCGCGGCGCAGAGCTCGACGGGCATGCCGAGAATCCCGGCGAGTACGACACCCAGGCTGGCTCCGATGGAGAACAGCGGCGTCACCTCGCCACCCTGATATCCTGCGGCAAGCGTGGCGATGGTGAGTACGAATTTGAGCGCCCAGTCCCAAGGCATGATCGACGCCTCGCCGTTGTCACCCAGTGCCGCGGATATCAGGTTGGTGCCAAGGCCGCAGTATCGCCCCTGCCACAGCGCGAACAGAATCGCCGACAGCGCAAGGCCCATAACGGCAACGCGTATGTAAGGGCTGGGGAGCAGCCGCGCTGCAAGGGTCTTGGCATGGGCAAGGCACCAGGCAAAAGCTCCACCTACCATACCAAACGCGATACCCAACAACGCCAGCCGTCCAAGACCGGGGAGGTCGAGCGCATACGAGGCGGTAACGGCGACCTCAAACTTCTCGAGCCCCAGAGCGCCGGAGGTCATGCTTGCGGCGAGCGAGGCTGTAAGCGCGGGAAACAGCGCGCGGTATTCCATGCGTCCGGCGACCAGCACCTCGACCGCAAAGACCGTAGCAGCGAGCGGCGTTCGAAAGAGTCCGGCAAAGCCAGCGGCCATACCAATGAGCAAAAACGTGTTGTCGGGGTCGCGGAAAGGCAGGCGTCGGCCGGTCCAGTGTGAGACGGTGGCGCCGATCTGCACGGCCACGCCCTCGCGTCCCGCACTGCCGCCAAAGAGATGTGTGGCCCACGTGCTCAGCATAATGAGCGGCACCAAACGCGGGGAGATGGCGTCCTCGCGTCCGTGACCTACGTCGAATACTAAGCTCATGCCCCGATCGGTGCCTTTGCCCCAGGTGCGGTAGGCAAATACGATGGCCAAGCCCATGAGGGCGAGGAAGGGAAGGAGCAGTACGATGTGCTCGTCACGGAAGGCGCCAATTGCCAGGAGCACACGACCAAAAAGGGCACAGATGGCGCCAACGATAACGCCGATAGGGATTCCGACGGCACCCATAAGCACGAGGCAACTATAGGTGTTGACCAGGCGTTTAATTCTGCTCGATGCGCTGCTTTCCGACACTTCTCCTCCAAAACAAAAAAGACTCCTGCCGCGGCGTGATGCCCAAGGGATATCACGCAACAGCAGAAGTCATCAGCAACAAGGCGGTTTAGGGCGACGCGACAGTTTTACTGACGCACCCAACGGAGACAATCATTCCGCAGCGGCATCATAGCGGCGGGCGGGGTTTGGGTCAAATGGTTGCCTTGGGACAGTCTTGGTGCCCGCCCGCGCCCTCGTTTCCCCATATAAAACCTGCCAAAATAAACCTGCCCTTTTTGGTAGGTGGGAAATGGGTAATACTAAAGAGTTATCCGACCAGATGGGAATTAATCGATGGCCTATATCGAATTCAAAGACGTCATCAAGGCATACGGCGAGGGCGACGCCCGCATCCACGCGCTCGACGGCGCGAGCTTTACGGTCGAGCGCGGCGAGCTCGCCATCATTCTGGGTGCTTCGGGCGCCGGCAAGACCACGGCCCTCAACATTCTGGGCGGCATGGACACGGCAACTTCTGGCACCGTGACGGTGGACGGGCGTGACGTGAGCTCTGCCAACGAGGCTCAGCTTGTGGAATACCGTCGCGCTGACGTCGGCTTTGTCTTTCAGTTCTACAATCTGGTCCCTAACCTGACGGCGCTTGAGAACGTCGAACTCGCGGCGCAGATCTGCCCCGATTCGCTCGATGCCGAGCAAACGCTTCGCCAGGTTGGCCTGGGCGAGCGCCTGGGCAACTTTCCGGCACAGCTTTCGGGCGGCGAGCAGCAGCGCGTGTCCATCGCCCGCGCACTGGCAAAGAACCCCAAGCTGCTCCTGTGCGACGAGCCCACGGGCGCGCTCGACTATAAAACCGGCAAGCAGATCTTGCAGCTGCTGCAGGATACCTGCCGCAAGCAGGGCATTACGGTCATCATCATCACGCACAACTCCGCGCTGGCGCCCATGGCCGATCGCCTGATCCGCTTTAAGAGTGGTCGCGTGGAGAGCGAGACGGTCCAGCAAAATCCCGTGCCGATCGAGACGATCGAGTGGTAGCGCCCATGGACCAGGACCGCCAAAACAGCCAAAACCACGATGCGGAGCACGCGGGCCGCGACCGGGAGTTCGCGACCTACCGCACCGCCCAAAGTTCAAACGATATGGTGCCGACGGTTTTTCGCCGCGGCATCCACCGCACAATCCGCGGCAGTCTTAAGCGCTTCTTATCTATCGTGGTCATCACCGCGCTTGGCGTGAGCGTGATGTGCGGTCTTAAGGCAGGCTGCGAAGATTTGCGCGATTCGGTCGACGCCTATTTTGACCAGCAGAATGTCTATGACATTAACGTGCAGTCGACCTATGGCCTTACGCGCGACGATCTTGCGGTTATCCAAGAGGTCGACGGCGTCGAGACGGCCGAGGGTATCTACACCGAGACCGCCTACACCGCCGTGGGTACAACGCGCGAGCGTGTCGTCGTACAGAGCCTCTCCAAAGAGAATATTGACCAACCGGTGCTAGTACGCGGCGAGCTGCCCGAGACTTCGGGCGAAGTGGCAGTGACCTCACGTTTTTTGAAGGCTTCGGGCAAGAAAATCGGCGATACCGTGAGTTTTGCCGCCAACGATGCGAGCTCGTCGAACCAAAGTGCCAAGGACCAGTTTGCCGATGGGGACTACACCATTACGGCTGAGATCCTCGATCCCACTGATGTGAGCTCCGACTCGACAGTCAACGCCTTTCGCGCTGCTTCGACTGCGGACTACAAGTTCTACGTGAGCGAGGATGCCGCGACATCTTCTTCCTACTCCGCTGTCCACGTGGTCGTCGAGGGAGCCAAGAGCCTCAACTCCTATTCGGATGCTTACTCGGCAAAGATCAATGAGGTCAAGGGCAATATCGAGAAGATCCGCGAGGAGCGTGAGAAGGCGCGCGCCCAGGAGCTGACGGTCGACACACCGGCGAGCTTGGACGCGGCTGAGCGTCAGGCGAATATGGTCTTTGGGATCGAGCAGGACAACATCAATCGCATGGCCGAGGGCAGCGACGAGCGTGCGCAGGCGCAAGCCGACCTGGACCAGCGCCGCGCCGCCGCCGACCAGCAGTTTGCCGATGCCCGCGCCGAGCTCTCTGACCTGGGCGAATGCACCTGGTACATCCAGGACCGCGGCAATATCGCAAGCTACTCGAGCGTCGAGAGCGATAGTTCTTCGATCGAGGCCATCGCCACGGTGTTCCCGTTCATCTTCTTTATCGTCGCCGTGCTCATCAGCCTCACCACCGCCACGCGCATGGTCGAGGAGGAGCGCACGCTCATTGGCCTGTACAAGGCGCTCGGCTATTCGCGCGGGCGTATCCTGTCCAAATATGTGGACTACTCGCTGTGGGCGTGTCTGATCGGTGGCGTGCTCGGCAATATCATCGGATTTGTGGGTCTGCCGCTGTTCCTGTTTACGGTGTTCGACGACATGTACTCGCTGCCCCAGATGTTGCTTTCGTACGACATCGTGTCATCACTCGTGTCGGTAGCGCTGTTTGCCGTGGGCGTGGTGGGCGCCACGATTATCGCCTGCCGCCACGAGATGGCCGAGACCCCAGCCTCGCTCATGCGCCCCAAGGCCCCGCGCGCCGGCTCGCGCATTCTGCTCGAGCGCATCGGCTTTATCTGGCACCGCATGAGCTTTTTGAACAAGGTCGCTGCACGCAACTTATTCCGCTACAAAAAGCGCGCCTTTATGACCATCTTTGGCATTGCGGGCTGCACGGCGCTTGTGATTTGCGGTATGGGCATCCGTGATACGTCGGTCGCGTTGTCGCCCAAGCAGTACGGGCATATCACGCGCTATGACCTGCTGGCGGTTGCCAATCCCGATGATTTTTCGCAGACGTGCGCGGCACTGGATGAGCGCAGTGCAGCCAATGATTCCAACGTGACCGTGACTTCGACGCTGCCGATTATGACCGACAAC
>CAVCHM010000087.1:0-4161 GCA_963602135.1 bacterium | reverse complement strand
CCATCAGCAAAAGGGGATGATAAGTTTATCACCACCGACTATTTGCAACAGTGCCGCACCTTCGACCAGAACCCGGAACGGCAACTGGAAGGCGTCAAGGTTGATCGCGCTTTTAGCGACAAGGCATCCGGCAAGGATGTCAAGCGTCCGCAACTGGAAGCGCTGATAAGCTTCGCCCGCACCGGCGACACCGTGGTGGTGCATAGCATGGATCGCCTGGCGCGCAATCTCGATGATTTGCGCCGGATCGTGCAAACGCTGACACAACGCGGCGTGCATATCGAATTCGTCAAGGAACACCTCAGTTTTACTGGCGAAGACTCTCCGATGGCGAACCTGATGCTCTCGGTGATGGGCGCGTTCGCCGAGTTCGAGCGCGCCCTGATCCGCGAGCGTCAGCGCGAGGGTATTGCGCTCGCCAAGCAACGCGGGGCTTACCGTGGCAGGAAGAAATCCCTGTCGTCTGAGCGTATTGCCGAACTGCGCCAACGTGTCGAGGCTGGCGAGCAAAAGACCAAGCTTGCTCGTGAATTCGGAATCAGTCGCGAAACCCTGTATCAATACTTGAGAACGGATCAGTAAATATGCCACGTCGTTCCATCCTGTCCGCCGCCGAGCGGGAAAGCCTGCTGGCGTTGCCGGACTCCAAGGACGACCTGATCCGACATTACACATTCAACGATACCGACCTCTCGATCATCCGACAGCGGCGCGGGCCAGCCAATCGGCTGGGCTTCGCGGTGCAGCTCTGTTACCTGCGCTTTCCCGGCGTCATCCTGGGCGTCGATGAACTACCGTTCCCGCCCTTGTTGAAGCTGGTCGCCGACCAGCTCAAGGTCGGCGTCGAAAGCTGGAACGAGTACGGCCAGCGGGAGCAGACCCGGCGCGAGCACCTGAGCGAGCTGCAAACCGTGTTCGGTTTCCGGCCCTTCACCATGAGCCATTACCGGCAGGCCGTCCAGATGCTGACCGAGCTGGCGATGCAAACCGACAAAGGCATCGTGCTGGCCAGCGCCTTGATCGGGCACCTGCGGCGGCAGTCGGTCATTCTGCCCGCCCTCAACGCCGTCGAGCGGGCGAGTGCCGAGGCGATCACCCGTGCTAACCGGCGCATCTACGACGCCTTGGCCGAACCACTGGCGGACGCGCATCGCCGCCGCCTCGACGATCTGCTCAAGCGCCGGGACAACGGCAAGACGACCTGGTTGGCTTGGTTGCGCCAGTCTCCGGCCAAGCCAAATTCGCGGCATATGCTGGAACACATCGAACGCCTCAAGGCATGGCAGGCACTCGATCTGCCTACCGGCATCGAGCGGCTGGTTCACCAGAACCGCCTGCTCAAGATTGCCCGCGAGGGCGGCCAGATGACACCCGCCGACCTGGCCAAATTCGAGCCGCAACGGCGCTACGCCACTCTCGTGGCGCTGGCCACCGAGGGCATGGCCACCGTCACCGACGAAATCATCGACCTGCACGACCGCATCCTGGGTAAGCTGTTTAACGCTGCCAAGAATAAGCATCAGCAGCAGTTCCAGGCGTCAGGCAAGGCCATCAACGCCAAGGTACGTCTGTACGGGCGCATCGGTCAGGCGCTGATCGACGCCAAGCAATCAGGCCGCGATGCGTTTGCCGCCATCGAGGCCGTCATGTCCTGGGATTCCTTTGCCGAGAGCGTCACCGAGGCGCAGAAGCTCGCGCAACCCGATGACTTCGATTTCCTGCATCGCATCGGCGAGAGCTACGCCACCCTGCGCCGCTATGCACCGGAATTCCTTGCCGTGCTCAAGCTGCGGGCCGCGCCCGCCGCCAAAAACGTGCTTGATGCCATTGAGGTGCTGCGCGGCATGAACACCGACAACGCCCGCAAGCTGCCAGCCGATGCACCGACCGGCTTCATCAAGCCGCGCTGGCAGAAACTGGTGATGACCGACGCCGGCATCGACCGGCGCTACTACGAACTGTGCGCGCTGTCCGAGTTGAAGAACTCCCTGCGCTCGGGCGACATCTGGGTGCAGGGTTCACGCCAGTTCAAGGACTTCGAGGACTACCTGGTACCGCCCGAGAAGTTCACCAGCCTCAAGCAGTCCAGCGAATTGCCGCTGGCCGTGGCCACCGACTGCGAACAATATCTGCATGAGCGGCTGACGCTGCTGGAAGCACAACTTGCCACCGTCAACCGCATGGCGGCAGCCAACGACCTGCCGGATGCCATCATCACCGAGTCGGGCTTGAAGATCACGCCGCTGGATGCGGCGGTGCCCGACACCGCGCAGGCGCTGATAGACCAGACAGCCATGGTCCTGCCGCACGTCAAGATCACCGAACTGCTGCTCGAAGTCGATGAGTGGACGGGCTTCACCCGGCACTTCACGCACTTGAAATCGGGCGATCTGGCCAAGGACAAGAACCTGTTGTTGACCACGATCCTGGCCGACGCGATCAACCTGGGCCTGACCAAGATGGCCGAGTCCTGCCCCGGCACGACCTACGCGAAGCTCGCTTGGCTGCAAGCCTGGCATACCCGCGACGAAACGTACTCGACAGCGTTGGCTGAACTGGTCAACGCTCAGTTTCGGCATCCCTTTGCCGGGCACTGGGGCGATGGCACCACATCATCATCGGACGGACAGAATTTCCGAACCGCTAGCAAGGCAAAGAGCACGGGGCACATCAACCCAAAATATGGCAGCAGCCCAGGACGGACTTTCTACACCCACATCTCCGACCAATACGCGCCATTCCACACCAAGGTGGTCAATGTCGGCCTGCGCGACTCAACCTACGTGCTCGACGGCCTGCTGTACCACGAATCCGACCTGCGGATCGAGGAGCACTACACCGACACGGCGGGCTTCACCGATCACGTCTTCGCCCTGATGCACCTCTTGGGCTTCCGCTTCGCGCCGCGCATCCGCGACCTGGGCGACACCAAGCTCTACATCCCGAAGGGCGATGCCGCCTATGACGCGCTCAAGCCGATGATCGGCGGCACGCTCAACATCAAGCACGTCCGCGCCCATTGGGACGAAATCCTGCGGCTGGCCACCTCGATCAAGCAGGGCACGGTGACGGCCTCGCTGATGCTCAGGAAACTCGGCAGCTACCCGCGCCAGAACGGCTTGGCCGTCGCGCTGCGCGAGTTGGGCCGCATCGAGCGCACGCTGTTCATCCTCGACTGGCTGCAAAGCGTCGAGCTACGCCGCCGCGTGCATGCCGGGCTGAACAAGGGCGAGGCGCGCAATGCGCTGGCCCGTGCCGTGTTCTTCAACCGCCTTGGTGAAATCCGTGACCGCAGTTTCGAGCAGCAGCGCTACCGGGCCAGCGGCCTCAACCTGGTGACGGCGGCCATCGTGCTGTGGAACACGGTCTACCTGGAGCGTGCGGCGCATGCGTTGCGCGGCAATGGTCATGCCGTCGATGACTCGCTATTGCAGTACCTGTCGCCACTCGGCTGGGAGCACATCAACCTGACCGGTGATTACCTATGGCGCAGCAGCGCCAAGATCGGCGCGGGGAAGTTCAGGCCGCTACGGCCTCTGCAACCGGCTTAGCGTGCTTTATTTTCCGTTTTCTGAGACGACCCCTATTATGGCGAAGGTATCATTCAGGAAGCGTTGATGAAGGATTATCTCTGTAAAAAGTTATTCAACCGGCTTTCCGGTACCCTGGTGATCAGAGCGCGCTGCGGCAATAACATTACTGGCCTGGCATGTTGCAATATTCTTTATCCCTCGCCCCGATACAGCGGTCAGCTGCATATTAAAGAGCTGTATGTTTCTCAGTGCGATCGAAATAAGGGCACGGGTAAAGCGATAATGCGCTTTATAGCCCGGCTTGCGCTTGAACAGGAATGCCTTAGCCTTAGCTGGAACGCTGAAAAATCCAACCCCGGCGCTAACCGTTTTTATCAGGCTCTGGGAGGCAGAATAAATGATCATATCGTCAATTATTACCTCCACGGGGAGAGCCTGAGCAAACTGGCCTCAGGCATTTGAGAAGCACACGGTCACACTGCTTCCGGTAGTCAATAAACCGGTAAACCAGCAATAGACATAAGCGGCTATTTAACGACCCTGCCCTGAACCGACGACCGGGTCGAATTTGCTGGTAATGACTCCAACTTATTGATAGTGTTTTATGTTCAGATAATGCCCGATGACT
>CAVCHM010000086.1:0-4410 GCA_963602135.1 bacterium | reverse complement strand
GGCCGGCCCCGACAGAGGGGAGGCGCCGCGCGCTCGGGCGGCGCGCCAGGGAGATAGTGGACGAGATAGTCGAGAAGCGCGGTCTCAAGAAGGAGTAACATCGGGACTTGCAGCGACGGACCTCAGGACACTCTTACACCACGTCTGCGCGCGCGACCCATAATCAATTTATCTAACCCCCTTTAAAGGGCGTTTGACGGCTTTTAACCTCTTCAAATCGCTCAAAGTAGGCAAATGGCTCTCGATTTTGCTGCTACTAAATTGGTGACAGTACTCATATTTGCCACTTTTTGCCCACGAGGTGTTCAGAGGAGCTCTCGACAAGCATCTAACGCTACAATAACTACCACGTGGCTGGGTTTGCCGGCCGAATGTGCGATGTCGTGGGAGGGGACATGGTCGAGTTTACAAAGACGATTAAAGATCCGTTGGGATTACATGCCCGCCCGGTTGCGCTGCTCTATGACATCATTGCCAAGCATCGTAGCGACGTGTCAGTCAGCATCGGCGATCGTCACACGGATGGCCGCGATGTCATGGGACTCATGGCTCTCTACGGCGAGTGCGGCGAGGACGTCGTGTTCCGCGTTTCGGGCGTGGATGAGGCTTCCTGCGTCACGTCGATCAGAAACCTCTCGCTCTAAGCATGACGGGGCGCGGCAAAGGACAGCTCTTTGCCGCGCCTTTTTGTTTCGTATAGGAAACTTTTTCGAAAACTGAATAGAGACTCTTTCCAAAAAGTTAACCACGTGCTAGTTTACTATAGCGAACATAGACGTGGTTAACTTTTAACGCGTCGATGTTGAGGACGAACTGACGTTAGGAGCAACTCATGTCTTGCGGACCGCAGATGCCGGCCATGCCGCTTTCGATGGTAAAAGCGGGCGAAACCGTGCGCGTGTCTCGTGTAAAGGGCAATGAGGATATGAAGCACCACCTCAAGGACCTCGGCTTTGTCGAGGGCAACGAAATCCACGTGGTGAGTTCGAGTGGCGCCAATATCATCGTCACGGTGCTGGGCGCACGCTTTGGTATCGATTCCAAGGTTGCCATGCACATCATGACCGTCGGTTAGTCTGCAGCATTTCATAAAAACCGAAAGGGGGATAAGAGGATGAAGACGTTGGGTGACGTTAAGGTGGGCGAGAGCTCCACCATCGTCAAGCTTCACGGTGAGGGTGCGCTTCGCCGCCACCTTATGGACCTGGGGCTCATCAAGGGCACGTCGTTTAAGGTCGTGAAGGTTGCACCGCTCGGTGATCCGGTCGAGATCAACGTGCGCGGCTACGAGCTTTCCATCCGCAAGGAGGAGGCGGCCGTCGTCGAGGTCCAGTAAGGGCCGGCGGCGCATATTTCTGCAGATAAAGTTAGGTTTTTCTAACTTAATGCAGCAACTTTGAAGCACATTATCCAGCCTGCGCGGAGAAAGCAGCGCAGGCACACAAGGAAGAAGGATTGAATGGCGGATTCTCAGATCCATGTCGCACTTGCGGGTAACCCCAACTGCGGCAAGACCACGCTTTTCAACCTGATCACCGGCGCCAACGGCTACGTTGGCAACTGGCCCGGCGTCACGGTTGAGAAAAAGGAAGCCAAGCTCCTAAGCGACAAGAACGTTACCATCACGGACCTCCCCGGCATCTACTCGCTTTCCCCCTACAGCCCCGAGGAGCAATGCTCGCGCGATTACCTCATGAGCGGCGAGCCCGATGTAGTCGTCCAGGTGGTCGACGCCACCAACCTCGAGCGCAACCTGTACCTGGCGCTTCAGGTTATCGAGACCGGCCTGCCCGTGGTCGTTGCCCTCAACATGGCCGACTTGGTCGAGAAGAACGGCGACAAGATCGACACGGACAAGCTCTCCAAGAAGCTCGGCTGCCCGGTCATGATGATTTCGGCCCTTAAGAACAAGGGCATCAAGGAGCTGTTCGAGCAGGTTAAGAAGTCCGCTGCTTCCAAGGGCGAGGTGCCGGAGCACAAGTTCGACTCCTCCATCGAGGACGTTCTGGACCACATCGAGAACAACCTGCCGGCGAGCGTTCCCGCTAACAAGCGTCGCTATTACGCCGTCAAGCTGTTCGAGCGTGATGCAGACGCCTGCAAGCTCATCAACCTCACCAAGGAGAAGGCCGCTCGCGTGGAGGAGCTGGTCGCCCAGTGCGAGCAGGACTGCGACGACGATGCCGAGTCCATCATCACCGGTGAGCGCTATGGCGTCATCGCGCACATCATCGATGAGTGCCTCACCAAGGCCCCGGCCAAGATGAGCACCTCCGAGAAGATCGACCGTGTGGTTACCAACCGTATCCTGGGCTTGCCGATCTTTGTCGTCATCATGTTCTGCGTGTACTACATCGCCGTTTCCACCCTGGGCGGCACGGTGACCGACTTCACCAACGACCAGCTCTTTGGCACCGACGGTTGGTATGTGCTCGGTCAGGGCCGCGATGCCTACGATGCAGCCGTCGAGGCTGCGGGCGACGATGCCGACTCGGTCGACCCGGCGCAGTACGGCCCCTATGTCCCGGGTATTACCACCGTGGTGCACGACGCCCTCGTGGCGGGCGGTACCGAGGACGGTGGCCTGGTTGATTCGCTGGTCTGCGACGGCATCGTCGGCGGCCTGGGCGCCATCTTCGGCTTCGTTCCGCAGATGTTCCTGCTCTTTGTGATGCTGTCCTTCCTGGAGGACTGCGGCTACATGGCCCGTGTCGCCTTCATCATGGACCGCGTGTTCCGCCGGTTTGGCCTGTCCGGTAAGTCCTTTATCCCCATGCTCGTGTCCTCGGGCTGCGGCGTCCCCGGCGTCATGGCCACCAAGACCATCGAGAACGAGAAGGACCGTCGCATGACGGTCATGACCACCACGTTCATTCCCTGTGGCGCTAAGCTGCCGATCATTGCCCTGCTCATGGGTTCCATCATCGGCGATTCTTCTACCACCGCCGCGTGGATTAGCCCGCTCTTCTACTTCCTGGGCGTCTTTGCCGTCATCGCCTCGGGCCTCATGCTCAAGAAGACCAAGCTCTTCGCCGGCCGTCCGACGCCGTTCGTTATGGAGCTTCCTGCCTACCACTTCCCGGCGATCCGCTCTTGGGCGCTGCACGTGTGGGAGCGCTGCTGGGCCTTTATCAAGAAGGCCGGCACGGTCATCTTCGCGTCCACCGTCGTGGTGTGGTTCCTGTCCAACTTTGGCAGCTACAACGGCTCCTTTGGCTTCCTGCCTGCTATGGAGGGCATCCCCGAGGAGTTCATGGACTACTCCGTGCTTGCCATGCTCGGTAATCTGGTCGCTTGGATCTTCGCCCCGCTTGGCTTTAGCACCTGGCAGGCAACTGCGCTGACTGTTTCTGGCCTTGTCGCCAAGGAGAACGTCGTCGCCACCGCCGGCTCGCTGCTGTCGGTTGCTGACGCCGCCGAGACCGACCCGAGCCTGTGGACCGCGTTTGCCGGCATGTTCCCGACTATGGGCGCCTGCGTTGCCTTCGGCGCTTTCAACCTGCTGTGCGCCCCGTGCTTTGCCGCCATGGGCACTATCCGCAATCAGATGGACTCCGGCAAGTGGACCGCGATTGCCATCGGCTACGAGTGCGCCTTCGCTTGGGTCATCGGCCTGTTCATCAACCAGTTCTACAACCTGCTTGTCCTTGGCCAGTTTGGTATCTGGACGGTTGTGGCCATCGTGCTGCTGGTTGCGATGCTCTTCCAGATCTTCCGTCCCATGCCCAAGCACGCTTGGACCGACGAGGATGAGACCAACACCGCTTCCGCCGCAGTTTCCGCTTAAGTCCGAATAAGGATTAGCCCCTTTCCACGAGCCCGGGTGTCCCAGCGACACTCGGGCTTTTTGGTGGGGGAGATGTGGCGTTTCCGCAGATAAAACCGACCAAAATAAACCTGTCCCCTTTTGGTAGGTGGAGAATGGGGTAAAGTAAGTGGTGGTTAACTAGAGGAGGCTTGCTATGGCACCTATCGATATTGTTGTACTGGCTGTTATCGGCATTGCGTTTGTCGCCGTGTGCGTGCGCATTTATCGCAAGGGCACCTGCGCCGACTGCGCTCAAGGTGGCGTTTGCACGGGACATTGCTCCAACAAAAAGACGTGCGCCGCGCTTAAGGGCGTGGACAAAATTGCCGAAGATTTGAGCCGCGGTATTCATTAGCCGACCAGCGTTTGGGAATGCATTACTTCGGATACGGCAGTTGCTGATACGATAAGTACGTTAGCAACTGCCGCCGAGCGGCCCAAACGAAAGGAACCCTGTATGGAGTCCTCCGCCTACCCGATGCTCTTTAGTCCGATCAAGGTCGGTACGACCGAGGTCAAGAACCGCGTCTTTATGCCGCCGGTGTCCACCAACCTGGCCGATCATGGCTATGTGACCGACGACTTGGTCGATCATTACCGTG
>CAVCHM010000085.1:0-4428 GCA_963602135.1 bacterium | reverse complement strand
TTGCGGGCAACGATGCCGAGGCGACCCTGGGGCTCAATAAAAAGAGCATCCGCACCTGGGCGCGCAAGGCCCGCAAGCACAAGGACGGTCTGGTGATGGTGCCGGTCTACTTTGTCGATCGTCCGGCTTCGGATAGTCGCGACGGCGAGCAGGCGCGCATCGCCGTAAACGGCCAGACGGGCCGCGCGGCCGCGGTGGTGTTTAGCGACAAACGCGAGACGCATATCGTGGCACCGCTCAACCCGAGTCTGCATCTGTCCGGCGAAAGCACCGTGCATGCCACGCCCATCGAGGTCAAATACGTCAAATCGCCGTTCCTATACCAGATCGTGCGCCGCGGAGGCAGCGACCAGCCGCGCCAGGTGGCAGCTGCAACCGAGGGCTCCTACCGAGAAGAGAAGCCCAAGCGCAAAGGATTGTTCGCTGCGATCTTTGGGAAGTAGGGGAGCAACGCCGGTTGGCGTCGTAATGCGATAGCCAGGGGCACGGGGCGGCTCGCAGGAGTGTGAGCCGCCCCGTTTTTGTGTGATACGGATGCTTCTCGAGATTAAGTTAGAGGGGCGCCCTAAAACAGGCAGCTCTCAATCAGCTCCTTGCCGCGCAGGGTGTCGATCCACTCCTGCGGGATGGCGTTCATGCCGTATGCCGTGCCCGCGAGGGCGCCGGCGACGGCTGCGGTGGTGTCGGTGTCGTCGCCCAGGTTGACGGCGGTAAGTACGCAGTCTTCGTAGCTGGTGGTGTTCACAAAGCACCAGGTGGCAGCCTTTAGCGTATCGCGTACGAAGCCGCCGGATTTGATTTCGTGCTCGGGTGCGTCTTTCAGGTGGAGCACCCACGAGGGAAGCTCGCCGTTCATCACGCCCCTCATCAGCTCGACAAATATGACGCATGCGTCGGTTGACGTTCTGTGGGCGTGCGTAATCGCGGAGACCTCGCAGATCTCGTCGTCTGTCGCGTCGGTGAACGCTAGGGGAGCGATGCGCATTAGCGAGCCGTTGCCGTTATCGCGCTCGCCGGAGCCACCCTTGCCAGAGCGAAGTGCGCGGGCGGTCGTGCCGCCGTAATCGAAGACGCCGTCTATCGTATACTCGCCGCGGTCAATCCAGCTCACGAACTTATCGCGCATGTCCGCGGTGTCGATGCACCCAAGCTCCCTAATCGAATCGCAAATGGCAAGCGTCATGGATGTATCGTCGCTCCAGGTGCCCGCGGGCTGCCCGTGCGTGCCGTAGCCGACCATGTCGGTGCATTCGAACGTGCCGCGGGGCCTGAACTCATAAGGGACGCCCAATGCATCGCCAACAGAGAGCCCATAGATGCAGTCGCGCAGTGTGGCTTTCGGTCTGTCTGTCATGGGAAACTCCTCTTATGCTCTGTCAGGAATTCGCGATAACTTACGGCGGCGCGTCCGGTTCAATTCGGAACGCAGTGCGATCCGAATTGGGGGCGGCGGCAAATATGCTTTGCTTATTCATTGCGCAAGCGCATGCGAATGTAACCGAATCATTGAGGTCGAGACGGTCTCTCAATTCGCGACGCAGCGCGTCGCAAATTGAGAGAGTTCGATGGCCAGCATGTCAAAATGGTATGCCCTGGCGTCCCTTTATACGGCAACAGGCATTTCTTTCGGGCGTCCTGCCTTCGGCACGTCGGCGAGTCGTGCCTCGATGGAAGCTTTGGACACCATGCGCTTGGTGCCGTCCTTCCAAGAATCCAACAGCCCAGCATTTATCAGCTGCGATACCCTTGCCGTGCTAACGCCAAGCATGCGAGCGGCGTCCGCCGCGGTGACGGCGGGGATGTCGCCGAGTTCGCGGCTGACAGCTACGGCGATAATCTTGCCGCCGTGTTGCGGTTCATGTCCGAAGTCTGGCGTGGGAAGTTCAATGCCACCCATAAGGTGATCGTCGACCATACATGCGAGAAAATCAGCGGCGCTTTCGACGGCGTCGTTTAGGTCGGATCCAAACGTTCCTCCTCCGCCCAGCGAGCCACATGGCACGGCATCGACAATGCCGTCCGAATTAAAGAACTCGAATTCCCATACGTAAACCATGTAAGACCTCCTTTAAAAGCGATGCGAAATGTGGTGAGGATGAGCTATCGAAGCCCTGCTTGCCTCAGGATTCTTTTGGCAATTTGATCCTCAATCTCTCGGTGGCGTTTCACGAGCACGAGTTTATCTCCTTTGACGAACTTCTCGTGATTGGTGCCTCCTTTCGAGATGAAGCCGGCTTCTTCGAGGATACGGATCAATTCGCGTCTCTGCATCTCAGCCTCTTTCAATAACTATATATTAGCACTTCCTAAGGTTTTTTAGGCTTAAATCTTAGCCATTGCTAATGCTTTGTTTTACGTCGCCATTCTTGGATAACTGCAAATATTCCTTGCGGTAATTAGTTTATTTGCTCGTGCGGACACGATTTGGTGCTCTGCACACGACGGCGAAAAGGGCTTGCGGTGGCTAAAATGTGACTATAGAGACAGTTTTAGCGAACCCCACGGGAGTGACGCGCATGGACAACAACACGCTGCTGTTCCAGGACAAAGGATCGGGCAGGTTCAAAGACGTCAAGATCTTCCCCAACCGTATCGAGGTGCTCAAGAAAGGAACTTTCGGTGGCAAGCACACCGAGATCGTTTACCTTAAGGACATCACGGGCGTCAATAGAATCAAAGGCCGCGATGTTTTTCTGCGCAACAGGCTGTTGACCGCCTGCGTCTTTAGTCTGAGCAGCCGTGCGAAGGCCCAGGAATTTGTGAATGCGCTGAACATGGTGATGTAGCCGACGTCGGCGTTCGGGCCAAGGTTAAAATCGGGGGCGCAGAACGGAATCCTGCGCCCCCGATTGAGTCGATGTGTTCAAAAGGTCGGCTTGCCTATTCGGCAGCGTCCTCAGCGCTTTCGTGGTCATTAGCAAGCATTGCTGCGCCGGCGACTGTTGTCGCCACGGCGGCAGCGGCGAGTCCGGCGGCAATGCCGGAGCCGTCGCCCGTGTCGGCGAGTTTTCCGGTCGAGCCCTTGCTCTTGTTGCCGCCGCCGTTCTTGTCGGCGCCGTCTGCGTTGGAACCCGTGCCGCTGCCGGCGCCGGTGCCGCCTGCACTGCCCGAGGCCGCTACGGTAAAGCTCGCGGCCCCGTCGCTGGCAAGCGTGTAGTTTTGCGCCGCGTCGCCCGAAAGCCCATTCGCGCGCACCCAGTACGTTCCTGCGGCAAATGTTTCGCCCTCAGCCATTGCCGTGTCCGGCGCGCCGTTTGCATCGTGCATAAACTCCAACTGCGCCGCGCAGGCATCGTTTTCGAGCTTGCCCTCAAGCGATGCCGCAATCTTAGCACGCACGTCCTCGCCGGCCTTAAGGCCTTCGAGCCCCTCAAAGTGGGGCGTCAGCGCGCGTGGATCGATATCGATGGGCACGGAGCCCCGCAGCTCAGTAACGGTCTCGTTGCCCAAGGCGTCGACATCCACATATTCGATGGCAAATGCGCGGCCCGAGGCTGCCACGTTAAGAACGTTGTTGCTGTCGGCCAGGCGGAAATAGCCGTCGCCAACGGTCTTGCCGCCCTGGAGCGAAGCTTCGCTCAGCGAGCCGCCATACGTCATGCGCATGCGGTCCGGGAGGTAGCACGAAACTGTCGGCTTGTGCTCTGCGTCGTAATTGCGCTGGTAGATGCTCCGGGCCAGCGCCGCATCAACAAAGTCGGATGCGATGATGCCAATGTGCTTGAGGTAATCTGACTTTGTATCCTCGATGCCGCTGGGATTGATGTACGGGCTCTTATACAGATGATCGTTGACTACTCGTGCCGAGGTAAAAGGATTGCCTCCGTGCGACAAGCCCGTGCAGCTGGTGTAGTTGATAGACCAGCAACGCTCCTGGACTTGCACCTTGGCCTCGTCATCGTTCACGACGTCTACCTTGTTGCGCGTGCGCCCGGTCGTTTCCTTCAGCGCATTATCGACCCAGCTGAGCTTGTCGGTTCCCGTGAGTTTGTACTTGTCCTGGGCGTATACCTTGGTGCAATAGGGCTCTTTGTCGCCTGTTTCCCCCGCGGCTTCAAAGCCCCGCGCGTCTTGGACGAGACACATAGTGGTGCTGTCGGAGTGAGCCTTGATCTTGTCATCCCATTCGGTAAGGTCGAGGCCCCACGTATGGTCGCTTACACTGTTGCCGGCGAGCCTAAATCGACGCAGCAGAACGATCTTTCCGCGCACCTCGCCCAGCGTGGGGACGTGGCTCGACGTGTAGAACAGATCGGGATTATCGCCCATAACCTTGGCGAAAGCCGTCGTAACACTGTCATCGGTAGCTTCGTCGTTGCCGCGCGATGCGAGCATGATAAGCGCTTCTCTCGGGTTTTCGCTCAAAAACGTTTTCTAACGGTTTAGATAACGGGTGATACCGCACCTACCCCAAGCTGCGGTAAGTCG
>CAVCHM010000084.1:0-4678 GCA_963602135.1 bacterium | reverse complement strand
GCGCATTCGGCGAGATGCGTTTGCGAAAGTGGTTAATTTTAGATTAGCGCTAACATCCTCGAGCGCGTCGCCCGCCTTCCTCCCGCGCGCGAGCAGCGGCATGAGGTCCTTCGGCCGCTCGCGGCCCCTGAACCGCTCCCTCAGGGCGCTCGGGGCCGTCGTGAGCATCGACTTCGCGCAGGCCACGCAGGACGTGGACGTCGCGACGGCCAGCCTGCGCGCGACGTAGAGCTGGCGCACCGCCTCGACCCAGCCGTCCTGCGACTTCGGCACGGAGCAGCCCCTCCCGGACGCCGCCTTGCGCGCCGCGCGCTCGGCGTCCAGCGGGTCGCTCTTCCCCTCGCCGGGCCTCACCTTGTCCCTCTTGGGCCTGAGCACCTCGACGACGTTGTACCCGAGCTCCACGAGCCTCCTCGTCAGCCCGGCCCCGTACGATGCCGTGCCCTCGACGCCGACGACCATGCAGCTCCCCGGGTCGCCTATCGCCTCCGCCAGCCTGTCGTAGCCCTCGGGGTCGGCCCCGAAGCTCCCGCTCCAGATCTTCCTCCCGAGGCCGTCGAGCAGGCACAGGACATGCACGTCCTTGTGCGTGTCGACGCCCGCGATGACCGTTTCGCCTTCCATTTTCGCTCCCCTCGGTCTGCCGCCTGCTCCGCGCCCGGGTCTCCCAGACATTGCACTGACGGGAGCGCTACAATCCAATTGGCTTGTCCGATTGTCCGCGCTCATGCTCCTATTAGGTCATGGCAGGACTCCGGGACGCGGATGCCGGGGCGAGACAGGTCGGATTTGAGGACGGCCGAAGAGGCGTCAGCAGGTCAGTGGGTCATCGTCCCGGCATTCAGCATCAGGGTAGCGCTGCGACGCGGAAATCGCGCGCCGTTGCCGCGCCCCGCAGTGCCCGCTTCCCCCGAGAACAATTATCAGTGCAGGTAGATGGCTTATCAAAAATCGAAAATTGCCGGTATGGATGGGGGTCTCCGAATCAGCCCCGTAATCCGGCATAGTTTTGAAATGGCACTAAAGTAGGCACAAGCTAAATACCAATTCCAAGGATAGTTGCGGTGGAATAGTTCCTGGATGCCGGGGTTTTGGCGGAAATCAGGAACTATTTCACCGCAATTGAGGAGGGGCGAGGTGGATGGCGGGGTAGCTAAAGAGCTCCATCCCAAATGAGCTACCTAGGCTGGGTCGATGTCCATGCTGGCTATGAGGTCGGTACCGGTGTCTAGGAGGTTGGGGAGGACTACATCGCTCATGCGGATGGGGGCGTCGACGACCAGACCGCGGATGAGGTCCATGACCTGGGCGTGGAGTGCCAGCGGGATGGCTTCGGCCGTGCGCACGGGCAGCAGCGCCTCGTCGCCGCCGGATACGGCCACGGTGGTGGTGAGCACGCGCATGGGGCAGGTGAGCTCCTGATGCGCGAACTTATCGCCGCGGGGGCAGCTGTTGCCGGTCACGGAGCGCACCTCTACCACGGCGCCGTCTGCGTCACGCTCTACCTCTACGGTCAGGAGGCACTCGGATGGGCAGGTGGTGCAGTTGAACTGCAGCGTTTCGATCGCGTTTATGCTCATGGCCTTACGCCTCCTCAACGGGATCGACGGACAGGACAATCTCACTAACACCCAGGTCGAGTACGCGCTGAATCACCTTTGCCGGCAGCGGGAAGCTTTCCATTACGCTCGGTTTAAACGGGCGGACCTTGCCTGCGAACAATTCCTCGTCGCCTGCCAGAATGCGCACACGGGCGGAATCGACCGGTCGGCGCACGCGGAAGTTGAGTTTGGTGAGTGCCACAGCCGTAATGCGTCCCGGCAGTGCGTAGCCCGCAATGCCGGCGGGGGAGACCGTGAGCTCGCAGCTGGCGCCCATGCTATCGCCGATACCCAACGCGTATGCCGCCGCGGCCGCACCGGCGCGTTCGGACTCGGTCGTCACGTTGTCGGCCAGGTCGTGCACGTGCAGCACGTTGCCGCAGGCAAAAATGCCCGGCACGCTCGTCTGCAGACTCTGGTCCACCACGGCACCGCGCGTGCGCGGGTCAAGCTCAACGCCCGCGGCAACCGCAAGCTCGTTCTCGGGAATCAGACCCACGGAAAGCAGTAGCGTGTCGCACGGAACAACGCGCTCGGTCCCCGGAATGGGTGCAAGGTGCTCGTCGACCTGGCTCACTTCGACGGCCTCCACGCGGTCGTGCCCGATCACGCGCGTGACCGTGGTAGACAGATGCGGTGGAATGCCAAAGTCGTCCAGGCAGTTCTTGACGTTGCGGCGCAGACCGTTGGCGTACGGCATGAGCTCGTACACGCCCTCGACCGAAATCCCCTCGAGTGTGCAGCGACGCGCCATGATAAGCCCGATGTCGCCCGAGCCCAAAATGACGGCGCGCGAGCCGGGTTTGAGGTTCTCGATGTTGATGTATCGCTGCGCCAGGCCGGCCGTAAACACGCCGGCGGGTCGGCTGCCGGGAATCTTGATCTCGCTGCGGGTGCGCTCGCGGCAACCCATGGCAAGGACGACCGCACGCCCGGTGAGCTGCAGCATACCGGAGGGATTCATGAGCGTGACGGTGTGGGGTGTGGCGTCTTCCGTGGACTCGCCCGAATCAATCCCAAGCACCATACTGTCCAAGAACAGCGCAATGTCGGTCGCGCGCACCTGGTCGATAAAGCGCTGCGCATACTCGGGGCCGGTGAGCTCCTGCTTAAAGTGTGACAGCCCAAAGCCGGGGTGAATGCACTGGCGCAGGATGCCGCCCAAGTGTTGCTCACGCTCCACGATGGCTGCGCGCGCGCCGGCCTTATGCGCGGCAAGTGCGGCCGCCATGCCGGCAGGTCCGCCGCCGATAACGACCACGTCGAACGCCTGCGTCGACACTGACGCTGCAGCTCCGGCCTCCGCGCGTTCGTCGCGCATATCAAGCGTCGTCATCCTAGCTCACTCCCTTCAGCGGTCCTTCTACCAGCCAAGAACCGGCATCCTCCATCAGCACCTCGCTGGGGTCGCAGCCCAACTCGCGAGCAAGGATCGCAACCACGCGGCTCTGGCAAAAGCCGCTCTGGCACCGACCCATGCCGGCACGACAGCGGCGCTTGACGCCCTCGACCGAAACCGCGCCCGGACGGCGTCGGATCGCGGCCACGATCTCGGCCTCGGGCACCGTCTCGCAGCGGCAGACGATTTGCCCCCACGCGGGGTCTGACTTAATGAGCTCTTCCTTGCGCGCAAGCGGGGCGCGGTCAAAGTCGTCCGGCGCACGGCGGATGGGATCCCAGTCGCCGCGTTCGCGTAGGGTCACGCCGGCATAGTGCAGGACCTGCTCCATGCGCTCGGCAATGGCCGGCGCGCTCGCCACGCCCGGCGACTGAATGCCCGCCGCTTGGAACAGCCCCGGCACCGCGGCCGACTGCCCAATAAAGAAGTCGTTCGTACCTTGAATGACCGGGCGACCGCCGGCAAACGCGCGCACCACGCGGCGCGTGTCCAAATCGGGCACCAGCTTGCGCGCACCGGTTAGGAGCGTGTTGACATCGGTGGCGTAGGTCTGTGTGTCGCCTGGCTCGCGCACGGCGGCAGTCGCGGTAATCACGGTGTTGCCGTGCACGGTACCCGTCACGATGACGCCCTTGGAAACCGGCGTGGGCACTGGGTAGAGCGGCATGAGCGCGCGCGGCTCTTTGTCCAGCACCACAATATTGCCCTGGCGCCAGACCATCTGGAACTCCTCGGCGCCCGCCATATGCGAGATGTCTGCGGCACCGTTGCCCGCGGCGTTGATCAGGTAACGGCAGCGCACGTCGCCTGCGGGCGTTGCCAGCGTAAAGCGCGCGGCTCCGTCATCCGATCCGGCAACTTCAATGGCCTCCACCGGTGCGGAGCGCATAAACGTCACGCCGTTGGCGACCGCGTTCTCCAGCGCGGCGATGGCCACTTCAAACGGGTCGACGTAACCGGTCGAAGGGCACCACAGCGCGCACGTCGCCTTAGCACTCGCACGCGGCTCCAGCTCATGGATGCGATCGGGGGCGATAATCGACAGTGCGGGCACGCCGTTGACCAGGCCATTCTGGCGCAGCTTCTCCAGGTGTGCGCGGTCTTCGTCGTTGAGACCCAGCACCATCGACCCGGTGCGGCGGAACAAAAATCCCAGCTCCTGGGTCCACGTGCTATATAGCTCGCAACCGCGGGCGTTGACCTGCGCCTTTACCGTGCCCGGAGCCGGATCGTAGCCTGCGTGCACCAGGCCGCCGTTGGCCTTCGAGGCGCCCAGCGCGATGTCGTTGGCCGCCTCGACCACACAAATGGACAGGTCAAACCGCGCAAGCTGCCGCGCGATGGCGCACCCGGTGATGCCCGCGCCCACAATTGCGATATCAAACGTTTCTGCCACAGTGCCTCCCAGACGAGTTGACAGGCTGTCAATAGGACTATCCTACGGTCTGCACGCCCCCGGTGCAGCGGCAATGCGGCGAACAGCCCCGCAACACCCGCCAACGGCAGGCGAGGGGAGACTCAGGACCATCGGTGACCTCGTCTGCCGATAACTACGGCATCCGTTCGTCTCGATCTGTAACAGTAAGAGGGGAAAATCGGTCCTATGTGTTACAGATTGAGATTTCTAACGGTTTAGATAACGGGTGATACCGCACCTACCCCAAGCTGCGGTAAGTCG
>CAVCHM010000083.1:0-4733 GCA_963602135.1 bacterium | reverse complement strand
GCCGACTCCAGCAAGATCGGCAAGCGCGACTTCTACACCTTCTGCCGCCTGGACAATTTGGACGCCGTGGTATGCGAGCCGGGTATTGCCGCCGAGGATCGTACCACCATCGAGGAGCACACACGGATCATCTGCTAGCTAACGCTGCAGGCGAGGTAGTCATTGGGGACGTTCTTAAACGACTTGTCATTGGGGACAGTCTTGGTGCGCTCCGTTTGTCGTCCCGTTCGATTTTTGCTCGGTGGGTATACTTCCATCCGCAATACAGGCCGGAGTGAGGAGGTATCCAAATGCCGGACAATGGATCGATTCAAAAGAAAGGCGCGCATGAGATGGCTCACGGGCGCCCCGTCCAAATAACCGAGCATACGACCGTGACGGAGCTGCAGCCCAGTCTGTCCGATGTCGTGTGTGCAAACAAAAAGTTGCAGATCGGGTTCATCGTTGCGCTCGTGGTACTGGCGCTTCTGTCGGGTTTTGTCGCGCGCCCGCATTTTGCCGACACCAAGACCTGGGACTCCACCATCGAGGTCATCGATCAAAAGAAGGGCAACGTGCTGGCGCTCACGACCTCGTGCGTGGCGCTGTCTGCGGGCATCACCGCGCTGCCGGGCGACACGGGAACACCGGTGGCTGAGCAACTCGCACAGCTTTCGGGCAACTTAGGCATCGTGCTTGCCGTGCTGTACCTCGAGAAATATCTGCTCACTATCTTATGGTCGGTCGGGCTAGGTATCCTGATCCCGTTCTCGCTCATACTCTTCGCAGTGTCGCTTGGCATTCACGGACGCTGGAGCACGAGCGCCGTCCTGCGCCGTGTGGCAACGCGCGTGCTGGTGGTCGCTATGATCGGCATGGCGTTGGTGCCCGCGAGCGTGTGGGTATCGCAAAAGGTCGACGAAACGTACCAGGTGAGCATCGAGCAAGCCGAGCAAAAGGCGACAAGCGCGGCTGAGGCGAGCTCGTCAAAGAGCGAAAAGAAATCTGAAGGCAAAACAGACAAGAACGTGCTCGAGCAACTGACCGAAGGCGCCTCGAGTCTGCTGACTTCGGTGACCAGCGGCGCCAAGCAGATGACCGACGAGATTGTGCAGCAGGTGACCGACTTGATTGAAGGCGTCATCGTGATGATTGTGACCTCGTGCGTTATCCCGCTGTTGGTGCTCGTGGCGTTCCTGTGGCTGGGTCACGTGCTGCTGGGGATCGATGTCTCCGGCCCGACGAACTATCTGACGGGCCGTTTTCTAAGTGCTCCGTCCAAACATGCCAAGAAGAGCGGACAGTCCGAGTAGGCGACAAAGCGGGCCTTGAAAGACCAGACCGTAATAAGGGCGGCCGAGATGCGTTCTCGGTCGCCCTAATTTGTTGAGCGCGTGACCGTCCATGCCTCCGTCAGGCCCAAGCGGTCAACAAACACCCGTGAACGGTATTTGTTCAAAAAAGAACAAAGATAAACAAATAGTTGTTGCAGTCGTTGTTCGAATGTGTTCAAATAAACATGAACAGTGAAGAACCGCACATTCAGATGCCCGGACCTGAACGCGATTCAACACTTCCAAACAGAAACTACGCACCTGCGTATCTCTCAAGGAGGATGTCATGAGGGTTGTAATCGCTTCCGATGCCGACGGTATGTCGATGAAGGAGTCCATCAAGGAGATGCTCATCGCCGACGGTCACGAGGTCGTCGACTATTCCGAGACCCCTGCCGCGGACTTTGTCGATTCCGCGACCGCCGTTGCCAAGGACCTGCTGGAGCACAAGGATTCCCAGGGCTTCGCATTCGATAAGTACGGCGTCGGTTCCTATATGGCCGCCGTCAAGATGAAGGGCATGGTCGTCGCCAACATTTCCGACGAGCGCTCCGCCTACATGACCCGCGAGCACAACGGTTCGCGCATGGTCACCATGGGCCCGGGCGTCGTTGGCACCGAGGTCGCCAAGAAGATCGCTCGCGAGTTCCTGCGCGCCCAGTACGCCGGCGGTCGTCACCAGATTCGTGTCGACATGCTCAACAAGATGGCCTAACGAGAGCCACCGAGAACTCGAACTTCTATCTCAACTTGTGAATTCAGACGAAAGGACGTTCTGATGAAGAAGACCATCGCAATCGGTTGCGACCATATCGTTACGGACGAGAAGATCTATCTGGCCGACCGTCTTGAGCAGGCCGGCTACAAGGTGCTCGACTGCGGCACCTACAGCCACAGCCGCACGCACTATCCCATCTACGGCAAGGCCGTGGGCGAGGCCGTTGCCAGCGGCAAGGCCGACTTTGGCGTGGCCCTGTGCGGCACCGGCATTGGCATCACCAACGCCGTCAACAAGGTTCCCGGCGCCCGTTGCGCTCTGGTCCGCGACATGACCTCTGCCCTCTATGCCCGTCGCGAGCTCAACGCCAACATCGTAGGCTTTGGCGGCAAGATCACCGGCGAGTTCCTGATGGCCGACATCATGCTCGCCTTCCTGGAGGAGCCCTACGAGAAGACTCCCGAGCACGATGCCCTGATCGCCAAGATAGATGCCTGCAACAAGGCCGACGCCGAGGCCCAGGCCGACCCGCACTTCTTTGATGAGTTCCTCGAGAAGTGGGACCGTGGCGAATACCATGATTAGCGGGTATCCGGCGTAATTAACTAGTCCGTTGACGGCTCGCGTTTCTGTGAGGGGGCGCGGGCCGGTTTTCTGTCAGCCCAATTGACTCGACGGGCTGGCGTAAGAAAGGGAAGGCTCCTATGGAGTTTGTTCTTGATAACGGTTCTGTCCGCGTGGCACTGAGCACGGCTGGCGGATCGTTCACTTCGATTAAAGCAAACGGTCGCGAGTACCTGTGGCAGGGTGACCCGGCGGTCTGGTCGGGCCAGGCACCCATTTGCTTCCCGATTTGCGGTGGCCTTCGTGACGGTCGTGCAATGACCATGGGCGGCCGCGAGGTTAAGCTCGCGCGCCACGGGTTTGCCCGCAAACAGGAGTGGAAGCTCGAGGAGCAGGGCGACAGCATGGTTGCGCTGAGCCTGAGCTCTGCCGACCACGCCGAGCTGCTCGAGCAGTATCCGTATCCGTTTAAGATCGTTGCACGCTACACGATCGATGCGGCAAAGGTGGTCGTTTCGTACGAGGTGACCAACGAGGGGACCGAGGACATGCCGTTCTTTGTGGGCGGTCACCCCGGCTTTAAGTGCCCGCTCGACGAGGGCGAGCCCTACGACGATTACGAGCTTCGATTTGAGCAGCGTGAGGCGGCAGAACTCTGCACCGCCGTTCCCTCGACGGGCCTGATTGATGTCGAGCATCGCAGTAAGAACCCGATGGTCGGCCATGACCTGTCGCTCACCCACGAGCTCTTCGATTTCGCGGAGACCATCTTTGACGTGCTCGAGAGCCGCGTGGTCACGCTAACCAAAAAGACCGAGGACAAGGGCGTGCGCCTGACATTCCCCGGTATGCCGTACCTGATTGTGTGGAGCAAGCCCGAGGGCGATTTTGTCGCGGTTGAGCCGTGGGGCGGCCTGTCCACCTGCTCCGACGAGGACGATATCCTGGAGCACAAGCGTGGCTGCCTGGTGGCCAAGCCGGGGGAGACCGTCACCCGTGGCTTTGAGATCGAGATTCTTTAACGAGCTATCGTATGTTTGGGGTCGCGCACGTTGCGCCCCGGAAACAGGAGTTCAACATGATTCTGACCGTTACCATGAACCCGTCGATTGATACGCGCTATCAGCTCGACAAACTGATCATCGACGATGTGAACCGCGTGACGCCCGAAAAGACCGCTGGTGGCAAGGGCCTCAACGTGAGCCGTGTGCTGCTGCAGCTGGGCGACGACGTGCTCGCGACCGGTCTGCTCGGCGGTCACATGGGTGCCTATATGGCCGAGCTTATGGATGCCGACGGCGTTAAGAACGACTTTGTGCCCATCGCCGGCGAGACTCGCATTTGCCTGAACATCCTGCACGAGGGCAATCAGACCGAGCTGCTGGAGAGCGGCCCGCAGATCGCCCCGGCCGAGCTCGAGGCCTTTACTGCCAAGTTCGCCGAGCTTGCAGCGAAGGCGGACGTTGTGACGCTTTCGGGCTCGCTGCCGCGCGGCGTCGATGCCGGCTACTATGCCGAGCTCGTCAAGATCGCCGAGGAGGCGGGCGCCAAGGTGCTGCTCGATACCTCGGGTGCATCGCTGGAGGCCGCGCTGGAGTCCGACGCTAAGCCTGAGCTCGTAAAGCCCAACCTGACCGAGATTAACGGCCTGCTGGGTACGTCCTTTACGACCGATGATGTCGATGCCCTGCGCGAGGCGCTTGCCGCCGATGGCCGCTTTGCCGGTATTCCCTGGGTTGTCGTTTCGATGGGCGCTGCCGGTTCGGTGGGCTTCCATGAGGGCCGCGCGTTCCGCGCCAAGACGCCCGCGATTGCGGCTGTGAACGCAACGGGTTCCGGTGACTCGACCATCGCCGGCTTTGCGCATGCCATTGCAGCTGGTGCCGACGACGTCACGGTGCTCAAGACCGCCAATACCTGCGGCAAGCTCAACGCCATGGATCCCAAGACCGGCCACCTGGTCATGGACCGCTGGGATGAGATCTTCAACAACGTTGAAGTAACGGAGCTGTAGGGTTACGCGGTTTTACCAAACCGCGTAACGGCTCGACGCTGCGCGGGCCGCATTTGGACAATCTGACGTTCAACTTCAAGGGCGCGACCAGAAGGTCAGCGCCCTTTCGTTTCACGTCACCTTG
>CAVCHM010000082.1:0-5032 GCA_963602135.1 bacterium | reverse complement strand
GGTCGTCGCTGGGGATGGCCGCGATTTAGCGGTCCAGGAAATCGTCCGCAGTCCCGTGCGGATTCCGGGATGCGCTTTCCGCCTGGGCCGCCATTGGGAAAACGCGTCCCACCCTGCGTCACTGAAGCGTTTTCTTTACGCTCGCGCCCTGCACAGAGTTCGATTCTCCGCGGTACGGGGGATCCGTTGATGCGGGGCTTGGCCAGCTGAAATTCGATAAACATCGCATCCGTTTTGAGTCGAAAGTTTGCGCGGAGAATCCGCGTGTTCGCCTCGCGAACCCGCACCGGCTTCGGCCGCCTGCCGGCGTCCTCGCCCGCGGGCTAAAAACGCTCACGCGTTTTCTTTACGCCCGCGCCCTGCACAGAGTTCGATTCTCCGCGGTATCTATATGTAATAAAAAAGCAGGTAGAGACACTTCTCTACCTGCCTGTAACTATTGGTGGAGGCGCGGAGAATCGAACTCCGGTCCACGAAAGCCCCCTGATCGGCATCTCCAAGCTCAGTCGCTGGTTTTGTCTCGGACGCTTTGCGCGCAGCGACACGCTCGCGGCGTCCCAACCGGTTCGGTCTTAGCCTGCGCCATACCGATTACGTGCGCAGGAGCATTCCCCTAAAATGACGTCGCACCGGTGTCGGGGAAATCACCAGGTTGACGCGCCGCTATAAATTAAGCAGCGAGAGCCATAGGCTCAAAAGAAGAGTTGTTGTCAATTCAATTTGACGGTACCCCTGTTTAACGAGGCGAGGAGACCTCGGCTTGCTTCCTCTCTCAGAGCTATCGTGTCGAAACCAGTCGCCCCCGAATGTTGGGAAAGTCTGGATGGTATCGGGCCTGCAAACACCCGATAACCGTCGACTTTTCAAGGAACATACGGGGCGAGCCCCGCTTGTGGAGTGTTATCTTACCACGTTCTGAAAGCGGACAGCTGTTCTATGCGCGAGCTGTGAAGACCCCAATGTGCGCCGCACTTCGCACTTTTGTTACCGATCGCGTCACGTATATTTTCGCCAAGCAAAATTGACCCGTCGAAAGGACCGTTATGGATACCAAGCAGCAACTCGTCAATGCCCTCGTAGGCCTGGGCTCAACCATTACCGAAGCTATGGATGTCATCGAGGGCTTTGTCCCCTGCGGGCATCCCGCCCTCACGGTATCGAACGCACTCGTCACGCTGGACGCTGACGATGATGCTACTCTCGCCCAGCAGCTTGAGACCGTCGAGGGCTTTATCGACCACGTGAGCGAAAACCGCGGAGTGACCGCCTACCACGACATCGAGGTCGAGCTCGCGGGTCCCAAAGCCGATCTGCTCGCAGCAATCCGCGAGGTAGGCGCCCTTATGCAGACCGCAGGCGTCAAGAACACCCAGGTCAACGAGTGGGTCTACCGCAGTCTGGCGGCACTCGACAGCTCCGACGAAAAGGCAGCCGAGCAGCTCGCAGAAAGTCCCGCCATTAAGGCCGAGCTTTTGTAAATAGCAAACGCGGGCCCCTTGGCGCATCGTCGTCCAAGAGGTCCGCAAACCGTTCGCGTCAACCGATAGCCGCGCCGCCGCGTTCGGCCAAAGCAAGAATCGGCATCATTTGACGAGGTGTCTTTGCTGCAAGATCGGCATGTTCGAGCAGTTTGCGATCGTTGGTCACCAAGTAATCGACCTGCGCGCGCTTGCACGCGGCGAGTACCAAGTTGTCCTCGTAATCGCGATGGAGCGACAGATATTTGTCGGCTAGCCACAGATCGGATGCATCAGCGCCCACGGCCATGGCGTTTTCGGTCATGTTCCGAACAAACGCCAACGCCGCATCGCCAATTGCACGGGCAGATGCCTCGTCGAGCGCTCTCCCGCTGGCAAGAACGCTACGCTTCAACTCATGTTGGACAACGTACAGCACGTCCTTAGCAATATGCACCGGAAAGAACAGCAACGCCCCCGTCTCCGCCGCCTGCCCAATAAACGCGCGTGCGGCAAGCGACTCGGCATGGTCAACGCAAAACGAATCAACCCACACATTCGCATCCACCATGATTTTAAGAGGGGCTCCGCTCACAGGATCATCCCCTTTTGGCGATAGCGCTCGTCCATGGCTTCGGAATAGATTGTGTCCCAATCGCGATCGTCGGACACGGGCGGCGTAGCGATGCCCAGGTCCGCGTAAAGCTGATCCGCCGCCGCCCATGATGCGGCGAACGGCGTATCGGACGCGATGGTCTGCTGCCGGTCATCGACGGCCGCAAGCACTTCCTCGCACTGCCCGCCACCCTGCGCGACCTTGGCCACCACCTTTTTGATGAGCTCGGGCAGCGACCCGCCCGAAAGCCGCAGCGCCTCCTCGGCACGGTTCTTGACCTGGCGATCCACGCGAACGTTCACCTGCGCCATGCCGCTAACAGAACCCACGTTGATCCTGCTCCCTTCAATTGCTAGCATCGCTAGCAACACTATATAGAGAAGCTAGCAAATGGTCAAATGCAAAAGGCCTGCGCCCGGACGACACCGATGCCGTCTGGGCGCAGGCCAGATAACGTGGGCGAACGCGTCTGCTAACGCAGATACGCTTTCGCGTTGCCCAAGCTGTACGCAATCGTCGAGCCGTTGTGCAGCAGCGATGACGCTTGCGGGGTAATCGCGCCGGTAATGCCCAGTGCCAGGAGCGCCGAGTTGGTGAGCATCACCTTAGAATAGGAGCTCGTCAGACGATCAACGAGGCCCTGGCTCATGCGGCGCAGACGCACGATCGCGGCAAGATCCGTATCGGTCAGGATGATATCGGCGACCTCCTTGGCGATGTCGCTTCCGCCACCCATGGCCAGACCCACGTCAGCCAAGCCGAGCGCCGGTGAGTCGTTGACGCCGTCGCCCACCATGGCAACATGGCGCCCCTCGCTCTTAATGCGCTCCACATAGGCGTACTTGTCCTCGGGCAGCAGTTCGGCCTTAAACTCGTCGACACCCGCCTCGCGCGCAATGCGCTCGGCCGTGCGCTCCGAATCGCCCGTAAGCATAACGACATGCTTGACGCCCAGCGCATGCAGGTCGGCAATGGCCTCGCGCACGCCGGGCTTGAGCGGATCCTCGATGCCGAGCACGCCCACGACCGTGCCGTCGACCGCCAGGTACAGCGGCGACAAGCCCTGCATCTGAGACTCGATGCGCTCCTTGATGTCGGATTCGAGCTGTGCGCCCTCATCCTCGAATACAAAGTGCGCGGAACCGATGATGGCGCGACGCCCTTCAATGGACGAAGCGATGCCGTGCGCCACGATGTACTCGACGGCGGCGTGGCGCTCGCGATGCTCGAGCTCGCGCTCGCGTGCCGCATTGACCACGGCGCGTGCCACTGGATGCGGGAAATGCTCCTCTAAGCAGGCGGAAAGGCGCAGAACCTCGTCCTCACTCCAGCCATCGGTCGTCAGCACGCAAGCCAGGCGCGGCTGGGCCTCGGTCAGCGTACCGGTCTTGTCAAAGACAATGGTATCGGCCTTGGCAAACGACTCAAAGTACTTGGCGCCCTTGACCATCACGCCCATCTTGGCAGCATCGCTCATAGCGGTCATGACGGCAACGGAACCCGTGAGCTTGAGTGCGCACGAGTAGTCGACCATCAGCGCCGCCGAGGTCTTGATGAGGCTACGCGTGGTGAGCGCAACCAGGCCCGCGAGCAGGAAGTTCCACGGGACGATCTTGTTGGCGAGGTCTTCCATGTGCGACTGGCCCTCGGACTTGAGCGAGTCGGCCGCCTGCACGAGCGAGACGATCGAGCGCAGCTTGGTCTGAGCCGTGTTGGCGCGCACACGCACCAAGATGCTGCCGTCTTCCACGACGGTGCCGGCGAACACATCGTCGCCTGCGCTGCGCTCGACGGCAAGCGGCTCGCCGGTCAGGGTCGCCTGGTTAACCATGGCGCTCCCCTGCTCAACCACACCGTCGATGCAGATGGACATGCCGGTGCGAACGGCGACCAAGTCGCCGGGCTCAAGCTCGGTGGCGGCAACGCTCACCTCGGTGTCGCCGACGACCTTTTGCGCCTTGTCGGGCACATCGAGCAGCGAGTTGATGAGCTCGTTTTCGCTCATGGCGCGGGTGTAGTCCTCGAGCAGCTCGCCCACATTGAGCAGGAACATCGTCTGCCCCGCGGTATCGACATCACGTTTGACAAACGAGATACCGATGGCCGAAGCGTCGAGCACGGGAACGGTCAGACGCGGCTGCGAGAGCTCGTGGAGAGCGGCGCGCAAAAATGCCATGTAACCGGCCACGACAAAGATGGCACGCAGCGGCGTAGGCAGGAACCAGCGGCGCGCGTAGTGGGCACCGATGAGTGTCGCCAGGTCCATAACGAGTTTGTGCTTGCGTGGCTCAAGCTGTATCACGTAACCCGTCTTTGCGTCGGCAATGGCCTGGGCATCGAGCGCACCCAGGGCGTCGAGCACGCCTGCACGACACTGCTCGTCATATTCGAGCGCCATCTGGCCAATACGGCCATATACGCGCACTTTGCGCACGCCGTCGATTTCGCCGCCAAGCTTAAGAAGTGCATCGAGATCGCTCTCTGGCACAGGACCCGCCAATTGAAGACGGGTCCTGCCGGGGATCTCGCTAATAATCGAGAATCTCATAGTTTGTGCCCGGGAGCGTTACTCGGCTGCCTCGTCAGCAGCGGCCTCGCTCTGGGTGATGTAGGCAGCCTCGGCAACCATGTCGTCGACATTAGCCTTGGCCTGCTCGACCATGTCCTGGTAGCAGTTCTTGACGCGCATGCCGCACGCGATGCCCTGCACGCAGGCATTCTTTACCGGAGCGCTGGTGAGCAGTTTGATGCCGGCCGTGCCGAGCAGAAAACCGCCACCAACAAGCAGGGTGTTAAACGTGGACTTCTTCATGATGTCTCTCCCTTTTCCGCAACAACTGCGGCACGGTGCCTTAGCACCCGAGTTGATAAGTTCGCTCGAGCACACTTTTGGGAAAGAGTTTAGTTTATCTAACTATTAAGGTCAACAAAGGTTAACTTTTTGGAAACTATAGGGCTC
>CAVCHM010000081.1:0-5081 GCA_963602135.1 bacterium | reverse complement strand
CTAACCTTCGCGGACACTCCGCAGGACGAAAGAACCCCCGCCGCACGTAGTGCGCAGCGGGGGTTCTTTCATGTCCGAGGACGTCCGCGAAGGTTAGCCCTCAGATCCTGCGGTGGGAGACCTAAGCCTCGTTGTACACCGTCTTGAGCTTCAGCAGGTGAGCGTAGCGGTCCATAGCGGCCTGCTCGTTCTCCTTGAAGAGCTCCTCGGCGCGCTCGGGGAAGGAACGCGTCAGCGAAGCGTAACGGGCCTCGTTCATCAGGAACTCCTGATAACCGCCCGCGGGCTCCTTGGAATCGAGCGAGAACTTCTTGCCGGCAGCAGCCTCGGGGTTGAAGCGGAAGAGGTTCCAGTAACCGCACTCGACAGCCTTCTTCATCTCGGCCTGGCAGTTCTGCATGCCGCCCTTCTTGATGGAGTGCATCTCGCAGGGGCTGTAGCCGATGATGAGGGACGGACCGTCGTAGGCCTCGGCCTCGTGGATGGCCTTGAGGGTCTGAGCCGGGTTGGCGCCCATGGCGACCTGCGCCACGTAGACGTAGCCGTAGCTCATGGCGATCTCGGCCAGAGACTTCTTCTTGGTCACCTTACCGGCAGCGGCGAACTGAGCGACCTGGCCCAGGTTCGAGGCCTTGGAGGCCTGACCACCGGTGTTGGAGTAAACCTCGGTGTCGAAGACGAAGACGTTGACGTTGTGGCCGGAAGCCAGGACGTGGTCCAGGCCACCGAAGCCGATGTCGTAGGCCCAACCGTCGCCGCCGAAGATCCAGAAGGACTTCTTGGTGAGGTAAGCCTTGTCGGCGAGGATCGCCTTGGAAGCGTCGCAGCCGCACTTCTCGAGCTCGGCAACGTAGGCAGCGGCAGCGGTCTTGGAGGCCTCGGCGTCGTTGACGGAGTCGATCCAAGCCTGGCCGGCAGCCTTGAGCTCATCGGACGGACCATCGGCAGCGATGATGTCCTGGGTAGCGGCGATCAGCTTGTGCTGAACGGCCTCATAGCCAACGGCCATGCCCAGACCGTGCTCGGCATTGTCCTCGAACAGGGAGTTGTTCCACGCCGGGCCGTGACCGTCCTTGTCCTTGCAGTAAGGAGCGGTGGCAGCGGGGTTGCCCCAAATGGAGGAGCAGCCGGTGGCGTTGGAGATGAACATGCGGTCGCCGGCGACCTGGGTCACCAGACGTGCATAGGCGGTCTCGGCGCAGCCGGCGCAGGAGCCGGAGAACTCCAGGTAGGGCTGCTTAAACTGGCTACCCTTGACGTTGGCCGCGATGAGCTCCTTCTTCTCGGAGACGTTCTCGACCATGTAGTCCCAAACGGGCTGCTGATCCATCTCCTGCTCGGTGGGAACCATCTCGAGGGCACCCTTGGGGCAGACCTTGACGCAGTTGGTGCAGCCCATGCAGTCGAGCGGGGACACGGCCATGGTGAACTTCATGCCCTTGGCCTTGGGGCCCATAGCGTCGAGCGTGCGGGTAGCCTCGGGCGCGGCGGCAGCCTCGTCCTCGGTCATCGCGAACGGACGGATGGTGGCATGCGGGCACACATAGGCGCACTGGTTGCACTGGATGCACTTGGTCTCGTCCCAGTGAGGAACGACGACGGCGACGCCGCGCTTCTCGTATGCGGAGGCGCCCAGCTCAAACTGGCCGTCGGCGCAACCGACGAAGGCGGAAACGGGCAGGCTGTCGCCATCCATGCGATCGATGGGCTCGAGCAGGTTCTTGACCTGCTGGGCGATGGCGGACTTGGTCTCCTCGGAGAGCTCGACGGGAGCGGCATCCTCGGCAGTTGCCCAGTCGGCCGGAACCTCGAACTTACGGAAGGCGGTAGCGCCGGCATCGATGGCCTTGTGGTTGGCGTCGACGATGGCCTGGCCCTTCTTCATGTAGGACTTGGTGGCCGCGTCCTTCATGTACTGCAGGGCGTCCTCGGCGGGCAGGACCTTGGCCAGCGCGAAGAAGGCGGACTGGAGCACCGTGTTGGTGCGCTTGCCCATGCCGACCTTGGCGGCCAGGTCGATAGCGTCGATCAGGTAGACGTTGACGTTGTTGTTCGCGATGTAGCGCTTGGCCACGGCGGGCATGTGCTCGGCGAACTCCTTGTCGCTCCACTGGCAGTTGACCAGGAAGGTGCCGCCCGGCTTGACGTCGCGGACCATCTTGAAGCCCTTGACGATGTAGCTGGGGTTGTGGCAGGCGACAAAGTCGGCCTTGGTCACGTAGTACGGCGAACGAATCGGGGAATCACCAAAGCGCAGGTGCGAGACGGTGACGCCGCCGGTCTTCTTGGAGTCGTACTGGAAGTAGGCCTGAACGTACTTGTCGGTGTGGTCGCCGATGATCTTGATCGAGTTCTTGTTGGCGCCGACGGTACCGTCGCCACCCAGACCCCAGAACTTGCACTCAATGGTGCCGGGGGCTGCGGTGTTGGGCGCATCCTCGGCCTCGGGCAGGCTCAGGTTGGTCACGTCATCGACGATGCCGATGGTGAACTCGCGCTTGGGCTCGTCCTTCTTAAGCTCCTCGAAGACAGCGAACGCGGACGCGGGAGGCGTGTCCTTGCTGCCCAGGCCGTAACGGCCGCCGACGACCTTGATGCCCGTCTTGCCGGCCTCGTAGAGAGCGGAGACGACGTCCTGGTAGAGCGGCTCGCCGATGGAACCCGGCTCCTTGGTGCGGTCCATGACGGCGATCTTCTGGACAGTCTCGGGGAGAACGTCGACAAAGTGCTTGATGGAGAACGGACGGAACAGGCGAACCTTGACCAGGCCGACCTTCTCGCCGTGAGCGTTGAGGTAGTCGATGACTTCCTCGAGCACGTCGCAGAAGGAGCCCATGCACACGACGACGCGATCAGCATCGGGAGCGCCGTAGTAGTTGAACAGGCCGTAATCGGTGCCGAGCTTCTCGTTGATCTTCTTCATGTAGCCCTCGACGACGGCGGGAAGCTCGTCGTAGACCTTGTTGCAGGCCTCGCGGTTCTGGAAGAAGATGTCGCCGTTCTCGTGGCTACCGCGGGTGTGCGGGTGCTCAGGGTTGAGCGCGTGATCGCGGAAAGCCTGGACGGCGTCCATGTCGCACATCTCGGCAAGATCCTTGTAGTCCCACATGGCGACCTTCTGGATCTCGTGGCTGGTGCGGAAGCCGTCGAAGAAGTTAAGGAACGGGGTCTTACCCTCGATGGCGGCAAGGTGAGCCACCGGCGAGAGGTCCATGACCTCCTGGACGTTGCCCTCGGCGAGCATGGCGAAACCGGTCTGGCGGCAGGCCATGACGTCGGAGTGATCACCGAAGATGTTCAGGGCGTGCGAAGCGACGCAACGCGCGGAGACGTGGAAGACGCCCGGGAGCTGCTCGCCCGCGATCTTGTACATGTTCGGGATCATCAGGAGCAGGCCCTGAGAAGCCGTGTAGGTGGTGGTCAGAGCACCGGCGCCCAGCGAACCGTGAACGGTACCGGCTGCACCTGCCTCGGACTCCATCTCGACGACCTTGACCGGGGTGCCGAAGATGTTCTTGCGACCCTGGGCCGCCCACTGGTCGACATGGTCGGCCATCGGGCTGGACGGCGTAATGGGATAAATTCCCGCTACCTCGGTGTACGCATACGAAACATATGCGGCCGCCTCGTTGCCGTCCATAGACTTAAACTTACGCGCCATATACCCCTCTCCTCTCATATAGGTATACAGGCCCCGGCGATCGCCGGGATGTTGGCGTGATGGGATTTTCGCTGTTGCTTCCAATCATCTGGCAGGCAGACTGAGCAGCAGGTACATGGCGTGGAGAGAAGGCATGCCAAGGCGAGGAGGGCTGCACGCGCTCCACAGGCCCAGCTACCCGTCTTGCACATGACCGAGCGCCGCAAAGGCCGCATGCCGGATGCTCCCGGGCACGCCCCGGCGATGGGAAGCGCCCGCAACGGAAATCCGCATGCGGGTTTATTGTACCCCGCCGTCAGGCCAGATTTCGGCAAATATAGGTGGGCGGTAAAGGTTTACCTTGGGTGACTGCCAAGGGCCAAAATGGTCCCTCCATCCCCGGGCGACTGGCTCTGGCGCGCCAAGGAGTGTCCCAAAGTGCCGGCAGGAAAGGAACGTCCCTATCTGCCGGCTAGAGGGCACCGAAGAGGACGGCGTAGGTAGTGGATTCGCCGAGCTTGAGCTCGTCGCCGGGATTGAGTTGGGCGGAACGACCGGGCTCGACCTGAATGCAGACGCGCGTGGCCCCGTTTACCACCACGGTTCCGTTGGTGGACGACAAGTCCTCGACGTGCCAGATATTTTGAGCATCGCACCAGATATGGGCATGGCGGGCCGAGACATCGTCGCCGACGTCGGTAATATCGCCCTCACCAGTGGCCAGCGCGCCAATCTCAACACCCTGCTCACTCGGCTGAATCCAGCGCGGGGCGCTCACGACAAAACTGTTTTGTATACGCAGCAAGCCCAAGGGGTGCGCCGGGGCGGGTTCGCGTTCGCCCGCGGTCATCGACATGCCAAGCGAACGCGGCGTGGATGTGCCTCCGCCACAGGTCGCGTTCGCGTAGTCGATGGCATAGTTCACCGAGGACCGGACATCTGCCGAGCAGCCCACAGCGACAAACAGCACCAGCACGGCCTCGGCGCGCTCGGCAGGCATAAGCTCTCCCGCCTGGGACAGACGATCGAGCGCGTTGCGATAGAGATTCGTATCCTGGTGACATTCCTCGAGGGCGCGCACCATGGGCTCACCGGCAGAGCCGCACACCATATTGATCACAGCCGTAGAGTCCATGGGATTGCGCTGGCGCAGGGCAAGCTGCGACATAATGCGCGCGGCCGAGGTGCCGTAATCGGCAAAGAAACGCTGCTGAAGCGTACCGACCGGCGCGCGAACGATAAAGCGCGAGACCCAAGAGCGATCGGCGGCCCGGCTCTGCGGGCTGCGACCGTCTGCGAGCGGACGGGACGAAAGCACCAAGCCGCACAGCTCGATATGGCTCAGGTGGGCCGCGCGTTTAAAGATGTCAAACATGGCCCCGCATGGGGTGAGCTCAACTTGAGATGCCATGACCTAGGCCTCCTTGGTCGTAGAAATAGA
>CAVCHM010000080.1:0-5624 GCA_963602135.1 bacterium | reverse complement strand
TAGTTGACCGCTAGGACTTTTACAATGCTGCCGAAAGACACGAAAGGTTCCATCCGTCATGGATTTACTGATTGATATTCTGCTCGACGCCGGCAAAGACACGCTCTCGCTGGTGCCGTTCTTGTTGGTGACGTACCTTGCGCTCGAGACGCTCGAGCATGTTGCGGGCGACCGCGTCAACGGCGCCATCAAGCGCGCGGGCGCCGCCGGCCCCGTGGTTGGCTCGTTGCTGGGCATGGTGCCACAGTGCGGGTTTTCGGCCATGGCGGCGACGCTGTTCGCCGGCCGTGTTGTGACGCTGGGCACGCTAGTCGCCGTGTTCCTCTCGACCTCCGACGAGATGTTGCCGCTGCTGCTTGCCGAGCGGGTTCCCGTGCAGACCATGGCGATGCTTTTGGCTTCGAAGGCGCTGATCGCGCTGGTCACGGGCTTTATCGTGGATGCGGCTATCCGCGGCCTTCGTCGTAATGCCCGCGCGCATGCGGCGATTCGCCGTACCGTACTGGGGACCGCTGCCAATCCGGCTCATGTGAACTGCGCGCACGATGACCATACCGGGGGCGACATCATTGACGAGGTGGCCGAGGCGGGCGTAAGTGCCGATCACATCCACGAGCTGTGCGAACGTGATCATTGTGGCTGTGACGAGGATGAGGACGATCACGGGCACGACCACAGCCACGACCATGGTCACGCGGACAAGCACGAGCACCACCACGACCACGGCCACTCCCACGAGGGCGCGCCCATTCTGTCGATCATCCGCAGCGCGATCTCGCACACCGTGCAGGTGTCGGTTTTCATTTTCCTGGTAACGCTGATTCTGGTCGCCGTCCTCGAGACCTTTGGCGAGTCCGCAATCGAGCAGTTCCTGCGCGGCAACGAGACGCTTGCGGTTCTGGGCTCGGCGCTTGTCGGTCTGATCCCCAATTGCTCGGCCAGCGTCGTTATTACGCAGTTGTACCTCGAAGGCGCGCTGCAGCTGGCACCGATGCTCGCCGGCACGCTCATTTCTGCCGGCGTGGGCTACCTGGTGCTGTTCCGCACCAACCGCAGCGCTCGCGAAAACGCCGTGTTCCTGGTCATGATGTACGTCATCGGCGCCGGTTGGGGACTCGTTCTCTCCGCCTTCGGGCTCTAAGTAGTTTTTGGGACATGCCTTACAATCCACCGTCGTGGCCTGGGCGCTGGATGCGCGCCATTCGCCAAACAAAAAGGTAGATTTTTAGGCATGTTCCAAAAATCTACCTTGTTTAGCGTAACAGCTCGGTGAGGTTGCGCTTAAAGCGGGCACGGTCTTCGCTGGTGAAGGCTGCCGGACCGCGGGTGCGTCCCCCGGCGCGGCGCACCTTCTTTTCCTCGTGGCGAATAAACAGTTGCATGTCGATGGTCGCCTTATCGTAGACGCGCCCGCGCACGCCAATGGCGGCGGCATCGCGGCCGAGCACCATGCTCGCCAGGCCAATGTCCTGCGTTACGACCACATCGCCTGCCTGCAGACGCTCGACAATGGCAAAGTCGGCGCTATCGGCTCCTACGCTCACGTCGAGCGTTGTGACCCAAAAGCCCCGACGTGCATGCTCGGCGTCGCGCGGATCGTCGCGGCGAATGTGGCGTTCCAGGTTCTGCGTGCTGTTGCCGGCGATAACGACGGCGACGCCTGCCCTCCGTGCGCAGTCAATCGACTCGCGCGTGACCGGGCAGGCGTCGGCATCAATAAAAAGCGTCTTTGGCATCTAGTGCACCAGTTTGCCAAACTGAATGGCGCGAACAATGAGCGTCACGCCAAACACCGGCAGCGCGGCACCGCTAAAGATGACGAGCATCTTGGCCGACCACAGGGGATAGATAAACACGAACATGCCCGCGATGATGGAGAGTGCGCCGCTCAGGATGGCGAGGGCGCGGTTGGCGGAAAGCTCGGATTCCAGAATCGACATGACGCCCTCGACGATCCAGCCAAAGCCGGCGACGACCACCACGAGCGTGGTGAGCGTTGCGGTCGAGAAGGCCTGATTGCGCAGGATTATGACGCCGCCCAGAATGATGAGCAGGTTGGAGATAATGCTCGTAACGCGCCAGCCGGTGGGCAGCAGCGGCTCGAAAACAGCGGTAAACAGCCTGATCGCGGCCGTGATCACAAAGTAGAAGCCCAAGACGGTCGTTAGGAAGACGAGGGACTTGGCGGGCGCAAACAGCAGTGCGATGCCGGCGACGAGCGCCAAGATGCCCGTGATGGCGTAAATCCAGCGCACGGCCTTGACGGCCTTGCCTGCCATGCTTTTCTCGTCAAATCCAAACGCGCTCGATTGCTTGTCATCGTTCTTAAAGATGCCCATGATGTCTCCTTTCCGTGCGGCGTAAGCCGTAGCTCTTGCAACCAGTATCGCCCAAGGGCACCGTCGCGTGGGGCGGGAAGGGCGAATGGGAGCCTCACCTTCCCGAATTGTTATCTTTGTTCCCGTTTGGATGTGGGATATTCAACAGATGTAGAACATTGCGGCTCTGTTCGTTATTGCCTACGTTTTAGGTTAGATTTTCTAAAGGACAATTGGCTTTTATTGAGGGGTCCCTATGAACGAAACAGTTCCCGCGGCGCCGGTAAGCGCTGAGTCGATGGCAAAGCAGGGTTGCGAAAAGCTTGGCCTGGACACGTTTGACGGGCTGGTCCGCCGCGCCCGCACGTGCCGTCGATTTGACGAGTCCATGCGCGTGCCGCGCGAGTTTTTGCTCGAGCTGGCGGAGCTTGCGCATCTGGCTCCCTGTGGCGCCAATGCTCAGCGCCTGCGCTTTCATGTGGTGAGCGGCACCGAGGACTGCGCGCGCGTATTTGATGAGCTTGCATGGGCCGGTGCGCTCAAGGATTGGCCGGGTCCCGATGAGGGCGAGCGCCCGACCGGCTACATCGCGATTCTTGCCGAGCGCGCTGTTTCGGGTAAGCCCGCCGCGCCCATCACCGAGGTCGACACCGGCATTGCCGCCCAGACGATGATGCTCGCGGCTCGCAGTGCCACGCCCGAGGTGGCGGCATGCATGTTCAAGGCCTTTACGCCCCGCGCAATCGACGCCATGGGGCTCGATAACGACAAATACGAGCTCAAGCTGATCATGGCTTTTGGCGTGCCAACCGAGACTCAGTTGATCGATGCGATCGACTCCAACCCGGATGGCTCTATCAATTACTGGCGCGATGAGGCGCAGGTGCATCACGTGCCCAAGCGTCCGCTTGCCGACGTGCTGCTGTAGTTGCGCGTTGTTGTGGCGCGATCCGGCGGTAAAACCACCGCAAAGGTGCCTGTCACCTTTACGGTGGTGCGAGGGGAGGGCGTGTGGCCGATCTGTATTTGGTGCGGCATGGGCAGACCGAGCTCAATGTGAAGAACATTTTGCAGGGCTGGCACGATTCGCCGCTTACGGCGCGCGGGCGCGAGCAAGCGCTGGCGACGCGTGCGGCGTTCGAGGACCGCGGCGTGACCTTTGACCATGTGTATTCGTCTCCGTTGGGACGGGCGCGGTGTACGGCCGAGCTTATCGTTGGCGAGGGTCGTTCCATAGAGCTGGTCGATGAACTGCGCGAGTGGCATTTGGGTTCGTTGGAGGGCACATCCAACCGTGAGATGCCGGCGCAACCCTGGGGCGATTATCCGGTTGCCTTTGGTGGCGAGTCGGAAAGTGAGCTTCGCGCACGTATGTTCGCGGCGCTGTCCCGCATCATGTCCCGACCCCGGCACGACTGCGTGCTGGCCGTCTCCCACGGCTCAGCCTGCCAGGAGTTTCTTAGATGCGTGACTGGCGGGGGAGAGCAGCCCGACAACGGTGCCGTGCTTCATTTTGGCTATCGCGACGGGGCGTTTTCGCTCTTGGGTTTGTAACAAACGAAAGGACCCCCTATGAATAAAGACCTGTATCTGGTCCGTCATGGACAGACGATATTTAACCTCAAACGCATTATTCAGGGCTGGAGTGACTCGCCGCTTACGCAGCTGGGATGCGACCAGGCGGCGCGTGCCGGCATGTTCTTGCGTGCGCGCGGCGTTGAACCCGACCACGCCTACACCTCCACACTTCATCGCACCGAGCAGACTATCGCCAACTTGTGGCCGGGCTTGGCGTACGAGCGCCTGGACGGCCTGCGTGAGTGGTTCTTTGGCGACTTTGAGGCCGAGCGCGTGATGCTCATGCCCGAACGCCCGTGGTGCGATTTCTATCGTCAGTTTGGCGGCGAGGGTCAGATGCGGGTGCGCGAGCGCATGGTGGCGACGTTGACCGAGCTTATGCAGCATCCGGACCATACGTGCGTGCTCGCGGTGAGCCACGGCTCGGCTATCAAGGAGTTTATGGATCACGTGAAGGGCGCGGCGGCAGACGAGCGCGACCGTGTGCCGGGCAACTGCTCGGTGCTGCACTTCGTGTTTGATGATGCGACCGATACGTTTGACCTGGTTGAGATCTTTACGCAGGAAGACTACGCGCGCGAGTTGGGGCTAGAGCCGCTCGTGGCGGCAGCGGGTCCGCAGCGCGGGTAGCGCGGGCGTGGCGATGTGGATCGCCGACATCATTACTCGATGTGAAAGGGGCGGGGATGCATGCGCATGTATCCCCGCCCCTTGTTTGTTGAGCTGCCGAGTCTTTGAGCTAAGCGTTTAAGCCTGGCTAGAACCACCGTGCAATTTGGTGGGTGAGCAGGCCCGTCGGAACCTGCGGTGCGGCGCCTGCGACCTGCGCGGTGGGGAATAGCGCGGCGACGGTAAAGTTGAACGGTTCTTTGCCCGTGTAGGTGCCGGCCGTGCGGGCCTCGTCTGCCAGCAGCTGCGACGCCCCGGTCAGAGCGGCTGCATAGGCGGGGTCGTCGGCCAGTGCCGGCTCCGGTGCCTGATCGAGCATGGCTCGGATGGCCCCGACGGCGTCCTCGCGCTTGACCTCCCATACGCGATGCGTGATGCCCGCGGGGTCGGTGACGGCGTAGAGCGAGGCACCCTCTTTGGCGGCGCCGAGGATGATATCCATGACGGGCGAGGCTTCGTAGGCGAGCGACACGGGGCGCGGCTGAACTTTGAGCTCGGCGATCGCGTGCGCAGCGGCGAGTGCATCGACGTTCTCGGCGACAGCCGCGTCGCTGCCCGTCAGCACGTTAACCGGGCAAATCGCCACGACACCCGTCACGTGACCCGGCTCGCCCGAGCATTCGTACACGTAATACGCCGCGCCTGGATCCTTGAGCATCAGGCCGTCGGCGATGGCGCCGCGTAGGGCGTCGTTGCCGCTCAGGATACCGCCCATCTGCGGCAGCGCATCGAGCACGCGGTCCTGAGCCGGTCGGATGCAGGGAAACGGAAGTGCTTTCATGGACGGTCCTAACGTGTGAGTCGGTTTGTTCGCGGCTTATTATGCCCCAACTTGGCCGCTTGCGTCCCAGAGCGTGTTATCGGCAAGCGCGATGAGCACGTTTTGGCAGCGAACGATATCGGCATGGGGCACATACTCGTCGGGCTTGTGTGCGAGCGCCAACGAGCCGGGGCCGTAGCTCATACAATTGCGGTTGCCTGTCTTGCCGGCAATGACGGCGGTATCGGTGTAGCCGGTAAAGAAGCCGACGGCCGTGTCCATGCCCGTAACGCTGTCGG
>CAVCHM010000079.1:0-5636 GCA_963602135.1 bacterium | reverse complement strand
GACACGGAAGAGGTCAGAAGTTCAAATCTTCTAACGCCCACCAAATGTTCGCAGCTCAGAGGCTATGTCTCTGGGCTGTTTTGTTTTATGTCGCCAAATCCGCTGGCAGCTCCAACCGTCATCGCAACGTAACATCAATTCACCTGACGAATGGCTGCCAAACACATTCAATGCCCCAACATCAACAATAACTTTGATATCCATCACGAATATAAATTCGCTTGATGTGCACGAGCAACAGATGGCGCTCCTTTTTGAGTTTTGGCAAATACCCGCGGTTATTTTGCCGCTTCGCATCCCCAAGTGTTCATTCACCGACGTCTAAACCGCAATCCGTCAAGCTCTTGGCAAGGTTGCCGCCAGCCGACCAAAAGCTGGCCATTTACTTGCCAATTTGCCCGACGCCACAACCAACCAGCCCGCACAGCGACTTCTCGGCCAAACGCTACGACGTCCACGCCCTGCGGTATCCTTGAGCCACCTGCACCCGCGCACCAAGGAGCCGCTATGCGCACCGAGCTCGATGTCCCCTTTTCGCAAAAAGAAGAAGCCAAGGCGCTGGGCGCCAAATGGGACCGGACCAAAAAGATCTGGTATGTGCCCAGCGGCGTTAATCCCGAGCCCTTTGCCGAGTGGCTGCCCGGCGTAGACCGATCCGACCCCTCCGCACCGTATATATATCTGGTGCTGGGCAAGCGCGAGTGCTGGAAGTGCCACAAAGAGACCTCGGTCGCGGCCTTCGGTATCCCCTATCGAGCCGACGACGGCAAGGACACCGCCGCCGCGTACGCACCTAACGAAGTCGGACACATTGCCGTCGACACAGCCAATGCCAACGCGCTCGCCATCGTTCCCGCACTTGGCTGCGTGCCGGGCGAGCTCCGCGACTACCTCCATAAGCGCTGCGGCTACAAGCCCGTAGGCGCGCGAGCCTCCAAGGCACCGTCACTCGGCAACACGTGCACCAGCTGCGATGCGCTGCAGGGCAGCCGCTATCTGTTCGAGGAACCCTCGTCCCCGTTTGCCCTCACTGCCATCAACAAGCTACCGGCACTGGAGTTTGTGCGTGTCGAAGTTGCCGGCGTCTTTGGCGTCCCGGCCACGCGCACCGACTTTGACCAGGCGCTCTTTACCTGGGCACGCGACCATCACGCCGAGTTCCACAAGCAGCTCGGCGAGGGGATTTATTTGTAGGGGCGGCGAGGCATGCACGGTCTACTACCCGCATCACTTACCCCTCGCCACCGTCGTCATACACGATATCGAGGTTGCAAACGGGACACTTCTCCGGATACACCGGCATATGAACGCCCGTGCGTTTTCTCGCATCTTTGCTGAGCCTATCGCGCGCATCGATAAATCGAATGTCGAGACACGGAATTTGCAAGCCACAGCAAGGGCAGGCGACAGCAAACGAACCGTAATCAACTTCCACATTCGGGAACATGCTTTTGTCGATGAGGGCGCGCGGCAGTTTTCCGTACTTCCCCAGCGCGACATCACTTCGCCAGCTCATTCTCGCTCCCCTCTCGTTATTCAAACCAGGAAGAGCATGCACCAGCAAGCACACGTGAGATCGCATCGCCTCGCGATCCGATCAAACGGCACGATCGTCAAAGACTACCAAAATCTAATACGCTAATACGGCAGAAGCCCCGCCTTATCGCGCTTCTTTTCCGAACGATCGAACTCGATGCGATGGGCCTCAAGAAACACCGTATTGGGTCGCCACTGATACTCATTCGGCTGCCTCAGCGTCGCGCCCGCGAAGGAAGCGTAGTCAGTCTTATCGAGCAGGTACGACCCACACAGCCGATATTCGCCGCAAACAGGCTCAAACGAAATCAGATGGGCATCAAATAGAGAATGCAAGTCGCGCCGAAGCAGAATGCCATTGCTGGCAACTTGAGATTTTGGGCCCGAATAGTTTTCGATATGCGCGGCCTCCAAAGCTTCGCTGACGCCACAACCCGACACTGCGCAACGACCGTCATAAGCGGCAACGAGCTGCTTGCGGAACCATTGCTGTCCCAGACGCTCGCGCCTTAACGCGTAGCGAACCTTTTCATCGTCGGTAGCATCCTGTCCGGCAAACTCAATGTCGGCTGGCGCGTGCTTCAGATAGCTCATGTCCGGCGCAAAACGAGGGTCTGGACCGCCCTTGTGAACAGGTCCGTGCAGCACAAACCAACCGTTTTCGGGCTCGAAGCGTTCGACAAACGCAAGGCCGAGCACCTTATAACCCACCTCGGTTGCAAATATGACTCCGACTGGAACGCCGCAATCCATGCAGTTGAGCATTTTCCGGTTATAGTCTTGGTCTCGAGAACCAACAGCGCCCGACGCCTGAACCGAGTATTTAATAACCCACGTACCATCGTCCAAATAGAGTGGGGGAACATCGGCATAAAGGCCTTTTTTGGAGTTATGAACCGAGAGCGCAAAAGTCTTATTGGGATCTTGCTTCACCCAATCTTGGCCCGGCCAGAAAATCCCCGAATCCCGCGTTACAGGAAAGAGCTCCGAGCCAATTCTCAAACGATACTGATGCTGGAGGCTGTCTTCCTTGGTGCGGTGCGGAAGGTTGGCCCAGATACCGCCGCGCTGTTCCTCGCTCAGAAACCACTCCCACGCCTCAACGTACTCGGAAGGCACGAGGCTACAGGCGCGGTCATAGCTTGGTCCGTCCATCAACGGAACAGCAAGGTCAATGTCGTTCATCGCCAGCACCTACAACCATACGAACGCGAATCATGCCCCTCAATAATATGGCCGAGAGTCAATTATTACGAGATCTCATTCCGCGATCGGCATATCGTTGATGCTCTCGGTTTGCCGCTGGCGCGCTCGTACCCCGCTACCCCACTCCCCTGTATACTGATGTAGCACGTGTTTCATCCGGGCTTGTTGGGCCGGATTGTTCATGGGAGGGTCTTATGGCTGCTTCGAATCCGCCCAAGGGGAGCGTTTCTTCTTCGTCCATCAAGCCGGTTACGCGCAAGGCCGTGCGTTGCCAGCGCGAGGTTGCCTGGCTCGTCACGCAGGCGGCGGGCAGGCTCGTGGCGACCACTCAGGACGTCAATGCGCCTACGCCGAGCTTTGTGTTGGCAGCGGCACTCGAGCGCGTGCGCCAGTTAGAGCTGGCCGCACAGGAAGCCGGCAGCGCTCTTGACTACCAGAGCGCCATGGCACCCGACCTGTCCACGTTTTGCCGCATGGCCAAGCTGCCCGCCGCGCCCAACGCGCTTACGGACGCAGGCTACATGTTTACGCTTTCGGGCGCGGAGCTCATCCGCGACATCTATGCATACTGCAGCGAGCTTGCCGAGCGCCACGGCTTTGACGCTGCCGAGATCAAGCCGGGATACGCCATCAAGCTGGTTCTTAGGCTGTTCTTGATGGACGGCTCGGGGCCATGCCAGCGTAAGCCAAATCTTTAGCATCGCCGTCGACTGGGCGACAACCGCCTTACCTTAGCGGGCGTCAATCGAGAGTCGATTATTGGGTCACCTCGTCCGCTAGCGCATCTGCTCCGCGCGCTCCGTTAGCCGGTACCTGCGGTTGCGGCTCGTCGCTGGCGCTGTGGGCTCAAGCTCGCCTTGGGCAATGAGCGCGTTGACGCGCGACCTAACCTGGGAAATTGTGAGCCCCGTGTGCTCCACCAATTCGCGTGTACCCAGCTCGCCGTAACGCTTAAGTGCCGCCACAATTAAGTCACCGCCGTGGTCGACCGGCTCGACCTTTGAGCGATAGAGAACCACTTTGAACCGCTCGAATCCCGGACAAAACAGGGGCTCGGCCAAACCATGCGCGCGCATGGCGTCAATCATCATCGGAATGCCCGAGCCATTGCCCTCAGCCGGCGAACCTGCGCCATCCGGCAGCGGGACAATCGACATGAGTTTCACGAGCGTCGCGTTACGGCATCGGGAACTGCCGTCAAACAAGTTCTCGCGAGTCTTTCCCCCGTAAAGACCGCCAGGGTTCGTCACCTCGACACGATCGTCAAAGACGTCGACGGCAATCGACTGCCCGCAGAAGCGGTCCCCATACTCCCTGTGAATCACCGCGTTGGCAATCGCCTCGCGCAGGACCTCCTCGGGAATCTCCAGCGAATCGGTGCGCGAGACACCCTGAACGGTTGAGGTGCGGTGTAGATTCTTGGCGACAGCCGCGACGGCATCCGAGATCATCTCGCCCAACGTTCCCTCGCAGATTGTGCGGTCCATGAACCCCAGCGACCCCGCCGTGCCTTTCTGGGTCCCCGCATGAGCGACCACATCAATAAAGAGCTTGGGATAGAACTGCTGCGGGTAGGTGCCCACAGCCAAGAGTCCGGCCTTAGTGACGTTACCTTGGGAATCAAAGATATTCAGGCGCTCCAGCTTCGTTTTCTTGTCCGACGCGCCGCGCATTGCCCGGGGCGTCAATGAGAAAGCACGCTCTATCGTGCGGTCGACCAATGGTTCGTCGAGGTCATCTGCGCCCGCACCCGGCACCGCGTCGCGATCGCTCGGGCTCGTCCGTTCGTATGACGCCAACGCGAGCACCTCGGTCGATGAAAGCGGCACGTCTTTGTCGTCGATGCGCTTGTAGCTGCCGCCCTGGGCGCCGCGCTCTATTACATAGCAGGGCTTGCTCGACGGATCGAGCTCCTCAATCGTGATGACGAGAACGATGGTACCCTGGAGCTCCACTCGCTCAATCGTGTATTTGGGCGGGTTGGCCAGCTTTCCTCGACCGCCGGCATCGCCCATGCCTGCGACAAATTGGTTGAGCACCTTCTCGGTCTCGAAGTTCTCAACCGGGACAAAACCCGCGCGCTTGCTCACGCCGAGCACGATGATTCCGCCGGCAGTGTTTGCAAAGGCGCTCACTGTTTCCCACACGTCGCGAGAAAGCGTCGTGGCGCTTTCCTTCACTTCGACGTTAAGATCATCCGAGCCCATACGCCTTAAGGACTCGAGCAAATTGGCCAGCTCGTTTTCGTTCATCTGCATGCCCTTTCGTCTCGACTCTGCGGCGAGTGTCCCAATAGGCTTCTCTCGTCTCTCAGTTATCTCTCGTAATTATCTCTCGTCTTTCTCTTTATCTCTCGTCTCGGAGATGAGTGAGAGATGAGGGATAAACTATCTACTATTTGCTTCATTAAAACATGTTTTGGCTGGTAGAACAATCAGTGTTTGAAGATTCGATTCGTTATTTGTCTCTTAGCAGCACCGTTATCTCTCGTGATTATCTCTCGTCTTTCTCTTTATCTCTCGGCTTAGAGACGCGTGAGAGATGAGAGATGTATGGGTGACGGATGAGCGTGAATTTTCGGACGGCTGGAAAATGAGAGTGGATTTTCGGACGGTTTTTGGGCTTTTGACGGCTGATTCCGTCCGATTTTCCACTCTCATTTGGCAGGCGTCCATTTATCCACGCTCGTGTGTCCGATTTTCCACTCTCATGCCGTGGGCGTCCGGAAATCCACTCTCATTCGGCGGGCGTCCGGATTTCCACGCTCGTGCGATCCGGACGGCCAGGATGCATCGACTTCCCAGCGGCATTACCTCCAGTTCGTCGCAGGCCCGGCGCTCCATATGGGTATACTCTCGGGGATTCGACTCGATTCGCCCCCGTTGGGGCGTCAA
>CAVCHM010000078.1:0-5640 GCA_963602135.1 bacterium | reverse complement strand
ACCAACCTGGCCGATCATGGCTATGTGACCGACGACTTGGTCGATCATTACCGTGCCCGTGCCAAGGGCGGCGTGGGCCTCATCATCACCGAGGTCGTGACGGTCGAGCCTACCTATACCTACCTGCCGGGTGACATGTGCTGCTACGACGACACGTTTATCCCTGGCTGGGAAAAGCTCGCCGCGGCCGTCCACGAGTATGGCTGCAAGATTATGCCGCAGCTCTTCCACCCCGCCTACATGGCCTTTAACATTCCGGGCACGCCGCGCCTCGTCGCCCCGTCCTTTGTGGGCCCGTCCTATGCCCGCGAGGCGCCGCGCCCTATCACGGTCGATGAGATCCACGAGCTCACGCATCAGTTTGGCGACGCTGCCGTGCGCATGCAGAAGGCCGGTGTCGACGGCGTCGAGGTCCATGCGGCGCACGCCCACGGCATGCTCGGCGGCTTTTTGACCCCGCTCTATAACAAGCGTACCGACGAGTACGGTGGCTCGCTCGATGCCCGCATGCGCTTCTTGCTCGAGGTCATCGCCGAGATTCGCGAGCGCTGCGGCAAGGACTTCATCATCGACGTCCGTATCTCGGGCGACGAGTACACCGATGGCGGTCTGACCCTCAACGACATGATCTACGTCTCGCGTCGCCTGGAGAAGGCTGGCGTCGACATGATCCACGTGTCGGGCGGCACTACCATCAAGCGCGGCTCCGCGATTCCCGCCGCCGGTACGCAGCAGGCCTCGCACGCCGCCTGCTCGCGCGAGATCAAAAAGCATGTGAACATTCCCGTCGCCACGGTCGGCCGCATCAATGAGGCATGGATTGCCGAGGAGCTGATCGAGGACGGCGCTGCCGACATCTGCATGATGGGCCGCGCCAATCTGTGCGATGCCGAGTTCTGCAACAAGGCCGCTGCCGGCAATGCCGATGATATCCGTCCCTGCATCGGTTGCCTGCGCTGCCTGAACGGCATCATGTTTGGCAAGCGCATCTCCTGCACCGTCAACCCGGACGTGGAACGCGACGAGGCCGGCTACGAGCCTGCCGCCGAGGCAAAGAACGTGCTCGTTGTGGGTGCCGGTCCTGCGGGCATGGAGGCAGCCTACATTGCCACCAAGCGCGGCCATAACGTGGTGCTCGTGGACAAGCAGGACGAGCCGGGTGGCGAGATGCGCATCGCGGCCGTTCCGCCGGCAAAGCAGGAGCTCACCCGCGTGATCAAGTATCAGTACCGTCGCCTGGCCGAGGCCGGCGTGAAGTGCGTATTTGGCACCGAGCTTACTGCCGAGGACATTCAGCGCGACTACGCGGGCTACGAGGTTGTCCTGGCCTACGGCGCCGAGCCCATCGCTCCGGCATTCATGCAGGGCTTTAAGCAGGTTATGACGGCTGACGACCTGCTGGGTGGCAAGGCTTTCCCGGGTAAGAAGATCGTCATTGTGGGCGGCGGCACCGTTGGCTGCGAGACGGCCGATTACCTGGCCCCGTTGGTCAACGACCTTTCGCCGGCCAATCGCGATGTCACCGTTATCGAGATGACCAAGACGCTTGCCGCCAACGAGGGCGGTGCCGGTCGCGCGGTGCTCATCACGCGCATGCTCTCCAAGGGCGTCCATGTGCTGACCGAGGCCAAGGTGACCGAAATCACCGAGGACGCCATCAGCTACGAAAAGGACGGCGAGGTCCACACCATCGCCGATGCCGATACGCTGGTGCTTGCCATGGGCTATCGTCCCAACACCAAGCTGGCCGACGACCTTACCGCTGCCGGCGTTGCCACCCACGTGCTGGGTGATGCCAACAAGTGCGGCAACATCCGCGATGCCATCGGGGATGGCTACAAGGTTGCCTGCGAACTCTAGTCAACCCCTTGGTGCATGAGGAGGGGCGTTTCTGCGCCATCCGATAGCAAAATAGCGGTGGTGTCCCGGGTTTCGGGATGCCACCGCTTGCTCTTGCGGTGCTGGCGACGTGAGCACTCCCTCTTTCACCGCAACTGAGGGTATGGGGGATGCGATAGTATTACGTGATGAGATTCGACAAACCGTGGGCTTCATCCGAGGGCTTTATGGAACAGCACCAGCATTATCAGAGCCTGCAAGATCAGGCATACAACGCATTGCGCTCCAAGATCATCTATGCCGAGCTCAAGCCCGGCACGCGCCTTTCGGCGATTGGTCTGGAAAAGGAGACGGGAATCGGGCGCACGCCCATTCGCGAGTCTTTTGTGCGCCTGCGTGAGCAGGAGCTGGTGGAAACTCGTCCCAAAAGCGGCACCTATGTCTCAAAAATCAGCATGGAGCGCGCCGAGAATGCCTGTTTCTTGCGCGAGAAACTCGAGAGAAGTGTGCTCATTAAATGCTGTTCGGCCGCTACGCCCGAGCAAAAGCATCGGCTCGAGCAGATTCTTACCGAGTCCGAGTCGCTCGACCATAGCGAAACGCGTCGCTTTTTTGATCTGGACAACTTGTTCCACGAGACATGTTTTGAGATTGCCGGCCGCCACATGTTGTGGGATTGGATGAAGAGCGTCAACACGCATTTTGAGCGATACAACTGGCTGCGTATGGTGTCGCAGGATTTGGATTGGGAGCCGATCCGTGGGCAGCATCGCCGGATTCTCGAGGCCATTAAGAAGGGCGATACCGACACGGCGAGCTATCTGGCAGAGACGCATTTGCATCTAATGCCCGAGGAACAGGGCCCGGTTATCGCCTTGCATCCCGACTATTTCGAGCTTTCCAAAGACTCGTCTATCTAGCCCATCACCGCATCTGCTCGAGACGCAAAAACGATGCTGCTCACCTACAACGTTTTGCAAGCGAGTTTTTTAAAAATGCCTAAAATGGCTCAGACTGCCGACAATTGGGGAACGGGGTGCGCTATGGCGCAGATGAGGATTAAGGACATTGCCGCCGAGGCGGGCGTGAGCCCGGCCACGGTCTCGCGCTATCTCAACAACCGCCCCGGGCAAATGACCGAGGAAACCCGTGCTCGCATCGCGGCAGTTATCGAGCGCACCGGCTATCGCCCACGTGCTGCCGCGCGCAATCTGCGCAGCTCGCGCACCAACCTCATCGGCGTGATCTTGGCCGACATTGCTAACCCGTTCTCGAGCGCCATGCTCGAGGGCCTTTCCGCCAGCGCCGCCGCGCGCAGCTGCTCGCTCATGACCGCCATTAGCGGCAACGACCCCGCCAAGGAGGCAGAGTCGCTCACCAGACTTATCGATGCCGGCGTGGACGGCCTGGTCGTCAATACCTGCGGAGGCAACGACAAGGCGATCGCCGCGGCCGCGGGGCGCCTGCCCGTTGTGCTGCTCGACCGCGATGTTGCCGACGGTGGCATCGATCTGGTGACCTCTAACAACCGTGAGCTGGTTGCCGGCCTGGTAGACGCCTTGGCCGCTGCTGACAGCGAGCGCCTGTGCCTGCTCACCGAGGCAAGCGACGGCAGCCCCGTGCGTCGTGAGCGCGCCGAGGCCTTTGTCGACGAGCTTTCGCGACGCGGCCTTGCGGGCGAGGTCGTCACCCTGGCCGACGGTGGCGCCACGGGTGTCAGTCGCCTGGACGAGACCATCCGCGACTATGCGGGTAAAAAGCTCGGCCTCATTGCCGTCAACGGTCTGGTCTTCCTGCGCCTGACCGAGGCATTAGCGCAGCTGGGACCTTCATTGCCGGCTGGGCTCAAGATCGCGACATTTGACGATTACCCTTGGAACCACGTGCTCTTTGGCGGCGTGACCACGGCCGCGCAGGACACCCCCACCATTGCCGAGCGCGTGGTCGAGCGTCTCTCCGAGCGCATCGACATCGTTACCACTACGGTGGGCGACGCCGCAAAGCTCGCCCCCAAGCGCATCGAGATACCCGGCCACATCGAACACCGCGCTTCGACCTCGCGCTAGTTTGTGTGATAATATATAGACAATGTCATACAGGAGGTATCCATGGCTGCGTCTGTACTGAGTGTACGAGTGGACTCGTCAATTAAAGATTCATTTGCCGAGCTATGCGAAGAACTCGGCATGACTTCGTCTGTAGCGGTCAATATGTTTATGAGGCAGATGCTGCGCGAGCGCTCGCTGCCGTTTGTTCCTTCACTTGGTAAAAACTCTGCGAGCGAAAACGTCGCCGCAGACATTTTGGATATTGCTCAGATTGAGTCCGCCGTCCGCGAGGCGGCCAGCCCGATTCCCGCCATCAAAACCGTGATTCTTTTTGGTTCGTATGCCCGTGGCGAGGCGCGTGTCGATAGTGATATCGACTTGCGTCTCGAAGTCGATCGCGAGCAGGGCTTTGGTCTATTCGCGTTGTCGGCATTCGGCGAGGCGGTGCGCAAAGAAACTGGGAGGCAGGTTGACCTCGTCTCGAGCGACCATCTTGATGGCGATCTTGCCGCGGTAATCGAGCGCGAAGGAGTGATCCTTTATGATCGCGCGTAAGTCAGACTGTCTCCGCGCCCAAGAGGTCTTGGATGCCATCTCTGAAACGAACGAGCGCATCAAGGCCTTTGGTATCACCGAGGACCAGTTTCTGCATGCAAATGACGTGCGGACGAGGGCGTTGGCGGACTCCCTTTTGATGTGTGCGCTTAGGGTGACGGAAGAAGCGGGCAAGTTGTCAGAACGCTCGCAGCGGCTTGGGACCTCGGACGATTTTCCGGACCATGCCCCGGCGCTACGCCGCATGGCCCCTCTCCTCGCGATACTCCCTAATGGTCTTCCATCCTAGGTCCTTCTTGAGCTTGCCGTCCCTGTACCACTCGATATATTCGCCGAGCAGCCGGGAGAACTCGTCGAACGGCACGCCGGTCCAGTCCCTGCCCTCGAAGAAGTCGCACTTGAGCGTGCCGAAGAACCCCTCGGCGCGCGCGTTGTCGGGGCTCCGGGCCCTCCTCGACATCGAGCGCCTGACCCCGGGCCCGCACGCCTCGCGCCACTCGCGCCCCATGTAGACGGCGCCGCCGTCGGTGTGCACCGTGAGCGGCCGGTCCTCGGTCGGCCCGACTATCCCCACGAGGTCCCTGAGCATGCCGACCATCAGGTCGGAGTCGGCGTGGACCGAGACCCTCCAGCAGATCGGCCACCCGTCGAAGCAGTCGATCGCCGGCGACAGGTACGCCCTGTACCCGTCGAGCCTGAACTCCGTGACGTCGGTGACCACGAGCAGGCCGGGCGCGGGCGCGCGGAAGTCGTGCGTCCCGTCCGCGCGCAGCGGGACGTTGGCCGGGCGCTCCGCGAGCTCGCCCCGGTAGCTGCGGTATTTCGCCCTCCTGCGCATCTGCGCCGCCTTTCGGGCGACCAGCCCCTCCTCGCGCATGATCCGGCGCACGACCTTCTCGGACGCGACGACGGGCGTCTCGGCGTCCCCGGGCGCGAGCTCGCGCCACGAGACGGGCTCGCCGGGCCCCCTCCTGAGGTCGGCGGTCACGGACTCGGGCCCGTAGGCGCCGCCGCTCGCCTCGAACGACGCGCGCACGCGCTCCCTGAGCGCGGCCTTGGGGTCGGGCCTCGAGGCCCTGGACGCCTGGTCAAGATAGGTGCTCTTCGGGATCGACAGGGTCCTGGTCACGTCCGCGAGCCTCATGTTAGCGTCAATCTATTTTTCACCAGTTTCGCCAAACAGGCGCGCCGTTCGCGC
>CAVCHM010000077.1:0-5848 GCA_963602135.1 bacterium | reverse complement strand
GCTCGGCAAACAGCATGTCGGCCAAAAAGCGCGTGACCGGCATGGAGAAAAAGCTCGTAAGCGTGAGCGAGGCCAGCAGCGTATAGGTCACCATGCACACCAGCAAGTCCTGGTTGGCGCGACCCACGCCCCATAGGCTGCACAGCACCAAAATGCCCACCTGCAGCAGCACGCCCAGCAGCATGGGGCCCGTGCACACAATGCCGGCGTAGCCATAGGCACGCATCGTCGCAAACAGACCCTTGCGCTTAAACAGACGCTTGAGCTCAAAACCGATTCCGGCCATCGACTACACCTCCTTCTTGGGCAGGTTAAACGCGCGAGCCGTCTCGTCGTACAGCGCACGATAGTTGGCGAGCATCTGCTCGTGCAAAAAGCATGTGGCAACGCGACGCTGGCCGCGCTCCCCCATCTCGATACGGCGGGCACGGCTCGCGCACATGCGTTCCATAGCATCGGCCAAGCCCTTGCGATACATGGGCGGCGTCACAAAACCTGCGACGCCAAAGTCGTCACCGGGGGCGCCCTCGAGCAGCTCGCGACAGCAGCCCACCTCGGTCGTCACGCAGGGGCGACGCGCAGCAAGCGACTCCAGCACGCTCAACGGCTGACCCTCGGAGATGCTCGTCAAAATGGTGAAGTCGAGCTTCTCCATGTACTCGACCACGTTGACGCGGCCGGTAAAGATCAAGTCACGCACGCCCAATGTCTCCACCAGCGCATGACACTCGGCGCCGTACTCCTCATCGTCCACGCCGCCCATAATGTGCAGGCGCACCTTGGGCAGGCGCTCGTGCAGCTCAAAGAAGGCATAGATCATGGTCTTAACGTCCTTGATGGGCGCCAGACGCACCACCGCGCCAATGTCCACCCAGCCATCATCGGGCTTTAAGGGAATGTCCTTAAAGCGGTCGAATTGAATGCCGTTGGGGATGACCAGGCATTTGTCCGCATCGCAGCCCATGTCGATCTGCGTCTTGCGGGCGTTGTGAAACAGGCTCGTCACGCGGAAGGCGCGGCGGTAGATTTCCTCCGAAAGCAGGTAGAAAAAACGAATCCAGCGGTCCTTAAACGACGGCACCACCCAGTCGGCGCGGATGATTTCCTCCTCGCGTTCGCGCGTATAGATGCCATGCTCGGTAAGCAGCACCGGCGCATGGTGAACGCTTGAGCCCAGGCAGGCGAGCAGGCCGCCGTAGCCAGTCGAGATGGCATGGTACACATCGGCCACCGGTACCTCGCTGCCCAGCAGGTAGAGCACGGGCAGCAGCATGGAGCGCATGGTGTGGAATGCGTCGGCAAAAGGCGTGTAGGGGTACTCGGCCAGGCACACGTCGCGGAAGATGTCCATAAACGTGCGGCTCTGCAAAAACGAGAGCGGATGCACGTGGCGGCACTGGAAAATATCGAATAGCACGTCCCAGTCCGGATTGGAGAGTGACACCAGGCGACGCAGCGCCTCGCGCTCGCGGTCGTCAAAGTCGACCTCTTCCTGCTCGCCCGAAAGCCGCAGGGCATCGTCCAGAAACACCTCGTGCACCTCGACCACGTTGTCGGGCAGCTCGTAGACAAACTTGCCGCGGTCGGCAGCATGCGCGCCAATCACCCACAGCACAAACTCGTGCTCGGGCATGGCCTGTATATAGCCGTGCATCCATGTGGACACCCCGCCGTGCACATAGGGGTAGCAGCCCTCGAGTACCAAGCAGATTCTCATTTGTCGCCACCCTCCTTGCGCTCGATCGTCACGGTCTTGTCCGTCGCTTTGACAAGATACAGGCTGCCCGTCAGGTGTTTAATCTCGCCACCGGACACTGCACCCGGCTCGCCGTTATTAGCGCGGAACATAAGCCAAGCCTCATCGTGGAAGTTGCCCAGGTTGAGCGTCCAGGCATCGTCGCTCGCATCCACGCTCACCGTCACGGACGAAAAACGCTGGATGGCGCCCGAGCATTCCGAACCGGTCTGGTGGCGCAGGTCGGGCGCAGACTTGGTAAGCCAGTCCAGGTAGTCGGTCAGGCCGCCCTTGTAAACCTCCCAGCCCTCCTTAGCGCCGCGATCGGGGTCCAGCAGGTCGTCGGGGTGCATAAAGTGCGTGCTCACGTAGTGCATGTTGAGCTCGGACACGGCTGCCAGGCGCATATAGGTGTCGTCGACCATGCCGCCCGAGACAATACGCGGCTGCTCCACGATGCCATCGCTCGCCACGCCAAACTCCTGAACGTAGGGCAGGTCGGTGCCGTCCGAAAAGTACGTACTGGCAATGGTCTTAATGCGTGGCACGTCCTCGCCAATAATCTTGCGGACGCGAGCCGAAAGGATATTCGACGGCGGCACGTAGACCGAGCCATGGGCATTGGGCAGCACCTCGTCCTGGAAGGCGATCAGCTCGTCGAGTGCCGCAACGAGCGTCTTTTTGTTCTTCCACGTCTTGTAGTCATACAGGGTGCCGTAGTCGGTGTCCCAAAGCGCCAGCGGCTGATGGTTGTAGCCATGAAAGCCCAGCTCTCCGCCCATCTGCAGCAGCATGCCGCCAAAGTAGCGGAACTGCGTGGTATCGGCCTGGCGCGCGGGCTCGGTCTGGTTGACCGCATCCTCGTAGTTTTCGATCATCACGCCGGTATAGCGAATGCCGTATTTTTGCGCGAGCTTTTGCAGATCGGGCCACCAGACCTTGGCATAAAAGTCGGCAATGGAAAGGCCGTAATCACGCTTTATGTAGGTGCCATCGCCCGAGGGAACGGGGCTGGGAAAGTCATCCAGATAGAAAACGGCGCTGTTGATGACCGGATAGGCCGTGGCATCGCCCAATAGGCTCACAGCCGCGGCATAGAAACCACGCATGACCTTGTCGTAGATACCGATATTGCACACCACGGTACGGCCGCTGCCGCAATCGCTCGACCAAATAAGCGGAGTACCCGTGTCACCGGTTTTAGCCCACACGTGGGCCGTCTCACGCAGCGAAACCGAAAGCGACGAATCAAAGGGGTCCGATAACTCATAACGCTGGCCACCGCCGATCATAAAGTCCTCGCTCGGCACGATGCTCTCTGCCGTCGCATATTCATAGCCGGCAGAATCGATGCCCAGCTTGAGACCGATTGCCTGCAGGTAGCTGGAGTTATCCGGCGTCATGGCGAGCATCAGCGAACCGCCGGCGCTCACCCAGCTCATGATGTCGGAGAGGTGCGTACCGAGCCCGTCGAGCGACGGCATCAGTAAAATCACACGGTCGAAGGACGTGAGAGAAGGAATCGCATCAACACCATCGGTGGCAATATCCACATCGCGGTGGGCGATCTTCATGTCAAGCAAGATCTGGTCGAACTGCTCTTTGACGTCCTCGACGCCATCTTGGTCCGAGTCGGTAATAACCAAGCACGTGGGCTTTTGGCCAAACATCGCCGAGCTTGCCGGCACCGCGTCGTTGGCAGCGAGCATGCCCAGCTTATGCTGCCCGGCGCTGTACTGCACGCCGGCACGCTCGATCAACAGCACGGCGGCCATGGCAATAAAGACCGCCCACACCACGAGCAGCCCCATCCAGCGAAAGTGGCCCGCACGCTCGCGGATATGTTGCACCACGCTCATCGGGCCTCCTCTCCTTCGCGCCAAAATGCCAGCCTCTCACGATTTTCGGCATTCAAATACACATGCTGCTTGTCGATCACGTCGATTACGCGCTGTACCGCCTGCCCATCGCGACGAATCACAGCCAAGCGCAGGCAGAGCATCCACACGTCTTGTTCGTCTGACGCATCGATCACCAGCTGGCTCGCGACGTCCTCTGCCTTATCGATCTCGCCGGCATCGGCCAGCGCCGTGGCATAGCGGATGCGCAACGCCGGCCCGTCCTCGCGTTCGCAACGACGCGCGAGCAAGCGTGCATACTGCTGACGCTGAATCTGTGCCACACGGCCCTCTGCTAAACCCGAGTCCAGATAGGCGCCCAAAAAGTCGCAATACGCATCCAGGTTATGCGAGCTGGGATCGGTCTTAAACGCGCGCTCCAACTGCTGCAGCTTAAGGTCGGACTCCTTGGAAATCTGCGCCACCGCCGTCGCGGCATAGTGCGCAACCTCAACATCGTCGTTGAGTTTTGCTGTCTGCAACTGTGCGAGGTACGCATCCGGATCCTCGGTAAGCAAGGAGAGCATCAGACGGCGGCGGTCGCCCGGGTCGTTGACGATCAGCGCTTCCTCGAGCGGCACCACGCCATCATCGCCCTCGCGCCCCTGCACGAGCAAACTGCGATGCATGTCGTCGTTAATGCGCAGCGTCTCCAGCGTGGCGTCCTTAAGGTCGTCACCGAACACCGCGCTACGTGCCGAGAGCAGTACCACGAGCAACGGGCCCCACAGCGGTACGAGCACCATCACAGCAAGCATGTGCCCTCGAACCGGCAGCAAGCCCAGTTTCATAAGCGTCCACAGCACCAGACACACCAACGCATGAATTAATAGCAGTACGGTAGCAACAACAAGCGAGATCAAACGGCCTCCCCTTCACCGCTTCCGGTGGGCGCGATGCGTTGCATCAGGGCCACAACGTCCTCGCTGCCGACGGGTTCCACCGTAATGTGCTTGGCGGCCATGCGTTTGCAAATAACGGGCAGGTCGGCCTCGGTCGCCTGACGCATGAGCAGGTAAAGTGTGTCTCCATCGACTAGGCCCGCAGCGTCACTCTCACGAATCGCAGACCCGATGGCGCCGACCAGCTCGCCAACAGGCTCCATGCCCGGAACCACGCGCAAGAGCAAGAAACTTCCCATCTTATTATCCGCAAGCGCCTGCTCGGCGGCGAGTTCCTGGCCAAAGGCGTCGTGGTTGAGCACGCACGTGCCGGCAACGCAGCGCTTATCCTGCGCCACTGCCTCGTAATCGAAGGCGCGTCCCAGCGCGCTTTCCACCAGGCCGCACAGGATGCGGAACAGGTTTTGGTAGTACAGGGTCATTTGGCTTTCGGCCACGTGACGCACAAAGATCAATACGGCTGGGGCTCCATCGCGCTCGATCGCATAGCCAAACATCGGAAGCCCCGACGTCAGCGCGCGGTTCACCCACAAACCCGAGATCGCACCTTGGAGCACGGTCGCAAGGTCATCGAGCGAGAGCGAGCGCGGCACATCGTTGGAAATCGCCGGGCTCGCCGCTACCAGGCGCGCAAATGCCCCGCCCGAAACATGGTAGATCGTCACCGAATCGTTCTCGAGAATCTCGCCCAGCAGCTCACAGCACTTGCGGTATATATCGCGCGGGTTGAGTACGTCGAGCTCCTGCGTCACGGCAAAGATTTTGCCAAAGCTGTCGTGGCGCCCCACAATCTGTCGCTTGTAGGCGCGCTTGTCCTCAATCGCGTCGTGATAGAGCCGCGTTAGGAACGTGTTGCGGTTTCGCACAAGCTCGTTCTCGTCACGCTCCGCCTTAATGGCCTCGCTGTTGCGCAGCTGCACATAGCCGCACACGGCGCCCACCACAAAGTACGCGATAAACGGCAGCCAGTTGGACGGCTCATAGAACAAGCCCTGAAAGGTGTATCCGTACAGGACAAAATAACTCACCGCCAGACCAACCGACGCCAACAGCGCGGCGACCAGGCCAAAGTCGAGACCGTAGAGTGTGCCAATCAGGACCACATAGAGCAGTCGATAGTCGAGCACGTTGAGCTGGGCAGATTGGGAGAACAGATGCTCCAGCACCTCGAACAGCACCCATGCAAAGCCCGTCTCCAGGCATTTAATGGGCAGCGCGCGCAGCTGGATGCGATCGATGGCCGCACGTAAGGGATTGCCCTTTTTGGTACGGGCGTTAGCCCAGCGGGCGTGGATGGTCGAAAGGTCGCGCAG
>CAVCHM010000076.1:0-5848 GCA_963602135.1 bacterium | reverse complement strand
GCTCGGCAAACAGCATGTCGGCCAAAAAGCGCGTGACCGGCATGGAGAAAAAGCTTGTGAGCGTAAGCGAGGCCAGCAGCGTATAGGTCACCATGCACACCAGCAAATCCTGGTTGGCGCGTCCCACGCCCCACAGGCTGCACAGTACCAAGATACCCACCTGGAGCAGCACGCCCAGCAACATGGGACCCGTGCATACAATGCCGGCGTAGCCGTAGGCGCGCATCGTGGCAAACAGACCCTTGCGTCTAAACAGGCGTTTGAGCTCAAAACCGATTCCGGCCACCGGCTACACCTCCTTCTTGGGCAAATTGAACGCGCGAGCCGTCTCGTCGTACAGCGCGCGATAGTTGGCGAGCATCTGCTCGTGTAGGTAGTAGGTCGCCACGCGACGCTGGCCGCGCTCCCCCATTTCCAGGCGGCGGGCACGGCTCGCGCACATGCGCTCCATGGCATCGGCCAGACCCTTGCGATACATGGGCGGGCTCACGAATCCAGCCACGCCAAAGTCGTCGCCGGGGGCGCCCTCGAGAAGTTCACGGCAGCAGCCGACCTCGGTCGTCACGCAGGGGCGACGCGCGCCCAGCGATTCCAACACGCTCAACGGCTGGCCCTCCGAGATGCTCGTCAAAATGGTAAAGTCCAGTTTTTCCATGTACTCGACCACGTTGACGCGGCCGGTAAAGATCAAGTCACGCACGCCCAATGTCTCCACCAGCGCATGACACTCGGCGCCGTACTCCTCATCGTCCACGCCGCCCATAATGTGCAGGCGCACCTTGGGCAGGCGCTCGTGCAGCTCAAAGAAGGCATAGATCATGGTCTTGACGTCCTTGATGGGCGCTAGGCGCACCACCGCGCCAATATCCACCCAGCCGTCATCGGGCTTTAAGGGAATGTCCTTAAAGCGATCGAACTGGATGCCGTTGGGAATGACCAAGCATTTGTCCGGATCGCAGCCCATATCGATCTGTGTCTTACGGGCATTGTGGAACAGACTCGTCACGCGGAAGGCGCGGCGGTAGATTTCCTCCGAAAGCAGGTAGAAAAAGCGGATCCAACGGTCCTTAAACGACGGAACCACCCAGTCGGCACGAATGATTTCCTCCTCGCGCTCGCGGGTGTAGATGCCGTGCTCGGTCAGCAGCACTGGCGCGTTGTGAACGCTCGAGCCAAGACTCGCGAGCAATCCGCCGTAGCCGGTCGAAATGGCGTGATACACGTCGGCCACCGGCACCTCGCTGCCCAGCAGATAAAGCACGGGCAGTAGCATCGAGCGCATGGTGTGGAAGGCGTCGGCGAACGGCGCATACGGATACTCGGCCAGGCACACGTCGCGGAAGATGTCCATAAACGTGCGGCTCTGCAAAAACGAGAGCGGGTGGACGCGGCGGCGCTGGAAGATATCGAACAGCACATCCCAGTCCGGATTGGACAGTGACACTAAACGGCGCAGCGCCTCGCGCTCGCGCTCATCAAAGTCGACTTCCTCCTGCTCGCCCGAGAGTCGCAGGGCATCGTCCAGGAACACCTCATGCACCCCGACGACGTTGTCGGGCAGCTCGTAGACAAACTTGCCGCGGTCCTCGGCATGCGCGCCAATCACCCACAGCACAAACTCATGCTCGGGCATGGCCGTGATGTAGCCGTGCATCCAGGTGGACACGCCGCCGTGCACGTAGGGGTAGCAGCCCTCGAGCACCAAGCAGATTCTCATCGGTCGCCGCCTTCCTTGCGCTCGATCGTCACGGTCTTGTCCGTCGCTTTGACCAGGTACAGGTTACCCGTCAGGTGCGTCAGCTCGCCACCGGACACCGCACCCGGCTCACCGTCGTTGGCGCGAAACATTAACCACGCCTCGTCGTGGAAGTTGCCAAGGTTGAGCGTCCAGGCATCGTCGCTCGTGTCCACGCTCACCGTCAAAGACGCAAAGCGCTGGATGGCACCCGAGCACTCCGAACCCGTCTGGTGACGCAGGTCGGGCGCGGACTTGGTCAGCCAGTCCAGGTAATCGGTCAGGCCGCCCTTGTAGACCTCCCAGCCTTCCTTGGCGCCGCGGTCGGGATCCATCAGGTCGTCAGGATGCATAAAGTGCGTGCTTACATAATGCATATTGAGCTCGGACACCGCAGCGAGACGCATGTAGGAATCGTCGACCATGCTGCCCGATACAATGCGCGGCTGCTCCACGATGCCGTCGCTCGCCACGCCAAACTCCTGCACGTAGGGCAGATCGGTTCCGTCCTCAAAATACGTACTGGCAATGGTCTTAATGCGCGGCACGTCCTCGCCAATGATCTTGCGGGCGCGGGCCGAAAGGATATTCGACGGCGGCACATAAACCGAGCCGTGCGCATTGGGCGGGACGTCGTCTTGGAAGGCGATGAGCTCGTTGAGCGCGGCAACCAACGTGTCCTTGTTCTTCCATGTTTTGTAGTCATACAGCGTGCCATAGTCGGTATCCGAGAGGGCCAACGGCTGATGGTTATACCCATGAAAGCCCAGCTCGCCGCCCATTTGCAGCAGCATGCCGCCAAAGTAGCGGAACTGCGTGGTATCGGCCTGGCGCGCAGGCTCAGTCTGGTTGACCGCGTCCTCGTAGTTCTCGATCATCACGCCCGTGTAGCGAATGTCGTATTGCTGTGCGAGCTTTTGCAGATCGGGCCACCATACTTTGGCATAAAAATCGGCGATAGAAAGGCCATAGTCGCTCTTGATGTAGGTGCCGTCGCCCGAGGGCACGGGGCTCGGAAAGTCGTCCAAGTAGAACACGGCGCTGTTGATGACCGGATAGGCCGTGGCATCACCCAGCAAGCTGATCGCCGCAGCGTAAAAGCCACGCATGACCTTGCTGTAAATGCCAATGTTGCACACCACGGTATGTCCGCTGCCACAATCGCTCGACCAAACAAGGGGCGTTCCCGCGTCGCCGGTTTTAGCCCACACGTGGGCCGTCTCGCGCAGCGAAACCGAGAGCGACGATTTAAAGGGATCCGAGAACTCGTAGCGTTGGCCACCGCCAATCATAAAGTCCTCGCTCGGCACGATACTCTCCGCCGTCGCATATTCGTAGCCGGCAGAATCGATACCCAACTTGGGACCGATTGCTTGCAAGTAGCTGGAATTGTCCGGTGTCATGGCGAGCATCAGCGAACCGCCGGCGCTCACCCAGCTCATGATGTCGGAGAGGTGCGTACCGAGCCCATCGATAGAAGGCATCAGCAAAATCACGCGGTCGAACGACGCGAGAGAAGGAATCGCGTCCGCGCCATCGGTGGCAATATCCACATCGCGGTGCGCGATCTTCATATCGAGCAGAATCTGGTCAAACTGCTCCTTGACGTCCTCAACGCCGTCCTGATCGGTATCGGTAATAACCAGGCACGTGGGCTTTTGGCCAAACAATGCCGAGCTCGCCGGCGTTGCGTCATTGGCAGTAAGCATGCCAAGTTTGTGCTGCCCCGCGCTGTACTGAACACCGGCGCGCTCAATAAGCAGCACGGCAGCCATGGCAATAAAAACCGCCCAGACCACGAGCAGGCCCATCCAGCGAAAATGGCCCGCACGATCGCGGATATGTTGCACCACGTTCATCGGGCCTCCTCCCCGTCATGCCAAAACGCCAGTTTCTCGCGATTCTCGGCACTCAGATATACATGCTGCTTGTCAATTGCATCGACTACACGCTGCACCGCCTGCCCATCGTGACGCATCACAGCCAAGCGCAGGCAGAGCATCCACACGTCCTGCTCGTCTGGTGCATCGATCACCAGCTGGCTGGCGACGTCCTCTGCCTTGTCAATCTCGCCGGCATCGGCCAGCGCCGTGGCATAGCGAATGCGCAGTGCCGGCCCATCCTCGCGTTCGCAACGGCGAGCGAGCAAGCGTGCATACTGCTGACGCTGAATCTGCGCCACGCGGCCCTCGGCCAAACCCGAGCCCAGATAGGTACCCAAAAAGTCGCAATACGCATCCAGGTTATGCAAGCTGGGGTCGGTCTTAAACGCACGCTCAAGCTGCTGCAGCTTAAGGTCGGACTCCTTGGAAATCTGCGCCACCGCCGTCGCGGCATAGTGCGCGACCTCAACGTCGTCGTTGAGCTTGGCGGCCTGCAGCTGCGCCAGGTACGCATCGGGGTCCTCGGTAAGCATCGAGAGCATCAGACGGCGGCGGTCACCCGGATCGTTGACGATGAGCGCCTCCTCGAGCGGCACCACGCCGCCGTCGCCCTCGCGCCCCTGCACCAACATGCTGCGGTGCATGTCATCGTTAATGCGCAGCGTCTCCAGCGTGGCATCCTTAAGGCCGTCGCCGAACACCGCGCTACGCACCGACAGCAGCACCACCAGCGATGGGCCCCACAGCGGCACGAGCACCATTACGGCAAGCATGTGCCCGCGAACCGGGAGCAGACCCAGCTTCATGAGCGTCCACAGCACCAGGCAAACCAGCGCGTGTATAAAGAGCAGTACGGTAGCAACGACAAGCGAGATCAAACGGTCTCCCCCTCACCGTTGCCGGCGGGCGCGATGCGCTGCAGCAAGGCCACAACGTCCTCGCCGTCGACGGGCTCCACCGTAATGTGCTTGGCGGCCATGCGCTTGCAAATAACAGGCAGGTCGGCCTCGGTCGCCTGGCGCATGAGCAGGTAGAGCGTGTCGCCGTCGACCAAGCCTGCAGCGTCGCTCTCGCGAATCGCCGACCCAATGGCGCCGACCAGCTCGCCAACAGGCTCCATACCCGGCACCACGCGCAGGAGCAAGAAGCTCCCCATCTTGTTGTCCGCAAGCGCTTGCTCGGCGACGAGCTCCTGGCCAAAGGCGTCGTGGTTGAGCACGCAGGTGCCGGCAACGCAACGCTTGTCCTGCGCTACGGCCTCGTAATCGAAGGCACGTCCCAGCGCGCTTTCCACCAGGCCGCACAGAATGCGGAATAGGTTTTGGTAATACAGCGTCATTTGGCTTTCGGCCACGTGACGTACAAAGATCAACACGGCGGGCGCCCCATCGCGCTCGATGACGTATCCGAACATAGGAAGGTCTGGGGTCAGCTCGCGGTTCACCCACAGGCCCGAGTTCGCACCGTTGAGCACGAGCGCAAGGTCGTCGAGCGAGAGCGAACGCGGTACGGTGGCCATCTCTGCGGGGCTTGCAGCCACCAAGCGCGCAAACGTCCCGCCCGACACGTGATAGATCGTCACCGAATCGTTCTCGAGAATCTCACCCAGCAGCTCGCAGCACTTGCGGTAAATTTCGCGCGGGTTGAGTACGTCGAGCTCCTGCGTCACGGCAAAGATCTTGCCAAAGCTATCGTGGCGCCCCACAATCTGGCGCTTATAGGCGCGCTTGTCCTCAATCGCATCGTGATAGAGCCGCGTAAGGAACGTGTTGCGGTTTCGCACAAGCTCGTTCTCGTCGCGCTCGGCTTTAATGGCCTCGCTGTTGCGCAGCTGTACATAGCCGCACACCGCGCCCACCACAAAGTACGCGATAAACGGCAGCCAGTTGGAAGGCTCGTAGAACAGGCCCTGGAAAGTGTATCCGTACAGGGCAAAATAGCTCACGGCCAGACCAATAGACGCCAGCAGCGCGGCGACCAGGCCAAAGTCGAGCCCGTAGAGCGTACCGATCAGGACCACATAGAGCAGACGATAGTCGAGCACGTTGAGCTGGGCAGATTGGGAGAACAGATGCTCCAGCAGCTCGAACAACACCCATGCGAAGCACGTCTCCAGGCATTTAATGGGCAGCGCGCGCAGCTGAATGCGATCGATGGCCGCACGTAAGGGATTGGCCTTTTTGGTACGGGCGTTAGCCCAGCGGGCGTGGATGGTCGAAAGGTCGCGCAG
>CAVCHM010000075.1:0-5957 GCA_963602135.1 bacterium | reverse complement strand
AAAGAGAAGATGCGGGGCATGCCCCGCCTCTTACACCACATCTCTGCGCGCTACCTACCCATGTGCAAAAAATGCCAAATATGAGTACTGCTACCTTTTTGGTAGCAGCGTTTTCGAAGTCATAAAAGGCAAATCCGACATTAGAACGACGACTGATAGTCCAGTTAAGCCAATTTAGTTACTGCAAAACTGGACATATGTGGCCCAACTCATCTAAAAACGCCTAATTTATATGTTACGAAGTTAGTGCCCGTACTCATATTTGCCACTTTTTGCACACGGCCTATCCCGGCCATGGTAAATCGATAACAAAACGGGCTCCAGACCGCTGAATCGTGCCGCATATGGCACGTCCGCAGTCCGGAACCCGGTCCAAATTGAGTTATTGCGCTGTGTTAGGCCAAAACGTCCGACAAAATCTCGATCAGGCTGTCCACGTCGGCTTCCTCGCACACGAGCGGCGGCAGGAAACGCAGCGTGTGGGCACCAGTAGCGTTAATCACGGCGCCGGCGGCCAGCGCGCGGGCAACAATATCATGTGCATCGCCCGCAGCGTCATCCAAATCGCAGCCGAGCATTAAGCCGCGACCGCGTGCCTCGACCACATGCGGCAGCTTGGTGAGTTTTGCCTCCATATAAGCACCCACCTTGGCAGCATGCTCGGCATAATCGCCGCGCACGAGCGCGGAGAGCGTCGCGGCGCACGCCGCGACAGCCAAGCAGCTACCGCCAAAGGTCGAACCGTGGTCACCAGGCTTAAACACGTCGGCGATCTCTTTCTTTGCCACCACGGCGCCCATGGGGACGCCGTCGGCGATGCCCTTGGCAAGACTCATGATGTCGGGCTCCACGCCATAGGTCTGGAATGCAAACGGCTTGCCGGAGCGGAAGATGCCACACTGGACCTCGTCGGCGATAAGAACGGCGCCCACCTCGTGCGCCAGGTCGCGCGCTGCCGTCATAAACTCCTCGGTCATGGGGTGTACACCGCTCTCGCCCTGGATCGGCTCGAGCATCACGGCACAAATTTCGCTTCTCAGCTGCTTAAAGATCGAACGTAGTTCGTCGACATCGTTGGGCGTGCAGGCCACAAAACCGCCCGGCAGCGGACGGAAGCTATCCTGCAGCCAATCCTGCATGGTGGCGGCAATGGTCTCGAGCGTACGGCCGTGGAAGCCGCCGCGCATGCACACGATGGTGTTGCCACCGTTACCAGCACGCTTGGCGTACAGACGCGCGAGCTTCATCGAGCCCTCGTTGGCTTCGGCGCCGGAGTTGGCAAAGAACGTCTCCCATACCTGCTCGCCCGCCGTCGGAGCGCCGAGCGCAGCTGCCGTGGTCTCATCGCCGGCGGCAATGGCATCGGCCAGAACGCACGCACCATCTACGTCGTCGTTGGCAAGCTTGGACAGCAGCGCCGCGACCTGTCCACGCTGCTCGATGTAGAAGTAGTTAGACACATGCAGAAGCTTTTTGGTCTGCACCTCGAGCGCCGAGAGCACTGCAGCGTTACCGTGGCCAAGGCTGCACACACCGATTCCAGCAAGAAAGTCAAGATACTCACGGCCGTCATCGCCGGTGAGCTTCATGCCGCGGCCCTCGACAAACTCTACCGGAGAGCGACCAAAGGTATGCATAACGTAATGGGATTCGAGCGATTGTTGAGTTGCAAGTGACATGGGGTGCCTTTCGTTTGGCGCCGTACGGCGCAGGGCTATGGGTGCAGGGACGCGACGACCGCGGGTCAGCTAGACCGTCTGGAGCTTCTCGACCTCGTCGAAGTTCTCGGTCAGGCGCGCTGCAAACGTCGAAAGCGGGTGCGGATGCGTATCGAACTCGTAGGCCGTCTCGGTGGAGTGGATCACGGTACCGACGCCAGCATCGGTCAGCAGCTCCAGCAGCAGCGAGTGCGGCGTCGTGCCGTTGATGATGTGGTCTCGGAACACGCCAGCGGTAAGCGCATCGACGGCGGCGCGCAGCTTGGGAATCATGCCCTTGTCGACTTCGCCGCCGTAGAGCATCTCGTTGACCTCGTCGAGCGTCAGGTTGGAGATAAGCGAATCCTTGTCGCTAAAGTCCTTGTACAGACCGTCGACATCGGTCAAGAAGATCGCCTTGTGCGCATGAAGCGCCGCCGCAACGGCGCCGGCGGCGGTATCGGCGTTGATGTTGAAGAAGCCACCGTCCTCCCCCGCCGCGACCGTGGCGATAACGGGAATGTACTCGCTGTCGAGCAAACGCTCGATATAGTCGGTGTTGACGTGCGTGACCTTGCCTACGCGGCCGAGCTCTGGGTCGAGTGGCTCGGCGATAAGGGTACCGGCGTCGCTGCCAGACACGCCCACGGCCAGGTTGCCGTGGTGGTTGAGCGCCGCGACCAGCTCCTGGTTGACCTTGCCGCCCAGTACCTCGCGCACGATATCCATGGTGGCAGGCGTAGTCACGCGCTGGCCGTTCTTAAACTCGACGGGGATGTCGTAGTGGCTGAGCGCCTCGTTGATGGCCTTGCCGCCACCGTGCACGATAACAGGGCGCATGCCGATAATCTTGAGCAGGACGATATCGCTCATCACGTCTCGACGCAGCTGCTCGTCGACCATGGCGGCACCGCCGTACTTGATAACGACCGTCTTACCGGTCAGGTTCTTAATCCACGGCAGCGCCTCAAACAGCAGCTGCGCGGTTGCTTCGTTGGATTCACTCGAGCGACAATCGCGTGCGAATTTCATAGTCTGCCTCGTCTTTCGTGTAGCTATCGCGCCGCACCTCGTTGCCCGCGATTGCAGCGGGGCGCGCGGCACATCGGGAGTTTAGGAACGGTAGTCGCCGTTGATCGAGATGTACTCGTGCGTGAGGTCGCAGGTCCACACAGTCGTTGCCGCGTCGCCTGCGCCCAGGTCGGCCGAAATCACAATCTCGGGCGCCTCAAAACGTCGCAGGGCCTCGTCCTCATCGAAGGGGACCGTCAGGCCATCGCGACAGACGGGCATACCCATCATGTCGATGGACACATCTTCTTGGTTAAACTGCACGCCGCACTTGCCGAGCGCCATGGCAACGCGGCCCCAGTTGCAGTCGTGGCCGGCAATGCAGGTCTTGACGAGCGGCGAGTTGGCGACGGCACGGGCGGCAATATCCGCCTCTTCGTCGTTGAGAGCGCCGGTGACATTGACCGTTACGAGCTTGGATGCGCCTTCGCCATCGGCGGCGATGTTTCGCGCCAGGCTCTCGCATACCTCATGTACGGCAAAGGCCAGCTCGTCGAAGGCGTCGGTGCCCTCGACAATGGGCTCGGCATCCGCTGCGGCGCCAGAGGCAAGCATGATGCAGGTGTCGTTCGTCGAGGTGTCGGAGTCGACCGTCACCTTGTTGAAGGTCTGTTTGACATTCGAAAGCAGCAGGGCATGGAGCGCCGCAGGCTCGACGGGAGCATCGGTGGTGATGATCGCGATCATGGTGGCCATGTTGGGCATGATCATGCCCGAGCCCTTGCGCATGCCGCCCACCGTATAGACATTGCCCGCATGGCCCTCGGCATCACTGGCGTAGGACACGGCATATTCCTTGGAATGCGTGTCAGTCGTCATGATGGCGCGAGCGGCATCGGCGCCACCGTGGGCGGAGAGCGCCTCGTAGGCAGCAGGAATGGCGGTCTCAAACGTGTCGATCGGCAGAATCTGGCCAATCACGCCCGTGGAGGCAACCAGAATCTGCTGGGGCTCGCAGCCGATAACCTGCGAGGCGATGTCGCAAGTCTCACGCGCGCAGGCAAGGCCGGTCTCACCCGTGGCGGCGTTGGCATTGCCAGAGTTAACCGAAACGCCGGCGATGATGCCGTAGCCCTTGTCGGCGCCGCCCAGGTTGGCACGGCTCACCTGCACGGGCGCCGCGCAAAAGCGGTTGGTGGTAAACACACCGGCACCGGGGCACGGCTCATCGGGCACGACGAGCGCATAATCCAGACGCTCGGGATTCTTGCGGAATCCGGCATGGATGCCTGCTGCCTTAAAGCCGGCAGCCGCCGTAACGCCGCCCTCGACGGCGTGAATCTTGATATCAATCAGGTCGGTATTCATCGTCCCTACGACTCCTTATATCAAATAAAAAAGCGGGCATCGGTTGGTGCGCCATGCCAGTCGCAATCATGAGACCAGCTTAAAAGTGGCGCCCCACTCGATGCCCGACTACCAAATCGTTAACAATCGAATGTGCTACACCGGGCACGCCACTGCGGGCAAGCCTCGTCGCTCGTCAAATCCAAAGACGATGTTGGCGCACTGGACCGCCTGACCCGCAGCGCCCTTGCACAGATTGTCGATGGCGCCCGTCGCCACCAGCACGCCCGCGCGCTTGTTGAGCGCGAGGCCGATCTGGGCGGCGTTGGTGCCGACAACCGAAGCCGTCTTGGGCTGCTGGCCGGCGTCGAGCACGCGCACGAATGCGCGGCCGGCATAGAACTGCTTGTAGTAGTCGACGACGTCCTCAAGAACCAGGGCATCGAGAGCCTGTTGAGCGAGCGGCATCGTCACCGTGGAAAGCAGACCGCGCTTGAGCGGTGCCAGGTGCGGGGTAAAGACGACGCGATCGGTCAGACCCAAAATCTGCTCGATCTCGGGCGTATGACGATGCTTGCCCACGCCATAGGCCTCTAGGTTTTCGTCGGCACTGCAAAAATGCGTGCGGGCGTTGCAGGACTTGCCGGCGCCCGTCACACCGCTGATGGCATCGACGATCACGGGGCCGCTCTGGGCAACCCAGCCGGCGCGCACGGCAGGCGCGGCGGCAAGGCTCGTTGCGGTGGGATAGCAGCCGGCGCAGGCGACCAGCACGGGCTTGCCGTCGGCGTGGTTGGATGCAGCGGTCTCCAGGTCCTTGCAGAACAGCTCGGGCAGGCCAAAGGCGCGGGTCTTGAGCAGCTCGGGACTCGTGTGCTCGGCGGCATACCAAGCCTCAAACACAGCCGGATCGCTCAGACGGTAGTCGGCCGAAAGATCGAAGCAGGACACGCCCGCGGCGAGCAGGGCGGGCACCTGCGCCATGGCTGCCGTATGCGGCACGGCCAAAAAGACGGCGTCGCAGTTCTTGAGCTCGGGAGCGTCATGCGTCGTGAAGACAAGATCGCTCACGCCGGCAAAGCTCGGGTAGACCGCAGACAGCTGCTGGCCGGCATCGGCGTTGGACGTAATGGCAACGAGTTCAAACTCGGGATGACCGAGGACGAGGCGAATAAGCTCGGCGCCGGCATATCCAGCCGCACCGACAATTCCAACCTTTAAAGACATATCAGACTCCTTGTCTGCAGTTATGCACCAATGCGCATCCCGCAGCCGTCGTTATGAAGTGGGTTGAAACTTTAGCACCAAAAGATGCATATATACGCAAATCTTTTGCATATTCATGCATTGAAACATTCCCGACACATTCGCTCGAAGGAATTGACAAATAAATACGGGCCCCACATTGCTCGGTGCGCCTTACGGTGACGTTGCAATGTGGGGCCCGCTTCGTGCGGAGATACGAATTGTCGAGGTTTGCCGGGATACACGTCTAGAGCTCGACCGGCACCCATTCGTCGTGGTTGCAGATAAAGGCCTCGGGGTCCTCCACACTAAAGAAGACAAGCGTGGGGTCGTTCGGCCCCTCGTAATGCTCGCCCAGGTGCTCTAGATGCTTCCATCCGGCCTCACGCATATCGCCCGCCGCTTGGTCATCCAAGCCGGCACGCCCGCGCAAGATGAGCCAACCATGGCCCGGCCACCAGCTCGTGGCCTCAAAGCGCTGATTTTGCAGCAGCTCCTGCCACACGTCTTTGGTGCGCGCCGTCACAAACCACAGCTTGCCGTCCTGAATCTGCGCAAACGAAAACGGACGCACGTGCGGCTGCCCGTCCACGCTCGTCGCCAAGTACCACGCCGGCACCGACGTCAGATACTCCAGCACCGTATTCAATCCGTCCA
>CAVCHM010000074.1:0-6702 GCA_963602135.1 bacterium | reverse complement strand
CTAGCCTCTCTTCATGAGCCCCGCAGTCCGCTCCGACTGCGGGGCTTTTGCTATTTACCTAGTCCCCGATGGGAGGGTAGTCATTGGGGACGTTCTTAAACGACTAGTCAAACAAGAACGTCCTCAATGACTACTAATTAAATATGTCCCCAATGACTGCGGAAAGCGCATCTCACACCGACGCATTGCTTTCGGGCCCTCTCTCCGTGCTCCCTATAAGTTCAGCTGGACTCCCCGCAACCTGTTCCGCGTTGGCGGAACGAGCGCGACGTGGAGTGTCATTCTTTACCGCGTTAGACTAGACGCAGGGAAAGGAGGAGGACATGGATGCTCGCGTCAAGCAGCTTGTAAATATGATCGAGGACGCTCAGCCTGTCGCTGTCGCGGTGCTTGCCAAGCGTCTCGAGGTAAGCGAGCGCGCCGTGAGAAACTATATCCATCGCGCAAACGACAAGCTTGCGGGGGTTGCACGCATCGTTGGCAGCAAAGGGCAATATCGTATCGATGTTGCACATGCAGATGAGCTTGCTCGCTTGCTAGACGGTGCGGCTCTGGCCCATCCGGGCATTCCTGATACGCGCGACGGCCGTGTGTCCTTCCTTCTTAACGACCTTCTCATGCGGTCCCAGTGGGTGACGATTGAGGAGTATGCGGATTTACTCTACGTTTCGGCGCGAACTCTGTCCAATGACATGCGTCTGGTAGAGCAGAAACTCGCCCAATTTGACTTGATGCTCGAAAAGCGCCCTCGCTACGGAATCCGCGTTGCGGGTGGGGAGTCGCAACGGCGTCTGTGTCTGGCCTCACTGGTGAGGCCCGTGTTGCCCGACACCGACGATGCAGAGCTCGCCGAGCGCCTGCGGGCCATCGCCGCATGTGTGGACGATGCCCTGACTGCCTCGCCCGTCACGGTGAGCTCGCTGGCATTCCGCAATCTCATCATGCATCTTTACATCGCTCTTGGCCGCATCGAGCAGGGCTGCTATGTCCCGGCTGCAGAATCGGACGTTTTAAAGCTGGAGGGAACGCGCGAATACGCTGCGGCTTTCCAGATTGCCGCAAACATCAAGGATGCCCTGGGCGTGAGCATGCCCCGAGAAGAGGTTGCCTTTATCGCAATCCATTTGCTCGGCAGGGGCACGGGCGTGCCCGAGAAGGGCTCGGCCGTTATCTCGGACGAGATGTGGGAGATCGCTTCCGAGATGGTATGTGCGGTCAACGATGAGTTTAGGTTTGACTTTAGCAGCGATCTTGAACTTCGCATGAACCTTGCTCGGCATATTGGCCCTCTGGGCTATCGCCTTGAATATCACATGCATATGGATAACCCCATGCTGCCCGATATCAAGACGAGGTTTCCGTTGGCCTATTCGATGGCGGCCGGCACCTCGCAGGTACTCGAGCGTCATTTTGGCAGCCAGCCCTCTGATGAGGAGCTCGGCTACATCGCCATGGCATTTGCCCTGGCCCTCGAGCAGCAAGCCGACCAGCCGCGTCGCAAACGCATCCTGATCGTGTGCGCCTCGGGAGCGGGAAGCGCCCGTATGCTCGAGCACCAGTACCGCAAGCAGTTTGGTATGTATATCGAGTCGATTGAGACATGCGACGTCGCCCGCGTGGGAACGCTCGACTTTTCGCACATAGACTACGTGTTCACAACGGTGCCGCTCAACGTCAAGTTGCCCGTGCCCGTCCGCGAGGCCGATTTCTTCTTGGAGACGAGCGATGTCAACGCTATCCGCAAGGTGCTGAGTGATGACGCTGCGCAATCGGACTCCGTAAGCTCTTTCTTTAGCCGTGCCCTGTTCTTCAACCGCGTTGAGGCGTCGTCGAAGCAGGCCGTTCTCCGATATCTCTCCGAGCGCGCCGTCGAGAGCGGCCGTGTCGATGCCCAGTTTGCCCAAGAGGTCGCCGAGCGCGAGAGCGCGAGTGCCACCTCGTTTGGCAATGGGGTAGCCATGCCCCATGGGATGCATCCCTTGAGCGCCGAGGCCTTTGTTACCGTGGGCCTGCTCGAACATCCCATTCTTTGGGACGAATACGGCCATGAGGTCGATATCGTCTTTATGGTGTCGTTTGCCCGGTCGGGCGGCGATGAGGCGCGGATCTTGAGCTCACTGCTCGCCGAGATCTTTATGGACCGCCAGGGGGTCGAGCGCCTACGCGAGCGCCGGTCCTGGCATGAGCTGATGGCGCTTGTGCAAGCGCATACGGCTTAAGACTTCTTTTGTCGATAACCCTGTCTGTCTACCTGCAATAAACCTCGAGGATTGCGGGCGGGAGATAGGCGTTTCGAATATTCAAGTACAAACCAAACATCACGGGAGAGGAGACCGTTATGGACGATCAGGGAACCGAGATGGTTTCGTTTCAGCTGGTCGCTGCAGCGGGAGAGGCACGCAGCCTTGCCTTCGAAGCCCTTGAAAAGGCAAAAGCGGGGGATTTTGACGCCGCCGCCAAACTCATGAAGCAGTCAAAGGATGCGGGAATCAAGGCTCACCACATCCAAACGCAGCTGCTTTCGACTGAGGCAGCGGGCGAGCATCTGTCGGTGGATGTGTTGCTGGTCCATGCTCAGGACCACCTCATGTGCTCCATGCTTGCTCAGGAGCTCGTGCAGGAGCTGATCTGCCTGTATGAGTGCACTGCAACCAAGAACGCCTAGCGGCGTGCGGTGACTATCCAACCAATCAATGCGAAGGGAATCCCTTATGAAGATCCTTCTTGTTTGCGCAGCTGGTCTGTCTACAAGCATTCTGATGAAGAAACTCGAGAAATATGCGGAGCAAAACGGCATCGAGCTCGATATCGATGCGGTGGGTATCGGCGAGTATCAGGAGACGTGCGCCAATTATGACGTGCTGCTCTTGGGGCCGCAGGTGTCCTACCAGCTCAACACCGTCAAGCAGGGGAGCGGTAAGCCGATCGCGGTCATCCCCGCACAGGACTACGGCATGGGCAACGCCGCCAACGTGCTGGCACTCGCCCAGTCGCTGTTGGGTTAGGAGGCGACCATGGAGAAGTTCATGACCCTGCTTCAGGAAAAACTGACCCCTATTGCCAATTTCTGCGGCACCGAGCGCCACTTTGCCTCCATGCAAAAGGGCTTTATGAGCGCGATCAGCTTCATCTTGGTATCTGCCGTCTTTATGATCCTCGCCAACCCGCCGGTCACGGCCGACCTGGTGGCGCAGGGCGGGTTCTGGTCCGTCTTTGGCCCTTGGCTCGATTTTGCGACGGCCAATAAGCTCACGCTGCTCATCCCCTTCAATATGACGATGGGCATACTGTCGGTGATCGTGACGTTCGCAATCGCCTATAACCTGGCGGGCACCTACAAGATGCCCAAGCTTAACGCCGGCATGACCTCGCTGGTGATGTTCCTGATCGCCGCGGCGCCGTCGTCCTACTACCAGCTTGCTGACGAGTCCGTGCTCCAGGCGGTCCCCTGCACCTATCTGGGTGCGCAGGGCCTGTTTACCGCCATCATCGTTGCCTTGGTCTCCGTCGAGGTCACGCGCTTCTGCCAGACCAAGGGCATCACCATCAAGATGCCCGATGGCGTGCCGCCGTTTTTGTCCGAAACCTTTGGCGCCATCGTACCTATGCTCGCCAACATCCTCATCTTCTTTGGCGGCAACCTGCTGATCCAGATGATCGATCCCGCGCTGTCCATCCCCTCGGTTATCGAGAAGCTGCTCGCTGCCCCGCTTTCCGTCGCAGTTGACTCTGTGCCCGGCGCACTGCTTATCTGCTTCATGACGCTGCTGTTTTGGTGCTTTGGCGTCCACGGCAACATGATCGTAATGCCCATCACCGCCCCGGTCTCGCTTGCCGCCTTTGCCGCCAACGCCTCGCTCTATGCTGCCGGGCAGCCGCTTGAGTTCCACCCGGTGCTCATGTCGTTGGCCATCAACCTCATCGGCGGCACGGGTAATACGTTCTCTTTTGTGGCGCTCTGCGCGTTTAGGGCAAAGTCGCAGCAGCTCAAGGCATTTGGCAGGGCATCGATCGTGCCGAGCTTCTTCCGTATCTCCGAGCCCGCGATCTTCGGCGCGCCCATCATCTTCAACCCGATCCTCATGATTCCGTTTGTGCTAGGCGGCATGATCTCGGCCCTGCTGTATTGGGGTGCGGTCTCACTGGGTCTTGTCTCTAACTTCTACATCTTGGTGAGCGGCACGTTCCCCATCTTCGTTCAGGGCTTTGTCCAGTGCCTCGACCCGCGCATCTGGGTGTTTACGATCGTTTTGATCGTGGTCATGGCTGTGGTCTGGTACCCGTTCTTTAAGGTGTACGATAACCAGCTCCTGGCTCAGGAGCAGGAGAACGCCGCGGCAGCTTCTGCCGAGGATGCTGAGTAGCATGAGTTACTTTGACAGAACGTCTGCCGCCGGTATGCCCGAGGGCTTTTTGTGGGGTGGTGCCCTCGCCGCCAACCAGGCCGAAGGGGGCTGGAACGAGGGCGGCCGCGGCATGTCGCACTCCGACCTGATCCCACAGGGTTCCGACCGCTGGGATGTAATGTTTGGCAGGCAAAAGCCCGTGGACGATCCGGACAGGCTGTATCCATGCCGCTGGGGCAACGACTTCTTCCATCATTGGCACGAGGATGTCGAGCTCTTTGCCGAGATGGGCTTTAAGTGCCTGCGTCTTTCAATTTGCTGGAGCCGTATTTTTCCCACAGGGATGGAGGCCGAGCCCAACGGCGAGGGCTTGGAGTTTTACCGTCAGGTATTCGAGGCGCTGCGCGAGCATGGAATCGAGCCGCTTGTGACGCTGTCGCACTACGACTATCCGTTGGCTCTGGTCGAGCGCTATGGTGGCTGGCAAAGCCGAGAGATGATCGAGCGGTATGCGCACTACGTCGAGACCGTCGGACGCGCGTACCAGGGCCTCGTGCGTTATTGGCTTACGTTCAACGAGATCAACAGCGTGGCGCTGTCCTATCTCAACGCGGGTGTCACGCTCGAGGATGAGCGTGACCGTGCAGCCGTGACTGCGGCGTTCTCGCACCATATGTTTATGGCGAGCGCTCGCGCTGTCGAGATTCTGCACAAGATCGATCCCGCAAACAAGGTGGGTTGCATGGTCGCTGCCGGTGCGACCTATCCGTACCGTTGTGCGCCCGAGGACGTATGGCTTGCGTATGAGGAGGACCGCGGCCGCTACTTCTACACAGACGTGATGGCTGCGGGCGCCTATCCTGCTTGGAAGCTGCGTGCACTCGAGAAAGAGGGTGTTCACGTGCCCTTTGAGCCGGGCGATACGGAGTATCTGGCAGAGCATACGGTCGACTTCATCTCGTTCTCGTACTATTGCTCGCGCTTGGTGTGCGCCGATGATCAGGTGATCGCCGAGAAGGCGGAGGGCAACGTGTTCCCGACGTTGCGCAATCCGTACCTCAAGGATAAAGAGACTGCCTGGAAGTGGCAGATCGATGCGCTGGGTTTGCGCGTGACGCTTGCCGGCTACCACGATCGTTACCATCTTCCGCTCTTTATCGCCGAGAACGGTGTGGGCGGACTCGATGCGCTGGAAGACGGCAAAGTCCACGATGCGTATCATATTGATTACCTGCGAAGGCATATTCTTGCGCTGCGCGATGCAATTGTCGAGGACGGTGTTGACCTGATGGGATACACGCCGTGGGGCTGTATCGATTTGGTGTCGGCCTCGACGGGGCAGATGAAGAAGCGCTATGGCTTTGTTTATGTTGATGCCGATGATATGGGCAAAGGCACGTTCGATCGCTACCGAAAGGACAGCTTCTGCTGGTACCAAAAGGTCATTGCATCAAATGGCGAGGACTTGAGTTAACTCTTGCAGGTCTGTTGCCCCCGCGGTCCGCTTCGGCCGCGGGGGCTTTTGTTATTGAGGCGGCTGTTCATGAGGAGCATTGCAGGCTGCGGAAACCCGGCACTTGGGGACGTTCCTTTCCTGCCGGCAGCTTGGGACAGTCCTTAAAGGCCGCATCGATCAACTGCGGAAAGCACATCCCAGAATGAGCGTCCAACATGGGGTGCGGTTTCCCTTGAGGCCCTCAATCGGAAAATGCATCCCGGATTATTGTCGAAAAGCGGTCCCTAGTTTCCCAAACGGGCCGCTAACGGAAAGCGCACCCCGCTATTGGGCCCCAAAGCAGGATGCGCTTTCCGTGCTGGCAGTTCCAAGCAGTTCGGGATGGCCCTTTTCGTCTGCTCTCGGCCGGCGTCCGTAAGACTGTCCCCGACGACCACTCATTTAAGTCTGTCCCCAATGAGTGCCCAATGACTAGTAGTAGGCCCACATGGCTTCGACTTCGTTGAGGACCTCTACGACGCCCCAGCGGCGGGCGCTGCGGCTGGCCGAGTTGGGATCGAAGACTTCAATCTGGTCGGCGTCGTCAATACCGTAAAGTACAATGTAGTGGCCCACGTTGGTAAAGGTGCCCGGCCGAACGGCGGCGATGACGGGCGCTCCCGAACGCAGCGCCTGAGTCATCGAGTCGCGATCGTTATGAAGCTCCGTTCCGTTAAGTCCCAACTGCCACGCACCGCTCGTCATAAACGACCATTCGGTTGCACCGGTGGGGGCGTAATTGCCCGCCTCGGAAAGCGCGCACATATCGACGGGAGTCATATCGGTGCGTCCCGTCTTAAAGATATGGCTCTGTTAGACCAGGATTGACATACATATGTCCCCACGGTGGCATATAGTAAG
>CAVCHM010000073.1:0-6921 GCA_963602135.1 bacterium | reverse complement strand
GCGCGAACGGCGCGCCTGTTTGGCGAAACTGGTGAAAAATAGATTGACGCTAACAAAGGCGTACTTCGCCCCGGTCTACGACTTCTGCACGAAGGAGATCGTCTCCTGGTCGGTGTCGACGAGCCCGGACATGGCCCAGCAGGAGGAGGTGCTCAGGCGCCTGTTCGCGAGGATGCCGGCCGGGGCCTCGCCGATCGTCCACAGCGACATGGGCTGGCAGTACCAGCACCCTAGGTGGACCGGCGAGCTCAGGAGGCACGGCGCCAGGCAGAGCATGTCGAGAAAGGGCAACTGCCTAGACAACGGGGCGACGGAGCAGGTGTTCGGGCATCTCAAGGACGAGTTCTTCAGGGGCGTCGAGTGGGCCGACTTCGAGTCCTTCAAGAGGGACCTCGACGCCTACGTCGTGCATTGGAACACGAGGCGTCGCCAGGTGGCGCTCGGCGGCCTCACCCCGGTGGAGTTTCGGAAACGGCTATTGAAAGCGTCCTAGTGTTCGCTTCTAATAAAGAAGGCCAAGATTCGGGACGCAGTTCAAAAGGCGCCTGTCCCCTTCGTGGTGGTTTTGGTCGGCAACGGCGTTTCCCCAGATAAAACCTGCCAAAATAAACCTGTCCCTCATTGGCAGGTTTTGACACCCCGGGGGCGGGCGATGCTACAATCTGGCTGTACTTGAAACGCATCAAAGGGGCCGCTATGGCAAAGGTAAAAATCAGCGACGTCGCGCGCGAGGCCGGGGTTTCGTTGGGCACGGTTTCCAACGCGCTCAACCATCCCGAAAAGCTGCGCCCCGAGACCCTCAAACTCATCAACGAGACCATCAATCGTCTGGGCTACCTGCCCAACCAAAGCGCCCGTCAGCTGGCCGGCGGCACCACCAAGTCCTTTGGCCTGGTCCTCCCCCGCCTCGACCACGGCTTCTCGCTCCAGATCGCCAGCGGGGCCCACAACGAGGCCCGCAAGCACGGCTACGATCTGCTCATCGCCAATGCCGACAACGATGATATTCTCGAGGACCACTACCTGCGCTATTTTATGGGCACCCAGATGTCCGGCGTTATGGTTCAGCCCATGGCGTCCCCCGACTGGCACCCGGCCATGACTAAGATGCCCGTGCCCATCGTCCACCTTGACATCCATTGCTCCGAGCCGGGCTACTACGTGGCCGCCGACAACGAGGCCCAGGGCCGCATTATCGCCGAGCTCGCCATCGCCCGCGGCGCACACCACATCGTCGTTGTGGGTCGAGCGGCATTTATGCAGCTCACCCTGCGCGTTCTTGGCATTCACAAGGCGCTTGCCCTGTACCCCGACATCAAGATCGAAGTCATCGATGCCGGCGAATGGAATACTGCGGCCGACGGCTATGGCATTGGCAGCCAAATCGCCGAGCGCCCGGCCGACGAGCGTCCCGATTTTGTCATCGGCCTGACCGACGTGTTGGCTTCGGGCGTTGTCTCGGCACTGGTCGACAACGGCATTTCGGTCCCCGGCCAGATTCTTGTCGCCGGCTGCGACGGCAACCCGCTTGCCTGGAGCGGATCCGTCTCGCTCACCACGGTGGCGCCCCCGGGCTACGAGATCGGCCGTAAGGGCGTTCAGCTGCTGATGGAGCAGATCGAAAAAAAGACGCCGCCCAAAACCAAGCATATCCGCGTCGGTTCCGCCGCGCGCCCCGTCACAACGGTCACGGCAACCGAAGACATCAACCGCCAGGAAATCGTGCGCCCGTTTTTGCTGGAGCGCGCAAGCACTCAGGCAAGCACCCAGACGGACGCCACCGCCATCAACCTCGGCGCGTACCTGTAATCGCTTACCCCGCTGAGTCTTTAGGCGCAGCGGGGTAATCTATCTATGCCCACGCGAGCGTAACTTCCCATTTCGTGTAAACTAGCGCGTATTTAACTTCCCATATCGTGTAAATTACTCTGTATTTAACTTCCCATTTCGTGTATGATTCAGCTAAATTAACTCTCCATTTCGTGTTTACGCAGATAATTTAAGCTGTTTGGAGCATCATGTTCGAACGAAAGCTGTATCAGCGCCTTCTCGCCTGGAAGAACGAATGCAAAGGATCAAGAGCGCTGCTTATCGAGGGCGCCCGTCGTGTGGGCAAAAGCACGCTCGTGAGCGAATTCGCCCACAGAGAATATGAAGCATGCCTTATGCTCGACTTCTCAGAAGTCTCTGACGACATTAAAGAGCTTTTCCTTCAATATCGATCTGACATCGACTCCTTTTTCATGTACCTGACCGCTTATACAGGCAAAGCCCTTCCCAAACGACAATCCGTCATAGTCCTTGACGAGGTTCAGCGTTTTCCTGCCGCACGAGAATTTATCAAGCAACTCGTCGCCGACGGCCGTTATGACTACATAGAAACTGGCTCGCTCATCTCGATAAAAAAGAACATCGAGGGGATTGTCGTCCCTTCGGAAGAGCGTGCAATGACACTCCATCCTCTCGATTATGAAGAGTTTCTCTGGGCATGCGACGAGCGGCCTCTGGCCCAAGCAATTCGATCCTCATACGAGAGCCTGCAACCGCTACCCCCTCCCCTCCACAGAAAAGCCGAGCGGCTCTTTAGGGAATACATGCTTGTAGGAGGCATGCCTCAGGCGGTCGACGAATATCTCACTAAGCACGATTTTGGTGCCGTCGATGTCGTGAAGCGCGACATTCTAAATCTCTATGACTTCGATATCGAGCGCTTTGGAGGCACGGACGCCACTAGGATCCGCCGCGTTTTTAGAACCCTGCCGGGACAGCTTGCAAAGCATGACAAAAAGTATCGCCTCGCCGCATTAGACAAAAATGCACGAAGCCGCGACTACGCCGACTCATTCTTTTGGCTTGCCGACTCTTGCATAGGGGCAACTTGCCTTAGCGTTACAGACCCCTCGGTCGGGCTCTCGCTTAGCGCAGAAGATTCAACATTTAAATGTTACATGTCCGACACAGGTCTCTTGATTTCGCAAACGTTCCGCGACAATCAGGTTACCCCGCATGAGGTTTACAGGGACATACTGCTCGACAAGCTCGAAATCAATGAGGGAATGTTTACGGAAAACGTGATTGCTCAGCAACTCGCCGCCGCGGGACATGGGCTTTACTTCTACTCCGTTCGAGATGATTCAAACCCTAAAAACACCATGGAGATTGATTTTCTGATTGTCAAAGGATATGACAATGCGGCCGGCCGCATGAGAGTGTCCCCCATCGAAGTCAAATCTAAAAAGCGATACCGCACATCTTCGCTCAACAAGTTTTCAGCGAAATTCGGAAAGCGCGTAGGGACGAGCTATATCCTCCATCCCAAGCCTTTGGTTGCGGAAGATGACGTTATCAGGTTGCCGCTCTACATGTGTTTCTGTCTGTAAAGCCGAACCGAGCAACAGACCCCCGATGCCCCAGGCCGCCGCTCAAAACAAAAAGGGCCCGACAAGCAGGTACTTGTCGGGCCCTTTACTCTTTTGCGTTCGCAACGTTCGTTAGAACGAAGAAAGGTTGCGCACGGGGCGCTAGCGCACGGCCTTGACCGCCGCCGCCAGATCGAACAGCGTGTCGAGCACGGCGTCGCAACCGTCCACCACGTCCTGCGGCAGCGGGACGATATCGGGCACGGCAAAGACATGGCAGCCGGCCGTGATACCCGAGACGCAGCCGTTGCGCGAATCCTCGACCACGGCGCACTCCTCGGGGGCAAAGCCCGCGCGCTTGCAGGCAAGCAGATACATCTCGGGATCGGGCTTGCCGTGCACGACGTCCTCGCCGCAAGTCACGGTCTCAAACTTGTCAAAGAGACCGAACGCCTTAAGGTTGCGCTCGGCGGTAACGTGGCGCGAAGACGTCGCAAGGCCCACGTGATAGCCCGCAGCCAAAAGCTCGTCCAGGCACTCGGCAGCGCCGGTCTTAAGCTCCAGCTCGGTCTTGACCATCTCGTCGCGAATCTCCTTGTGGCGCACATAGAGCGCGTCGGCAGTTTCGTGGCTGCCGTAATGCTCCTCGAGAATGCCCATGACATCGGGCAGCGTGCGACCAATAAACTGATGAATCAGCGCCTCATCAATCGCGAGTCCCAGCTCGGCAGCGCCCGCCTTCCACGCCTTAATACCCAAGCGCTCGGTGTCGACCAGCGTTCCGTCCATGTCAAAAATGACAGCCTTGATCATTTCGTTCCCCCTCATCGGCTTGCATTGCCGCTACTCTACCGCACTTTACAAACTTGTATATAACGTATATACATATTGCACTTTCGTTACATAGATAGAAGTCTTATGGCGAGCGGCTCGGTAGGATTATAGTTTCGTCCGAGCTTTCAACTGTAAGGAACGTTTCATGCTTTCAGACACCACCGCACCCGCAGAGGAGCTTCAGAACAAACTCGCAGCGCTCGAGCAGCTGCTTTTGGCATACGGGCGCGTCGCCATCGGCTTTTCCGGCGGCGTCGACAGCAGCTTTTTGGCCGCCGTCTGCTCTCGCATCATGCCCGCCAACACCCTCCTCGTCCATCTCACCACGCCGCTCATCGGCACACCCGAGCAGGCTTCGTTCGAACGGTCCGTTGACGGACAGGCCGATGAGGGCCCGCATTTTAAACTTCCGGTGCTTAACCTCTCGGTTGACCAGCTCCAGCTTCCCCAGGTTGCCTGCAACGACGCCGACCGCTGCTATCACTGCAAGCGCGCCGGCTTCACCGCCATCGTCAACCACGCCAAGTCACTGGGTTTCCCCACCGTCATCGACGGCAGCAACGCGAGCGACCGCGGCGACTACCGCCCCGGCATGCGTGCCGCCCAGGAACTCGGCGTGCGCTCGCCCCTTATGGAGGTCGGCTTTACCAAGGACGAGGAGCGCGAGCTGCTGCGCGCATGGGGCTACCCCGTTTGGAATCTGCCCGCCGGCGCCTGCCTTGCCACGCGCATTCCCACGGGCGAGGAGCTTACGCGCGAGAAGGTCGACCTGATTCGCGCCTGCGAAGATTACCTGCACGATCTTGACCTAGCTCAGGTCCGCGCGCGTCTGGTTGGCGGCTGCATGCATATCGAGGCAGCCCCGTCCGATGTCGCCAAGATCGCCGCCCTCGGTGGCACCCCAGTCGACGCCGAAGGCAAAACCCCGCTGCCCGCCGCCATCGAATCGGCCCTCCGCAACCTGGGCTGCAACCACCTCTCCCCCAAGGTCACCCCCTACATTCACGGAGCCATGAACCAATAGGCAACGCCCCAATAAGTTGCGGTGAAATAGGGACTGTTTAACGGCCTAAGACCCCCAAACAGTCCCTATTTCACCGCAACTCACAGATAGTCGATGCGGCGGGGCGTGGGACAAATTAATTAATTTGTCCCACGCGGCATCCCCGCGCTAAGCCCATGCCCTGCACCTAGAGGGCTGTGGATAGCAGTTCTGTCAGGCGGTCGTCCTCGATCTCGACATCCAAGAATTCACGGTAGAACGTCCGCGTCTCCTCGGCGATATCGATATCGGCGGCGTAGTCCGGATACAGCACCTTTACGAGCCAGAGGCATCCGAGCGCGCGCATGGCCGAGGGCGGGCGCCCAAACCACGAGAATGGCGCCTGGGGCACGCGATAGATCCGCCCTTCGGCCACCGCCGGCACGTTCGCCCAATGCGAATCGGCCGCAATCTCCCCATAGATATCGGAGCTCTCGGCATTGCTCATGCTGTACTCGGCCACCAGCACGGCATCGGGATTCCAGCTGATGATTTGCTCCAGGTTGACCGTCGGCATACCCATGCCTTTGCCAGTTGTCCCAGGCAGGTCGGCAACATTGCCAATATGCAGCATTTCGAACGCATCGGTCACATGCATGCTGCCGACGGGGTCGGTCGTAAGGCCGTCTTTGCCCTGAGCAAGAAAAATCGACTTGCGCTCGTCCTCGGGCACCACCTCTGCAATGGCGACGGCACGGTCGAGATATCCCTGGCAAAACGATGCCAGCTTGCGCGCGCGGTCTTTCTCGCCTACAAGCTTTCCCACAAACTGATACGCCTGCTCCAAATGGCGAATGTCGTAGTCGACGACGAGCACGGGCAGCCCGGTATCCTCGGCAATCGAATCGGCCATCTTGGCGCCAGCATCGTCGGCAGTCCAAAAGCAGAGCAGCACATCGGGATCTTGCGCCGCAACTTCCTCGGCGTTTGGCGTCGAGCCCGAGCCCATCCACACGCCAAGCGCCGGAAGGTCGAGACGCTTTTTGGGGATATAGCTGCGGCTATCGCCTGACGGCTTAAAGTTCCACCCGCAAAGCAGCGCGGGGTCGAGCCCATACAGATCAACCGTGCCAATTGGGTTGGTGCAAAACACCCGCTCGACATGGTGCGGCACCGACACCTTGCGGCCCGCCATGTCCGTAACGATACGCGCGTCATCGGTGCCACCGGACGCCCCACAGCCAGAGAGCACCCCAGCGCCCATGCCCGTAGCGATCATCGCCATGCCGGCAACCGCCCTGCGCACAAACGCCGCACGCGACATGCATTTCTTCGACATGTCCATGGTCTACCCCCTTCCCGCCATACACTCGGTCACCGGAGCGCTAGCCAACACGGGCGAGCCCGAAGCCCCGTAAATCTGCCCAACGGCAACCTCGACGCCATAAAGCTCACCCAGCAAATCGGGCGACAGCAGCTCGCGCGCAGTGCCGGTCGCCACCAGGCCATCGCGGCCCAAACACGTCACATCGGCATCAAGCGCAAAAGCGTGGTTAGGGTCGTGCGAGGTCATCAGGATCGAAACCCCTTGCTGGCGCAGCTCGCCCAGACGCGTCAACAGGAGCGCCTGGTTGCCAAAATCCAGGCTCGCGCACGGCTCATCCATCACGATCAGCCGAGGATCTGCAGCAAGCGCCCGCGCCACGAGCACCATCTGCTGCTCGCCGCCCGAAAGCTCCGTCACAT
>CAVCHM010000072.1:0-6993 GCA_963602135.1 bacterium | reverse complement strand
GAAGCGTGATCCTGGGCTTCTCGCCCTTGACCGCTACCGGGACGGCCGAAACGCGCAGGCTGTCGCTAAAACCGGGGATAACGATTACCGGCGGGATGGGGCGCTGCTTGCGCGGCTCGGTGACGATCGGAACGGTCATCAGGCGGCTCCCCCGCAGTCGAACTTAATCGAAAGCTGGATCTGGTCTTCCATGATCCTGAGCTGTGCTTCAGTGGGCTGCTTCACGCGGCTCCACTGCGAGAGCGTCTTCCCGGCTTGGCTTGCGATAGCTTTACCCTGCTCATAGATGGCATAGGCCTTTAGATAATCCTTCATACCGGTGAGACGGCTCACGAGGTTCTTCGATAGCTCATCTTCCATGCGTGTGAACTCGTCATAGAAAGCACATTTGAACTCAAGCGCCTTCGGGCCAGTGAAGCCCATGGCGAGAAGGCAGAAGCCTTTGCGATCCATGTAGTAAACCGGGGTTTTGCGCTCTACATTGCCTATGTGCTTGATTTCAAAGGTGACTCCAAAATTGGATTCACGCAGCTCCGGCTTTTTATTTAGTAGCTCTTCGATGTCACGCAGTACATGAAAGTGATTTTTCCCGAAGTACTCCGCAACGGTTCGGCTGGAAACGACGGGGCGACCGTCAACGATGGTGAGTGCAGTATGAATATTCATAGCTCAGTCCTTCTTGTATCGGTAGGCCTCAAAGCCGGCCGCGGATAGCGGCAGCCCTTCGGCCCAGTCAGGGTTATCGGTCATGCAGGCGGCAAGGCCCGCTTCGGTGAAGTCGCAGCTGTCCGGCGTTTCTGTGATCAATTCGTCATGCACGGAGAGGACGATCTTGTAGCCGCGGTCCCAGGCGAGCTTCATGCCGTGGGCGAGGATGTCGCGGGCCGTAGCCTGGGTAAGGTTCTCCACCACCTTCCCGGCATATGACCGGAGTTCGCTCCAGCCTCGCGTGTACTGATTCATGCCGCGGTAAGTGAAGGTAGCCCGCACGCCGGGGCGCGGCCTCTCGATCTGCGGATAGATGACGCATCGTCCGGAAGGAAGGAGCGCACAGCCGTACACCTTCGCGCGGGTGCCGATCCAGATGCGGCCGACCTTGAGCGGCGCGCGGCCCTCGGGCGGGACCGGCTCGGCCATGACCCTGCAGGCCGCTTCGATGTCGGCCCACAACCTGGTGATCGCCGGGTGCGCCGCCCGCCACGCGCGCTTGATGGCCTCGCAGGCGATGAAGGTGTCAGGCTTGAGCCCGAGGAGCGCTTCCTCGCCCCTGTTCGCCTTCAGCCACCCGGCGAAGTCCGCGGCTTCCGTCCAGCACCCGGGATCGATGGCCGCACGTGTATGCCCCGCGAGCTCGTCGAGGTCCACCCGGTAAGCGCGTGCGAAGGTGCAGAAGGCTGAGACGCCGCCCTGATAGCCCATGGCGAGCTCGAGCACCTTGCCAATCTGGCGCTGCTGCTTCGTCACGTCTTCGGGCTTTACGCCGAAGGTGCGGCCGTAGGTCGCTTTGTAGAGATCGGGGCCCCTCCCGGCGTCATAGAGCCTGAAGGCCTCGAGCTTCCACTCCTCGCCGGCGAGCCAGGCGAGCACGCGCCCTTCGATGTTCGAGAGATCGGCAACGACGAGTTTGTGCCCCGGAGGCGCGATGATCACGCCGCGGATGCAGTTCGAAAGCACCTGCGGAATGTTCTCGTAGACGAGGTCGGCGCACTGCGACTTGATGGCCTTGATCGCTTCCTCAACTTCGGCCGGCTTCATCTTCCCGCGGGGCAGGTTCTGCGGCTGAAAGATGCGGCCGGTCCATCGTCCGGTGCGCGTTGCGCCCATGAACTGCAGGCACCCGCGGAGCCTTCCGTCAGCGCTCACGGCCTCGGAGAGCTTCGCGTATTTCTGGACTGAAGTCTTTGAGTTCTCTAGCCGTTCGGCGATCAGCTCCCGGACAGGGTCCGGAAGGTTCGGATCGTCTAGGCGCTTCTCGAGAGTCGTCGTCCGAAAGTCCGGCAGCGCGACGCCGTAGGAGATAAGGATGTGCCTCAAAAGCGCGTCCCTTTGTCCTACGCTCTGCACCTCACCGCAGGTGAGCTTGTAGACGGCTTTATCCGAACGCTCCTTCGCCTCGCACGAGGCGGCGACGGCCGCGCGCACGAGCTCGACGTCGATCGTCATGCCGAGGTCATTGATCTTCTGGTCAAGATACCACTCGTCCCAGAGCGCCGGCGTGTCGTTCCACTTCGGCAGGCGCTTCCACACCTCGCGCATCGCCTCAACGTCGAGGCGGCAGTACTCTACAAAGTGCTCCCAGTCCTCCGGATGCGTCCCGGCCGTCGCTCGCGTGAGCTTCCTGCCCGCCGGAAGCGGCTTGCAGAAGAGCTGTACGAGACGCTTGCCGTCCTTGTCCTTCGCCTTGTCGACGGGGAGGCCGAGGACCTCGCAAAGGTTCGCGAGACTCCCGGGGAGCGAGCACGAGTAGGCGAGGATCATCGTGTCCTGCCAGCGGTCCGGATCTCCGGCTTCGGGCCAGAAGCGCCTGATCACTGTCCGGTCGAAGGCGGCGTTGTGCGCCGTCAGGATGACCGAAGGATCGGAGAACGCCTCGAGGACCCGAGACGGAAGCTCCTCGCCCTGGGCGAGATCGACGACGCGCACGGGCTCCTCGTCGAAGGCATACGCGAAGAGCATGATCTCCGCGCCCTTACCGGCGTCGACGTACTGATGCGTGCCGGCGCTGATAGGCGTTTCGGAGTAGGTTTCCGTGTCGAGCCAGAGCCGTGGCATGGCGGCTCCTTAGATCCAGTTGTCCGTCGGATCGGGCTCGGTCGCGCGCACAGGGGCGCCGGCCGTGAAGTCGCCCGGATCGAGATCAGCCGGATCAACGTCCGGAAGATCGGAAGCGTCGACGACGGGGCGGCCGCTGAAGGCGTCTCCGTGGCCGAGGAACATGACCGCGAGCAGGTCGGCGCTTACACCGCGGTTGCCCTGCTTCGCATACGCCCAGGGCGTCGTGATGACGGCCACCTTGCAGCCTGCGTAGAACAGCTTCTTCGCGGCTTCGATGTCAAGACGCTTCTTGTCCGGACCGTAAAAGTCCGGCTGCTGCGTGGAGCGGCAGGTGATGTAGTAGTTGCCGGCGTAGCCCTGCGCCTGCTTCTGATTGCCGTCCTTGATCGGAGGCTTGGCCTTGAGGAGCTGGCGCGCATCCTCCTCGGAAAGACTGAGCTTCCCGGACATGAGGACCTCAAGCGCCTCCTGCATGAAGGCCTTGATGCACGGAGCCGACGGCTCCATCAGCACCGTCGCTTCGTACTTGGGCTGCGCTCCCTCCATCGCGCTGGGCTGGAACAGGGAGGGGAAGGACAGGCGTCCGATCAGAGTGACTTTTTTGGACATGAGAGTGGTTCCTTAAAAAACGTTGGGTAAATCTGCCGCTGTGACTTTGAGGTACTCCGGTCGCTTGTCGTCGATCGGAGCGATGACGGGCTTCGCCTCCGAGCGTGTGGTGAGCGCTTCGAGCTTCAGCCACTGCCGCTCCGAGATGCCGCCCGTTTTGAAGATCTTCTGGGCCTGCGCGGGCGTCAGGAGCTTCTTCGTGTAGCGCTGGTCAACCGGGAGCTTCATGCCCTTCAGGAGGGTGTCCGCGGCCTGCTCGTCCGTCCACTTCCTCGGACCTTCTCGTCCGGATACGAGCTTCCAGCCGGGGATCTTTCGCCCGGCGAGCATCGTCGCCAGGGCGTCTTCTTCCACGCGCTGACACCACTGCTTCACGGCGTCAACGTGCGAGAGGACTCCGGCGAGGCCGATGTCGTCGATCATCGGGACGGCCGCGACCGGGACTGGAACGCCGGTGGCCTTCGCGACCATCGCGGCGTAAGCCGTGCACCGGGCGGCCGCGCGGCAGAACTGACAGGTGCTCCGGGCGGGCCTGAAGCTCACCTCGTCGCCCTTGTCGCCGGCCTTCACCTCCTCGAGCGCGCGCTCGGCGCCCGCCCGGACCTCGCCCAGAGCGGCCTTGAAGTCGGGCAGATCGAGCGTCCACTCGGAGACGTTTCCGAGTCTCGGCTGCACGATGACCATTCGGACCTTCCGGATGTCGGCGGCAAAGTCGAAGCAGGAGAACGCCGCGCCCGCGTAGATCAGGAGCTGCGGGTTGTGCGTGGCTTCGACCTTGACGCCTCGCCCGAACTTGAGGTCGACGATAATCAGCTCGTCGTCGGCGAGCGCTACGCAGTCGGCCGTGCCGTGCGCGCCCTCCTCGCCGGTGAACTGCGAGATCGGCAGACACTGCTCGATCAAGCGCGGCTCCGGGAGCGCGCGGACGTACTCGAGGTAAGGCTCGAGGTCCTTTGCGACCTCCTTCGGATCGACCATCAGGCCGGCCGGGAGCGCCGGGAGCGGCTTTCCGGTGAGGAGCGCTGCCGCGACTTCGTGCGCGTAGGAGCCCTCAGAGGCGAAGCTCCCGCCATCGGAGTCGCCCTTGATCTGCGAGCAGAGCCACGCCGATCCGGGGCAGGCCATCCAGCGCGAGGCCGAGCTCGGTGAGAGAAGAGCGTGCGCCATGTCAGCCCTCCGCAGTGAGCGCGTCGCAGAGCGCCTGGTACTGCTCCGGCTTGATGTCGCCGAGACGCTGAGCGCCGAACTCCGCGAGGATGCCGAGGACATAATCGCGGCCTTTTTCGGCGCTCTTCGTGACGCAGAGTGAGCGGAGCGACTCGATAGTGACGGGCGCGGCATCGCTCACCTCTGCGCCGGTGCCCGGCAGGTCTTCGTGCGAGATCACTTCAACCTGCGGCGCCTCGGTCCGGTGCTTTGCGCTCTCTGCGTCCTCCAGCGCCTTTCGCGCGACCTTCATGAACTCGTTCAGCGCGGCGTACGCGTCCTTAGCTTCTTCCGAGCGCGCAAGTTTGATCCCCTGCGTTGTGAGCGCGGCAGTCGCCTCCGCCGCCTTCAGGTCGGCTTCGGCCTTGAGCGTCAGCGCCGCGGCAAGCTTCTCCATCGCTTCGGCATGCTTGGCAATGGCTTCTTCAATAGACATATCGTCGTCTCCTGGGTAAAAAAATCAGTTAGGGAACCAACGATCAAGGTCGTCGGCTATGACCATGTCCCGGGACGCGGAGACCGCAATCCAGTCCCAGCCCTTTTCTTCGATGAGGTCTTCATCCGCGAGCACTTCCAGCGCAAGCCGCTGAAAGGTGGGGCGGAGGAGCGTCCGGCGAAGCTCCCGGCCGTATGAGAATTCGTAGAGCGCCGCTTCATGGATTTCGTCAAGCAGCGCTTCGGCCCGCTCCAAAACCGCAGACTCGTAAATGTCCAGATAGGGATGCATCGCCGCCCCCGCTTACTTCGTGATCCGGTCGGCCGCTTCAATGAGGCCGAGAATCAGGGGCTTTCGGTAGATGAATCCGATGACCATGAGCGCGATAATCGTCAGGCCAACGGTAAGCGCAAGGAGCCGGTCCTCAAGATCCGTGCGGCGGGAGCCGCAGGCAGGCGCTTCAGGCCCGGTGAGGACAGAGAGAAGGAAAAAGAAGAAGGAGCGCTGGCGGCGCGAGGCGGAGGAGGCGGACATGGTGCGACTCTCAATAAACTACTAAAGGTAGTTTTTATGAATCGCACGATAACCCTTGGTAAATGAAAAGTCAATACCTAAAGTAGCTTTTTGGCCTCTATATAAAAAAGCCCGCATGACGCGGGCTTATCTTTAGGCTAGCTGTGTTTGAACTTTCTTCGATGTTCTACTAGCACAGCAATGACCGTTAGTTTGTCCGCGTCCGACACGTACGTCGGATAATCGGGATTTAGGGGAGACAGCTCAAAGACCATTTGGCCGCGAGAGTTGTAGCTACGCGGGCGATATTTTTTAAAGGTGACTTCGAGCCCGCCGCAGAGCGGATCGACGCGAGAGGCGACTACAAAGTCCCCAGGCGATGGGGAGATCGAAGGATCCACGATGATGATATCGCCCTGGACGAAGTCAGGCTCCATAGAGCGTCCCTGAATCGTAAGTGCAAAGCACTCATCTGATAGGTCTGCGTCCCCTATCACATAGTTTCCTTGGTCAATCGCGGTCTCTCGCGCCTCTACGTCACCTCCATTTGGGGATCCCGCCTGTACGTCCGAAAGGATGGGAATCCGCTTTTGCATGCCTGACGCGGCGCTGACGTTCGGACTAGCGAGGTCCCTTAGTTCTCTAGCCAGGCGAGGCGAAAAAGCGCCTACATCGACGCCAAGACCCGTAGCGATTTTTATCGCGGCTTTGAGGCCCAAGGCTTTACGGCCGTTTAGGTACTGCCATAAAAGAGCCGGAGTACCGATGTCAAAAGTCTTGGCGAAATCCTTTTGGCTTAACTTTGAGTGCTTTGCAAAAAGCTCCTTGAGTAAAGCGGCTTCGTCGTGAAGCGTTTCAGCTTTGATAGGCATAGAAAACCTCTAGGGAAATATATACCTATGGTATCGCTTAACAAAGCTACATTTAGCTCTTTCTAAAAACTACTTATGGTATAGTCAGCACATGGAAAGAGCTACCTTTAAAGCCGTATGCGAGTTCTTCGGCTCACAGAAAAAGACCGCCTCAGCCCTTGGCGTGACGCCGGGGGCGGTCAATCACGTCGCTAGAGGTCGAAAAAAGCTCCCGCTGTGGTGGTGCCTATCTATAGAAAGGCTTACCGGTGGAGCCTTTTCGCGCGAAGCACTTCGCCCAGACATACCTTGGAGCGCTTTTGATCGCCAGAGTGTTCACGAAAAACCGTGTTGGAGGCCTGATGCCCGCTGTTAACCCCTGCGGGGCCCGCCCCGCTGACTGGGATGCCGTGATCGCCGCAGGGCTGACCGCGTGCACCCTCCCTGTCGTCCAGAACCCGCAGGTGCCGAGGTCCGCCTCGTCAGCCCTCAAGGCGCTCGGCAAGGTGCCGAGCCGGAAAAACGGCTACGGGGAGGCCGTCGGGTTCCCCGGCTGGACCACCCACGTCACGACGCCAGAGGAGATCGCTCAGTGGCGCCAGG
>CAVCHM010000071.1:0-6999 GCA_963602135.1 bacterium | reverse complement strand
GCCGCTCACGCCAAAAGAATCCAAAAGATTATGCTTGACCAACATGTTGCGGTCGTGCCTTGCCGAGCCCCATGTAACCGCGGCACGAATCCTTGAAAGATATGTGTATGCAAACAGAGAAGATGAGAGTTTTCTCGGATGGCTACTGAGAAGCATCCCAGAAGATCAAAAAACTCGAAATTTGGTGACGTATTTGGCGACCCATTTGGCGAGCAAAATAAAACAGCCCAGAGGCTAAGCCTCTGGGCTGCGAACATTTGGTGGGCGTTAGAAGATTTGAACTTCTGACCTCTTCCGTGTCAGGGAAGCGCTCTCCCCCTGAGCTAAACGCCCAAATGGAGCGGACAACGGGGCTCGAACCCGCGACCCCAACCTTGGCAAGGTTGTGCTCTACCAACTGAGCCATGTCCGCTTACGAGGATTAATCTTACGTGATACCCGCATCCTATGCAAGAACTTTTTTGAAAAGTTTTGCGACGCCCTCTCGAACCTCGCGAAGACATCAGCCACCATGGAAAGCGCGGGCAAACGCAAACTCGCCGCAAGAGGCCCCCTACAACTCAGCGAGCATGATCCAGGCAGAGCTGTCCTGCGCAAGCCTGCCGTCTGCAAGCGGTGATGAGGTGAGCAGGACCTTGCCCGCCGGCAGCTCCACGGGTGCTGCACCGAAGTTCGTCACACACGCCCAGCCGTTGTCGCGGCGATAGGCGATGACGCCGCCCTCAGCGCCCTCGGCACCATCCGCAAGGCCGGTACGCCCGTCAAGATCGAGCCACGCAAGATCGTTGGCGCACCCGCGCAGCTTGCGCCGCAGCCAGAGGGCGTCACGATAGAGCGCAAGCATCGATGTCGGGTCCGCTTCTTCCCTATCGGCAGCGTAATCGGAAAACCATGCAGGCTGCGGCAGATGGGGCGCCGCATCGGCGTCCGCCGGTGAAAACCCAAACGATCCGCCCTGCGTGGGATCGTCCGCTGCCACCCACGGCAGGGGCACACGGCAGCCGTCGCGCCCCTTCTCGCGCTTCGGTCCGTGCGTATTGGTCGCAGTAGGATCTTCGAGTGCGGCCCACGGGATATCGGCCACCTCAAAAAGGCCGAGCTCCTCACCCTGATACACGTATGCCGAGCCCGGAAGCGCCAGCTCAAGCAAAAGGGCCGCCCGCGCGCGGCGCTCGCCGAGTTCACGGTCCTCGTCATAAGACGACCCGTCGCGTAAGAGCCAGTCAAGCGCAATCTGGTGGTAGCGCGTCGCCTTGATTTGCGGCAGGGCATAGCGCGTCGCCACGCGCGGCACGTCGTGGTTGGAGAGTACCCAGGTCGAGGCGGAATCGGATTCGATGGCCGCCTTCAAGCCCTCCTCGATTGCAGCGTGCATGTCATCATAGGTCCAAGTGGCCTTGGCGAACTCAAAGTTAAATGTCTGGCCAAGCTCGCTGGGGCGCGCGTAGAGATACTGGCGCTCGGGCAGCACCCACGCCTCGGCAACAGCGCTGCGCGGCGGATAATAGCGGTCGAACACGCGGCGCCACTCGCGATAGATCTCGTGAACCTCGTTGCGATCCCACAGCGGATGGGTGCCGTCGTCAACCATGTCATCGCCCTCGGCGAGATGCCACTGGTCGAGATCATCGCGGTCGAGATCCTTGGCGAGACCGTGCGCCACATCAATGCGAAAGCCATCGACGCCTCGATCGCTCCAAAACGCCAGGACGTCGCAAAAGAACGCGCGAACCTCGGGGCATGACCAGTCAAAGTCCGGCTGCTCGGGCGTAAACATGTGCAGATACCACTGACCGTCCGCAACACGCGTCCAGGCGGGGCCGCCAAAGTTGGCATTCCAATTGGTGGGAGGCAGCTCGCCATGCTCGCCGCGACCATCACGGAAGATATAGCGGGCGCGCTCGGGCGATCCGGGGCCGGCGGCAAGAGCGGCTTTGAACCAGGGGTGCTGGTTGGACGAATGGTTGGGCACGATGTCGACGATGACCTTGATGCCGCGCGCGTGAGCCGCGGCGATCATGTCATCGAAGTCGTCAAGCGAGCCGAGACGTTGGTCGACATCGCAGTAGTCCGCCACGTCATAGCCGCCATCGACAAGAGGCGATGGGTAAAACGGGCTCAGCCAGATGGCCTCGATACCCAGCCGCTCAAGATAGTCCATCTGCTGGGTAATGCCCGCGATATCGCCCAAACCCGAACCAGTCGAGTCCTTAAACGAGCGCGGGTAAATCTGATAGATCGCGGCATCGGACATCCATGAGCGCGAGGAGGACTTTTCTGTAGCCATGGGGTGTGTCTCCCTTGCAACGAGGTTTTGTGAGATGCCCACGATGATACGCCCAAAGCTGACATTCACGGCAATCAACGCCGCAGCCACGCCCCAAACGCTCGCCCCCTCTCGGGCTCGAGCCTCCTGGGACGAATCGATCGATTAGTGAAAAGAACGGAAGACTTACTCCCCCGGCCACGACAGCGAGCGGGCTCCGGGTGCCCCAGGTTGCCGCGAAAGAGGAGGGAAGCGTACTTTATGTACGCGACCGACGATTGAGGGGCAAGATGGGGTGCCCGGGGCCCGCGCAGCGTCAACAAAAAACGCGGTTCGTTAGAACCGCGTAAGATAGTTGGAGCGGACAACGGGGCTCGAACCCGCGACCCCAACCTTGGCAAGGTTGTGCTCTACCAACTGAGCCATGTCCGCATATGTAAAACAAAACGGGCGCGGGAGCGCCCGGATGTTGCCTGGAGGCGAAGCCCGGATTCGAACCGGGGGTAAAGGCTTTGCAGGCCTCTGCCTTACCACTTGGCCACTTCGCCGAAAAAGGACCGCTTGAGACGGTCCGGAAATGCAATGGAGCGGACAACGGGGCTCGAACCCGCGACCCCAACCTTGGCAAGGTTGTGCTCTACCAACTGAGCCATGTCCGCTTGCGGGTTATTAATTTACGCGAGTTGCCCAAAAGACGCAAGTACTTTTTTCAAAAAAGTTGTTCGCCACATGCTCTTGGCAGATATACATGCCAAAACGATTTACTAGGCGCACGATTCCAATGTTCCGCTAAACAGCTTTACCATCCGAACGCGCGTACCGGCACCATCAGTACGACGGGCAACCTCCACGTTGTCGACTAACATGCGCATGAGCTTGATCCCACGCCCGCGCTCCTCAGTCGTAACCGGTTCACTCGACCCGTCGATCGAATAGCCCGCCCCACGGTCGACAACCTCAATCACGACACGATCGCCATAGGCCTGAACCGTCAGGATGCATCCGATACCACCCGCATGGTCATACGCGTTGCCCAGCGCCTCGCCCGATGCCAATGCGACATCGTAGCGCTCGTCGCGACGCAACGGAAGCGATTCAAGGAGTTCGGCAATACGATGACGATAGTATGGAAGGTTCTCGATACCCTGGTGCACCTCGACACTCTTGCTCCAGCGAGGCAATTCCCCCACCGGAATGGCAGGAATCGACTCCCGAGCGAAGCCCGCAACATGGAGGATGTCGACAAGTCGGGCAATCTCCAAAAAGCGGATGACCTCATCGGAAGCGTTAACGAGCGAAAGCAGGCCTTCTCGCCTCATGAGTTCTCTGGCACGTGTAAGCAAAAACGCCAAACCCGTCGAGTCGATAAAGCCCACGGCCTGGCAATTGATGACAACGCGACGAACGCCCCGGTCGATCAAATTGTCCAACCGTCGGCGCAGCACGGGCACCGAGGCGATGTCGACATCACCCGGTGGCGTCAAAACCGCTATGTCATTCCACTCATTCATACGACCATGGTTCCCCAAAAAAGCCCACTCGATGCATTCGTTTCCCCAACCGTGCGGATTCAACCCGCCCAGCGTCGTCTATGAACGACCCCGTAAAAACTCAAGGGACACCAATGCAATGTCATCGTCCAGCGCCGAATCGGTAAATCGGTCAAGCTCGCCCAAGACCTTGCCGCAAATGCCCGATACGCCCTCACCCGAGACAGAGAGCAGAAGGTCGCGAAGGCGCTGTTCGCCAAAGAAAGCACCCGAGCGATCACGTGCTTCAATCGTTCCGTCGGTATACATAAATAGCATGTCACCAGGAGCGAACGTAAAGGCGCCCGTCTCGTAGACCATGCTCTCAAAGGCACCGATCACGCCCGATTGGCACCCAAGGAGCTCCACTTCTCCCCCTCGGGTTTCTCCGCCGCCAAGCGGCTTCGACGACGGTCTGATGACCATAGTGGGAGGATGTCCCGCAGAGCAATAGGTAGCGCGCCCGGCTTTAAGGTCAATCTTAGCGATAAAGGCCGTCACGAACGTCTCGACCCTCGAAAAGCCCATGAGCATGCTATTGAGCGAGCGGGCCATGCGGGCAGGCCCCGCACCCTCCCAGGCATAGGCCGTCAGCGCCGTCTTGACGAGTGCAGACATGGATGCCGCCTCGATGCCCTTGCCGGACACATCGCCCAGGATCATGACGGCGCAATCGTCGGGAAGACGGATGAGCGTATAGAAGTCACCACCGACCAATGCAGAGTTCGTGGCTGACAGGTATACCGAATCGGTCGCGATGCCCGGAACGTCACCAAGCGAATTTCTCATGCCAATCTGAAGCGTCTGAGCAATATGACGTTCTTCGCGCTTTTGAGACTCGCCCTCATAAATCAACTCAAAGTCATGCGCCAAATGCACCATGTAGTCGTATTCGAGGTCATCAATGGGCTCCTGGCTGCCATCGCGGAGCAGCAAAACACGCCTCGTCGGCCCCTTGGCGATATCAGCGGGAACAATTGCATCGTTGCTTCGCTTGCCATCCGATTCCGAGTGGTAGCGCCCAGCTTCGATGCCGGAGTCGACATAAAGTCCCTGACACGGTAGGCCGTGGGCCCTCAACCATGCACCCATAGACGTGGATTCGTCCACACGTGTAAGGCGCACGTGCCTGAGATCGTCGGCACTCGTCCCGCCCAGCACCGATGTCTCGAACCCATCAGAAGATGTCCCCAGGCGCGCCGCCGGCGTCGTGACGGAAAAGAAGAGTGACTCTGGATCGCCCGGCAACGCTACACGGCTACCGCCCTCAAAATCGATAACATAGGCTTCGAGGCCCGCATCGTACTCCACGGGGCAAAAATGGCAATTGAGCACGGCACAGATTTCGGACGAGACGGCGTGCGAAGCAGCGACCGGATCATCAAGATAGGTAAAAAGCTCATCGCGCAGCACGTTGAGCGAACGACCAAGTTCTGCCGTGCGGCGCGAACGTAAGCTCGACGCCATGCCGACCATCTGAATAGACAGGTAATCGCAGATGACCTCGAGCACGTTAAGGTCATAGGCAAGTGGCGCCTGTGGACGTTTCCAACCGACCTCCAACACACCGAGCACCTGCGTGCCGTAAAACACGGGAAGACAGATCTCGCTGCGATACGGGGGCATATCCTGCACGCGCAGCAAGTGCTTGGAACGATTGTCCAAATCCATGAACATACCCGAAGCAACCCGGTCGCCCTCAAGGTCCTGCTGAATCGACAGGCGGCAGGCACGCGACTCGCGAAGAACATACGTCGGAATGCCAGCGCCATACGGCAAAAACTCGGGCAGGTAGCTGTCATGCAGCTCCTTGGAAACACCGCGAAGCTTAAAGCCGCCGCTCTCAGAAAAATAAATCGCAGCTCCAGAGGCATCGAGCGTTCCGACGAGCTGATTCAAAACGGTATCGAGCAAGCTGGGGAGCTCATTGGAGCCCACGGTACTCATAATGACCGAAAGGGTACCCGAAAGGCGTTTATTCGCCACCCTAAGCTCCGATAGCGCACGTTTGAGCTGACGATCGTGGGAATACTGCTCTTCGATACTGTGAAGCGCCACCAGGACACGTGGTGCGCGGCGCCCAAAGATGCGTGGAGGCGTTACGGAGCCCGCACGAACCAAGACGGGAATAAAAGAGCCGTCACTCAGCTTGAGCATCAGTTCGTTCTCGGAGCCATCAGTTTCAAATGGCAGACGATGTTCCGTCGCACGTTCAAAAGCGGATGAATACAGGACGTCTTTAACATCTCCACCGATGACGTCGGCGCGTTCCTCGCACATCAAACCAAGTAAGCGATTATTCACATGCAGAATGGTTCCGTCGAGCTCACAAATGATGACAGCATCGCTCGTGATCTCGACCAGTTGGGCAACGTCTGCCCACTCGTTGCGCTCAAGCGTTTCCATCGTGGACCTCACCGTCTATCGGTAACAAAAAAGCCTCCGAAGAGGCTTCTCAAATGCGATGGTGTCGGAGGCGGGACTTGAACCCGCATGACCAAAAAGCGGTCACTAGCACCTCAAGCTAGCGCGTCTGCCAATTCCGCCACTCCGACATGCTATGTTGTTGACTCGCGGTTCGTTTGTTGGACCCGCGCGTTCAACGAGGAAGATAATAACCTATGATTCGAGAACTGTGCAAGCACTTTTTTGAAAAAAGTTTACGAATTTGTAAATGCGCAGGTAGACGGACCTGTTCGGGCCGGAATGAGGTTGCTTTCCAACGCGTCCTCAGGCATGCGGCATTATTTTGATCCGCGCTTCGCGCTACAAAATAATGCCGCCCCCTGCGGAATGCGTTGGAAAGCAACCTCATTCCGGCCCTAGGAGTAGGTACTCCGGGCACAGTTCTCAAACATGTTCTGGAGGCTGATGTAAATTTAGTGGCTCGGCTTTGCCGAGCCCTTATATAAGGAGGCCGGAGCTAGAGCTCCGGCCTCACACAATTTCAAATTAGATTAAGTGAGCGATCAGGGAATCGCACCCCCCCCCTGCAGTGGTAACACAGGGCCCGTGTTGGACTTAGTTTTCAGAACATTCCGCAGACCAGGAAACCCCCTTATCCGCAGCTCCGAAGGAGCAGGATAAGGGGGTTTCCATGGTCGAGGACGTTCTGAAAACTAAGTCCAACACGGGCCCGGACGAGGACAACCGACTACAGGTCGATGTGCGATTCCTTGATCGGGAACGGCTCGGCGAAGTGGC
>CAVCHM010000070.1:0-7194 GCA_963602135.1 bacterium | reverse complement strand
AAGATTGAAGGGCCTGACGCCGGAGGAGTTCCGGGACCGGGCCCTTGCGGCGTAGCCGCTATTTATTCAGTCCAAGTTTCGGGGCGCAGTTCACGGGCGCCTTTGTGGTGGTTTTACTCACGCGAATGACTCGGGTTACAATACGCCTGACATATCGCCCCCTTCTCCGGATGGGGGCAGCGTAAGCGCTCTTGTGGCGGCACCGTAGGACTTTGAAGGTGGCCGCTGTGAGGGCGCTTTTTGTTTAGGCGTCCGGACTCGGGCGTCCGCTATGAAGGGAGAACATATGAAGAGTTTCGTTGCCGAGGATTCGTTTTGGGAGCTGTTTCCGCAGGCGGCTATCGGCGTCGTGGTCGTAAAGGGCATGAAGCCCGCGGCTCAGATTCCCCAGGAGGACGTGGATGCAATCGCCGCGCTGCTTGACCGCGCCAACATCGATGCGGAGCGCCATCTGACCAGCGATACCATCAGCGAGAACGCGCCGGTCAAGGCATGGCGCGAGGCCTATCGCCTGTTCAAGACCAAGAAGGGCGCGCGTTGCTCAGTTGAGAACCTGCTCAAGCGCGTGCTCAAAGGCAAGCCGGTCGGCCACATCACGCCGGCGGTGGATATCTACAACACGATTTCGTTGACTTATGCGCTGCCCGTTGGCGGTGAGGATTTGCATGCTATTGAGGGCAATCTGCGCCTGACGGTGACCGACGGCGGCGACGCGTTCTTGCCACTTGGCGAGGAGGCGGATGATCCGACGCTGCCCGACGAGCTTGCCTATATCGACGATGCAGGCGCCGTGTGCCGCTGCTGGAACTGGCGCGATGGCGTTCGCACGGCGCTGTCCGACGATTCGGCCGATGCGTTCCTGGCGATTGAGTGCGTAGAGCCCGAGCGCATGGGGGATTGCCAGGCTGCGATCGATCGCCTCGCTGAGCTGCTCGAGCGGTATTTGGGAGCGACGGTTGTCGTTAAGACGCTTGTGACCCGCGACAATCCTTGCGTGGAGTTGTAGCAACGCCTAAAACTTATTGAGGTTCAAACCACCACAAAGGTGCCTGTCCCCTTTGTGGTGGTTTTTATGTTGATGGGTTAACAAATCGGATATTTGGGTACGGGTGTTGCCTTGTGCGGCTAAGATGTTTACCCGTTAGCATCATGTAAGCGAAAGGCGGTCGTCACCATGCAGCAGAACGACGAGACACGTTTTGAGGACTTTGTCGGACTGATCAGCGGCCTCTACAAGGAGATTCAGCGCATCAAGACGTCCGAAGGCGCAAGGCTCGGCCTTAAGGGCTCCGATGTCATGTGCCTGTACTATCTTGAGCGCAGCAAGGACGGCCTGACTGGCGCCGACCTCGCCCGCATGGCCGGCGTTACCCGTGCCGCCGTTTCGCGCACACTGGCTCATCTGGAGGAGGGCGGCTACGTCGAGGTTGACGACTCGGGTGATGCGGCCGTCAAGTACCGTGCTCCTGTGCGCCTGACTGCTCTGGGCGGCGAGAGCATGAGCGAGGCCGATCGCATCATTCGCGATGTGCTCGATACCACCGGCAAGGCCATGGGCGTGGAGCAGCGCGAGCAGATGTATGCGTCGCTGCGCACGATCCTCAGCACCCTGCGCGAGATTTAGAGCCGCGCTGGCACTATCTTTCAGCCAACAACTGCATCGTCCCGTTTGAGCGCGCACGCCGCGCCGGGACATTGTTGTCAAAATTCCCTGCGCGAGACCTGCGCAAGAAAGGATTCGCTATGTCCGTCCGCATTATTACCGATTCCGCCAGCGATATGTCTCCGGCGGAGCACCCCGCTCTGCGTGTTCTGCCGCTGTCCGTCACCTTTGGCACCGATGTGTACATGGATGGCGTCGACATCGATCACCAACGCTTTTACGAGATGCTCGTGGAGCGTGATGAGCTGCCCAAGACCGGTCAGGTCAACCCGTACGCCTTTTCGCAGGCGATTGCCGAGGTTCGTGAGGCCGGCGACGAGGCGGTGATTATTACCGTGGGTGCCAAGCTTTCGGGCACCAACCAGAGTGCTCGCACCGCACTTGCCGAGGCGCCGGGCGGCGACGTGTATGTGGTGGATAGCAACAACGTCACCCTGGGCGAGCGCGTGCTGGTCGAGTATGCGCTGCGCTTGGTGGACGAGGGCCAGGGCGCGGCTCAGGTTGCGGCGGCTGTCGAGGCCGTTCGCGACCGCGTGGTGGTCATCGGTTTGCTTGAGACGCTGGAGTACCTGGTGCGCGGAGGCCGCTTGTCTGCTGCGGCCGGCGCCGTGGGTACGCTACTCAACGTGAAGCCTGTTGTGGCCGCCGAGGATGGCCTGATCGTGCAACTGGGTAAGGCGCGCGGTTCCAAGAACGGTCGTAACCTGCTCAACCAGAAGGTCGAAAAGGCGGGCGGCATCGACTTTTCCATGCCGCTGGCGCTCGGCTATACGGGCCTTTCGGATGCGGTGCTCAAGAAGTATATCGAGGACAGTGCGGCGCTGTGGGCTGGCCATGCCGAGAGCGAGCTGCCCATCCACACCATTGGCGCCACCATCGGCACCCACGTAGGCCCCGGTGCCGTGGCCGTAGCCTTCTTCCAGCCCGCCAACTAGCTTTCCGGTCAAAACCACCACAAAGGTGCCTGTCCCCTTTTTGGTGGTTTATGCTGGTTTGGGTTGAAGGGAGCGAGCAATGGCGTCTGAGGGCTTTTTTGAGCGGGTGTACGAGGTGGTCGAGCAGATCCCCGAAGGGATGGTCGCCACGTACGGCCAGGTGGCGCTGCTCGCCGGTCGTCCACGAAGTGCGCGGTACGTGGGGTATGCCCTGCATAGCAATCCGCGCCCTGGTCAGATTCCCTGCCATCGTGTGGTGTTTGCCGATGGCCGCATTTGCGAGGGCTTTGCTTTTGGCGGTCCCGATGCTCAGCGCGAACTTTTGCTGGGGGAGGGCGTGACGTTTATCGATCCCATGCATGTTGATCTGGGCGCCTGTCGCTGGCCTGCCGGGCTCTAGCGGCTCCACCGTGGCCAAAACCACCACAAAGGTGCCTGTCCCCTTTGTGGTGGTTTTCCGTTGCAGGTTTACCGGAGCTAACTTATGGAGAAGGTATGGCGGCGCATATTGACGCTAGAAAGTAAACCACGGTGAACTATATTGGTTTCAGCAACGGAGCAGGCAATAGGCGATGAAAAAGCCTGCCCTGTTGAGTTTGATTCGCATTCCTCCCCTCTGTGCGATTCAACGGTGTACTTCGGGAACAGGCCCGCTGGCAACTAACTGCCAGCGGGCCTGTTCCTGTTTGTCGGGGGAGTGCAATGGACAGAGCCGAACCGGTCGGGCACCAAAAAAGGCGGACGCCGTAGCGCCCGCCCAAAACAATCTAAAGCTCAAGCCAGCAGATCGGTCTAGTACACCATGCCCATGGCGTCCTGAACCTCGGCCAGGGTCTGCTCGGCGATCTCGTTGGCGCGACGATTGCCCTCGTGCAGCACGTCCTTGACGTAATCCAGGTCGTTCTCGTAGCGCTGGCGACGCTCACGAATCGGGGCGAAGTACTCGTTGACGGCCTCGGTCACGTACTTCTTGAGCTGGCCGGAGCCGCCCATGCCGATCTCCTCGGCAATCTCGACCTCGGTGCGGCCGGTGCAGATGGCAGCCGTTGAAAGCAGGCCGGATACGCCGGGGCGGTTCTCGGGATCAAACGTGATCATGCGCTCGGAGTCGGTCTGGCTCTTCTTGATGCGCTTCGCCGTCTCCTCGGCGGTCATCGAAATATTGATGGCGTTGCCGTAGCTCTTGCTCATCTTGCGACCGTCAAGGCCGGGCAGCAGCGGGGTCTCGGACAGCAGCGCCTCGACCTCGGGAAATACCTTGCCGTAGCGGTTGTTAAAGCGGCGTGCGATGGTGCGGGTGAGCTCGATGTGCGGCAGCTGATCGCGACCGACTGGCACCACGTTGCCCTTGCAGAACAGAATGTCGCAGGCCTGGTGCACCGGGTAGGTGAGCAGAAGGCCGGTAAGCTCGTGGCCCGAGGCCTCCATCTCGGCCTTGACCGTGGGGTTGCGCGCCAGCTCGGCCTCGGACACCAGCGACAGGAACGGCAGCATGAGCTGGTTTGCGGCGGGCACGGCGGAGTGCGCGTAGATCATGGTCTTGTCGGGGTCGATACCGCAGGCAAGGTAGTCCATGACCATGTTGTACACGTTGTCCTGGATGTGCTCGGTGGTGTCGCGGTCGGTGATGACCTGATAGTCGGCGATGAGCACGTTGGTCTTGGCGCCCATGTTCTGCAGCTCCACGCGGCCCTTGAGGGTGCCAAAGTAGTGGCCCAGGTGCAGACGGCCGGTGGGGCGGTCGCCGGTAAGCATGGTGAACTTCTCGGGCGTCTTGGCCAGGCCCTCGCGAATGGCGTTGCTCTTTTGCAGCGCGACTTCGTAGCTGTTCTCGTTTGGCATGATTGCTCCTAACGTATGCGTATTGGTCAAGATGATAACGCGTTTATTGAAAGGGGTGGGGCGTAAGTGGGCGAGGGGCGGGAGAGGGGCGGCTTGTGCGATGGGTGCGGCGCGGCTGCGCTTGGCCAGCGTTGCCTGGGCGCATCCTCGGCAGCTTATCCTAGAGCTTGTGGTGGCGCTCTTCTTTACGTTCCTCGGCTGCTTGCTCCTCCTGCTTAAAGGCAGGGTCGTCAGGGGTTACCAGCTCGTCTTCGTGTGTGCGCTTGTTGTAATGGTGGCGCAGGACGGGCTCAAACAGGTGCAGGTGCTTGGCGAAGGCCGCCGAGCCAATGGCGAGCACGACAAAGATGAGTACGCGCGTGGGCACCTCGACCTGATTGATCGCGGCGGCGCCGGCCGAAAGCATGATGCACCAGGCGTAGATGAGCAGCACGGCCTGCTTTTGGTTGTAACCCTCTTGGATCAGGCGGTGGTGGATGTGGCCCTTGTCAGCCTGTCCGATGCTAATGTGGGCGCGTTTGCGGCGCACGATGGCGCTGAACGTGTCGATGATGGGCACGCCTGCCACGATGAGCGGGATGATGAGCGAGGTGAGCGCGGCGGTGCGGCTCACGTTGAGCAGCGATATGGAGCCCAAAGCGAAACCCAACAGCAGCGACCCCGAGTCGCCCAAGAAGATGCTCGCGGGGTTGAAGTTGTAATGCAGAAAAGCCACGCACGAGCCAAAGAGCGCGATGGAGAGCGCGGCGGCGTCGATGCGGCCCGAAAGCATGGCCATCGTGAACATGGTGAACGATGCGATGCCGCAAATGCCCGTGGCCAGGCCGTCGAGGCCGTCGATGAGGTTGATGATGTTGGTGAACGCCACTAGGTAGATCACGGTGATGGGGTAGGCGAGCCAGCCAAGCATGATCTCGCCGAGGGCAAACGGGTTGATGATGACGCCGATTTTTAAGCCGCCGATGCAGGCGATGAGCGCGGCGAGCACCTGGCCGGCCAGCTTTTGCTTGGGCTTGAGCTGGAAGACATCATCGATCGCGCCTGTCGCAAAGATCACGGTAAAGGAGAGTGCCAGCACGGGGTAGCTGATGTGCAGGCGCGGGTGCGGTACCAAAACGGGCGGCCAGCCCAGGTACCAGGTGCCCAGGATCTGCACGATGCAGGCAACGACGAGGCCCAAAAAGACCGCGGTGCCGCCCATGCGTGGGATGGGCTTGGTGTTAATGCGGCGCTTTGAGGGATAGTCGACGGCGTCGAGCTTGATTGCCAGGCGCTTGACCAGGGGCACCGTGAGAAATGTCGTGATAAAGGCAGCGACCGCCACGCATAAGTACGGTATGAAGCTCGTGGATGAAGCCATGAATCGAAAACCGCCAAGCGTCGAAGGAAAAGGTCAAAGGGCGCTACGCGCAAAAGGACATAGCTGACCCATGATACTCGACCGAGGGGGTGCGGGGGTTTGTGCCGTGCGATTATCACGCGCTTACCAGATATTGGGATGTTGGCGGGGTTCTGCCGAGTGCCGTTGGGTGTCATACGGGATCTGCGATGCCAATTTTTGGGCAAAATTGGCAAAAGAAAACCACCCCCCACGTTACGAAAATGAACCCACCTAAAACAGGTGGGTGCCCTCATCGACTGTTCCAGCGTCCTTAACAACGAAGGATACCTGTACTAGGTACGACTGTGTGGGCTCCCTAAATAAACGCGACGGTTCACCCAGTTGCTCCGCGGGGGGCGGAATACCTACATCATAAAGCGGCACTTTGTCGATTCCAGTCTTGACATTACAAAAATCGTGTCGGACGATTACGGCGCCTTAGGGACGGAGCCGTCTGCTCGGCATGCGCCCTTACGTTTGAGCTGCTGAATCGTTGTTTTGGAGCATGGTTTCATGTCGACGTCGTTGACCGAACTTTTTTCGCCCGCCTGTCATTTGTGTCCACGCCGTTGCGGCGCGGCGCGCGATGAGGGCGCGCGCGGCGTGTGCGGCGCCGATGACACGCTCAAGGTCGCACGCGCGGCGCTTCATATGTGGGAGGAGCCCCCCATCTCGGGCGAGGCAGGCTCGGGGACGATCTTCTTTAGCGGCTGTTCGCTCAAGTGTATCTACTGCCAAAACCACGAGATCTCGACGGGCAATTTCGGTCTTGAGATTACGCCCGAGCGTCTGGTCGAGATTATGCTGGAGCTACAAGATCAGGGCGCCAACAACATTAACCTGGTGACGGCGACGCATTATGCGCACCTGCTGCCGGCCGCGATTGCCGTGGCACGGTCGCGCGGGCTGACTATTCCCATTGTCTATAACACGAGTGGCTATGAGCGGGCGAGTGCCGTGGCCGCGTTGGGCGACCTGGTGGATGTGTGGCTCACTGACTTTAAGTATGCTGATGCGGGGCTTGCGCAGTCGCTCTCTCATATTAAGGACTACCCGCGCGTCGCCGTTTCGGGCCTGGCGCAGATGGCACGCGAGATTGAGCGCCGCGGGGGAGAGCTGGTGGACGACGACGGGCTCATGAAGCGCGGTATCATCGTGCGCCACCTGGTGCTGCCGGGGCATGCGGACGATTCGTGTCGCGTGCTGGACCTGGTGTGGCAGACGGTGGGCGACGTGCCGATCTCGGTCATGAACCAGTACACGCCCAATGCGCTCATGCGCGAGCAGGGCGGCGACCTGGCGCGCGCCGTGACGCACGAGGAGTACGAGCAGGTGCTCGACCATGCCGACGACCTGGGCTTTACGACGATGTT
>CAVCHM010000069.1:0-7964 GCA_963602135.1 bacterium | reverse complement strand
GTGCGGATGCTCTTTTTATTGAGCCCCAGGGTCGCCTCGGCATCGTTGCCCGCAACGTCGAGCGCCAGCTTATCAATGACCACCTGGTCCTTGGTGGAAGCATCGACGGAGACGACACGGAAGTCGCCCTCCTGCATGGCGGGATCGAACGGCCCTACCTTGCCAAAGTCCCACGGCTCCAAAATGCCCATGAGGCGAACGTCCAGGTAGTTGGCCCTGGGATACGCCCAGTCGAGCACCTCGTAATACACCAAGGTCTCCTTGCTCAGGCCCTTGCCCGGGAAGGACGCCATCATGCGCAGGTCAGCCAACGCCATGGGGAAATAGAAGAGCATCATGTCGTTTTGGATTGCGTCCTCGACGTCGTGCCCGGCAAAGGCATCCGGATACTGACGCACCAGCTGCAGCGCGTTAGCACGCGCCTGTTGCGGGGAAATCTCGCAGGGAATGCCCTGCTCGGGCACATACTCGGCACCCACACCCATGGTCAGGCGCTTGCTAAACGTGCCAGGTTTGAGCAAGTCTGCCACACCAATCTTGTTGCCGCACGACGGGCACTCAAACACGCGTTGCGTTGACTCGCCCTCAAAGGACGCACCGCAGAAGGGGCAGGGAATGCTCACGTGCGTAGCCTCTTGGAACTCCTGCGCCGTCCCGCGATCTTCCCACAGCAGATGCTCCAGAACCGACTGGTTGCGCCAGTGCGAATTAAAGAAATACCAGTCCGGGTCCTCTGGGCGCTCGAGCTGCGACACATGCGTGAGCTTGAGCAACCCGTCAACCACCGTCAGCGGTGTATGGCGAATGCCCAGAGCACTCTTAGGCTCCCCGGCGTCCGCTTGCCACGGGACGACCGTTCCGCAATAGGCACATTCAAAGCTGCGCTTTGCCTGGTGCGAATACATGGGGCCGCCGCAGTTTTGGCATTTAATGGCAAACATCTCGTCCATGGAAACGTCCTCCTTTGCACAGGGGCTGTCGACATTAAGTATGTCGAGCAAACAAGCGCATGCCCATACCCATGTGGCCCAAAATGGAGCATTCGAACGGACGAGAAGGCGCAGCGGGCTCGCAGCCGCGCGGACAGTCACTCGTCTACATCTGCACTCGTTAGCACAGGTAGACCATTGCTGCATTTTCTGAGCATCGGCCCATAACGCACCCGTCCGAGCTACACTATCCCCTTAAACACGATTGTGAGGACGACCGTTATGCTATTTGTAAATCGGCTGGTACATACGCTTGCTCCCGGCAGCGAGAGCGAGCCGGTCGATACCTCCTGCCGCACCAACGCCGGCTTCGCCGCAAGCCTCATCTGCATTGGACTCAACATCACCCTGTGCCTTGCCAAGGGAATCGCGGGCCTGCTCGCGGGCTCCGTCTCGCTTGTCGCCGACGCCTTCAACAACCTCTCCGACGCCTCGAGCAACATTGTGAGCTTACTCGGATTCCGCCTTGCCAGCCGCCCTGCCGACGAGGGGCACCCTTACGGCCACGGCCGCTATGAGTACCTGGCAGGGCTGTTTGTCGCCGTCCTCGTTTGCGCCGTTGGCATCAACCTGATCTTGGAGTCGGTCACCAAAATCATCAAGCCCTCGCCCACCGCATATTCGGCGCTCTCCATGGCAGCCCTTATCCTGTCCATGCTCGTCAAATTTTGGATGGCAGCATTCAACCGCACGCTGGGCAACCGCATCGATTCCGAGACGCTCATCGCCACGGCGCAGGACTCCAAAAACGACGTCATCACCTCGGGATCGGTTTTGGCGGCGGCGCTTATCTCGCAAACGACCGGCTTTGATCTCGACGGCTGGGCAGGCCTGGGCGTGGGCATCTTCATCTGCATCAGCGGCATGGGCCTGGTGCGCGATGCCATCAGCCCGCTGTTGGGACAGGCGCCCGACCCCAAGCTCGTCCAGGCAATCCGCAACAAGATCATGTCGTATCCGCAGGTCCTGGGCACGCACGACCTGATGGTGCACGACTACGGCCCTGGTCGCCAATTTGCCAGCGCTCACGTGGAGATGCCCGGCGAGGGCGATGCGTTTGAGCACCACGAGATTCTGGACACCATCGAGCACGATATCAAGCGCCAGATGGGCATCGGCATCACGCTGCACTGCGACCCCATCGCCACAACCGGCGACGACCTGCGCGGCTGGGTCAAACGTGGCATCGCGCAGATCGACCCCGCGCTCTCCATCCATGATCTGCACGAGCACGACGGCTTCGTTTCGTTTGACCTGGTGCGCCCCGACGGCTTTGACATATCCGACGAGGAACTGCTGGAACTCGTCACGCGCATTGTGCACGAGCGCCGGCCCGATGCCTCGTGCGTCGTCACGTTTGACTCGGGCTTCAGCTCGCCCGATCGCCCGGCCGAGCAGCTGTAGCCCGCCTAACAGCTAGTTTCCCTGCATGCCCGAGATGCCGTTTTGCAGTGCACTCCAGGCATCCGTTGCCATGTCGCCCAGGTTCTGCGCGGTGTCGCCGAGATTCTGAGCCGTATCGCCCAGTTGCTGGGCCTTATCCCCCAGCTCCTGAGCCTTGTTGCTCAGGTCCTCCAGCGTATTGGAGCTCGAACTGTCCGTGGTGCCCTGATCGCCGGACACATTGCCCGACGAGCTGTCCTTGCGCGAGAGCTGGACCTCCAGGTTACCGTTGTCGTTGTAGTAGGCAGAAGTAACGACCCAGTTGGCATCGACGACGGGCGTCGAGCCGTCATCGGTCAGGATCACGGCGTTCGAAAGGTCGGCTCCGCGCGACTTGAGGAGCTTCTTGGCGTTAGACCAGTACTGCCCCGGAATATCGCTCAGGTCGACAACGCTGGACTGAGTGGCCTCAGTCTGCTCGGCCTGCGTGTCGGTCGAGGCGCCTCGCTTGTTGAGCATGCCAGACACAATGGCAAACGCAACCGACAGGGCAAAGAAAATCGCCAGCACGATCAGGATCTTCTTGATCACACCCGCCGAACGCGAAGGCTTCTCCTCCTCGTCCTCGCCATACTGAGGAATGGACTTGGGATACTCGCGATACGGCTCGCGCGCGTAGGGATCGCGCGACTCATAGCGAGACTGCGCCGTACGCGGCATATACGTCGTCTGCTGAGGCTGTGGAATGGGATTTTGCGACAGGTCATCATAGGGATCCGGCGCCGAGGCGGCATAGGGATCCTGCGGCGCGTAATCAAACGGGTCCGGCGCCGCGTTGCCACAGGGGCTTTGCGGAGAGGCGGCGTAAGGGTCCTGCACAGCGTTGCCATAACCCATAACCCGCGTGGGCTCGGCAGAAGGCTGCGTCGCGGCAGGGTCGGCATAACCGGGATTTGGCGCAACGCGGGTCACATCGGCACTATTACCCGTCGGCGCGGAGCCGTAGCCGCCCATCACGGTCGTCTTATCCTGATCCATGCAACGATTCCTTTCCGTCACCCGTAAGCATCAAGTTATCCATGCATTCTACCCGCGCAAAAGCCTATGATGGGCAAAGCCCGCCGGTATCTACAAGACATGCGCGGCCGACGGTCACAAGCGAATCGAGGAACGTCATGGCAAAAAGCAAGCTCATCAAGGACACAACGCGTGCCGAACGCGAGGAGATCATCAAGCTAGCACTCGCGGGTTGCGGAAACGGCAGCTGCGACAACTGCGGAAGCTGCAGCCTGGGAGCCGGCGACCCCTACGGCACCTACCAACCCTATATTGACGGCGAGATGGAAATCGCCGACATCAACATGATGGTCGCCGAGCGCAACGCCAAACTCTTCGGCCTCCAGCGCGGCTAGAAAACAAAGCCCCGCCGGGCCTTGGTGGGCACGGCGAGGCGGGCAAACAGCTATGAGGCTGTCGGCTTAGAACAGGCCGGTGATGTTGCCGTCGTTGTCGACGTCGATGTTCTCGGCCGCGGGAACCTTGGGCAGGCCCGGCATGGTCAGGACGCTACCGGTCAGCGCGACCACAAAGTGGGCGCCGGCGGAAACCTTGAGCTCACGCACCGTGATGCGGAAGCCCTCGGGAGCGCCCAGCGCCTTGGCGTTGTCGCTAAAGCTGTACTGGGTCTTGGCCACGCACACCGGCAGGTTGCCAAAGCCGTTCTCGCGCAGCTCGGCGAGCTGGCGCCTGGCAGCCGGCGTAAAGTCAACGCCGTCGGCGCGGTAGACCTTGGTAGCAACGGCCTCGAGGGCGTCGGCCACATCGGCACCGTCCTCGTAGGCAAACCTGAGCTCGCTCGGCTGCTCAATCAGGCGCATGACCTCATCGGCCAGGTCGAGCGCGCCCTCGCCACCCTTGGCCCAAACCTCGGACAGCTTAACGTTAACACCGAGTTTCTGGCATTCGGACTCGATGAGCTCGAGCTCGGCCTCGGTGTCCGTCGGGAAGCGGTTGATGGCGACCATGCAGGGCAGACCGTAGACATTCTGAATGTTGTCGACGTGGCGCAGCAGGTTGGGCATGCCAGCCTTGAGGGCCTCGAGGTTCTCCTCGTTGAGGTCGGCCTTGGCAACACCGCCGTTGTACTTAAGCGCGCGGGCAGTGGCGACGACCACGACAGCGCTGGGGCGAACGCCCGTCATGCGGCACTTGATGTCGAGGAACTTCTCGGCACCCAGGTCGGCACCGAAACCGGCCTCGGTAATCGCGACGTCGCCGAAGCGCATGGCCATGCGGGTGGCCATGATGGAGTTGCAGCCGTGGGCAATATTGGCGAAGGGACCGCCGTGAACAAACGCAGGCGTACCCTCGAGCGTCTGGACCAGGTTGGGTTTGAGCGCGTCCTTGAGCAGTGCGGCCATAGCACCCTGAGCCTTAAGGTCACGGGCGCGGACGGGCTCGCCGGCAAAGCTGTAGCCGACAACAATCTCGCCCAGGCGCTCCTTGAGGTCATTGATGCTCGTGGACAGGCACAAAATCGCCATGACCTCGGAGGCAACGGTGATATCGAAGCCGTCCTCGCGCGGCACGCCCTGGGCCTTGCCGCCAATACCGTCGATGACATGGCGCAGCTGACGGTCGTTCATGTCGACGACGCGCTTCCAGGTGATGCGCTTAACATCGATACCGAGCTGGTTGCCCTGCTGAATATGGTTGTCGAGCATGGCGGCCAGCAGGTTGTTAGCGGCACCGATAGCGTGGAAGTCACCGGTAAAGTGCAGGTTGATGTCCTCCATGGGGATGACCTGCGCCCAGCCGCCGCCGGCGGCACCGCCCTTGACGCCAAAGACGGGACCGAGCGAAGGCTCACGCAGGGCCACAGCACTCTTGACGCCGCGACGGCGCAGGCCATCGGCCAGACCGATGGTCGTGGTGGTCTTACCCTCGCCCGCAGGCGTGGGGTTGATGGCGGTCACGAGGACGAGCTTGGCCTGGTGATCAGTTGGCTCATTAAGCAGAGAGTAGTCGACCTTAGCCTTGTCGAAGCCGTACGGAATCAGGTGCTTTACGTCGACACCGGCGTTCTTGGCCACCTCGGTAATGGGCAGCGGTGTGACGGAACGTGCGATTTCGATGTCAGTAGGCATGGACGGTCCTTTCGTTACCGGATGAGAAAAAGACCAATTCAGCATAGCACGGGCGCGCAATAGTAAAGCACCCGCAACCGACAAACGACGATATGTTTATCCAATGCTCAGCGATAGCCTACAAACCCGTCCTAGACGGCCGGTTCAATTCCTAGGTGCTCAAAGGTGCGAAGCGTTGCCTGGCGGCCCTGGGGCGTGCGAATCATCAAGCCGCACTGCAGCAGATAAGGCTCATAGACATCCTCGAGCGTTCCCGGGTCCTCGCCCACCGCGCTGGCAAGTGTCGTCAGGCCCACAGCACGGCCGGAGAACGTCTTGGCAAGCGTCTCCAAGATGCGGATATCCATCCAGTCCAGACCAAGCTCATCGATCTCAAAAAACTCGAGCGCCTGACGACAAATATCAAGCTCAATAGGACCGTTGCCGCGCACCTGCGCGTAGTCGCGCACGCGCTTGAGCAGACGGTTGGCGAGGCGCGGCGTACCACGCGAGCGTGAGCCGATCTCGAGCGCGCTGGGATGGTCGATCGTCACGCCCAGGATGGTCGCCGAGCGCGTCACAATCTGGGCAAGCTCCTCGACGGTGTAGTAATCCAGGCGATACGAAATGCCAAAACGGTCGCGTAGCGGGCCGGTCAACATGCCCGAGCGAGTCGTTGCCGCCACCAGCGTGAACTTGGGGATATCAAGGCGAATCGAGCGAGCCGCCGGACCCTTGCCGATCACGATATCGAGCGCAAAGTCCTCCATCGCGGGATACAGGACCTCCTCGACCGAACGGTTGAGGCGGTGGATCTCGTCGATAAACAGCACATCGCCCGGCTGTAGGTTGGTAAGGATAGCCGCCAAGTCTCCGGTGCGCGCGATGGCCGGACCGCTCGTCGTCTTAATCTGGGCGCCCAGCTCGTTAGCGATAACCGTTGCCAGCGTGGTCTTACCCAGACCCGGAGGGCCCGAAAAGATAACGTGGTCGAGCGTCTCGCCACGGCTCTGCGCCGCCTCGATGAGCACGCGCAGGCTCTGCTTGATATGCTCCTGACCGCAATAGTCGTCCAAGCGCTGGGGACGCAGGGTGCGGTCGACATCGAGGTCCTCGGCCGTCAGCTCCGAGCCCACCATGCGCTCGCCGTGCGCCATGGATGCCGCCGGCGAGTTGCCGGGCGTCGCCCACAGGTCCTGAGAGTCATCGGCTTCCCACATCACGCATCCATTCCGAGTCGCTTAAGCGCCGCGCCGAGCAGATCCTCGACACGCATATCCTGCCCATCATACCCGCTCAAGGCGACATCGGTCTCCTGCGGGCTAAAGCCCATGGAGAGGAGCGCCGCGCGGGCGTCATCGATCGCCGAAGGAGCGGCGGCGGGAACCGGCATCGAAACCTGGCCGGGAATCACGTCGACCGGCACAAAGCCCTTGTCATTGGCAAAGGTACTCTTGAGCTCCAGGATCAGACGCTGCGCGGTCTTTTTGCCTACACCGGGAACCTTGGCCATGCCCTTGTCATCCTCGGCCATCACCAGGGAATACAGCTGGCCCACGGTATAGGTGGAAAGCACGGCAAGCGCCAGGCGCGGACCGACGCCCGAGACGGACACGAGCCGATCGAACATCGTGCGCTCGTCCTTGGAGGCAAAACCAAAGAGCGTCATGGCGTCCTCACGCACCTGCATGCGCGTGTAGAGGCGAACCTCGCCGCCAGGCGTCGGCAACGTGGCCGCAGTGCTGCCCGAAATACCGAGCTCAAAGCCCACGCCCGACACATCGACGACGGCCAAGCTCATCGTGGCCTCGACAAGCGTTCCATGGAGCTGGGAAATCATCAGTATCCGGTTCCTCTCTGTTGATAGAACTCGCCACCGGTAAGCGCCCGCGTGCGACTGAGGTTGACGTGACAGATGGCGCAGGCCAGGGCATCGGCGGCATGGTCTGGGTGAGGGTCGTGATCGAGCTGCGTGAGCGTGCGCACCATGTAGGCAACCTGCCGTTTATCCGCAGCGCCCGTACCCACCACGGCCTGCTTGATCTGCATGGGCGTGTATTCGCCTATCTCGAGCGCGCATTCCGAAAGCGCCACGAGCGCGGCACCGCGGGCATGCGCCGTGGGGATGGCCGAGCGAACGTTGGCGCCAAAGTAAATGCTCTCGATAGCAGCGGTATCGGGTCGATAACGCTCCACGACACCCTTGAGGTCGCGGGCGATATGCGACAGGCGCACCGCGAGCGGGCTGCCCGCGCTAGTCTCGATACAACCGTAGGCACGGCAGCGAACCTCGCCGCGCCGCTCCTCGATAATCCCCCAACCCGTATGGGCCAAACCGGGGTCGATACCCAAGATAACCAAGCCGACCTCCCCTCGTCTTTTGCCAGGCACAAGGCAAGGCCCCGCGCACTATTCACGAACGTCTGTTCTAGAATAACACAACGGGGCCAAGATGCTTAGTTGAAGT
>CAVCHM010000068.1:0-8136 GCA_963602135.1 bacterium | reverse complement strand
CCGCCAGCTGCTCGCGGCGCGTGAGAATATCGGTCAGCTCGCGCGTGGTCTCCTCAGCGGAGCTCACCACGCGCACTCCGGGACCCAGCGCATGACGAATAGGTCCCACGAGCAGCGGAAAATGCGTGCAGCCGAGTACCACGGTATCGATGCCGTGGTCGCGCAGCGGTTCAACCGTGGCGCCGACCAGCGCGCGTACGGCAGGCGTATCAAAGATGTCCTCGTTCTCGAGCCACTGCTCTTGCAGATGCGCGCCCGAGGCGAGCTCGTGCTCAACGACCTCGACAAAGCTCGAGGCAGGGCAGCCGTATACGTCGACGCCGGCATCCAGGTCCTGAATGGCACGCGTGTAAGCGCCTGAGCGAATGGTGAGGTTGGTGGCGAGCACGCCCACCCGGCGCGTGCGGGTGCTGTTGATTGCCGCGCGTGCGCCCGGTGCGATCACACCGATGACGGGGACGTCGAGCACCTGCTGGGCCAAACGCAAGGCCGCAGCGGTCGCCGTATTGCAGGCGATGACCATGATCTTGACGTCGTGCTTCGACAGCCAACGGCCCGCCTGCAGTGCAAACGAGCGCACCTCGTCCTCGGTGCGGGTGCCGTAAGGGCAGCGCTTGGTGTCGCCAAAGTAGTAGACGGACTCGTGCGGCAACGCCGTCGCAATCGCACGCGCAACCGTCAGACCGCCCAGGCCCGAGTCGAATACGCCAATGGGGCGCGTGTCACCAGCCAGATTCTCAATATCGGACATGACCTCACCAGATTCTCTCTCGAAAAGATATGGCTCAGCGCGATAGGACCGCACTACGAACGAGCCGCGACCAGCAGCTCGGCCGTTGCCGCCCAGCCGTCGACAATCTTGCCTCGCGTGACGTAGGCATTATCGCAGGCATCCAGGAACTCAGGCGCGCCGGCGCTGGTCAAACCGTTCTCGACCAGGCAGAACGTGCCCACGTGGTCAGCCATGTAGAAGTCGGACTCGGAATCGCCGAGCGCCAGCGTCTCCTCGCGCTCGATACCCAGGTGCTCGCAGAAACGTGCGATGGCAACGCCCTTGTTGAGGCCGGCGGGATTGATGTTAAACGCGCGGCCATCCTCGACGCGTTCGAGCTCGAGCGTCGTCGGCTTGGACAGATGCGTCAGGTGACCGTTGCAGGCCCAGACCAGGCCGCAGCCGGCCTCGTCAAGAATGGCCTGGACCTCGTCGTCGGGCACATCGCCGCGCATGCCGACGGTGACCTCGCGGTACTTGTAGCCAGTCGACATGTCGTTGTGGTACTCGATCTTATGCGGCCAGCGGGCGAGAATCTTCTCGCACACGCCGGTCTGCTCGATCACCTGATGCGGCGTGAGGCCGCAGGCGGGGTCGTAGGGCATATCGCCGGTCAGATACTCCCAATCGTTGGCCTTGAGATCGTACATGACCAGGCCACCCATCTCGCCGATGTAGGAGTTGAGGCCGAGCACGCGCGCATCCTCGTGGATCATGGTACGGTTGCGGCCCGAGGTGGGAACCACCTGGATGCCGGCGCGGGCAAGTGCCACGACAGCCTCGACGAGCTTGGTCGAAGGGTTGCCGTCGTTGTCGCGCAGCACGCACGAGCCGGGCGCGAGCATGGTGGCGTCCAGGTCGGTAAAGACGTACTTAACCTTGGCAAGACGCTCGCGCATCTCGCCCGAAAGCTCAGCGACGGTCGGCAGGGTATTGTGGGACATGGTCACTCCATTACGTAGAAGGGGTTTCTGGTCTTAGGCGTCGTACGCCGCAAGGGTGCGCTTGAGAATCGAACCATCGCGCTCACAAGGCTCGGGTCCGTTCTTGCGCAGCATACGCTCTTCCTCGCCCTTACCGGTCACGATGACCACGGCAGGACGGACGGTCTCACGCACGGCAGTCTCGATAGCGGCAACGCGATCAGTCACGATTTGCCAGTTATCATTTCCCTGCGCCTGAACGTTGCGCGCGATCTCGGCGCAAATATCCTCGACATCCTCGGGGCCGGGGTCATCCTCGGTAATCACGATTCGGTCGGCATACTTGCCAGCGGCGATGCCCATCGTGGTGCGTCGATCGACACCCTTACCACCCGTAGCGCCAAATACAACCGCCAGCTCGCGCTCGGGATAGTTCTCGCGCAAGTCGCGCAGGAGTGTCTCGAGGCTCATGCCGTTATGTGCAAAATCGACGATACCCAAGATTTTGCCCGATACGGACGGATAGAGCTCCATACGGCCGGGAACGAAGACGCCCTCAAAGCCGTGGACGATACCCTCTTCGGAAATGCCCAGGGCCTCGGCGCAGGCAATAGCGGCAAGCGCGTTGGACACATTGAACTTAACCGGCGTGGGAATCACAATGTCGCGCGTAAAGCGGGGCGTGCGCACCGTTGCCACCACGCCGCAGTCACCATTGCGAATCGCCAGCGCAAGCACGTCGGCACGCTCGTCGGTCAGGGAGAACGTCACCGTACGTTCGCAACGAGATGCCGCCTCGAGCACACGATCGACCTTATCCATATCGAGATTGACCACGGCAAAACGGCTCTGCGAGAAAATTTTGAGCTTGCTGGCAAAGTAATCCTCGAGCGTCGGATGCTCAATCGGCGAAATGTGATCCTCGCCGATATTGGTAAAGGCGCCGACTTCAAAGGCGATCTTGCCCGTGCGCTCGTATTTGAGGCCCTGGCTCGATGCCTCCATAACCAGCCACGGGGCACCCGCCTCCGCAGCATGTGCGATGCGAGACTGCAGCAGAAAGGATTCGGGAGTCGTCAGCTTGGAAGGACCCGTCTCGATGCCGTCGTCGAACTCAATGCCCGTATTAAGAGCGGGTCGATGACAGCCCGTAAGCTTGGCCTCGTTGGCGAGAATGCCGCACAGATAAAAGCTACAGGTCGACTTGCCCTTGGTACCTGTAAAGGCGCAGACCTTCACCCTACCCGACGGGTGCCCATAAAAGGCATCTGCCACCACGGCGAGCGTGCGACGAATATCACTCACAATCACCGCGGGAAGATCAACATCGTAATCGACCTCGGAAACGTAGGCCACGGCGCCATCGGCGATTGCCGAAAGCAGGTACTCGCGCTTAAACGCGCGGCCCTTGCAGACAAACAACGTGCCCGGACGCACCTGGCGCGAGTCGTCAGTCGCAAACTCAATGCGCTGGTCGCACGAAGCGCTCGGTCTGGAAACAACAAGGTCATCTTCCTCGAGCAACTCTATATAGCGCATCAGAGTTAGCTTCTCTTGTGTCGGACTCGACATACAAAGACCTCTCTCGCTAAATTCAGCCTTAAAGGGCAAAAGACGTCCCGCGGCAGAAACGATGAAACATTCTGTATTATCAACCATCCTAATATGCCACCTGACCTTGCGCGCACTGCAGCCTTCTAAAAAATTGCATGGACTGTGCCGTGGGTTAATAAATGACAACAGTGTTCGCCCCGCGTAAAAACAGGGAAATCTGGGTGCTATTCTTTATTCAAATGTCTTGATGTGCCTCATTGACCCACAATGCCGACCCATCATGCCCAAGCAAAGGATTCCAGATGAAACGACACTTCGAACGTCGCCACCGCTCGGCACGCGTCCAGTTGACCAGGCACATCGTCTGCACCTTCGCGACGGTCGCTGTGGCCCTTGCCACCATCATCGGCGCGAGCGGCTGTTCGTCCTCCCAGAACGCCTTGAGCACCTACACACTCGTCGAGCATGGCAAGCTCACCGTCGCAAGTGACTTGGCCACACCCCCGTTTGAATACGTCAACGATTCCGGCGAAGACCAGGGCTTTACCTATGAGCTCATGGGCATGATCGCAGACGAGCTCGGTCTGGAGCTCAACTACTTGCCGGCGCAAAAGTTCGACGGCATTATTCCCATGGTCAAACAGGGTGTAAAGATCGATGTCGGCGCATGTAACATCACGATTACCGACGAGCGCAAGGAAGAGGTCGACTTCACCGACCCCTATATCGACTCCAATCAGGGCGTCGCAGTTGCAAAGAACACTGGATACGACACGGTCGATAGCCTCAACGCACCGGGCGTCAAAATTGCCGTGCAGTCGGGCACCACGTCCGAGGAGTGGGCAATCGAGAACCTGCCGCAGGCAACCACCGTCAACTTTGACGACTGGACGGCAGCCTTCACCGCCGTCATGAGTGGTCAGTGCCAGGCGGTCGTATGCGATCTGCCCGTTGAGCAGTGGATGGTTTCGAACTCCTTTACCGGTATGGAGATCATCAAAGAGGTTCCGACGGGCGAGCAGTTTGGCATTGCCGTCTCTAAAGACAACCCCGAGCTGACACAGGCCATCAACGATGCCCTCACCAAGATCAAGAGCTCCGGCGCCTATGACAAACTGTACGAGAAGTGGTTTGGCATGGCACCCACGAGCGGGGCCGATAACAAGGATGCCTCGAGCTCAGACGACGCGACGGGCGCTTCACTCGCCGTCACCTCGGCGACCGCCAAGTCAAACGAAGACGGCGGCAACGGCGTGCTCGGCGGCATCGCAACCCGCCTGACCTGGGAAGCGACAACGGGTAGCGACGAGGGCGACGTTTCGCAAATTGAGCTTGAGTTGCCCGAGGGCGGGTCATTTGAAAGCACCGATGTTAAGGTCACGCTGCTCGACGGGCTGAACCAGACGGGTGTCAAGGCATCGTGCTCGCTGGACGGCTCAAAGCTCGTCATTAAGTTCGCCGATCCCGTCGCCGCCGGCTCACAGATTCGCGTTGTCGTCCCCGACGTCGTATTCCCGAGCAACGCGGGTGCCTATGCCGTCACCGGCGGCTATGTCGCCGACGGCGACAAGCGAGATCTTCCCGAGAGCCCCACCATCAGCGTCTCGGAGAGCACCATGGTGCAAGAAATCGTCGCCTGGCTCGATGCCCAGCCTTGGGTTGCCGCGTGGAACTCCAACCCGTTTTTGGGCATGTTCTGCAAGCCGCAGATTATCGTCACCTCAATCGTCTCGCTCTTTAGGGGCTGGGGCATAGCACTTGCCGTGACCGCTATCGGTTTTCCGCTCGCCATCCCCATCGGCTTGCTGTTTGCCTTTATGAAAATCAGTCATAGTCGTATGCTGCGCGGCATCGCCGTGACATACATCAACGTCCTGCGTGGAACCCCGCTCTTCCTGCAGATCTACATTGCGTTCTTTGGGTTCCCTATGATCGGTCTCAACGTGCCCAATCTGCCGCTCGGCGTCGGCGTGCTCGCCATCAACTGCTCGGCCTATCTTGCCGAGATTTTCCGCGCCGGTATCGAGAGCGTACCGCATGGTCAAGCGGAAGCTGCCTACTCGCTTGGCATGACTTGGTCCCAAGTTATGTCGCGCATCGTGATCCCACAAGCCGTACGTTACGTTATACCAACTATGACCAGCGAGTTCGTTATGCTGTACAAGGACACGTCGCTGCTTTCGAGCGTTGGCGTCATGGAGCTCATGCTGTTCTCCAAAAACCTCACGGCCACCACGGGCAACATTACGCCCTACATTTGCGCCGCACTTTACTATCTGGTCGTGACGATTCCGCTCATCCACATCGTCACCAAGGTGGAGCACCGTCTCGCCGAGCGCAGCAAGCGCTAACCACTCAAACATAGCGTTCACAACCACGACCCGCCGCTTCGTCTGAAGATCGGGCCGTGGTTTTTTCGGTTCGCTCGGCGCTTATGCCCTATCACGAAACAAAAGATTGGCATGATAGTAGAGATTATTTGACATCAGCTGCCGCAATCCTTGCGACAGTACACCTGAGCCGTCAGCAGAAAGGATCTTGCATGTGCGGTTTTGTCGGTTTTACCGGTACAGATGAACAGAGTGAGCTGGTTCTCACGGCCATGATGAATCGCATCATCCACCGTGGTCCCGATATGGGCGGCCAGCATATCGTTGACAACGTTGCCCTTGGCTTCCGTCGTCTTTCGATTCTCGATCTTTCCGAAGCTGGAGCTCAGCCCATGTCGAGCGACGACGGCAAGGTGACGATTGTCTTCAACGGAGAGATCTACAACTTCCAGGAGCTTCGCGCCGAGCTGGAGGCAGCCGGCTACGCCTTCCACTGCAACGCCGATACCGAGGTCCTGGTACACGGTTACGAGGAGTGGGGCGAGGACCTGGTCAACCGCCTGCGCGGCATGTACGCGTTCGTGATTCACGACCAGAACAAGAACAAACTCTTTGGCGCTCGTGACATCTTTGGTATCAAGCCGTTCTATTACTACCAGGCATCCGATGGCTCGCTGCTGTTTGGCTCCGAGATCAAGAGCTTCCTGGACCATCCCAAGTTTGAGAAGGCTGTCAACCACGACGCGCTGCGCCCCTACCTGACGCTGCAATTCCCCGCCACGGAGGAGACCTTCTTTAAGGGCGTGTTCAAGCTTGCCCCGGCGCATTGCTTTACGTATGACCTGACGACCAACACCATGGACATCAAGCGTTACTGGAGCTGTGACTTCACCGACGACAACTCCAAGACCTTCGAGGAGTACGTGGACGAGTGCGACAAGGTCGTGCACGAAAGCGTCGCTGCACACCGAATCGCCGATGTTAAGGTGGGCTCGTTCCTTTCTGGCGGCGTGGACTCCAGCTACATTGCCGCCTGTCTCATGCCCGACACCACGTATTCTGTCGGCTTTGATTACAAGAACTTCAACGAGACCAACTACGCTGCCGAGCTTTCCGACAAGCTGGGCATCAAGAACGTGCGCAAGATGATTACCGCCGACGAGTTCTTCGATGCACTGCCCGATATCCAGTATCACATGGACGAGCCGCAATCGAACCTGTCCAGCGTGCCGCTGTACTATCTGGCGCAGATGGCTTCCGAGGAGGTCACCGTCGTCCTTTCGGGCGAGGGTGCCGACGAGCTGTTTGCCGGCTACGAGTGGTACGAGGACACCCCCGAGATGCGCTCCTTTAAGAAGCGCGTGCCGCTCGGCGTACGTCGCGCCCTGGGCTCGCTCGTTCAGCATCTCCCCTACTTTAAGGGCCACAACTTCCTGACGAAATGCGCCGAGGTTCCCGAGCGCTGGTATGTGGGTCAGGCAAAGGTGTTCGATCCCTCCGAGGTCGACGAGGTGCTCAAGCCCGCTTATGACACCGGCAAGAACGCCGCCGAGATGTGCGCCGAGTACTACAAGCAGGTTCCCAACTGCTGCGAGCTTTCCAAGAAACAGTATTTGGATATGAACATGTGGCTGCCGGGCGACATTCTGCTCAAGGCCGACAAGATGTGCATGGCGCATTCTCTGGAGCTCCGCGTCCCGTTCCTGGACAAGAAGGTCATGGAGTTTGCCGAGCACATTCCCGCCAACTACCGTGTTAACGAAGAAGGCTGCAAGCTCGTCCTGCGTCACGCCGCCAACCGCACGCTGCCCGACGAGTGGGCAACGCGCAAGAAGGTGGGCTTCCCCGTACCGGTCAAGTTCTGGCTGCGCGAGCAAAAGTACTACGACTACGTAAAGGAATACTTCACCGCACCGTGGGCTGCCGATTTCTTTGACACCGATGCGCTCATGAAACTGCTTAACGATCACTTTGAGGGTCGCGCGCTCAACCAGCGCAAGATCTATACCACGCTGACGTTCCTCATCTGGTACAAGCGCTTCTTTATCGACGAGGACAAGGGCGCCGAAGTCGCCGCGTAAGTTTCGTTATGAATTAGCGGTGAACAGCCCAGGGTTTCCGCTATACTCAATCCCTGCGGGCGATTGGCGCAACGGTTAGCGCAGGTGCTTTACACGCACAAGGCTGGGGGTTCGAATCCCTCATCGCCCACCACTGAATTGGAAACGGTCCTCGCAAGGGGACCGTTTTTGTTTTGGCCCATCGCAGAGGGATTCGAACCCGCAAGGGTGCGAAGCTGAGGAAACGCGAAGCGTTTTCCAGCGCAGCACGCGAGGAGCGAAGCGACGAAGCGAAAGCGGGCGGCGAAATGGACCCTTGGCGAATACCCATGGGTCGCGCGCGCAGACGTGGTGTAAGAGTGTCCTGAGGTCCGTCGCTGCAAGTCCCGATGTTACTCCTTCTTGAGACCGCGCTTCTCGACTATCTCGTCCACTATCTCCCTGTTAGCGCTAATCTAAAATTAACCACTTTCGCAAACGCATCTCGCCGAATGCGC
>CAVCHM010000067.1:0-8137 GCA_963602135.1 bacterium | reverse complement strand
CCACGCACTCTGTCCACAGCGCAATCGCAACAGGTCCGCTGCTCCTGCTCCTCTTTTTTCTAATCGGCTGCCTGGCCCCAGGGGCCGCACTCGCCGTCGACGGGAGTGACGCCCTTAATTTCCGCACCATAAGCGACGGTTGCGGCCCCTTCGGTGTCGGTAAATACGAGGCACAGGACACTTCGATTTCGTACTGCATGAATCAAGACTGCCCCGGTCCCAGCAAGCCGGGAGGACCATGGCGCACATATGACCAGGGCTGGACATGGCTAGATGACGAATTTGCCGCCATCGTCTGTCACGGATACCCCTCCAGTACATCCTTTGGCGGCCACAATCTGTCGCCCGATCTCGCCCGTGCCGCCACCCAGATTGCCGTGTGGATGCTCAACGGAACCACGCGCCCCGACGGCACCTATTCGTATACAAATAGCAAGGGAGTTGCCAGGAGCGGTAGGTTTTACGAAAACGCCGAAGCCGTAGCAGCTGCACGTTGGCTCTACGACAGCGCTAGGTCCGGATCCATTAAGGCGGCCCCACATCGAGCCAGGCGTTATCACGGCCCGGTCTCGGGCGAGGGTCGACACCAGGACATGCTCTATGTTTTGCCCGCCGTCTCCGTATCTTTCCAAAAACAATCGTCCCAGGCTGACATCACCGCCGGTAACGACACCTACAGACTCGGTGGCGCAACCTTCGATATCTTTGAAAGTGCGAGCGATGCACGTGTCGGCACTATCCAGATGGACGAAAACGGGCGTGCACAAGCAACGCTTTTGCCCAATACGGCATATTACCTGGTCGAAACCAAAGCCCCGGCAGGCTATATCCCTCGAGGCGACCGAATAGCCTTCACCACACAAAACAGCGGCGGACATGTCACCGTCAACGAGCAGCCCGGCACCATCACTTTGCGTATTGCAAAAATCGATGCCGCCACGGATGCCGGCGCCCAAGTTGGGGCGTCGCTTGCGGGCGCTGAATTCACCTGTGTCTCGCAATCAACTCCCGGCTGGACTCGCACCCTTACGACCGACGAAAACGGGCGGGCGATCCTCAATGACGTTCCTCTGGGCACCTTTACCATCTACGAGTCGAAAGCACCCGAGGGCTACCTGATTTCAAACGACTGTTGGAGCTACACCGTCGGTGCCGAGCAACTCGGAGATACGGGTATCGTTGAGCTCGAGTGCCGTATTCCCAACATCCCCATCGCCTTTGACCTTGAAATCTCGAAGTTTAAGGACCATGGCGATAACGATGAGTCCGGCCTTGAGCAGCCGGCGGGAGGCGTCGTCTTTGAAGTTGTCAGCAATAGCTCCCAACAAGTCGTCGGCACGTTGACCACAAACGTTTACGGCTTTGCCTCCACCAAAGACCAGCCCGAAGCATGGTTTGGCGCAGGCAAGCGACCCGCCGGCGCTCACGGTGCCATTCCCTACGACCGCGCGGGCTACACCGTTCGCGAGGTCGTAGAAACGGTCCCTGAAGGATTTAAGCAAGCAGGGGAATGGACCATCACGGCGGAGCAGACCGCAGACGGCGCCGAGCTTCAGTACATCATTGACAACCACGCCCTATCGACACACCTTCAAATCGTAAAGCGCGATGCTCAGACCGGCGGCACCGTACCACTTGCCGGCTTTACGTTCCAGCTGCTCGACAGCCACCACGAGCCTGTCTCGCAAACATGTTGGTATCCGGCCCACAATGTAATGAATACCTTCACAACCGATACAACCGGCGCCGTCACGCTGCCCGAATCACTTAATCCCGGAACATACTACGTGCACGAGACATCGGCCAAGGAACCGTATCTGCGCGGAGAAGACCTGGAGATAACGATTCCCGCCGACAGAAATCTGACACCGGTCGCCGTCGCCTCGTTCTATGACGACGCCGCAACCGGAAGCATCGAAATCATTAAGACGGATGCTGTAGATGGGCGCACCCTCGCTGGAGCCATGTTTGACATCCGCGCTAGCGGCGACATCGTGCGAACCGACGACAGCATCGTCGCCCTGGATGGCGAAACCGTCGCCACCGTTACAACCGACGAACGGGGGTATGCGCGAGTCGACCATCTTTCGCTGGGATGCGGTACCGCCACCTACGAGGTCATCGAGACACAAGCGCCCGAAGGCTATCTGCTCAACCCAACCCCACATACTGTGAAGTTGTCGTACGCTGACCAGCAAACGCCCGTGATCGAAATGCACCTTGACGTTTCCAACGACTACACCAAGATCGATGTCTCCAAAGTCGACGCGTGCGGAGGTCAGGAAGTGACAGGTGCCGAGCTTGTCCTCTGCGACTCCAATGGCAACGAAATCGATTCTTGGACTTCATCCGGTAAACCGCACCACATTGAGCACCTTTCACCCGGCACCTACACCCTGCGCGAAACGATGTCTCCGCGTACCTACGACCTTGCCGAAGAGATAACGTTTGAAGTAAAGGCCACGGGAGAAGTTCAAACCATAGCCATGAAGGATACCCCCATCGAGATCAGGGGAAGCGTCGATAAGCGCCAAGAGATTGCACAGCCAGTCACAAGCAAACTCGTTGCCAACGGCGACGGAAAAAACCGAGCCAAAGCACGGGCCAATACACAAGGCGCCTTCTCCTATACCATCGACGCCAAAAATGAGTCGAGCACCTGGGTCGACGAGTTGACCATCACCGACGACCTTGAGTGCGCCAAAGATGGCGCAGCGAAACTTGTTGCCGTTGAAACCCCTATTGCGGTCGGTGATCTAAACGGGCTGTGCAACGTGTGGTATCGAACGTCACCGGCAGGAACAAGCGATACGGGCAAGCAGGTCAATGCAACGCTTGACGACGGGCACAGCAATCCTTGGCTCGAAACGGAAGAGGTTACAAAGCTGCTGGGCGACGATGCGCGTCTCGTCGATTATGACGGATGGCACCTATGGAAAGCGGATATCCCGACGGACAAGTCCGTCACGCTCGACACGAAAGAGATTGATCTTACAGACGACGCCGTCATCACGGGCATCCGTTTTGAATACGGTGCGGTAGCCGCCGACTTTACGACCAGAACCGAGGCGGGCTCTTGGACCCGGGATGGCCTTAAAGACGAGCACGACGATCTTGACGATGCCAAGGCGGCCCTTAACTCGGATGCCCAAGGCGCAATCGTGCATATGCAGGCAACGTCGTCCTATACGCCCCAAACCGCACTTGCCAACAGTGCGCGCGTCGATCTTTGCCGCAACGGCGGTGGCGATAAGCTCGAGGCGCATGACGAGGACCGCGTCATCCAACGATGCGCCCTGCCTCAGAACCTGCCGACAACGGGATCTGTTCCCATCGCCGCATGTATCACCGCGCTCCTGACCTCAGGCACTGCAGCCATATGGTTCGCTCGCCTTAGATCAGCCGCAAGGAAGCGCTAGCACGATGAAAAAGCGGGCGAGCCAGTCTCCCGGCTCGTCCGCTTTACGCATAAACGATGAATCGGCTATTCAGCAGATGACGAACCGCCATCGATGGCTGCCTGATCGGACTCGGAAATACTGTCGGCACCCAAACTTTGCTCTTGCTCCACCTCTTCGTTCATTGTTGTCTCGGGCGTCGAGCCCTTAACGCCAACGACATACGCGGCCCCAAAGCCCAATGCGATTGCGATCAGGGTCAAGATCAGATAGATGGGCCAATGGCGCTTGATGTACGAAAACACGCTGACTCCTTAGCGGATCTGTCTACGAACGACGAATGACCTCGGTCACGACCTCGGACACCGTAGCGATATTGGTCGGATTGACGTTGTACGGCAGGTCATCCTCGGTGCGAGCGCAGGCAAGGCGCGGGCCGTCCACACCGGCGATCGTAAGGGCGCGACGGCTCGCCTCGAGCGCTGCGGATGCATCGGTTTTTGCATAGGGCATCTCGAACGCACCGCAATCGACGTGGAACGACTTGCACACCTTGCTGACAAGATTCATGATGCGGCGATCGCCCTTAAACAGCTGCTGCTCGCCCTCGACCGTTACCACCGAAAGCCTGCCGGCACCGATAGACTCGAGGTTGATGAAGAACACACCGCGGAGCTTGTCACGATGCGAGGCCAAAAACGCCCTCATGCCGGCGCCGTCGCAATCGGACGCACCCGTTGCGACGAACCAGATATCGTGGCCGAGCAGCTCATCGTCACCCATGGAGGCAACGGCCGAGAGCATATCCTCGGCAGAAGCACCATCGGAGGAGGTGGCGCCGCCCTTCCAACCGTCGTCGTCATCCTCGAAGTTATCCCACGAGCCAATGCCGCGGCCAGACTTCTTGGCATCGTAATCGTCATCGACGCCCAGCCAGTCGCTCATGCTGTCCTGCTCGTTTTTCTTTTTGCGACCGAACAAGCCACCCAGGCCACGCTTCTGCGGCTTGGCGCCCGTCGAAGCAGGAGCCGAGATGGTCTCGAGCGGTTGTGCGCCCGAGGAGATTGGCATGGGGGTCGCGACCGGTGCCGATGTGGGCTCGGGGCCCTGCGCCGTCGCAAAGGGATCATTTGTCTGCGCCGAAGGATCGGGAAGATCGAATAGCGACGTGCGGGACGCGACGTTGGCCTGTTGCATCGAAGGCAGCGACGGATCGGGGACCGAGGCCAGCGGCGACGAAGAGGGCGCCGGCGCGGAGGCCGGATCGGGAATATTCATCTGCTGGCGCGGAGGCACCTGAGACGAAATCTGCGCCATGAGGGAGTCAACCGTCTCGTCCTGCGTGGGAGCGACATTGGCCACCGTGGCACCGGGGTCGCTCGGTGCGGGCATGGTAAAGATCTGCGTAGAATAAGGCCTGGACTCATCCGTCTTGGGAGCCTCGTCAACCGCAGGGGACTCCTGCTCCATCGCAGGAGCCTCGACCTGCTCGGGCGCGCTGGCCTCAACGGAATCGGCCTCGTCGACAACTGAATCATCGGCGGCGTCCTGGGCATCATCGGAGACGGGAAGGGGCTCGGCAATTGCGGTGCCCTGCTTCTCAAACGTCATCGTGGCATCAAATGACATGGTGCTATCGACCGGCTGCTGCGCATCAAAGGACGTCGTAGCCTCGGCAACGTCAGCGGATGTCGGCTGCGGAGCCTCGAAGGACGTCGTGGCGTCGGCGACATCGACAGGCTCCGACTGCTCGGCCTCGCTCTGCTCGAACTCCTGTGCCGCACGCTCACGCTCGGCCTCGGCGGCCTGCTGCTGGGCGATGGCCTCCCGCTCGGCGGCCTCGCGGGCAGCGGCGCGCTTTTCCTCAAAGTCGTCGACGAACTTCTTTCCCTTCGCAAAGGCACCCTTAAAGAAGCTAGAAGCGCTGGCACCAATCGAGGAGAACGCGGAAGCGATATCGGCATGGGGCGTTGTCGAGGGAATCTCGGCCGAGAAATCGGTGTCACTCTCATAGGACACGCGCTGCGGATACTCGTCATAGTCTTCGTCGGCGGTCTCGTCTTCAACCTGTGCCGGAGCGGCAGGCGCCAGAATATCCAGACCGGCTGCAGAATCGAGCGCGGGCTTTGCGTCAGGCTCCGCGGCAGCAACAGGGGCAGCGACCGGCTCGGCGGCAGCAACAGCCGTATTCGCCGCGGGCGCAGGCTCCTGTGCAACGGGAGCAGGCTCCGGCTCAAACGTCGGCTCCTCGCCCTCTTCGTAATCAAGCGTGCAGGACTCGGGCAGCATGCCAAGCGCACGGATGGCATCCGAACCAAAGCGGATATTGCCAGCGGCATTGCGATAGAGTTTGGGCTTGGGCTCGGCGACTTCGACCACCACGGGCTCCTCTGCCGGCTCGGCGGTGGACTTTTCCTCGGTGGACACTTCGGCCTGGACAGTCTGGTCTTGAGCCTCGGGCGCGACAACGCCGATCAGCGTCTCGTCGGCAGAGGCACCCTCAAAACCATCGATCTGTCCATCAAAAGCCTCTTCCTGCTCGGGTACATCGTCAGGCGCCACCGGCTGGCCAAACTCGTCCTCGTCGTAGGAAGGTTCCTCGTATTCAATGGTGTTGCCGTAGTCGTTTTGCTGCTGGGCCGCGGCATACTCGGCCGCCGCGCGCGCCATCTCCTCGGCGCGACGCTTCTGCTCGCCAAAATAGGTATCGAATGGAATGTCGTCGGGGAACTCGTTTTCGCCCTGATAAGGGGCAACGTTGTCCATGACACCGAGCATGGCGGCAACAGAGGACTTGTTGCACACCGCGCCAGACGTGTAGGGAAGCACAAAACGGTTGGAGATGATATTGGCGGCGTTGGCCAGTGCCACAAGGGAGGCCAGAATCGCAACAACCCACAGCAGCACCTTGAGCACGCCGGGAAGCGGCAGGATACGCAAGATGGCGACAGCCGCGGGTGCGACCGTGGCGACAGGCAGGAGCTTGGCGATAAGCGCGCGATACGGAGCGTAGGGCTCGCGAGCAAGGAGCTCGGCGCGGGGAGAATCATAGTGCGCCACCACGACGACCGGGCGGTTGCGCGGAGACGCAAGCGGGCCCGAGGCCTTGTGATAGGCGATGACATTTTGACTCACACCGGTCTTTCCCAGGCGCGAAACCACGGGATGCCCCGTGCGCTCGAGCACGTAGAGCACGGCACCGACAATGGCCAGCAAGGTGCCGACCAAGCCGATACCGCCGCCGATGCCCATCAGCAGGGCGCCGGCAAACGCCAGAATACCGGTAACGGCAAACGCCAACCTGCTGGGCGCGGGAGCATTAAATTCCTGCACCTCGGGGTCAAAGCCATGGTTGCGGAAAATCTGAGCGATATCCTCGGCAGCCAGGCGCTCTTCTTCACTGCACGCCGGCGTAATGCCGGTGTTCTGCAGCAGGTGGTTAATATAGTTCTGGGTGTTCGCCATGTGCGCTCCACATCCATAATCCGACAAATAGGCCCAATGCATGCACATTAGAACCGTATATAGTCGAAAGTATACCCCGAGCGAGCGCAAACGACCGAATTCGGGCCATCTTAACGCCGCGAGCGGACAAGGATATAGCCTAATCTCCATATCGGACTAAAATCATGGCATCAAACGACCTTCCCATGCGAGGATTCTATGACGGCAAGCGACGCAACCGCGACAATTAAAAAGGGGGCGCCCGAGCCCGGTTTCGATAAAACGGCTCAGCGCATCCTCAACCTTTTCTTTGTACTCAACAGTTCTCCCGAACCGCTGACGACCGAGCAAATCGTCCTGGATTCCGATTTGGGATACGGCTCGGGCAATATCGACTCAGACAAGCGCAAGTTCCGCCGCGATCGCGACAAGCTGCTCGAACGCGGCATCGTTATCAGGGAGGTTCGTGCTGCCGGAGCGCAGGAAACCGAGGAGAGCGCGTGGACGATCGACCGCGAGCACACGTTTGCCGCGGGTGGCCTCATCACCGCAGACGACGCCGACATCCTGCTCGATGCCATCGACCAGACACTCGCGGCAGGCTCATCCGCCTTTGCCGCGCCGCTTGCCGACATTCGCTCCAAGATTGCCTACCTCACCGGCCTGTCGACGATAGGAGAGGCACCGATCCGCCGCTCTCCCGCCGTCGATGCGGTATGGAGCGCCTTTGCCGAGCGTTGCGCGCTGCGCTTTTTGTACCAAAACGGACGCGGTGAACAACGCGAGCGGACCGTTTGCGTCTACGGCATGTTCGAGCGCGAGGGTACGGCATACTTCTGCGGCCTCGACAATGCCACCGGCAATATCAGAACATTCCGCTGCGACCGCATCATTCGCGCCTGGAGACCTTCGAAAGCCTACGCCATTCCTGCGGATTTCAACCTCAACGATTACTTATTCTTTGAGTTCGATTTTGCCGACCGCCCACCTGTTGCGGCTACGTTCTCGTTCGCGCGTGAAGCGCAGGCCGATATGATCAACGGTCTCACACGCGGACGAGGCGAACTCATGCGCACCGAAACGGAGTGGACCTGGACCGTTGACGTGCGCGACTTTGAAGCCGCAGCCTCGTTTTGCATGGCCCATGCCATGGATGGCATGAGGCCCGTCGCCCCCGATTCTCTCAAGCAGGCGTGGAATCACCTCATCGAAAGGACGGTGCACGAGCATGCCCGTGCGTAAACTCACCAGCGAGCAAAGGCTCTCGCGCGCCATCGACATCATGGAGGCCCTCT
>CAVCHM010000066.1:0-8672 GCA_963602135.1 bacterium | reverse complement strand
CCGGCTGAGTCTGGGAAGAGGTGCCGGGCGGCGGGCGGAGCATGGCCACCGGACCCATCGAAACACATCTCCACCGTTCCTTCAACTGGGAAAACGGCGCCCCCGGGGCCCGGATGGGGCCTCGGGGGCGTTCGGCTGGCTGCGGGAACGGCCTATCAGCTCAATGTGTTCGGCTGAGATCGGAAATCAACCGGCCGTCCATACGAAGGTCGCCCTTCTCAATCCAAACGCACGCTGGCAGATGTGCTCAACCTGCTCCATGGAATGCGACACGAACAAAACCGTCACGTCACCGCTCTGGATAAAGTGCTGAATACGGGCCTCGCACTTTTGCTGGAAGAACACTTCGCCGACGGAAAGCATCTCATCGACGATCAGGATATCGGGCTCGGTAATGGTGGCGATTGCAAAAGCAATGCGCGCAACCATACCCGAAGAGAAGTTCTTGAGCGGCATGTCGACAAAGTTCTGCAGCTCAACGAACTCGATAATGCCATCAAAGTCGGCATCGATAAATTCCTTGGTATAGCCGACTAGCGCAACGTTCAAATAAATGTTCTCGCGTGCCGTCAGCTCGGGATCAAAGCCAGCTCCAAGCTCAATCAGAAGTGCAATGTTGCCATGAACCTTAACGCTGCCCTCGCTAGGCTCGAGCACACCAGCGATAATCTTGAGCATCGTGGACTTGCCGGAACCATTAGTACCGGCCAAGCCCACGACCTCACCGCGGTGAATATCAAACGAAATGTGCTTAAGCGCCCTAAACTCCTCAAAGAACAACTCATGCTTAACGAGCTTAATAAAACATTCTTTGAGGCTGGTCAGCGAGTCAGACGCCACGTTAAAGATCATGGTGGTGGCGTCGACCTCGACAGCCAGAGGCTGCTCGTTGTAATCAACAACAGATTCAGTCATCACAGCATTCCTTTAGATGTAGAAGATGAATTTGCGCTCGGACTTGTGGAAGACGGCTACATCTCAGGATGCCAGGGCCAAACGGCTATACTTTCTACGATTGAATATCAAAGGAGCATTGAGTGAATTCTGAATCTATTGCCGTTATTATCCCCTGCTACAACGAAGCCCTCACGATCGGCAAAGTCATTGACGACTTTCGCCGCGAACTACCGCAGGCGACAATCTATGTGTATGACAACAACTCGTCAGACGATACCTCGCGCATCGCAACGGAACACGGCGCCACAGTGCGCTTTGAGCCCCGACAGGGAAAGGGCAACGTCTGCCGTCAGATGTTTCGCGATATCGACGCCGCTTGTTATCTGATGGTCGATGGCGACGATACCTACCCCGCCGAGGCGGCCAAAGCCCTTTGCGAGCCCATCCTCAACGGCATGGCCGACATGACCGTGGGCGACCGACTGTCCAACGGCACCTACGCCGAGGAAAACAAGCGCGCCTTCCACGGCTTTGGCAACAATCTGGTTCGTGCCATGATCAAATGGATTTACGGATACAGCTTCGATGACGTCATGACGGGCTATCGCGCCATGAGCCGCCCCTTTGTCAAAACGTTCCCCGTGCTTTCCGAGGGCTTTCAGATCGAAACCGAGCTCTCCATCCATGCCGTCGACCACCGCTGGCGCATCAAAGATGTGCCTATTGAGTACCGTGACCGCCCCGAGGGTTCCGAGTCCAAACTCAACACCGTCAGCGACGGCATCAAAGTTGTCGCCATGATCGGCACGCTGTTTAAGGACTACCGCCCGCTCAAATTCTTCAGCCTCGTTGCGCTCCTGTTTGCAATAATCGGTCTTGCCCTGGGCATTCCCATCATTGTCGAGTATTTCCAGACCGGTCTTGTTCCGCGCTTCCCAACCGCCCTGCTCGCCGCATCGTTTATGTTCCTGTGTGGCTTAAGTCTCGCGACTGGTTTTATCCTCGACTCCGTGGCAAAGGTCGAAAAAAAGCAGTGGGAAGTCAATGTGTATAGCAAATACGCCTTCGGTGACTATCGCAACGACAACCCAAACGCAAGGTAAACCGCCATACCGCGCATTTCCATCGTCGTGCCGTGCTACAACGAGTAGGCGCAGACGGCGCTTGGTACGAGCTCGACAACACCGAAAGCCTCTACGCCGCCACGATGGACAAGTGGCGCCGCACGCAATACCTGGAGTTCGCCGAGCGCGTCTCATAACCAGTACTCCGGATGTGACCCAGAATGGCGGGAAGGCAAAGCCGCAACCGCCATTCTGGGTCACATCGAGGCGGCACATAACGATGTGTAGCCCGCTCGAGACCACAATCTGCGCAGCCTCGGGGTCGTCCCATATGTTGAACTCGGCGTACACGGTCGCGTTTCCGCCAACCGTGGTGCCGCCCATGAGGACGATGCGATCGATACGATCGGCACGCCCCGAGTGTGTACATGGGAACAGCGTGATGTTCGTCAAGGGACCGGTTGGAACGAGCGTCATCTTGGTATCGTCGGGCAACCCGGAAATAGAGCGGGCCATCTCCACGATTGCCGGCTCATCGGACAGCTTGCGGTCGGTCGCCCCCTCAAGCACGGCCTCGCCCAACCCCGACACACCATGCACTCTCCTATCAGTCCGAGTATAGGACGAGCACGCCTCACGGGGGCAATCTACTTCGTGCGCTCGGAGATCAGGCCTCGAATGAGGTCGACGGTAGCCTCATAGGAATGCGGGCGGTCGAACTGTGCCGCCGCGAGCTCGCGCGCCACGCGACCCATGCGCGCGCGTCCCGCCTCGTCCTCGACAAGCTCGCAGATCACCCTGGCGAGCCCCTCGGCGTCACCCGGCACAACATTCACGCCAAAGCCGTCACGCACGACCTTCTCACGAAACTCGGCGTTCATAGACGTGTTGATCATGGGACGTCCCGAGGCCAGGTAATCGCCGATCTTGGTGGGCACGCTCTGAGGCGCGTTCGCCACCAGCGAGTTGACCACAATGTCGGACGCCTTGAGCCGAGCCGCCATGGCGCGGTATGGCATGTAGCCCAAAAGCTCAGCAGGCGCCCCGGTTCGCTCAACCGCCGCCTCGACGGAAGCGCGCTCGGGGCCATCGCCAAGAATCTTGAGCCTGAGCTCGGGATGCGCCTTGGCAGCTATCGCCACAGCCTCGACGAGCGTCTCCAAGTCGTAGAGCGCCGAGATATTACCCGCGTAGGCAACCCAGACCTCGCCCTCGGGCTTTTCCACGGAGCCGGCGTTCTCAACGGCACCCGCATCGAACTCCTCGAGGTCGTTGCCTACGTACACCACGAGCTTGGGGATATCCTCGGCGCGGTCACGGAAAGGGCGCGCGGCGTACTCGTCAGACGTACCCACCACGGCGTCCGCCAATGCGTACGCACGGCGAGCTTGGCGCTCGAACGGAGCGAACACTATGTCGGAGAGCACCGGAACGTCGAGCGCGATGCGGAAGGCCTCGGGCCACAGGTCGTTTACGTCGACCACGAAGGGGATGTCGTAGCGTTTCGCGGACCGTCCCACAGCGAGCGTCACATCGTTGGGCGGAATCTGGCAGTAGATGAGGTCGTAGTCGTGGTCCGCATCGAAGTACGCCGTCACACGCTTGGCCATCACATGGTGCGCCCAGATGCGCTGGGGGCACATGTTGGTGGGATAGCTCGGCTCGGCAATGAACTTCACGTTGAACGCGTGCATGCTCGTGTCGAACGTCGCCAAATCACGCTGGCGCTTCTCCCAGTGCTGGAAGCCGCTCGTGATGAAGTCGACATCGAAGCCGCGCTCCACTAGAAGCGTCGCGAGGAACGTGTAGCGCGTGGCACCCTTGACCTCGTGGCCAAGCTTGGCGTCGGCGCTGAATATGGCTATGCGCGGTTTAAGGCTCATGGATCATCCCTTGATAGCGTGCTAGTGACGGCGCTTGGAGACCAAGCGCTTGATGGAGTTATACGAGAAGCTCAAGCGGTTGAGGAGCATGGCCATACGGTAACGCTGCTCGCCGCGCGCCCACTGGTCTATGTCCGCACGCCTCAGCTCGCGTCGGAACGCCTTGGCGCGCGCACGCCCACGCCTGCGATCCTCATCGAACAGCAAGGCGATGTTGTAGTGCGTGTCCACGATGAGGTGGACCTTCTCGCGCACGTAGCAGACGGACTCATTCGAAAGCTTCTCCCCGCTCGCGGCGCACACCTCGCCGTGCTCGCAGCGCTCAAGGTAGTCCAGGAGCTCCATGACAACTCGATCGTGATCGTCCCAGCGGCGCACGTAGTTCGCCTGGCTCACGGACTGGTTCTCGTTGCCCACCAGGTACTGGTACACCTCGATATCGAGATAGCAGATGGTGGAGGCGGGCACGCTTGCCTTGACCACGTACTCGTAGTCCTCGTAGAAGGTGTGCTCGAGCAGGTGGATGCCGATACCGCGAAGGTAGTCCGTACGCGCGGTGAGCGTGTGGATCATGATCTGGAACACGGTGTCGCCGTTGGTGAGGACGCTGGAGAAGTCGAGCGCGCGACCCGTGACAACGCCCTTGGCGAGCGGAAACGGACGCCCCTCGCCAGAAGTCATGTCGATTTCGCGCTTCTTATCTACCACAAGGTCGCAATCGACGTCAGCAAGACGCTCGAGCAGCTCGGCCATACCGTCCGCGTTCACCCAGTCGTCGCCGTCCACCACGCGGAAATAGCGCCCGCGTGCCTCGGCCAGGCCGGCGTTCACGGCCGAACCGTGGCCTCCGTTCTTCTTGGAGATGACACGGATCACGCCATGGCTGCGCGCGGCGAACTCCTCTGCAAGCGCACGGGTGCCGTCCGTGGAGCCATCGTCCACCACGACGACCTCGAGCTTGCCCACGAATCGCAGGTCGAGGTAGGACTCAAGACCTCGCGCGAGGTAGCTCTCAACGTTGTAAGCAGGGACAGCGACGGTAAGCTGCAGCGCGCTTCCGTCCCGAACCTCAACAGCACTCATGTATACACCCCTCTCGCGACCGACTGACCGCGCGACATCCTATCCAACCGTCTTCGCGCTCGCGTATGCGCGCGAAGACATACCCCGTACCACATGCACGCAGCGACCCGCGGCAAGCATGAGATGCGGATTGCCCCCGGCGAGCAGGGCACGGAGCGCGCCCGAGACGCGTCCCGACCTCGCCGGAGCCTCGACGATGAGCTCACGATACAGAGGGTCTGCCGTGATCTCGGCGCAAAACGCACGGCGAGCCGCCGCATCCATGCCCGCCCGCTCGTCGAACGTGCGCTCGACGGCGCTCAGCACGTAGCGCGCGAACCTAAAGCCCAAGCGCGAACGAGCGTCGGTGCCGTCCAAGCCCCAACCGCGCAGCAACTCGAACAACTCCGCCACGCGCCTGCGGTGCACCTCGTAATAGCGCGGCACGAATTTGTTCGTAAGGTTTGCATTCTCGCGTTTCTGATAGCGATAAAGCGGACGACATACCACGGCGGCCGAACCCACACGACGCGCAACTTCGATATTGAAGCAGACGTCCTCGATGAGCGGTACATCCTCGAACGAAAGGCCATCGAGGACCTCTCGGCGGTAGACTTTGTTCCAAGCGTAGCCGAAGAGCGTGAGCTCCTCGAGGTCGAGAATGCTCGAGCGGTACTCGTCGCGGTCCAGCAGAAACGCGCTTCGTCCCGCGATAAGCTCGATAGCCGTAGGAGAATCCGCTGCAACGACGTGACACGTGGGACCATCGAGGTCATCCCTGCTGAAGGCCGCGCCGTCCAACGCCGGCACAAGCTCTCGCGTACCCGTAACGGCTCCGCTGCCAGCGCGGTATTCCTCGCGACAACCAAACACGACGACGTCGCACAGGGTATTCGGGCGAAGCGGAAAGCTCTCAGAATCGATGACGCCTCCCATGGGAACACCGGCGCCCATGGCTATAGCCGCGCGGCACTCCTCGAGCAGCTCGGGATCGTACGTGTCGTCCGGGTCGGGCATCCATACGTAAGAGCCGCGCGCCGCCGCGATGCCGGTATTGCGCGCGCCGGACAGGCCCTGGTTCTCCTCATGGCGCACAAGACGAATGCGCGTGTCTTGTGCAGCGGCCGCCTCCACGATCCTAGCCACGTTATCGGGAGAGGCGTCGTCAACGCAGATGAGCTCCCAGTCCGCACACGTTTGGGCACGGACGCATGCTATGGCATCGGGCAGGTAGGCCGCCACGCCATAGCAGGGCATGATGATGGAAAAGAAGGGGAGGCGCTCGCTCGTGGCCGCCTCGTCGCACGCGCCGGACATGTTAGTCGAACTGCGCCCTGTAAGCCGCGCAGACTTCGTCCATGCAGAAGAGCATCAGCAAGAACAGGCACAGGGGCAGCCAGATGAAGTGCCACGTGGGCATAACTTGGAAGAACAACATGACGACGGCCACGGCGATGAGCGAGAAAGCGAAGTTCACGAGCGCGAACAAGACCTTCTGCACCGGGAAAATGTACCGGTTGACCTTGACCTTCTTGAGCAGGGGCGCGGCGTTGATGATGCTCGTGAGCGCCGCGTTGGTGGAGTCGCTCATGAGCGAGAACGTGACGTTGCCCACGATGAGGTAGAGCGGGAAATTGGGGGCGTTGCTGCCAAACATGTAAGAGAACACTATGGACATGACGATCATCATGAGCAACGGGTTGAGAACGCTCCACAACACGCCGAGGAAACTACGACGGTACTTGAGCTTGAAATCCTTGGTGACGAGCTGCTCGAGGATGAGCAGGTCCTTCTTATACGGACGCGGGGCCTTTTCGGTTGCGAGAGTCTGTGAGGACACCGACGACGCCTCCCTATTGATTGCACATTAGCGGTAGATGCCGCCCTTGCCGAACAACATATGATAACACAGGGGCGCTTGCGCGATTTCTCGCCTCGACGAGCTGCATACAATCAGAAAAGTCGGGTGCGCACATGGCACCTATGAGAAAACAGCCTTTCACCGTGAGCGCATACGTTTCTAAAAAGCGAGAGGGCCCCTACCCCATTGCGTTCTCCTTGGCTCGGCGGGCGGCGACGACCTTGCCTTTCGCGAAACCACCGACCTTGCGCAGCAGGCCGCGAACGCCATTGCTCTTCACAAAGAAGTGGGCCTCGCTCGCAAAGTACTTCACGCGCGGCCACACTGGCACGCGGCGGCCGGTAATGCCCATCTGCTTCAGGTAGAAGCGCTTGCGCTTGGGCGAGAGCTTGGGGTGCCCGAGCACGATGTCGGTATCCATGCGCGAGAACACGCAGCGTGTGCCGTCCTGCACGATGGGGTTCTCCCAGCCATCGTCCACGATTCCACCGTGGATGTAGTTGAAGCCGCGCATGTAGTGCGCCTCAAGGATACCGCGGTCGGTCACGTGCAGGCGCTCGAGGATGTCCGTCATGTCACACCAGCGGTCGAAGGGCAGAGCAACGGCCGCGTCCTTCTTGTGGTTGTACGTAGCGCCGGGCAAATCGTAGCGGTAGTGGTAGAAGGTCTCGTCGAACGTCATGATGGCCTTGGCCTGGCAGAACGCCTCGATGAGGAACGGGTTGTCCGCCCAACCAGCGCCCGGGTACGGCACAAAGCGGATACCGCACTCGTTCAAGAAGTCGCGACGGTAGATGGCGCTCCAGATGCTGGGGTGCTGTTCAACCATAATGGGCAGGTCGGCCAGGGTCACGGGACGCGTGGTGTTGGGCAGGCGATGCGCCAATACGCACTGCTGCTCGTACTGCGTGTCCGGGTCGTCCCAATCGTGCACATCGATCCAAGGGCACTTTACAATATCCACGGGGACGTCCACCAGCGCGGCGCGGCCGAGCATGCACTCGTACATGGCCGGGTCGATCCAGTCGTCCGGCTCAATAACGGAAATCCACTCGCCGCGGGCCATCTCAAGGCCGCGATTACACGTGGCACCGTAGCCCTCGTTAGGCTTATCGACAACGATCACGCGCGAATCGCGCGCCTCGAACTCGCGCAAAATGGCGAGGGAGCCGTCCTTCGAGCCATCGTTTAAGCAGATGACCTCCAACTCGCGGTGCGTCTGCGAGCAAATGCTCTCCAAACACTGAGCAAGGTACTTCTCCACGTTGCATACGGGGATGATGACGGAAACGAGCGCGGAAGCGTCGGATTTCATGCAGGACGACCTTTCAGGGACACGGCGGCGAAGCACATCACGCACCAAGCCGCGTTCTTTTCTGAACAAGGATACCAAGGCGAGCAAATCGCAAGTAGCGTCATTCGACCTGAACCCAAATTACCAGACAACCCACTACTGTCCCAGGGCCCTATACCATGCCTCGGTAGCGGCCTTGACGGGCTCCCACCAGGCGCGGTTCTCGGTGTACCAGGCGATGGTCTGGTCAAGGCCCTCGGAGAAGTCCGTGTGCTTGGGCTGCCAGCCCAGCTCGCGGCGGAGCTTCGTGGAGTCGATGGCGTAGCGGCGGTCGTGGCCAGGGCGGTTGCACACCCAGTCGAAGTCGTCCGCGGGCTTCCCCATGCGCTCCAGGATCGCGCGCAGCACGTCGATGTTGGACTTCTCGCCGTCAGCGCCGATGAGGTAGATCTCGCCCATCTCGCCGCGGGTGAGGATAGTCCACACGGCGCTCGAGTGGTCGTCGGCGTGGATCCAGTCGCGCACGTTGCGGCCGTCGCCGTAGAGCTTGGGGCGCACGCCGTCCAGGATGTTGGTGATCTGGCGCGGGATGAACTTCTCCACGTGCTGGT
>CAVCHM010000065.1:0-8673 GCA_963602135.1 bacterium | reverse complement strand
GGGTGAGCTCAACTTGAGATGCCATGACCTAGGCCTCCTTGGTCGTAGAAATAGAGTCGGACGATGCGTCGAGGGACCCGCCAAAGGCGCGAGCGGCTGCGGCTCCACCGGCAAGCGGTGTTGCCATCTGGGCTTTTGTGCGTCGCGGTGCCAAAGCGGGCAGCTCAAAGGCAAAACCAGTCGCCAGCAAAAACCACGTCAGCGCATAGGTTGCGATCAGGGCGGCAACGAGTCCGCTCATCACGGCGCGCTGGGAAAACACGGCACACGCCGCCGCGACCAGCACCGGAACTTCACAGGCAGAAAGCGTCAGCACGCCCTGCAGGAATCCCGAACGGCGATCGCGCGCGAGAGTCCCCGCGACAACACCCGCCACGCCCGGCAGCGCCAACGCCATTGCGGCAATGATACCCGGCAGCGGCCCGGACCACACAAGCGGTCCTAAACTCAGCGTCATGCGGGCACCCGACGCCAGCAGCGCAGCCGACACCACGACCGCAGTCCAAACCACGCCGCAGACGACTGCCGTGCCAATCATCGCCGCACGGCGCACGGCGCGGCCGGACGCATCCATGGGGCACGGCGTGAGCGGCTCACCGCGAAGCGAGCGACCGACATTTTGCGCATAGTGGTCACAAAACGCCGAGAGCGCAGCCTCGACCGCCGTCGGTTCGGGACGGTCCTGCTGATGGCTGGACAGGCAGGCCATCACCACATCGAACAGCTGGGCGTCGACAAACGCCAACGCATCGCGCAGCTCCTCGGAATCCGGCTCGAGCCCCAGCTGTTGGGCCTGCTCGGCCGCGGCGAGCGCCACATCGGGCTCGCGACGAAGAAGCTGGGTCAAGTCGCATCCAGGCGCGTGGGCGCCGACAGGATAATCGGGCGGGGCGTCCATCTTAAGGCGATAGGGGCTGGCGATGTCACGCGTCTTCTTGCGCGAACCCGAGGTGCCCGAAGCACTCGGCGCCGCCTCGTACGGCGCGACGCCGGCAATGAGCTCGTAGACCGTGCTCGCCGCCGCATACACATCAATTGCCGGCGACATGCGCAAAACGCGCAGGTCAACGATATCGTCGGTAAGCATCTCGGGCGGAGCGTAGGCAACCGTCGCGCGGCGCAACGTGGCATAGCGCTCGGTAAAGGACGCCTTGCCGGCGGCTCCCGCCACAGCCGATGCGGGCTCGAGCGCCAACGACGAGCCAAAGTCGATCAAACACAAATCAAAGCTGCCCTCGGCGAGCTGCTGGTCGAGCGGCAGACGCGCCGTGCGCACCATAATGTTAGCGGGCGAGATATCGCGATGGACAAAGCCCTCGCCCACCAGGTTCATACGGCACAGCAAATCAAACAGATCGCGGCCCAGGCGCGCCGCCACAAGCGGCGACAAGCGCCCGGCATCGTCTACGGCGAGTCGTGAGCGCAGGCGGGCGAGCGTCTCGCCCTCGACCCACTCCATGACTATCGCAGGCACACCATCGACCTCACCCCATCCATAGAGGCGGGGAAAGCCCTTAAGGCCCGAAAGGGCGCGGTGGCATTCGTATTCCTCGCGAAACGCCGCTTTGAACTTGGCAGCCAGCGCCTCATGGGCAGCGTCGTCGTCAAACTCATCGCGCGTCGGCAAAATGAGCTGCTTGAGCGCCACGGCCTCGCCCTGGGCGTTGACGGCACGCGTCACGCGGCCGATACCGCCACGGCGCATGGTAGTGTCGTCGGCAAAGAGCATCGAAAAGCGACGCACATAGGCAGGCAGCTCGTCCTGGCCGAGCGCGACGGAGGGCTCAAATCCGTCGACACGCGCCAGACGCAGGCCGACCATGGGATCGCAGCCGAGCGATTGGGCTGCAGTGGGTGCAAGATCGGTCATCATAGGGCAAGCGCCGCCACATTGTTGTTGAAGTTACTGAGCGCGACATCGTCATCGCCGTAATGCCCGACCCATTGGCACAGGTTGGTATAGCAACCCCACAGATTGGCGTACTGCTGATACCACTTTGACTTGGACGAGAATGTCTGACGGCCAAACTCGGCGCGGATGACAAACATCTCCCCGACCAAGCTGTCGCACGGCCTGGGATCCCCTGTAGAGTTATAGGTCGAGACCACTTCATTGGCACGAGAAACATAGCCGTCGAGCATGTTGTACTTGGTCACGAGCCAGCTGTGGATGCTCTCCTCCTCAGCTGCCGAGAGTCCGTCAGAGCTCGCGTCGTTGCCAGCGTTGCCGCCTGTCGAGCCGCCGCTCCCAGACCCGCCGGCAGAGGAGTCCGACCCGGAGCCGCCGCCCGCGCTCGTCGAATCCGAGCTGGAGCCGGAGCTAGAGGCGTCCGAGCCGCCGGGCTTCCCCGACTGCTGCGCATCCTGACCCTTTTGCTGCTCGGCCTTGTTCACAACGGACGAAACGCTGTTATTGGAAAGACGATTGATGATCTTGGTGTTGGTGAGCACGATGGTCTTGCCGTTTGGCAGCGTAACCTCGTTGTCCGGAGCCTCGGCGCCGCCCGCGTCGTCAACGCCAAACACAACGTGTGCGACCACGCTCGCCCAGGCATATCCGGTTGTAGTTCCCAGGTCGCTGTTCGCCTTGCTCCCCACATGGGCCTCGCGCGCGGCATGCGCCTGCACCATAGACGGCACGGTCATGCCGTAGGCGGAAACACCGGCCACGACCAGCGCCAGCGAGCAAGACAGCAGCGCGTATGCTCGCGGCGCCAAGCCCAGTCGGCGTCGTATGCGCACCGCGGTGCCGCGCTTTGTCTGTGTGCCACCGGGCCGCATGCGCTCTCCTCCAACAAAAACACGCCGCTCGGGGCGGCGCATCATTCAAATCCATGGTTGAGTGTATCAGCGAACCCAAAAGGTTGCGCAACGAATGGGCAAATTTAGGATGCGAGCGGAAGCATCCATGCGATAAGCGGACGCGAAGCATCTTTGTTGCACAACAAACCCACGAACGAAAGCCCAATTATGAGCACCCCGTGCGACAGGCCGATGGGCCATGACACGGCGCACCCGACGGCTAGATCGCGCGGCGGGCCTCGATGGCGCGCCCGAGCGTAAGCTCGTCGGCATACTCCAAGTCTCCACCCACGGGAAGGCCGCTCGCCAGACGCGACACCTCAACGCCCAGCGGTTTGATGGTGCGGGCGAGGTAGCTCGCCGTAGTCTCGCCCTCGATGTTGGGGTTGGTGGCGATGATGACCTCGTGGATATCCTCGTGGCCCAATCGTGCCAGCAGCTCGCGAATATGCAGCTGCTCGGGGCCGATCTTGTCCATGGGGCTGATCACGCCGCCCAGCACGTGGTACAGGCCGTGGTAGCTGCCCGTGCGCTCGATCGCCTGGACGTCGCGTGGCTCGCCCACCACGCAAATGCGAGTGGTGTCACGCATCGAATCCTGGCAGATGGAGCACTCGTCGGCCGTGGCGTAGTTAAAGCAGCGGCTGCAAAAGTGAACCTCTTGCTTAACCTCCAGGATGGCCTCGGCCAGACGGCGGGCCTCCTCGGCGTCAGCCTCCAACAGGTAATAGGCGATGCGCTGAGCCGACTTGGGACCAATGCCCGGCAGACGGCCCAGCTCATCGAGCAATTTTTGCAGGCTATGGTTCGCACTCATATATATGCGCGTCTTAGAACGGCATGCCCGGGATGTTGAGACCGCCGGTGATGGCGCCCATCTGCTTGTTGGCGAGCTCGTTGACGCCGCGAACGGCCTCGTTGACGGCAGCCATAATCATGTCCTGCAGCATATCGACGTCCTCGGGATCGAGCGCATCGGGATCGATGGTGAGGTTGACGAGCTCCATCTCGCCGTTGACGGTCACCTTGACCATGCCGCCGCCGGCAGAGGCGTCGACGGTCTGGGACTTGAGGTTCTCCTGCGCGGCGGCAAGCTGCTCCTGCATCTTGCGGGCCTGCTTCATCATCTGCTGCATGTTCATACCGGCCATGATGGCTCCTTTACGTGCGGCCGCGCGCCGAGCTGCAAGGGCAGCCGGAGCACGGCGGGACTTTCAAACTCAAAAATCGTACCACGGCGCGGGGCAAGCAAGCGGGGCGGACACGCTACCTCAGTCGATATACATGTCCTGGAGTGCAAACCGCACCCAAAGATTATGCGAAGTTGAATAATTCGCATCTGCATAATATTGAAAGCTAAATCTTGTAGAGCCGGAATCCGACATTTTCTGCATCCAGCTAGATAACAAAATGCCGAACCGCTGCTCGAGGCGGCGCTCATGATGGCAGGGTATAATTTGATTGTCACAGACAGCAATTTGGAGGTGCCCCCATGAATGCCCCCGACGCGCTCCAAAACATCCGCTCAAAACACCCCGTTGCATATGTGGTTCTCTATCTCTTTGTCGGCTGGGCATTACTGGTTGTCATCACCCATGCTATAGCCTTTGGAGCAGAACTGCTGATAACCAGCTCGGACCAGCCCACCGTCAAATGGGAAGCGACCGATGAGTGCACCGATGGAACCCGAACCATTTACTACAACAGCCCGTCCCTCTACCAAGAGTTCAAGGTCAAGATAAAGGACTCCAAGATTGTCGGTGCCGAACCAGGCGCTTTCTTGACAATCGGAGCAACCCTCGACGCCGAGCAAGTCGAGTACACGGACAGCCGCGCGACGTATCGTGTCGACCTCAGCACCCTAGGCCGACCGTCACGCATCTGCCTGCTCGAATGCGAGACACGCGGCACCACGCTACACATGTCCGAAATTCAAATGCGCCCGGATAAAGAGCCCCTAAAGGGCTAGGGGTCCTAAGCCCAGCAAGCGATTCTCAACAGTAAAACGACAGCCCACCGGTTGTTTCTTTCCAGCGTTTGCAAATCAGCGCATGGTTAGATGAAAACAAACTGCATGATATCGCGTAAATCCCGAGCAGGAATATCGCCCTTGTTATGGGCCAGCTTGCATCCGCCGGAGCGGGTAAGCCATATCTTGGTCGCCTCGGCAGTGGGGCGCTTGACCGCAACGTGAACATGGACAGGTTCGCCGTTCTCCCCCGTCCAGAAGAAGATGATGTACGGCCCGAGTCGAAACAGACTAGGCATAGACTCGTCCGCCTTCGTAGGCAAAACGCAGGATGAGCGGGGCATTGTTGCGCACGAAATCATCGAGTTCTTTGAGGTCCGCTTCGCTAAAGCCCTCGCGTGACACCCAATTGAATGCCGGCAAGATGCACTCCGCCGTGTCAAAACCCCAATCGCGCGGGCGCTCCACAACAACCTTCACCGTGTTGTCCTCACGGACTTCGGAATACGAAACTTGCGTATCGTCCTCAAGGCGGACATATTCCCACATCATAAGCTCGCTCCGTTCAAAGACGTCTCTTCTTGAGCAGTATACCCGCCTGTACAGCTACTCCACCGGTTTGAAGATGGTGGACTGACCGAAGACGCTGCGGATGAGGGCTTTGGCCTCGTCCTCGGTCTGCGGGATGCTTGGGGCTGCGCCCTGATGGCCGAAGGGACTGCCCGCGCCGGGGTTGGACTCCCAGGGAGCTGCAGGAGCGTCCTCCTCTTTGGGGGCAGTTGCAGCGGGCTTGGGCGCGGGCGTCGCACCCGGCACGTCGAACGGAGGCAGATCGTCCCCGCTCGCATCGCCTGCAAAGCCGCCGACCATGGCGTCATCGTAGGGCACCTGCTCGGATTCCCACGGTGCAGACTGCGCAGACGGCTGAGCCTTGGGAGCGGACGCGCGCTCGGGCGCTCGGGGTGCGGGCTCGGTCGGGAGCTTGCCCGTGGCAGGAGCGCCAGCGGGGTTGTCGGAGCGCAGCCAGGGGGCTTTGCCCAGGTCGGATGACTTGGGCGCAGACGCGGCGGCGGGCTTGGGCGCGGGGACCGGAGCAGCCTGTTTGGGCGCAGCGGGTTCAGGCGCCGACGGGGTCGGTGCCGCTACCGGTGCCGCTTTTGGCTGCGTCGCGCTGACGTTCGAGGATGCAGGGGCCGCCGAGGACACGGGTTGCGGGTCCGCAGATGCCGCAGCCCGTGCAGATGGAGAATGCTCCTCATGTTGAGGAGCCAGCGTGCCACCTCCATCCAGGACGTAGTCGACGGTGCGACGACCGAAGACCGCACTGACTGTCGGCAGGACCACCGACTGCGTGTCGGCGCGTCCGAGCATCTTGATGGCAAAGGTCGAGCCCGCGGGGAACGAGACCGTGAGCTTGGAGCCGTCGTCTGCTGTGGCGCGGGCATTGAGCAAAAGCCCTGCGTAGGAGGCCTGACGAGCCTTGACGCGTTCGACGACCTCGGCCCATTTGCGCTGGAGCTCACCGGCATCCTCGACCGCGGGGGTCTCGGCGGCACCAGCGGCAGCAACCTGGGCGGCGGTGTTGGGCTGGGGCTTAGGTGCCGGAACGGTGGCAGGCGCGGGGGCCGGAGCCGCAACGGGTTGAGGTGCAGGCGTTACAGGTTTGGGCGCCGGCGCAGGAGCCGCGGACTTGGGCGCAGGCTGGGCAGCCGGAGCGGCAGCACCACGGTCCCAAGGCATACCGCCCTGGCGCGCGGACGTAGCAGCAGGGGCAGCGGATGCCGCCGGAGCAGCAGCACGGACGCCCGAAATTAGCGTCGGCTGCTGGGCAGCAGCGGGTACGGATGCTGCAGGCGCGGCGGCCTGAGCAGCAGCCACGCTCGCCGGAACGGCGGCGTTGGCAACCATGGCCTCCAAGCGAGCTACGCGCTCAGCCAAAGCTTCAATCGTCAAATCGGCCTCGGGACGTGCCAGACGCGTGCAGGCAATCTCGAGCACCAGGCGCACGTCGCTCGCGCCCCTCATCTCCAGTGCGGCATCGTCGAGCACTGTCAGCACACGGGCCAGGCGGTCGGCAGGATGCTCGCCAAAGGCAGCGGCCTCGGCAGCAAGCGCCTCGGCCTGCTCGACCCCGCCCTCAAACAGCTCGGCACGGGCACCGGCAACGCAAGCCACATACACGTCGCGCACATGCGCCACCAGGTCGCGCGTCAGCTCAAGCAGGTCATTGCCCTCCTCGACCTGTGCACGAATGAGCCCATAGAGCTCAGCAATATCACGCTCGGCGATGGCGCGGGCAAACTCGCCCAGAATCTGGTCCGAAACCTCGCCCAAAAGCGAGCGGGCATCGTCCGCATGCACGGCGCCGTTGCCAAAAACGCTCAACTGCTCCAGCGTGGAGAGCGCGTCGCGCATGCCGCCCTTGGCATGGCGCGCCACGATGGCGAGCGCCTCGTCGTCGTAATCGAAGCCCTCCTGCTCGCACACGTAGGACAGGCGATGCTCGATATCCTCGTTGCCGATGCGGTGGAAATCGAAGCGCTGGCAGCGCGAGAGGATGGTCTCCAGAATCTTTTGCGAATCGGTGGTGCACAGCACAAAGATCACGTGTGCCGGCGGCTCCTCGAGCGTCTTGAGCAGCGCGTTGAACGCCGCCGTCGTGAGCATGTGAACCTCGTCGATGATATAGATCTTGTACTTGCCGCGCACCGGGGCAAAGTTGACGGAGTTGATGATCTCCTCGCGCACGTTGTCCACGCCCGTGCGGCTTGCAGCATCGAGCTCGTAGACATCGGGGTGGTTGCCCTCGGCGATGAGCTCGCACTCCTCACAGGTGCCGTCGGGCATGCAGCCGCTTGCACCCTCGGCGCGCGCCGCCTCGGCGTTGCGACAGAGCAGCGCCTTGGCCAGAATGCGCGCCATGGTGGTCTTGCCCGTGCCGCGCGGTCCGCAGAACAGGTACGCGTGGGACAGACGCCCCTCGGTGATGGCGTGCTCGAGCGTCGAGACGATATGCTGCTGGCCCACCACGGAGTCGAAGGTGAGCGGGCGATACTTTCGGTACAACGATTCCATGGGTGCTCCCCCGGGTATACTGAGTCTTGTTGCCGCGACGGCCATGCGGTCGCACGGCATACTGCACTCATAATAACCCGTACGGCGAGCCCGCCGCGATAGGAGTCCAAAGAGCATGGCAGACGCAGAGCCCAACCTCGTTCCTTCCGAAGCAGCCGACCAGGTCGAGGTCGCGCTCGAGAAGCAGGCCGCAGCCGACGACGGCATCCTGTACCTCAACGAGTACCAGTACGAAAACGACCTGGTCACCGACTTCGCCCGCCTGGTCGCCTCGCCCAGGCGTCGCGGCTCGCTGTATGTCGCCGCGGCAATTGCCGCGCTGCTCGGCATTGGCATGCTGGTGGCCGGCGGCAACTGGATCAAGTTTGGCGTCGTCCTGATCGTATTCGGCGCCTTTTTGGCCTGGTGGAGCAAAAACCTGCACCACACCCTCGCCCGTGACTTTATCGACGCCGTCGAGGCCGACGAGTCCATGGGTGGCCGCTATCGACGCGTCGCCGCCAACGAGGACGGCCTGATGGTTTGGGGCAAGAGCGGCAAATCGCAGTTCTTCCCGTTTGAAAAGCTCGACCACGTACTCGACGGCGAGCGCATCTTTGTAGCCATGTTCGCCGACCAGGGTGTGACTATCCCTAAGGACACCTTTGTCCGCGGCGATGCCGAGCAGTTTGGCACCTTCCTCAAGGCGCGCATCAACAAAAAACTCCGCATCGAGACCAAACGCAAGAAGATGAAGGCAGAAAAGGCCGCTGCCGAAGCCAAGCAGGGCGACAAGCCCCAGGAGACCAAGGGCAAGCAGCGCAAGCAGAAGAAGAACAAGAAGAAGC
>CAVCHM010000064.1:0-9763 GCA_963602135.1 bacterium | reverse complement strand
AAGATTGAAGGGCCTGACGCCGGAGGAGTTCCGGGACCGGGCCCTTGCGGCGTAGTCGCTATTTATTCAGTCCAAGTTTCGGGGCGCAGTTCACAGGCACCTTTGTGGTGGTTTTCGGGTTGCGCGCCGCAATCCAGGCGCTACAGCAGCTCGCCGTGGCGGGCGATGTAGCGGCGCTTGGCCAGCTGGGTCAGCGCAATATAGGCAGCGACAATACCGATGAGCAGCGCAAAGAAGCTTGTCGGCAGCGGCATGAGGCCCAGCGCATCGGCGATGGGGCTTGCCGGCAGCCAGGTGACGAGCGCCAGGCCCAGCACGGTGAGTACGCACAACGCGGGCGCGGCGTGGTCGCGCGGGCTCGGCAGGCGCGGGGAGCGTAGCATGTGGATCACGAGCGTCTGCGACCACATGGACTCGACAAACCAGCCACTCTGGAAGACCGCCGCAAAGGTTGCCATGCCGGCAACATTGCCCGCAGCGGCAAGCTCGGCCCAGCTCGCGCCCAGGGCGGCGGGGCACACCGCAAAGAAGAGCGCGGCAAAGGTCGCGATGTCAAACAGCGAGCTCACGGGGCCCAGTTCGAGCATAAAGTCCTTGATGGACGCGGCGTCCCAGGCGCGCGGGCGGGCGGTCCAGGCATCGTCGACGGTGTCCCACGGCAGCGCGATGCACACGATCTCGTAGACCAGCGACAGCAATACCAGCTGCAGGGCGCTCATGGGCAAAAACGGCAGGAACAGGCTCGCGACGGTCACGGACAGCACGTTGCCAAAGTTGGAGCTCACCGTGGTCTTGAGGTACTTGAGCAGGTTGCCGTAGGTGCGACGACCTTCGATGATGCCGCGCTCGAGTACGCCCAGGTCCTTCTGGAGCAAGATGATGTCGGCGGATTCCTTGGCGATGTCGACGGCCGAATCGACGGAGATGCCGCAGTCACTCGCACGCATGGCGGCGGCGTCGTTGATGCCATCGCCCATAAAGCCCACGGTATGGCCGAGCAGCTCGCGCATGACGCGCACCAGGCGTGCCTTCTGCAGCGGCGAGAGCTTGGCAAAGAGATGGGTCTGCTCGGCACGCTCCGCCAGCTCGGCGTCATCGAGCGCATCGATCTCGGAGCCCAGCAAGACGTTGCTCGCGTCGATGCCGATCTGCTCGCAGACGGTGGCGGCGACGCGGTCGTTGTCGCCGGTCAGGACTTTTACCGCCACGCCCTTGGCCTCGAGAGTGGCGACGGCGCCCGCCGCGCTCGCTTTGGGCGGATCGAGGAAGGCCAAAAAGCCCATCAGCACCATGTCGCACTCGTCGGCGATGCCAAACTCGCCCACGGTGCGCGGGTTGGTCTTCTGCGCCACGGCGATCACGCGCAGGCCCTCGGCATTGAGTCCTGCCACCTGCTGGCGAATCTGGGCGAGCTTTTCGTCGGTAAGCGGCTGGGCGGTGCCGTCCACCTCGACGTAGGAGCAGATCTCGAGCATTTCCTCGGCAGCTCCCTTGGTGACCATCTGGGTCTTGCCCTGAGCGTCGGCGACAACCACGCTCAGGCGACGGCGCGAGAAGTCGAAGGGCACCTCGTCGACCTTGGTATAACGGTCGCGCAAGCTCTGGCCCAGCATGGAATCGGGCACGACGGTCGAGGGCGTCACATCGGCACGGTCGATTACGGCCAAGTCGATGAGGTTCTTGAGGCCAGTCTGGAAGAAGCTGTTCAAGAACGCGTGGCGCAGCACGCGAGTGTCCTCGTTGCCGTCGGTGTTGAGGTAGCGCTCGAGCACAATGCGGTCTTCGGTGAGGGTGCCGGTCTTGTCGCAGCACAGTACGTCCATGGCGCCGAGGTTTTGGATCGCGGGCAGCTCCTTGACGATGACCTGGCGGCGGGCGAGGTCCTTGGCGCCCTGCGACAGGCTCGTGGTCACGATGACGGGAAGCATCTGCGGCGTGATGCCCACGGCCACACTCGTGGCGAACAGCAGCGCGTCGATGACGTTGCCCTTGGTGGCGGCGTTGATGGCAAAGACGGCCGGCGCCATGACGAGCATCAGACGCACCAGAAGCATCGAGACGCTCGAGACGCCGCGGTCAAACGCGCTCTTCTCGCCGCGCCCGTTGAGCATCTTGGCGATGCCGCCCAGGTAGGTGTCCGAACCGGTGGCCACGACAAGCGCCATGGCGGTGCCGTTTTGCACGGAGGTGCCGGTAAAGACGATGTTCTTGCAGGCGGAGAGCGGCAGCGTGGAGCCGTCAGCGCCCTCGACGACGGTGGCGGCCATGGTTTTCTCGACGGCCTCGCTCTCGCCGGTGAGGGCGGACTCGATCACAAACAGGTCGCGTGCGGTAATGATGCGGGCATCGGCCGGCACCATGTCGCCGGCGGAGAGGCGGATCACGTCGCCGGGGACGAGCTCATCGAAGGGGATCTCGATGCGCTCGCCGTCGCGCAGGGCGGTGCAGGTGTTGGAGACCAGATCCTTGAGGGCCTCGGCCGCATTGCCGCTGCGGGCTTCCTAGATAAACTTCATGCCGCCCGATACCAGCAGCATGATGCCGATGACGATGACCGTGGAGGGGTCGCGCTGCGGTTCGGGCACGGCGAGCACGTCGATGTAGAGCGAGACCAGCGCGAGCGCGGCGAGGATGCCGGCGAAGGGGTCGATGAAGGCGTCGGCGATGCGGCGGGCGAGTGTCTTGGTCGGCGCCTCGATGGTGTTGGGACCGGCGGCGTCCAGGCGCTCGGCGGCCTGGTTGGCGGTGAGGCCGTCCGCTGTGGCGTCGAGCAGCACGAGGGCGTCCTCGGCGCTATGGGTGGCGGCGAACATGGTGTTCTTGACAAGGCCGGTGTGAGCGGCAGGGCGCGCTGTGCGGCGGCGCTTGGAGATGACTTCGAGTACCGTGGCGGTTTTGAGCATCAGCATAGGGTCCTCCTTGCTAAAGGGAGTTAGCGTACGTGTCGTATTGAATTGCAAAAAACCTAGATGCCGCTCACGTCATGCTCGCGAACCACCACAAAGGGGACAGGCACCTTTGTGGTGGTTTTGATGATCGGCTGTTGGCGCTTATGCGTGCGCGGAATCCTCGCGGCGTGCCGAGGGCGACATGCAAGTTTTTCGACTATGACTGCCTTCCATGGCACACCTCCTTAAGGCCGGGCGCAGCGCGCTTCGGGTATCTCGTACCCGTTTCAATCCGCCGGTATTTTTGACGAGGGGGTTTGCCGTGTCAACCCCATTGTTCGGAAAATCATCGCCCCTGACAAAGCCCTTACAGAGTGCCGTGGCTCCAAAGCGCGCCCGCATCGACGCCCTGCCTGCGCTAAACTGGAGGACACGTACGCGATTACGAGAGGAGCCCGCATGGAGGCTTACAAGCAAGAGTTCATCAAGTTTATGGTCGAGTCCGACGTTCTTAAGTTCGGCAGCTTTACGCTCAAGAGCGGCCGTCAGTCCCCGTTCTTTATGAACGCCGGCGCCTACGTGACGGGCTATCAGCTCAAGAAGCTGGGCGAGTATTATGCCCAGGCCATCCACGATAACTTTGGCGATGACTTTGACGTGCTGTTCGGGCCGGCCTACAAGGGCATTCCGCTGGCCGTCGTGACCGCGATTGCCTACCACGAGCTGTACGGCAAGGAGGTCAAGTACTGCTGCGACCGCAAGGAGGCCAAGGACCACGGTGCCGACAAAGGCAACCTGCTGGGCTACGAGCCCCAGGACGGCGACCGCGTGATCATGGTCGAGGACGTCACCACCAGCGGTAAGTCCATCGACGAGACCTATCCCAAGGTCAAGGCGGCTGCCGATGTCGAGATTAAGGGCCTGATCGTGTCCCTCAACCGCATGGAGGTCGGCAAGGGTGGCGTGACCACCGCGCAGAAGGAGATCGAGGCCAAGTACGGTTTCCCCGTCGCGAGTATCGTTTCCATGGCCGAGGTCGTCGAGACTCTCTACAACCACGAGGTTGACGGCAAGGTCGTCATCGATGACGAGCTCAAGACCGCCATCGACGCCTACTACGAGCAGTACGGAGCTCGGGAGTAGGTAGTTACGCGGTTTTACAAACCGCGTAACGGCTTGACGCTGCAAGCCCGCCAGAGCGGCAATCTGCCTTTCAACTTCGGCGGCATGACCAGAAGGTCAATGCCGCCTCGTTTCAAGGCACCTTGCTCGCTCTGGCGGGCTTTCGCTGTCGTTGCCAAAACATCGGCGTTGCCTTGGTCGGCACTTGGGGACGTTCCTTTTGTGCCGGCGCCTTGGGACACTCCATGTCAAGGCTTTGGTGCAAGGGGGGACAGGTTACTTTGCACCAACATGGTGCAGATCAACCTGTCCCCCTTGCACCAGATTCTAATAACGAGTTTAAGGCGTAAATAGTTATTAGAATTGGTATGAGTAATCTAATGACGAGAAGTCGTGCTTACAGGAGCTACAGGGGCGCCGGAAAAACGTGCCGTCCAAAACGAGAGTGGATAATCTCCCGTTTTTGGCCTATGTGTGGGCTCAAAGTGGGAGATTATCCACGCTCGTGGTTTAGGTGTCCAAAAATCCACGCTCATTCGGTTGGTGCATGTCTACGCAGCGTAGGTTGTCGAGGGCAATCTTCAAATGGATACTGGCTTTTGAACCGGTTCGCTCCATTCCTTCAATCTGATTGGACATCCCATGAACCAGACACCGCAAAGCAATGTCCCCCAAACTTTTTTGGCCGCGTCTGCCATCAAGCGGCTGCGTGAAGAGCGTGGCCTCACTCAGCGCGCCTTGGCGGAAAGCCTTGGCGTGACCGATAAAGCTGTCAGCAAGTGGGAGTCCGGCCGTGGTCTTCCAGACATTTCCCTCGTTGAGCCTCTGGCCCAGAGGCTCGGCGTAAGCGTGGCCGAGCTTTTGGCTGGTGACATTCGGACTAATGCCAATCGCGCGGGCAACATGCTCAAAGGCGTGTTTTATGTTTGTCCTATCTGCGGAAACGTGGTGCATGCGCTCGGGGAAGGCAGCTTTAGCTGCTGCGGTTCCACGATGTTTCCTCAGGAGGCCGAAGATCCGGATGCGGACCACGCCTTTTCCATTGAGCGCGTCGAGGACGATTGGTACGTCACGCTCGATCATCCCATGACCAAGGACCACTACATTAGCTTTGTAGCCTATACGACCATGGACGGCATCTGCCTCAAAAAGCTCTATCCCGAGCAATTGGTGCAGCCGCGATTTCATATCACAGGGCGCGGCAGAATGCATCTCTACTGCAACCAGCACGGACTCTTTGTTTTGCCGACGCCTCGCAAGTAAAAGCCCGCCGTCCGCCCGATGCCCCTGTGCCAACGAGTTGCGGTGGAATAGTTCCTGAAAGTGCTGGTCTAGGGCCTAAACAAGAACTATTTCACCGCAACTTAGGAGGGCGATTGGAGACGCGGTGGGGCCGGATTGTTATTTGAGTCCGGGGAGGCGGGTGTAGGGGAATGAGCGCTCTAGGAACTCGGCGCAGCGGGCGTAGTCTTTGGCGAAGTAGCTGCTGTAGAGCGAATCGAGCACGTATTGCACGGCGATGTGGCTCGCGAACTGCGTGATGCGGTGCGTCATGCTCTCGTGATCGCTCACCGTAAGGTAGGCGGAGAATCCGGGGTGAATGCGCGCGCAGTATGGCGTGCCGATGACAATGACGGGAACATGCCGGCTGCTGAGGATCGGCAAGATTTCCTTGAGGTTGGGCGCGAGGCCGCTGTAGGAGATGACGATTGCCACATGGTCGGGGCCCGAGGCGAGCGCCGTGCGTACCTGGGCTTCGACGCCGTCGTAGCATGTGGCGCTCTTGCCGGCCGAAAGCAAGCGGTCGTGGAACATCCCCGCTGGGTAGAGGTTGTGCGAGCCCGTGTAGATGTCGACCTGTCGGGCGTTGGCGATAAGCTTGGCAGCATGGTCGAGCTGCATGGGGTCGAGCATCTCCTGTGTTTCGGCCAGCGTGGTCTGGTAGAGCCCTTCCATGCGCTCCATGATCTGTGCGGGCGTGGATGTGGCATCGAAGGGAAAGTTGATATCCACGTCGCGGCGGTTGCCCGCCTCGGTTGCCAGGCGCATGAGCTCGACCTTGAGGTCCTTAAAGCCCTCGAGGCCGAGCTTTTTGCAAAAGCGGTGCACGCTCGCGACCGAAACGTTGGTGCGTGCGGCGAACTCCTTAATGGACAGCCCGCGGATGTCTTCGCCCATGGCAAGGGCCGAGATGCCGAGCTGCTGCTCGGTAGGGGTAAGGCCCTGCGCCTCGGAAATCTTGCGTTTGATATCCATGCGAACTCCCGCACTCACTAAACCGACCAAAAAGGGACAGGTTTATTTTGACACTATTTGGCAGGTATCAGGAAGTGTCAGGGGCGGGGCGGCGGCGCGCAGCCGGCGCGAAAAGAAGTGTCGGGTTTGGCGCGCCCGCCCCCGCATGTCCCCCGCGTGGGCGATACTCGGCTTATCGACCCACGATGCAAAGGAGATGCTCATGGCAAACATTAAGTTCCCCGAGGGTTTCTATTGGGGTGGCGCCACCGCCGCCAACCAGTTTGAGGGCGCTTGGAACGTGGACGGCCGCGGCGCTTCCGTCGATGACCACTTCCTGGGCGGCAGCTACAAGGAGCCGCGTCAGATCACGATCGACATCGACCCCAACCGCTTCTATCCCAACCATGACGGCATCGATTTCTACCATCACTACGAGGAGGACATTGCGCTGTTCGCCGAGATGGGCTTCAACATGTTCCGCATGTCCATCTCCTGGAGCCGCATCTTCCCCAACGGCGACGACGCCGAGCCCAACGAGGCCGGCCTCGCCTTCTACGACCGCGTCTTCGACTGCCTGCGCGCTCATAACATCGAGCCGCTCGTGACGCTTTCGCACTACGAGATGCCCTATCACCTGGTCGAGAAGTACAACGGCTGGGCAAGCCGCGAGCTCATCGGCTTCTTTGAGAAGTACTGCCAGACCGTCTTCGACCGCTATCAGGACAAGGTCAAGTTCTGGCTCACCTTCAACGAGATCAACTGCGGCACCATGGACATGGGCGCCATGATGGAGACCGGCCTGATCCAGGGCTTCGAGGGCCCGGCGAGCGCCATCAAGACCACCGCTCAGCAGCGCTTCCAGGCCCTGCATCATCAGTTCGTGGCCAGCGGCCGCGTCGTGCGCTATGCCCACGAGCACTACCCGCAGTTCAAGATGGGCAACATGGATTGCTTCATCCTCTCCTACGCCGCCACGTGCGACCCGGTCGACGTGTTCGCCACGCAGCAGCAGATGAACTCCATGAACTGGTACTGCTCCGACGTGCAGGTGCGCGGCAAGTACCCGTTCTACGCTAAGCGCTTCTGGGCCGAGAACGACGTCGAGCTTGCGATGGAGGACGGCGACCTGCAGGACATCGCCGACGGCAAGGTCGACTTCTACACCTTTAGCTACTACATGTCCGGCACCGTGGGCACCCACAAGGACCACGAGATGACCGAGGGCAACATGACCTTTGGCGGCAAGAACCCCTACCTGGAGTCCACCGACTGGGGCTGGCAGATCGACCCGCTGGGCCTGCGCATCGCCCTCAACGAGATTTACGCCCGCTACGAGATTCCGCTGATGGTGGTCGAGAACGGCATGGGCGCCTACGACGAGGTCGAGGAGGACGGTTCCATCCACGATCCGTACCGCATCGCCTACCTGCAGAGCCACATCAAGGCCATGGGCGAGGCCGTTGCCGACGGTGTCGACCTGATCGCCTACACCTGGTGGGGCCCCATCGACCTGGTGTCCGCCGGCACCGGCGAGATGCGCAAGCGCTACGGCTTCATCCACGTCGATAAGTACGACGACGGCACCGGCACCTACGAGCGCCGCCGCAAGGACAGCTTCTTCGCATACCAGAAGATCATCAAGTCCAATGGCACCGAGGGCCTGGAGTAATTGAGTTCCGGCGATTGAGTTCCTGCGTTCTGACGAACGCCGGACCGGCGGCCGATTTCGTGACAACGAATGTTGATGACGACGGCATCTGGAACGCCTTTGTGCGCCTGGGGCTTATCGAGGGTTAATCAACAAAACGGGCGCCGATGGGACAAAGGTGTCGGTGGGGTTTTCGATTCGAGCCCTCACCTTAGAATTTGGGCCATTTGGCACTATAATCACCATAGGCATGCGCATAACGTTGCGCTTAATCAAGAGGAGAAAACATATGGGTCTGTTTGATATGTTCAAGAAGAAGGCTGAGCCCGCGGCTGCCGCTGCTCCCGCCTCCATCTCTGCTTCTGCCGGCGCCGACGTGCTGTGCTCGCCCGTCAAGGGTAAGGTCATCAAGATGGCCGACGTGCCCGATCCCGTCTTTGGTGGCGAGGTCCTGGGCAAGGGCTGCGCCGTGTGGCCCGAGGACGATCTGGTCTACGCTCCCTGCGACGGCAAGGTGACCGTCACCATGGGTCACGCCGTGGGCCTGCAGTCCGATAGCGGCATCGAGGTTCTGGTGCACGTTGGCGTCGATACCGTCAACATGAACGGCGACGGCTTCGAGGGCTTCGTCAAGGCCGACGACGTCGTCAAGGCCGGTCAGCCCATGCTCAAGATCGACCGCGCCAAGATCGCCGCTGCCGGTTACAAGGACTGCGTCGTCGTGGCTGTGTCCAACACCGCCGAGTTCGCCGATGTCGAGCTCGCCGTCGAGGCTGACTCCGCTGTCGCTGCCGGCGACGCCATCGTCAAGGTTGTCCGCAAGTAAGCTGCGGCATCCATAGGGTGTTTTGGGGTGGTCGGGTTATCCGGCCACCCTTTTTTATTGCACGGTCCGGATGCGTTTTATTGCACGTTGAGCGGACCGGCAAACCGTTCGGACGTTAAATTGAGCCGACCGCGCCTTTGCTTTGCCGAGGGTGTTCGTTAGCGGCTAGTATGGCCTTATTGTTACGACGTGCACCGTGTTGGGAAGCGCGGTGCCGCTTGTTGGGAGGAATGTCATGAAGAAGAAGCTGCTGCTTGCGCCCCTGATGGCTGTTTTGGTCGCGTGCGTGGTTGTGCTTTCTGGCTGCGGAGGTCCTTCGGTTGAGGAGCTCATCACCGAGGATCTTACGACGCAGTTTGACGAGGTCAAGAACGGTGGCGACGATTTCCTCGCCGGCCTGGAAGAGGCCTCGGGCGACGAGTTCGAGCAGCTGGGCATCGATCCCAAGGAGTACGCCAAGAGCTATCTCGAGGGCTTTGACTACAAGATCGGCGACGTGACGGTCGACGAGGACAAGGGCACCGCAACTGCCGAGGTCACCATCACCTGCAAGTCCATGAATCAGATCGTTGAGGATTTTGCCACCCAGTACCAGGAGAAGGTCACCGCGCTCGATTCGATGCCTTCCGATGACGAGCTGTACAAGATGGCCGGTCAGGTTATGGTCGACGTGACCAAGGCTGCTAAGACCAAGGACACCACGGTCACCTTCAAGTACACCTGCAATGACGACGGTGAGTGGTCTGCCGACGATTCCGCAACCAACGAGATGATGAATGCCATGATGAGCTAACTAGTTACGCGGTTCTACGAACCGCGTAACGGCTCGACGCTGCAAACCCGCCAGAGCGGCAATCTGCCTTTCAATCGTCGGGCATGGCCAGAAGGTCAATGCCCTCCTCTTTCAAGGCACCTTGCTCACTCTGGCGGGTTTTCGCTGACTTTTTCTCAACCTATGGCGTTGCCGATGTTGGAAGGTGGCACTTGGGGACGTTCCTTTTCTGCCGGCAGTTGGGGACACTCCTTGGGAGGTTGGTGCAT
>CAVCHM010000063.1:0-10724 GCA_963602135.1 bacterium | reverse complement strand
CGAGCGAGCGACGGTACTCGCGCTCGAGGAAGCCGCGCGTGCAGCCGGGGCTCACGTGCTCCCAGGGCAGGCGCCAGTCCAGCTCGTAGGGCAGGTGCACCAGCTCGTTGAGGTCGATGCCGTTTTTGGCAGCGGCCTCCTTCCAGTTGTCGAGCGAGAAGTGCTCCACCCAGGCGTCGAAGCGCGAGCCCGCACGCCAGGCATCGATGATGACCGGCGTCATATCGCGACCGGCACGGGAAAGCGCAGCCTCGATAAGCGAGGTCTCGGCATCGTGGTAATGCACGCGTACGGCGCGGTTGCGCACGCTCGTGATGAGCAGCTTCTGGCGGCGCTTGACGTCATCGTAATCAAGCTGCGGGCACCACTGGAAGGGCGTTGCCGCCTTGGGGATGAACACCGAAACAGAGATAGACACCGAGATAGACCCGCGGCGCGCCTTGGGCACCACGGAGCGGCCAAGCTCCAGCACGTGATCGGCCAGGTTGGCGATAGCCACGATGTCCTCGTCGCGCTCGCCAGGAAGGCCCATCATAAAGTACAGCTTCATGCGGTTCCAGCCGGCCTCGAAGGCCGCCTTGGCCGCGCGGTCCAAGTCCTCCTCGGTCACGTTCTTGTTGATGATGTCGCGCATACGCTGGCTGCCCGCCTCGGGCGCGAACGTCAGGCCGCCCTTCTTTTCGCCGGCGACTGACTCGGCCATATCAACACCAAACGAATCCAGGCGCTGCGACGGAATGGACACGCGAATGCCCGTGTCCTCCAGACGACGGTTGAGCCTACCGAGCACGTCGCGGATACAGGAGTGGTCGGTCGTCGAAAGCGAGGTAAGCGACACCTCGTCATAGCCAGTCTTTTCCAAGCCCTGGATCACCGAGGACACGATCTGGTCGGCCGAACGCTCGCGTACCGGACGGTACGTCATGCCTGCCTGGCAAAAACGGCAGCCGCGGGCGCAGCCACGCAGGATCTCGATAGACAGGCGATCGTGGACGAGCTGCGCATACGGCACGCACGACTGAGAAAGCGGATTGGTGGCACCAAAGTCCTCGACGACGCGCTTGTAGACTACCGGCGGGACGTCCTTGCCCCCGCGCGGCACGGTGTAGCCATGCGGCGAGCAGGGCTCGTCGTAGCGCACCTCATACAGAGACGGCACATAGGTACCGGCGACCGTCGCGAGCTGCTCGACAATCTGCGCGCGCGAGGCGCCCTCGTCGCGCAAGCGGCGATGCAGCTGGCAGATCTCGAGCAGCGACTCCTCACCCTCGCCGATGAGAATGGCATCGAAGAATGCCGCGTACGGCTCGGGGTTATACACCGAGGGGCCACCGGCGACGATGATGGGATCGTCCTCGGTGCGGTCGGCAGCCAACAGCGGAATGCCGGCGAGATCGAGCGCTTCGAGGAAGTTCGTCACAGCCATCTCGTGCGGCACGTGCATGCCGACGATGTCGAACGAGGCCACGGGCGCTGCACCCTCGAGCGACAGCAGCGGAATCCCCGCCTCGCGCATGGCATCGCCCATATCGGGCCACGGCACGTAGCCGCGCTCGCAGGAAATGCCCTCGGCCTGATTAAGGATGTTGTAGAGAATGGCGATGCCCTGGTTGGGCAGACCGACCTCATACACGTCAGGATAGATCATGCAGCAGCGATAGTCGGCATCGGCCTTTGAGAGCGTGCCCCACTCGTGGTCGATATAGCGACTCGGCTTTTCGACCTTGGCGAGCAGCGGCTCAATCAGATGAAAACAGTCTTGGTATGGAACGCGCAAAAGAAACCCCTAAGCAGCGAGATCGGATGCATCCTCGAAAGGACTCATGGGACGGGTGGCACCGGCGACCGTGGTCACCAGGTCGCGAACGCGCGAGAACGTGGCAGCAGCGACCTCGTTGGCGCGACTGTAGTCCACGTCGCGCTCATAGAGCGACACGAGCGCGCGGCCCATGCCATAGGTACCCGCGGCGGCGGTAAGCGCCTTAACGGCAAAGCCGATGTGCGGCGTCTGCTTCACCAATGCGCGGGTGACGGCGCGAATCACCAGACCGCCGGCGAGCACGCCCGCGACCTCGTAGCCGCGCTCGGGCTTAATGCCGCGCCCAAAGATGGCCGCGAGCTCAAAGAGCATGCCCACCTGCGCCAGCGCCATCACGGGATAGTCGGCACCCGGCAAAAACACCAGGGCGCCCGTCGCCATGTTGGTGAGCGCGCACGAGGTAATGATGCGATTTGCCGCCGCGATGCGCATAAAGGCAAAGTTTGCGGCAAAAGCCGTCTCCTTATCCGTACGATCGAGGATCCAGCGGGCAAGCGTCTCGAGCAGATAGGTCTTATCGGTCGCCGCCACCACGCCGAGCATGGGCGTAGATTCCTCAACGAACGGCGCCTCGACGGCGGACTCGGCAAGCACGCACACGGGCGCGCCGGCAATCACGAGCTCCTGCACAGCACTCTCCAGGCGGTCGGATCCACACGAGAGGACCAGCACCACGTCGGTATCGGCCTTGGGAACGATACGGTCCTCCCCCAGGCGATCAACACGCACAATACCCGAAGTCGTCTGCGGCACAAAAGCATCGCGCACCGTCTCGACCAAAAAGCGAGACGCAGTCGAATCAAGGTAAACCGAGACACGCACCGGTGTATCGGAATCCTTCTTAACAGACGCGCCCATCTTAAAAGCGCTGGTCAACTTATCTACGGGAATCTTCATGGCAAACCCCTCCAGCGGTTACGCGGCGCCCGAACGATGCCGCCATATGGATTGTACGATACCCACCGTCAGCAACTGAATCATCATCGACGACGAACCAAAACTAATAAACGGCAGCGGAATACCGGTAATCGGCATCATGCCAATGCACATGCCGATGTTCTCGAAGGTCTGGAACGCCCACATGCCGACGATACCCACGCACGATAGGCGCAAGAACAATGACTCGCACTTAAAGGCAACGCGGATTGTCGAAAAGATCAGCAGAACGTAGAGGCACAGAAGCAAAAAGGAACCGCAGAAGCCGAACGTCTCGGACAGGAAGGCGAAGACGAAGTCGGTGTGGAACTCGGGTAGAAAGCCACCGGCCGACTGCGTCGCGTGGCCCAGCCCCTTACCAAAGAAGCCACCCGAGCCGACGGCAATGAGCGACTGCTGCAGGTTGTAGGCATCATCCGAATCGGCTTTGTCGGGGTCGATGAAGACTGTCAGACGGTTCATCTGATACTGCTTGATTAGCACGTCGTGGCCAAGGAGCGAATCAAAGACCGAGTCGAGCGCCAAGATGAGCGCAATCAAACCAACCAGCAGGGCCAAGGTCGACAGCACCCATTCGCGGCGTGCACCGCTCATGCAGATGACGATGGCGCCCGAGACCAGCACGACCAGGCCCGAGCCAAGGTCGCCCATGGCGACGACGGCCAAAAACGGGATGGACAGCATGCCGCAGAGCTTGACGTAGTCGCGAACGGTATCGATGCGGCCGTTGTATTGCGAGCCAAGCGTGGCCATAAAGAAAATGGTGATGAGCTTGGCAAGCTCAACGGGCTGGAAGGTCAGGCCGATACCGGGAATCTTGATCCAACCCGTCATTCCCAAGCCGCCCGTGTAGGACAGGCCCGGAATCTTAGGCGAGAAGATCACGATGAGATCGATGACGAGCAGGGCCGTCGAAAAGTTGGAAATGCCGCGCAGGTCGGTGCGCCAGACGAGTACCGCCAGAACCGCGCCAATACCGATACCCAGCAGGTGTCGCGAGAACGAGGCATCGGCCTTAAACTGCGACGCCGACCAAATGATAATGGCGCCATAGGCAACGAGCGCGACGGTAGCTAGCAGCACACCGATGTGTACCTTCTGGCGGAACGTGCCGCGCGAGGCCGAGAGCTGCTTGTTAACGCGGTCCAGGCTGCTGCGGGAGCCGGTTTTGGTTGAGCGGAACAGGTCCGCCGGCGAAAAGTCCATCGCAACCTCCTATCGAACCGAGGAATCGCCCGTGGCCGTCGACGTGTCGGGCTCGTCATAAATCGCACCGAGGACATCGCGCACGACGTGCAACGCGGTATCGGAGCCGCCACCGCCCTGCTCCAAGATAGTGGCAATCACGTACTTGGGTTCATCGGCCGGCGCGTAGGCGCAAAACCACGCGTAATCGTCCTCGCCGCTCTTCTCGCCCGTGCCGGACTTGCCGTAGACCGTAGGGGTCAGGGAGTTAAAGTGCGCGGCGGTCGAAGTCGACGCGGAGTAAATCACATCGTGCATGCCGTTGCGAACAAGAGCCAAATCCGAATCGCTGTTGATCTTAGCCTCCAGGCGCTTCTTCTTGCCCTTGCCGTTGTATTTATAGGCATCGCCGTCGCCATCGCGCGACACGGCTGACAAAAACACGTGAGGCACGTACTGTTTGCCGCCGTTGGCAATGCCCATATAGGCGCAGGCCATCTGCAGCGGTGTCACCAAAATGTCGCCCTGGCCGATGGCAATGTTGGTCATATCGCCGGCATTCCACTTGCGGTCCTCGGCAGATGCGTCGGTAAAGTAAGACTCTTTCCACTCGGCATCGGGAATACGGCCCGTGCCCTCACTCGGCAGGTCGATGCCGCAGGTCTTGCCCAGGCCCCAGCGACGAAAGACCTCCTGCAGGCCCTCGGGATGCTGGTCGTTGTAGAAAAACGCCTTGCCCATATCGTAGAACACGGGGTCGCAGGAGTTGGCGATACCGGACTGCAGCGTCATCGTGCCGTGGCCGGAGTGCAGCCAGCAGTATTTTCCCCAAGATTTGCCCAAGCCGGTCCAATATCCCGTGCAGTTGGTCGTCTGACTCGACGTGTACGTTCCAAACTCAAGACCAGCCAGCGCCGAGAGAGGCTTAATGGTCGAAGCCGACATGTACTGGCCGCTAATGGCGCGGTTGAGCAGCGGATGCGAACCCTCGTCATCGTTGAGCTCGGTCCACACATCGTTGGAGACGCCGCCGATAAACACCGAAGGATCGAACTTGGGCTCGCTGGCCATGCCCAGAATCTCGCCGTTATTGGGGTCGAGGCACACCACGGCACCGTTGCCGGCGTCGCTGTGGCCTGTGGTCTTAGCGAGCTCAATGGCACTTGCAAGCGCCGTCTCGCAGGCTTGCTGAATCTTGAGGTCAAGCGTGAGCTTAATGTCGGAGCCGGCCTTGGCGGGCACGGCGCCGGCCTGACCGGTCACATTGCCCGAGGCATCGACCTTCACCGTCTGCTCGCCGCGAATACCCTGCAGCAAGTTCTCGTAGTAGCTCTCGACGCCCGCCTGGCCCACGATATCACCCGACTGGTACGTAATCTGACCGGCGGCGCTATCGTTATCGCCCGAAGCCTTCTTGTTCTGTGCCTCAAGCTGCTCGGAGGTAATGGTGCCGGTATAGCCCAAAATGTGACAAGCCGTCTCGCCGTACGGGTACTGGCGCTCGGTACGCTCGGCAATCTTCACGCCCGGGAACTCGCCGGCATGCTCCTTGATATAGGCAACCGTGGAGCGGCGCACGTCCGTCGCGATGGTATGTAGGCTCTGGGCGCCCTCAGAATTGTCCTGAATGTTGCGCAGAACCGCGACGTAGGGCATTCCGAGCACATTCGCGAGGTGATGCACCAGCACGGTGTCATCAGCCAGGTCGCGATAGGCGACGACGGCAAGTGAGGGACGGTTTTGCACAAGTGCCACGCCATTGCGATCAAGGATTCGCCCGCGCACAGCCGGCGTGGTGACAGTACGGGTCTGGTTGCTCTTGGCCTGCTTGTCGTAGTAGTCCGACGAGACCATCTGCATACCCCACAGCTTAACGGCGAGCGCGGCAAACATCGCGCCCACGCCGGCGGTAAGGATGGAGAAGCGACCCTTGAAGGCGGTAGCGGCGGTATTGCCCTCGCCCTCGGTGGCACGCGGGGCCGTTCCATGCTGTGTGTCGTAGGTAAAACGGGAATCGCCGCGGCGCATGATGACCAGCGCGACCACAATGGCCACGACCAGCACGATACCGGCGATGATAACCGTCATCTGGGAAGACATCTACGGGCCTCCCCTATTTGAGTTTGCGGGTCTTGGGCTTAAAGCGCATGCCCGTCTGACGACCACCGCGTGCGGAGAATCCGTAACCGGACTGCGGCACGACACCGGACATCAAAAACGGAATGGCGACCAGACCCGTCAGGATCGAAGACGGCAGTGCATGGCCAAAAACAGCCACCACAAAGCTCGTCTCCAGACCCATAAACAGCAAGATGATGCTGTAGACCACGTTGATGGCAAGCGCGAAGGCGCCCACAGTAATACCGCGCGCGCTCGGGGAGCCGGCCGTCTGACCGGCCGCGCTGTGCACCAGGGCAAAACTGCCCACCGTCAGCAGCAGCGACATAACGCCCACCGGAACGGCAGCGGAAAGATCATAGAACAGGCCACTGCAAAAACCGCAGACGACAGCCCGCGTGGGATCGCCCGAGAACACGCTCAGGCACACCAGGATAATCATAAAGTTGACGCGACCGCCCGCGATGGAAATCTGCGGCGCCAGGCCCGCCTGCAGGAGCACGCAGGCAATGGCGGCGATAGCAAACGTACGGGAGCTCGCCCCCTGTTCGTGTAGATCCATGGACATGCCCTCCCTATTCGCTCGAGCCGGAATCGGTTGTCTCGGACGATTCGGAGCTCTCGTCCGAGTCCTCGTCCTTCGTCTTGGTCGCGGAATCACGCGAGGTGCCCTGCGGTGTGCCGTTGGCAGAGCTCACGTCCTCGTCCGAGGCCGACTGCTCGTCGGTCAACGAGGTGATGACGAGCACCTCCTCGTTATTTTCTGCCGTGGTCTGGGCGCGTACGACGATGGTGTAATACACATCGTTGGCCGACTTCTCCACCGAAGAAACAGTGCCGAGCGGCAGGCCCTTGGGGAACACGCCGCCAATGCCAGAGGTCACGATGATGTCGCCCACCTTGACGTCGGAATCGACGCTCACGTACTCAAGGCGCAGCGTGCCATCGGGCTGGCCCTGCAGCATACCCTGGGCGCGCGTGTCCTGCACCATAGCCGACACGCCCGAGTTCTCGTCGCCAATAAGGCGCACGGTAGAGGTCTTGGCCGACACCTCGATAATCTGGCCGATAACACCGGCAGAACTCGTCACGGGCATGTTGATGGTAAGGCCGTCGGCAGAGCCCTTGTCGATGGTAACGGTCGAGGTCCAGGCATCGCCCGACGCACCGACAATACGGGCAGCGGTCGACTTAAGGTTGTAGGTCGATTGCAGGCCGACCAGGCCCTCCAGGCGCTCGGCAGTCTTTTGAGCCTCAGAAAGCTCGGCAACCTTAGAGGTCAGCACCTCGTTTTGCTTCTTGAGGTCGTCGAGCGACTCCTGCGAAGCCGTGAGGTTGGAGAACACGTTGCCGATCGCGTTGAAGGGAGCCGCCACGGCCGAGCCCACAAAGCGCACCGGCGACGTAATCGTCGTCACACCCGAGCGTACGGCATGAATCGGCCCGGCCTCACCCTCACGGATATAAAACGTGAGCAGCAACACCGAAATCAGGCTGAAAACAATCAACGGGCGCATACCCGTTGATTGTCGCTTGGTATTCAGATTTGGAGAGAAACCCGAAGATCGTGCCAAATGGAATCCACCTTTTGGAAATTAAGCATTGGTTTGGACGAAGCCACCGTCAAAGGCGTTGGCCTCGAGCACGCGGGCGCAACCGTTTACGACGTTATCGAGTGCCGTGGGGCTGACGTTGACAGAAACGCCGGTCTCGTCGCGCAGGCGCACGTCGAGGCCGCGCAGCAGCGCACCGCCGCCGGTCAGCAGAATGCCGTAGTACATAAGGTCCGAGGCAAGATCAGGCGGCGTGGCGTCCAGAGCGTCCTTAACGGCCTTGGCCATCTCGTCGAGCGGCTTGTTGAGCGCGCGACGAATCTCCTCGCTCTCGATACGCACGGTCTTGGGCAGGCCCGTGATAACGTCGCGTCCGTTGACCTCGACGTCGAGCTCATCCTTGAGCGGCACGGCGGAACCGACCTTGATCTTGATATCCTCGGCCGTGCGCTCGCCGATAGCCAGGTTGTAGGCATCGCGAACATGGGTGAGGATAGCCTGGTCGAACTCGTCACCGGCAATGCGGATGGACTGCGACACGACAATACCGCCCATAGCGATAACGGCGACCTCGGTGGTGCCGCCGCCGATATCGATGACCATGGAGCCCGTGGGCTCCTCGACGGGTAGGTCGGCGCCGATGGCAGCCGCCATGGGCTCCTCAATCAGATAGGCCTGGCGAGCGCCGGCCTGGATCGTGGCCTCAAAGACGGCACGCTTCTCGACCGACGTGACGCCGGAGGGAACGCAGACGACGACGCGTGGACGCGGAGTCCACGGATAGCGCTTCTCGGAAGCCTTGTCGATAAAGTAGCGAAGCATGGCCTCGGTGACATCGAAGTCGGCGATGACGCCGTCCTTAAGGGGACGAACGGCCACGATGTTGCCGGGCGTACGGCCGAGCATTCGCTTGGCCTCGATGCCGACTGCCAGGATGCGCTCGTCGTTCTTGTCGATAGCGACAACGGACGGCTCGCGGATGACGATGCCCTTGCCGCGCACGGAGACAAGCGTATTGGCGGTGCCGAGGTCGATGGCGAGATCGCCCGCATAGCTACCGAAGAACATATCCATCAAAGAAAACAACGCAACTCCTGATGTGTTGGATGATTGCTGGAAAACTACTAGCCCATCATACTAGCGCAAGCCCGGCACCTCACTTGCGGTGAAGCACCGGGCAGCGCCAAATCTCATAAGGTCACTACTGGTTGTCAGCGGCCGAGAAATCGATGTCGAGCGAGGAGACAGCCCAACCGATATGGTTATCGGAGCGCACGAATTTAACGGTGTACTCCTGCTCGCCGCCCTTAGACAGCGAAGCCTTCACCTTGGCGGTGGTCTCGGTCATGGACTGATCCATACCCTCGATCGAGACGGTGGCGCCCTGCGGGATCGAGGAGACGATCATCGCCTTGGCGTCCTCGGACAGGCTCGAGGCCAGGCAGGACTCGGCCTTGGCAGTATCGCCGTCACCGGCAGCCTGGAACAGGTCGGTGATGACGGACTCCTGCGAGGGGTAGCCCATGCCGCGCGTATAAGCATAGCCAAGACCGCCGGCAGCGATCACGATGAGCAGAAGCAGCACCAGGAAGATCTTAAGACCCGTGTGGCGGTGGCGACGACGAACCTTGGCCTGCTTGCGGTCCTGCTGGACCATCTCGGACTCGGACAGCGTAAAGAAGCCGGTGTCAGAGGGGTCGGGCATAAACTGACCGGTCGCGCCCGTGGGATCGAGCGGGTCGACAGCGGGAGCGTCCATAGCGGGAGCCGGAGCCGTGGACATGGCCGTCTGGGCCGAAAGCGCGGCGAGCGAGTCGTGCACGCGGGCAAGCTCGTCGGCCTGCTCGGGCGTGAGCTGGTAGATGCCGTCGGCGGTAGCGGCGTTAAAGGCATCGAGCGCATCGGAGGGACGGCCGGCGGCGGAAAGCGCTTGACCCATGCCGGCGTTGAGGGCGCGCGTATCGTCGCGCGGGCCGGCAAAATCGATAGCCGTGCGGTAGGTCTCTACGGCGTCCGCTGGGCGGCCGAGCTTGATGAAGCAGCGGCCCAGATCGCCGAGGGCGGCGGCAGGAGCCGGGTTGGCGCCGTCGATGGCAGCCTGACGGAAGGCAGTACCGGCGTTGGCATAGTCGCCCGACTGGAACAGCGCGTTGCCCAGACCCAGGTAGGCCTTAAAAGGCGTGGCGTAGGAAGCGTCCTGGGTAGCTGCAGAGAACGCCTGGGCAGCCGTGGTGTAGTCGCCCACCGCGGCGAGTGCCTTGCCGCGGTTGGTGAGCAGGGCGCCGCGCTTGCCATAGGCGCCGTCGTTGAGGGCTGCCGCGTAGGCCTCGGCGGCCTCGGCGTACATGCCCAGATGCATCAGGGCGTTGCCGCGCAGGTGGTCGGCCTCACCCATGATCTCGTTGGGAGTCTTTGCCGCACCAAGCATCTGGGCGGCAGCGGAAAAATCACCCGCGCGATAAGCGGCGCGGCCCTGTTGGATCAGCTGGCTATTCAAGGAAGTCCCCTTTACTCGTGAACGATCTCGACATGAACGATCTCGTCGCCGGCGCGCAGCTGCGAGATGACATCGAGGCCCTCGACCGTGGTGCCAAAGACGGTATAGCCGGAGTCGAGGTTGTGCTGGGCACCCAGGCAGAAGTAGAACTGCGAGCCCGCGGAATCGGGATCCATGGAGCGAGCCATGGCGAGCGCGCCGTCAACATGGCTGTTGCGCGGATTGGTGGCAAACTCGCCCTTGATGCAGTAGCCGGGGCCGCCGGTACCGGGCATGCCGTCGGGACCCTCAAGGCCGGCAGCGACGTCGGCGCCGGACATATCGCGGGTATTGGGGTCGCCGCCCTGGATCACAAAGCCGGGCACATAGCGATGGAACTTAAGGCCGTCATAGAAGCCCATCGTGGAAAGCTCGCAGAAGTTCGCCACATGGATGGGGGCGCCCTCACCGTCAAACTTGACCTTGATGGTGCCCTTCGACGTCTCGATCACCGCGCACTCGTCACCGGCGAGCTGGTACTCGGGCGTATAGAGCTCTTTCTTAAAACCAAACATGTGGTTCCTTCCTCGTGCGTTTAAAGCATATTTGTACGAATTGTAGCAATAAGCACGGGCTT
>CAVCHM010000062.1:0-10787 GCA_963602135.1 bacterium | reverse complement strand
CGTCGAGACGGCCGAGGGTATCTACACCGAGACCGCCTACACCGCCGTGGGTACAGCGCGCGAGCGCGTGGTCGTGCAAAGTCTCTCCAAGGAGAACATCGATCAGCCGGTGCTCGTGAACGGCGATTTGCCCGAGAGCGCCGATGAGGTCGCGGTGACTTCGAAGTTCCTGAAGGCTTCGGGTAAAAAGCTCGGCGATACGGTGAGTTTTGCCGCCAATGACGCGAACTCGTCCAACCAAAGCGCCAAGGATCAGTTTGCCGCGGGCGATTACACCATTACGGCCGAGGTCCTCGATCCCACTGATGTGAGCTCCGACTCGACAGTCAACGCCTTTCGCGCCGCTTCGGCGGCGGACTATAAGTTCTATGTGAGCGAGGATGCCGCGACGTCTTCTTCCTACTCCTCGGTCCACGTGATCGTCGAGGGAGCCAAGAGCCTCAACTCCTATTCGGATGCCTACACGACAAAGATCAACGAGGTCAAGGGCAATATCGAGAAGATCCGCGAGGAGCGTGAGAAGGCACGTGCTCAGGAGTTGACGGTTGACACGCCGGCAAGCTTAGATGCGGCCGAACGCCAGGCGAATATGCTCTTTGGGATTGAACAGGGCAACATCGACCGTATGGCCGAGGGCAGCGAGGAGCGCGTCCAGGCTCAGGCCGAGTTGGACCAGCGCCGCGCCGCCGCCAACCAACAATTCGCCGATGCCCGCGCCGAGCTTTCCGATCTGGGCGAATGCACCTGGTACATCCAGGACCGCGGTAACATCGCAAGCTACTCGAGCGTCGAGAGCGACAGCTCTTCGATCGAGGCCATCGCCACGGTTTTCCCATTCATCTTCTTTATCGTCGCCGTGCTCATCAGCCTTACCACCGCCACGCGCATGGTCGAGGAGGAGCGCACGCTCATCGGCCTGTATAAGGCGCTCGGTTATTCGCGCGGGCGCATCCTGTCCAAATACGTGGACTATGCGCTGTGGGCTTGTCTGATCGGCGGCGTGCTCGGCAACATCATCGGCTTTGTGGGCCTGCCGCTGTTCCTGTTTACGGTGTTCGACGACATGTACTCGCTGCCCCAGATGCTGCTTTCGTACGACATCGTGTCGTCGCTCGTGTCGGTGGCGCTGTTTGCCGTGGGCGTGGTGGGCGCCACGATTGTCGCCTGCCGCCACGAGATGGCCGAGACCCCAGCCTCACTCATGCGCCCCAAGGCTCCGCGCGCCGGCTCGCGTATCTTGCTCGAGCGCATCGGCTTTATCTGGCACCGCATGGGCTTTTTGAACAAGGTGGCAGCGCGTAACCTGTTCCGCTACAAAAAGCGTGCCTTTATGACCATCTTCGGTATCGCCGGCTGCACGGCGCTCGTGATCTGCGGCATGGGCATCCGCGATACGTCGGTGGCGCTTTCGCCCAAACAGTACGGGCATATCACGCGCTACGACCTGCTGGCGGTCGCCAATCCCGACGATTTTTCGCAGACGTGCGCGGCATTGGATGAGCGCAGCGCGGCCAATGATTCCAACGTGACCGTGACTTCGACGCTGCCGATTATGACCGACAACGTTACCTTTACATTTGGCGGCAAGAGCGAGACCGTGCAGCTGATCGTGATTCCCGACGACCGCACGGGTGACTTGGGCGATTACGTGCGCCTGGAGGATGAGTCCAAAGAACCGCTCGCCTTGCGTGACGGGGACGTGTACTTGAGCAAGAGCTCGCAACTGGTGCTGGGGATTCAGCCGGGCGATACAGCACACGTCCAGGATTCGTCGCTCAATGTTGCCAAGGTCAAAGTCAGCGACATCTCGCTCAACTATCTGGGCAACACGCTTTACATGACGCAGAGTACCTATGAGCGTGCGTTTGGCCGAAGCGTCCGTCTCAACGGCATCTTCGCGCTGCTCAAGGGTTCGTCGGCTGACCAGATTGCGTTTAGCAAGCAACTTAAAAACGACGGCTGGCTCACGATTTCGAGTACTGCCGAGCATTGGGAGAACTATGAGGCCAACTTCACCATCATCAACTCGGTCGTGGTACTCGTGACCTTTATGGCGGCGTGTCTGTCGTTTGTGGTGGTGTTTACGCTGTCCAACACCAACATCTCGGAGCGCGAGCGCGAGCTGGCGACCATCAAGGTGCTGGGTTTCCGTCGCGGCGAGGTGCATCACTACGTCAACAAGGAGACGTTGATTCTCACGGCGATCGGTGCCGCGCTGGGCGTGCCGTTGGGTGGCCTGCTAGCCGAGAGCTTTACGTACATCCTGCAGATGCCGTCGCTGTACTTTGACGTTGAGGTCGAACCGTTGAGCTACGTGCTTGCCGTGGTGCTGGCCTTTGCGTTCACGATCATCGTCAACCTCGCCACCAACCGAACCCTCAACAAGATCGACATGGTCGGCGCCCTCAAGAGTGCCGAGTAGCCTGCAAAAAAGGGACAGGTTTATTTTGGCAGGTTTTACCTGGCCAAACGCCGGGCACCTACGGGCGACCCGGCGTTTGCCCCGTTTTTGCTGGGGATGTCTGTCGTTCAGTGCTCTTACTGGCCAATCCAGTGTTGCGCACAGCTCTTAATGTCCTCGGTAAAACCGTCAAGGTCGTCAAGGGTGATCACGCTGTCGATAAGCAAATTGGCTATCTCGCGGTGCATTGTGCTGCGGCGAATGTCGTTTGCAATTACGCCTGAGGACAGCTTGTCTCTATTGAGGCGCTCTTCCAGTGCCCAAAATCTACTGGACGCTTCGCTGTCGCCGTTCAGCATCTCAACGTACTGGCCGATGAGCTTTTCCATATAACGTTCTTGCCATTGGGGAAGCATTTTCTTAAACAGCTTCCAGTCGCTTTCGGCTACGTCGCGCATATGTCCTCCGCTCGTCAAACGGGCTTTCCATTTGCCTTTCATTCTATTTGGTTTTCGCTCGCAGGCATGGATGAGAGGCTCTCTTCAGCCTTCGAGATTGAGCTTGAATGGGTCGTATGCCACAAAACGGGCCTATCTACTACGTTTAATTGGATACCCTCAACCATGCCGGGAAAACGAAAAATAAAACCGCAGGTAGAAGGCCTGTCGATTTTCGAAAAAGGCGGTCATGGTTGGCCCCATCGAGTTAAACGTAGTAGATTGCCCCTTTTCGTGGCGGACCATCAAACGAACGCCGACGCTTGTGCTGTAGCCGCTCCGACCATTCGTAAGTTGCGGTGGAATAGTTCCTAAACTCGACTACTCAAGGCTAAAACCGGAGCTATATCACCGCAACTTAGGGGGATGGGCGGGGGAGTACTAGTTGGGTGCTGCTGTCGGGCTGGGATGGTTTAGGCTCGCTCGCGATGCTTCCATTGTTTGCGGCACCAGCGCATGAGTGCTTTTACGACCGGGATGGTGATGAGGATTACCCAGGCGGGATGGGGTTGTTCCAGGCAGAGCCACATGTAGAGGAACCATGCCTCGGCACTGACTGAATAGACGACATCGATCAGCTTAGATAAGTGGCGTTGGTCGATAAAGTCGCCAAATGCGTAGTAGACGGGAATCAAAAAGACGAGGAAGAGTCCCGCAGCCCATGTGCCGTAGACAATGCCGAGCACCAGATAGGCGAGGGCGACAAGCGCGGGGAAGGGGAATTTGTTCCATGTACGTCCGACCTTGGTGTGGAAATGCTTGCCATGATGGTCGAGCTTGTCGTGTGCTTCCTTCCAGCTGGAGAACGTCTCGCCGTCGATGGTGACGGTGCCGTCGTCATTGGTATGCACGCTATGTCCATCGTCCTCAAGCGTATCGACATGCACGCCGTCCGGCCCCACATGCACCTCTTCGCCCTTGCGCTCGTTGGTCACATGGATGCCGTTCCAGCCAACATGGACTTCCTCGCCTTTATTGGGATCAATGACGTGGATGCCGCGCGCGAGGGAAATATCGACAAGTGGTTTGTCGCCGCAATCGGCGTGCTCGGCAGAATCTTCGGCCTCTTTAACCTCATTCACCGTTTCGGTGCTGCCGTCCTCTGAGCTATCGGCATCGCTAGCCGCTTCCCCATACAACAACTCATCCAGTGACACGCCATACAGCGCGGCGAGCGCAATAAGGTTATCGGTATCGGGCGAGGATTCGCTGCGCTCCCATTTACTGACAGCCTGACGACTCACGCCCAGCTGTGCGGCAAGCGCCTCCTGAGAAAGCCCGGCAGCCTTGCGGCGATCAACGAGCCGCTGCGCCATCGCAAGATCCATGGTGGTTCCTTTCGTTTGATGGTCGAATCGAATGAGCCGAGTATGCCGAGAACAACCGGTAGCGACCACCATTTCTAGTTAGAATCTGCTCCAACCCTACCGCAACTACCGGTAGCAACCATCATGACCAGCAATTATGTGACAAATGTTAGTGCTACTCTCAGCTAAGAGCCCGCCACATCCCAAAATCTCAGCCCACGCACTTGCAGCAAGAAGACGAATAGCCTCGGCCCCTCTAGTTGCCGCAGGAGGCCCCAGGGCTTACCTCCCAAATCTTTCCGCAGGACGGAAGGACCCCGCCGCGCGAAGCGCACGGCGGGGTCCTGACATGTCCGAGGACGATTTGGGAGGTAAGCCCTGGGGCCTCCGATGAGAGCAGTTTCGGCCGAGGCTATTCGTCGCCGAAGCTGATGCCCAACGCCTTGGCCTCGCGCACCAGATCGCTCTGGGGGTCGACATACTTGAGCTTGCCGGCGACATCCTCGAGCGGCATGTGGCACATCTTGCCGTCGCGCAGGGCGATCATGTAGCCAAACTCGCCACGCAGGCAGCCCAGCGCCGCCTCGACGCCACACTGGGTCGCAAAGATGCGGTCCTGGGCGTCGGGCTGCCCGCCGCGCTGCGTGTGGCCGGGGATGGCGACGCGGGTCTCGCGACCGGTCTTGGTCTCGATCTCCTTGGCGATGTCGTAGACGATCGACGGGCTCGTGCGCTCGGCGAGCTTCTTCTTGTACTCCTTCTTGGACAGCGCTGCGTCCTCCTTGGAGATGGCACCCTCGGCGACGGCCACGATGGTAAAGCGGCTGCCGGTCTCCATGCGATGCTCGATGGTCTTGATGACGTTGTCCATGTCGTAGGGGATCTCGGGAATCAGGATGACGTCCGCGCCGCCCGCGACGCCGGCGTACAGCGGAATCCAACCGACCTTGTGGCCCATGATCTCGATGACGAACACGCGGCCGTGGCTTGAGGCGGTGGTGTGGATGTCGTCGATGCACTTGGTGGCGACGTCGATGGCGCTCGTAAAGCCAAACGTCATCTCGGTGCCCCAGGTGTCGTTATCGATGGTCTTGGGCAGAGCGATAACGTTGAGGCCCTCTTCGCGCAGGCGATTGGCGGTCTTGGTAGAGCCGTTGCCGCCCAGCATAAACAGGCAGTCGAGCTGCAGCTTATGATAGGTGTGGACCATCGCAGGCACCTTCTCGACGCCATCGGCCTCGGGAATGCCCAGGCGCTTGAACGGCGTGCGACTCGTGCCCAGAATGGTGCCGCCGCGGGTGAGGATGCCGCTAAAATCGGCAGGCGTCATGACGCGGAACCTGCTGTAGATAAGGCCCTGGTAGCCATCCTCAAAACCATAGATCTCGATAGGTTCTTCGCTATTGGTCATAAGCGTTTTGACGATGCCGCGCATGGTGGCGTTGAGCGCCTGGCAGTCGCCGCCACTGGTAAGAAGACCGATCCTAAGCATATGAATCCTTCCGGGCAAGTTATAACATGCGCATAAGTTTACCCCCGCACACTGTTGATACGGGGGTAAAACGTGTTAGCTCAAATGTATAGAAATGTAAGCAACGTCAGCCGAGCGTAAGGCCGGCGCGCGTCTGTTCTTACAGGGCAAAGGCATCAACATCGCCCCAGTGGCGGCGCAGCGTAATGGCGGCAGCGGGCTCGGTGTTATCAAAGACCACCGACCACTGCGTGTTGCTTGTAATGTCATCCGGATTTGGCTCTTGCGCGGCGGTGCGCAGGGCTTTCCAAGCGACCTCCTCGTCCTGAGCGCCCACATGGGCATCGAGGACATCGGCCATGGCGAGTGCGCGCTCCTTGCCGTGACCCAGCTCGCCGTTCTTTTGGTTGGGGAGCACCTCGTCCTCGTAGCAGGCATAGAAATTCGTAACCTGGCGCACGGGCGTTGCCTTGAAAGCGCGGTCCGGATCGCGCGGATCCCACTCCACCACACGTGCGTCACCGGCGGCATCGTTGATAAAGAAGTGGTAATCGCGCCCTGCCATGGCGTGCATATCGTAGGCCGAAAGCAAGTCGACGGCCTCCTGCGTGGTAGCCGCGCGGTCGAGCACCAGGCGGATGGCGAGCGAGGTGTTGATGACGGGACGCTGCGTGTCCTGGTCACAAGGCTCGGAATCCAAGGTGAGCACGGCAATGGACACGCCGCACTCGTTGACGCCGTCGAGCTGGGCGAACGGGCCCATAAGCGCGGCAGCGCGTCCGGCAATGGAGTCAAGCGGAGCGTTGTTGCCCAGGTTGTTGAGAGCGGCAAACCCAATGGAGGCATAGCCATCGCGCGGTTGGTTGCGCACCAGCAGCGCCGAGGTGTCGTCCTTAAAGTCGTAATTTCGACCGGTGCGCACGCGTCCTTCGGCATCGACAGCGGCAAAGGCGCTGCAAGCAAACTGGGGCGCCTGAACATGCGCCGGCACACCAGGCAGTACCTGAGCGACGACGGCGTCGATATAGGCTTGGTCGTCGCGCACATCGGCGGCGATGATGCGATCGAGGTCGTAATCGTAAGCGATGTCGATCGCGTACAGGTCGTATCCATCCGCATAATCGGTCAGACGCTTGAGCGATGCGGCGGACTTAATTTGTTTGCGGTAAACGATACCGGTGGCAGCGGCAAGGCCGACGACGACGCCTGCGACACCGCAGGCGATGGCAACATTGCGTGGCTTCATGACGGCTCCTCTCGTCCTGTTACTGCAATTGTCGCAAAAGGTGCGCGGGCGTAGTGGTTCAACTTGGTGAGCGGCGCGAGATTAACCATGGAATGAAAGGCACGGCACTGGCACGGCGGGGGTATGCTGGAGGGGACCATCAACCCAGCGAAAGGGGAGAGCATGACGGATCAGGAAGCGCCCGAGCGCGTGCACGTGACGGCCGACGACATCGAGGCGGCCAACGACCTCATTGACTTTATCGAGGCGTGCCCCAGCATGTTCCATACGGCGGCGACCATTATGGCCGAGCTCGATGAGGCGGGCTTTACCTACCTGCCCGAGAACGCGGCATGGGATATCGAGCCGGGCGGTCGCTACTACACGCAACGCAACACCTCGAGCGTCATTGCCTTTAAGGTGGGCGAGGACCTGGCTGCGACGTGGGGAGAGGATGGCGTTGCCGGCGACTATCATTTCCAGCTCACGGCATCGCATAGCGATTCGCCGACGTTTAAGGTCAAGGCCGTGCCCGAGCTCGACGGTGCGGGCGAGACGCTGCGCCTGAACACCGAGGCCTACGGCGGCATGATTGACTACACCTGGTTTGATCGTCCGTTGGCACTGGCCGGTCGCGTGCTGGTGCGCAAGGGCGACCGTATCGAGAGCCGCTTGCTTGCTACCGAGCGCGAGGTTGCCATCATCCCGAGCCTCGCCATCCATATGAACCGTGGCGTCAACGAGGGCTTTGCGCCCAATCGCGCCGTCGACCTGTGCCCGCTCATCAGCGCCGGCGAGCTTAAGCAGGGTGACTTTGACGCCCTGATTGCCGACGAGCTCGATGTGGAGCCCGAGCAGATCCTGGGTCGCGACCTGTTCCTGGTCAATCGTCAGGACGCACGCATTTGGGGCTGGGCCGACGAGTTCATCTCGACGCCCAAGCTCGACGACCTTGCCTGCGCCTACACCTCGCTGCAGGCGTTTTTGGGTGCCGAGAACGCGCACGACGTCTCGGTCTTCTGCTGCTTCGATAACGAGGAGGTTGGCTCCGAGACCAAGCAGGGCGCTATGTCGACCTTCTTGGCCGATGCACTGCGCCGCATCAACGGGTCGCTGGGCTTTGATGACGAGTCATACCATCGCGCGCTTGCCGCTTCGATGCTCGTGAGCTGCGACAACGCGCATGCCGTGCACCCCAACCACGCCGAGAAGTGCGACGCCCGCAACCAAGTCGCTCTCAACGGCGGCATTGTCATTAAAGAGGCCGCCAATCAGCACTACTGCACCGACGCCTTTAGTCGTGCGGTATTCCAGGCCATCTGCGACGACGCCGACGTGCCCACGCAGGCCTTCGCCAACAAGAGCGATATGGCCGGCGGCTCCACCCTCGGCAACCTGTCCAACATGCAAGCGAGCATGCACGCCGTGGACGTGGGCCTGCCACAACTGGCCATGCACTCAAGCTACGAAACCGGCGGCGTCCGCGACGTCATGTACGCCATCCGTGCCTTAACCGCCTTCTACGAGCGCAACCTAACCATCAACGGCGCCGAGAGCGTAGAGTTGTAATGCGAGCCGAAGACACGAGGGCCGAGCACGGGCTCAAACTTATCGATCAAGGTTCGCAGCTGTTCGCCACTGCTTGCCATGAGTCAGGGATCGATGTGTCCAAGACGTGGCCAACAAGCGATGAAGAACTCAAGCGCAGTGCCTATTCGGATCGCTACGGCGAGAAGCTGGACTAGTTCATGGTGCAAACTAACCTGATCCCATTGCACCAAAAAAGAAATGCCGCAGGTTGAGCATAAGACACCGCAGGTTGGACCAACGTCAGCGAGCGACGTCCAGAACGAGCAAGTTGGCATGAAAAAGGCGAGGCATAGACCTTCTGGTCATGCCTCGCCTTTTGAATGACAAATTGCCGTTCTGGGCGTCGCGCAGCGTCGACCGGTCCGCCGTTCGTAAGAACGGCGGAACAAATCCCCTAATGCTCGATCCAGCAGCGCAGCGTTTCTCCTGCCTGCAGGTGGCGCAGATTCTCGGCGGCGATATCGACCACGTTGTTGAGCGTGGCCTCTAGGTGGAACCAGCCGGAGATATGCGGCGTGATGAGCATGTTGGGCGCATCCCACAGCGGGCTCGTGACTGGCAGCGGCTCGGGATCGGTGACGTCGACCGCAGCGCCGGCAAGGTGCCCGGACTCAAGGGCGGCGACCAGGTCATCGGCAACCACGAGGTCGCCGCGGCCGCCGTTGGCAAAGAAAGCACCCGGCTTCATCGCGGCGAAGAACTCGGCATTCGCCAGGCCGCGGGTCTCGGGCGTGCTGGGCATAAAGGACGCAACGACGTCGGCCTCGGCCAAGCGCTCGGGCAGGGCGTCCATGCCGTCCATGTCCTCAAACACGATGGGGTAGACGAGCGGATGGCGCTTGATGCCGCGAACATGTGCGCCCATGCTGCGGCAGAGCGTAGCGAAGTGCCCGCCGATGTCGCCCGCGCCCAGCACCAACACATTGGCATTTTTGAGCGAGGTGACCGGCCCCAGGTCCTCCCAGCGATGCTCGCGCTGCAGATCTTGGTAGCCGGGCAGGCGCTTCATCATAGAAAGGACCATGGCAAACATGTGCTCGCTCACGGCCTGGCCGTAGGCGCCCACCGAGCAGGAGAGCTTGGCGTCGGCCGGCACAGTACCGGCGGCGAGATAATCGTCATAGCCGGCGCTCTGCAACTGTAGCAGCTGAAGGTGCTCGCATGCCGTGAGCATGGCGGGATCGATGTTGCCCAGGATCACATCGGCATCGGCGACCTGCTTGCGCGTGGCTGCATCGGCGCTCGTATAGATAAAGTCCTCGCCCGGGGCGCTCGATTCAAGGATCGCGCGATGACGATCATTGACGGGCAGCAAAACCAAGATGTTCACAGGCAGTCCTCTCCGGTCGACCTGCCAAAAAGGGACAGGTTTATTTCGGCAGGTTTTATCAGGCAAAACGTTCAAACAAAACGCCGGATGCACAGCGGGATATACCCACCAGCATCCGGCGTCAGCACGGCTACCAGCTCAGCAGCTCGTAACCATCCTCGGTCACGACCAGCTGCACCTCGCACTGAGCCGAGTCGCTACCGTCCTTGGTGCGCACGCACCAGCCGTCGCCCTTGCTGATCTTAATGTCGGGCTTACCGGCGTTGACCATGGGCTCGATGGTAAAGACCATGCCCGGCACCATGATGGTGTCCACGTCGGGTGCCTCGGTGGTAAAGCCCACGAACGGGTCCTCGTGGAACTCCTTGCCAATGCCGTGCCCGCCGTACTCGCGCACCACGCTAAAGCCGGCGTCCTCGACCGTCTTTTGCACGGCCTCGGCCATGACGGACAGCGGCAGCCACGGCTTAACGGCGGCAAGGCCGGCTTCCACGCTGGCGCGGGTGACGTCGACCAGGCGCTGGCGATCGGCCGAGACCTCGCCGATGCAGAACATGCGGCTCGAATCGCTAAAGTAGCCACCCAGGATCGTGGAGCAATCGACGTTGATGATGTCGCCCTCGTGCAGCACGTCCGAGTCGCAGGGAATACCGTGGCAGACAACGTCGTTGATCGAGGTGCACACACTCTTGGGGTAGCCCTCGTAGTTGAGGTCTGCCGGCGTGCCACCGTGCTCGACGGTGTAGTCGTAGATCATCTGGTCGATCTGGTTGGTGGTCATGCCCGCGGCGATGTGCTCGCCCACGTAGTCGAGCACGCCCACGTTGATGGCCGCCGAGCGCTTGATGCCCTCGATATCGGCAGGCGTCTTGTAGAGCGTGCGGGGCAGGACGTTCCAGCCCTCCTCCCACAGGCGCTCGAGGCGCTCATCGAAGGCGCTGTGACATTTCTTATATTTCTTGCCGC
>CAVCHM010000061.1:0-11132 GCA_963602135.1 bacterium | reverse complement strand
TCATGATGAAGGCCGCCCCCACCAAAAACGACATCGGCGAGATCGCCTACTTCCTGTCGGCGCTTGCCACGCCCAATCCCACAGTGGCGCACTTTACGATTGAGCACGACGGCATTGTCGAGGAACTCGACGGCATCTGCTGCATGGCAGGCAACACTTCGGTCATCCAAAACGATATCAACCTGTTCCCCGACTGCCGCATGAACGACGGTATGGTCGACATCGCGGTCATCGAGCCCGTAAAAACCGTGCAGTTGCTGCCCACCGTGATCACCGCTGCACTCGATCCCGCCGGCAAGGTGCTCGGTCGCCCGCAGTTCAAGATCATCCAGACCAAGGAAGCCAAGATTACCTGCACGCCGTCGCTGGGCATGCAGTTCGATGGCGAGATTATCTCCAGCAACTCCGGCGTCTTTGGTGCCCGCGCACTTCCGCAATGTCTCGACCTCATCGTCGACGAATTCTCACCGCTCGGAAAATAGGAGGACCCCATGAACGACAATCCCCTGCTCGGCTTTATCGTCATCGTTTTGGCCATGCTCGTCGGCTATGCGATCAATGTGATCCACCGCCGGAAGAAGTAAATCCGCATTGGTATGATATTCATCCAATTATCGTCTCCCTCGCTGTTTATACATTTGTCAAACAGCGGGGGATTTTTCTGTTCGGCCCATTTCCATCACTTTATTCAGCTACAGTAATTGCAGGGGGCCTTTATTTAACTAAAGCTACATAATGAGTATTCTTATCCGCTCATCGCATATTTTGGGACGCTCATCGAGTATTTTATCAAACGGAATGAATACTATTTAGGCTTCCGATAGGCTAATAGATGTACTTATTAGCTGAAACTCCGTATGGTTCGCGGGGTTTCAACAGTTGGGAGGGATTATGAGGTTTACTCATCCTGTCAACACGCTCAAAAAGCTCGGCTGCGGCCTTGCCTTTGGAGCAGCGGCCATTATGGCCATGCCGACTTCGGCGCTCGCCTGCACCCAGATCTACATGGGCAGCAAGCTCACGGCAGACGGCAACACGTACTACGGTCGTTCCGAGGACTTCGGCCCGCGCTACGTCAAGCATTTTGGCATTGAGCCCGCACACAAGGACGGCAACGAGTACACCTCGGTCGAGTCCGGCTTTGAGTACAAGTCCAAGGGCGCAACCTACCGCTACACCTTCGTTCGCGACAACCCCTCGCAGTGGGAAGATCGCTACGACGCTTATTCCGAGGCCGGCATCAATGAGAAGGGCGTCTCCTGCTCTGCCACGTTGAGCACCTCCTACAACGAGAAAGCCGAGGAAGCCGACCCCATCACCGAGGAAACCGGCATTGGCGAGTACAGCTATGCCAGCGTCATCCTGGGCGAGAGCGCCACGGCCCGCGAGGGCGTCGAGCTCATCGGTAGCCTGATCGACGAGCAAGGCGTCTGCTCCAACGACCAGATCATCATCGCCGACAGCACCGAGACCTGGCTGTTCGCCGCGCTTTCCGGCCACCAGTGGATTGCCATGAAACTCGCCGATGACATCGCCTCGCTCAACCCCAACATCGGCAACCTCACCTATAACGTCGACCTCGACGACACCGAAAACTGCCTCCACTCCAAGGGCGTCGAGTCCATGCCCAAGGAGAAGGGCTTTGCCGAATACACCGACGGCAAGTTCGACGTCGCCAAGACCTACGGCGAGGAGATCAGCGAGGCCGGTATGCACCAGTGGTCGCGCTATATCCAGGGCCGCGATTACTTCATGGCTCCGCTTGCCGAGGGCACCGACTACGAGATCGTGAAGGACGAGCGCGAAGATGCTCGCGCCACGACCGGCGCCCTGGTCCACGAGATGCAGCCGCTGTTCTTTACGCCCGGCAAGTCCGACTGGAACACCTTTGAGATGATCCGTTCGTTCGCCGCCCGTGGCGAGAACGTCGCCGGCCTCAACGCCAACACCGACGGTGCCTACGCCATCGGCTCCAACCGCAACACCGAGATCCACACCTTCCAGATTCGCCAAGGCATGGACCCCGAGATCGCGACTATCCAGTGGGAGATGCTCTCCAACGCCGAGTTCTCCGTTGCCATCCCCCTCTACTCTGCACTGCTCACCGAGGTCAGCCCCTACTTCAGCGATCAGGATGTCTCCTTTGATCACTGCGAAGAGGAAGACGTCGTGAACAATGAGGAGCCCAAGAACTCCATCAACTACGTCCTCATGGACATCAACACGCTCGCCTATGAGAACCGCGACCACTGCGCCACCGGCGTCCGCGCCTACCTCGACGCCCTGCAGAAGGAACTCATCGAGCAGAACCTGACCGTCGACGAGGCCATGCAGGCCGCTGAGGGCACCGAGGCCCGTACCGCCCTCGCCAACAAGGCCGGCAAGGCTGCCACCAAGAACACCTACGTCAAGTGCAAGGCCATGCTCGAAGAGATGCGCGACTACCTCAAGGAGGAGGATTTCTCCGAGGAGTTCGTCCCGAGCGATTACGATGCCGACAACGACTGCCTGGTCGAGTCCATCACCTACGCCGACGAGGCCCTCTCCGATGAGGACGTGGCCGAGCCCGAGGTTGAAGAAGAAGAGACCACCGAGGAGAAGTCCGAGGGCAACAACATGGCTGCTATGGCTGTTGGCGCCGTCGTCATCATCGGTGTCTGCGGCTTCGTGATTTATCGTCGCAAGAAGGCCTAAGGACCTCACGCTCTAAGAGGCGGGCGGAGACACACGAGTCGTCCCGCCCGCTCAGCCCGCCTTTTTGACCGGTGGGAAACCCGCCTGAAATCTTTTCAAAAAAGATTTCCCAGTACACACTTCGCTGTGCTATAGTGCAGCGCAACAGCAACTAGGCGCGACCGCGCCACGGCATCACGAAAGGAGCCACCGACATGAAGAACACGATGAAGTCTCTCAACAACTGGTGGTGGCGTGATGCGAATACGATCGGTCGACAGTGAGTCCCTCACGCCTGTTTTTGCGCTCTAGGTGATTGGAAGGCCTCCGGTTTCGACCGGGGGCCTTTTTCTATCTCGAGCCCGATCGCATTCGCATCACGCGCCTCCGCTTTTAATCTCTTGCACTCCCCTTCCGAAAGGATTTTCACCATGCCTCAGAACACCACCGCCGCCCAGCCCCGCACCGTCCAGACCGCCGACCATGGCAAACTCGATCTCAAGGCACTCACCCTCTACGCCATCCTTCTCGCCGCCGGTTTTGTCCTCAACATGACCGTCTCCAAGTTCTTCAGCGGTCTCACTGGAGGCTTCCTCTCACCCGAGTTCATCATCGCGGCCTTCTGCCTCGAGATCCTCATCATCAAGCCCAACATCGGCCAATCCGCGATCATCGGCCTCCTCGCCGGCGTGGTGATCCAGATCACCGCCTCCGTCAAGGGCCCCGACCTGATCGCTGAGCCCGTCGCCGCCATGGTCATGGCCCTGCTCGTCTCCGTGCTCGCCAACTCCAAGGCCAAGAGTCTGCTTCCGCTCGTCGGCACCTTTGTTGTCACCGTCATCTCCGGCATGATCTACGCCGCGATCTTCTCCTTCGGCGTCATGAACAACCCGGCCTTCATGGGCGTCATGGCTCCTGTCGTCGCCGCCACCGGTGTTGCTAACGCCATCATCGTGACCGCCCTCTATATCCCCATTAAAAAGGCTCTCAAGCTCAACGACTAAGTAGCCGGCAAGCCAAACTCAGGCGCCTCTATAACAACTCCGCTCATAACGCTCTAGAACTCAACGACGCTCCATCCCTGCGCCGCCTATCAATTATGCCGACGCAACCCCCTTGAGAGAGGAAACTCCCATGTCTCAGAACGACGCCCGCACTGTTACCGCCACTGCCAGCTCCGCCGGAATCCTCGACATCAAGTCGCTCGTCCTGCTCGCCATCCTGCTCGCCGCCGGCTTCATCCTCAACATGACCCTCGGCAACGCACTTGCCATCGTGGGCATCAAGCCGCAGTTCATCATCGCCGCCTACGCACTCGCAATCCTCCTGACCGACGCGAGCTACCTCCAGGCGATTATCTTCGCGGTCATTTCCGCCTGCGTTATCCAGCTCACCACGTCTATCCCCGGCCTCAACTATGTCACCGAGACCGTCGCCGCGCTCGCCATGGTCGCGCTCGTCAAGTCGGGTATCGGCGGCAAGAACGTTAACCCGCTCATTGCCACGTTTATCACCACGCTGATCTCGGGCGCGCTCTTCGCCGTGCTCGGCACCGTAATCATGGGCGGCGCCATCGCCTCCGCCGCGGTCAAGGTTCCGCTGGTCCTGGGCACCGCCGTCTTCAACGCCATCGTGGTCCAGACCCTCAGCATTCCGCTCAAGAAGGTAATCACCAAGTAGTAATACTTGCTACCATGTAGCGCACCGGTCGTTTTGCGGCCGGTGCTCTTTTACGATAGAAAGGCCCCCATGAGCTCCAGCAATACCATCATCAAGCTCGATGACGTCTCGTTTGCCTATGGTCACGAGGCGCAGAATGCCCTCGATCACATCTCGCTCACCATCGAAAAGGGTGAGTTTGTGGGTATCATCGGCCCCTCAGGTGCCGGCAAATCGACGCTCGCCGCCGTTATGAGCGGAGCCATCCCCCACCATTACACCGGCAAGCTCTTTGGAGCCACGCTCGTCGATGGCCGCGACACCTGCGAGATCACCCTCACGGATATCTCGCGCGTGGTGGGAAGCGTGCTGCAGGACATCGACGCCCAGATGGTTGCTCCCATCGTTGAAGACGAGATGCTCTTTGGCCTTGAGAACTTCGGCATGCCGCACGTCCAGATCGAGGATCGCATCAGCCAGACGCTGGCGACCGTCGGCATTAGCGACCTGCGCCACCGCGAGATTGCCACACTTTCGGGCGGACAAAAGCAGAAGGTCGCGATCGCCGCGATCATCGCCATGGCGCCCGACGTGCTCGTGCTTGACGAGCCCACGGCAGCGCTCGACCCGGCAAGCTCCACGCTTGTGTTTGACACCCTGCGCCAAATCAACCGCGAGCACGGCATCACCGTGGTTGTCATCGAGCAGAAGGTCGCGCTGCTGTCGAAGTATTGCAGCCGCGTGCTCGTCATGGCAGACGGCAAGCTCGCATTTGACGGCGAGCCCCACCAGGTCTTTGCCCACGCAAGCGAGTTGCGCCAGATGGGTGTCGACAGTCCCCGCGTCGCGCGCATCGCGAACAGCCTGGCGGAAGCCGGCCTGTTGCCGAGCGGCCAGGCACCCTGCCTCAATGTTTCCGAAGCGCACCAGCTCATCTCGTCCCTACTTGCAGATGCAACGAGCAAGGACGCGCCCGCCGATACGCCCGAGACCTCTCCCCATATCCCGACGGTCCCCCGCGGCGCCAATCAGGAGCCGGTAGTCGAGCTCACCGATGTGACCTTTGCCTATCCCCATGGTGGCGCCTCGGTCAACAACCTCAACATGCGCGTCTATCCCGGCGAGCTCGTGGGCGTCATCGGCCAGAACGGTGCCGGCAAAACCACGCTCACCAAGCTGCTGAACGGCCTTCTGCATCCGGCGTCGGGAACCGTCCATATGGCGGGGATGAACACCGCCGACGTTCCCACCAGCGCGATCGCTGCAAAATGCGCGACGCTGTTCCAGAACCCTGACCGCCAACTCTGCCGCGACACCGTGCTCGACGAGATTGCCTTTAGCCTTGAGCTGCACGGCGTCACCGCCGACGAGGCCCGCCAGCGCGCACGGATAGCGGCGGAGCGCTTTGGACTCCCCTTGGACGAATCGCCGTTCTCGCTTTCGCGCGGACAGCGACAGATGGTCGCCCTGGCGTCCGTGGTCGTACTCGACCCGCAGGTGGTTCTGCTCGACGAGCCCACGAGTGGCCTCGATTACCGCGAGTGCATGACCGTGATGGAGACGGTGAGCGAGATGGCGGAGCGCGGCTGCGCCGTGATTATGGTGTGTCACGACATGGAGGTCGTCTCGGACTTTGCTCAGCGCCTGGTAGTCATGGCTGACGGGCACATCCTCGAGCGAGGCGATGCGGACCTGATCTTTGCCGACGACGCCCTCATGCGCGCCGCCTACGTGGAGCCTCCGCAGGTTGTGGCCCTGTCCAAGGAACTTGCGCGCGACGTTTCGCCCCGATTTGCCGGAATCAGTCAGGTCTCCGATCTTGTCGACCTGGTAAAGGAGATGCTCAACCATGACTAACGTAATCGACTACGTGCCCGGAGACTCGCTACTCCATCGGCTGAACCCCGTAACCAAGCTTGCCCTGGCCGCGGCTATTATCTTGGCGACCTTCCTCGGCGACACCTATGTGCTCCTGATTGCCCTGCTTGTGCTGACTTTTATCTTGGGCATCTACGCCAAATCGACCGCAGGCCTCGTCTCACTCGTCAAGCTCATGGTGCCGCTCTCGCTGATTATGCTGGTCCTGCAGACCGTCTTTATCCGCACCGGAGCCCCCATCTTTGCCTGGATTACCGCAGATGGCCTCATCACCGGCACCAAGGCGGCACTTCGCCTGCTCGGCGTGGCACTGCCGCTTATCCTCATGCTCACTATCACGCAGCTCGGCGACCTCGCTAACGCCTGTGTGGAAGTACTGCACGTGCCGTACCGCTATGCGTTCACGTTTACCACGGCGCTGCGCTTTGTGCCGGTCTTTAGCCAGGAGATGAACGCCATCATGGAGGCGCAGACCGCGCGCGGCGTTGAGTACGACACCAAGAACCCCCTCAAGAAGATCCAGCTCATGCTGCCCCTCTGCGTGCCGCTGCTGGTGAGCTCCGTGGGCAAGACCGATGCCACCGCGCTTGCCGCCGAACAGCGCGGCTTCTACCTGCGCACGCGCAAGAGCTCGTACAAGCGTTATCCCATCAAGGGCCTGGATGTTGCCGTGCTCATCGTCAGCATCGCCCTCATCGTCCTCGGCTTCCTGTTCTAGCAATCGTCAGCGGTAACCCGCATACGCAAAAGGCCTCGGCTCGCACCAAACGAGCCGAGGCCTTTACTGTTTTCCCAGATAAAACCTACCAAAATAAACCTGTCCCTTTTTGGCAGGTCGGGAGCTAGAGGCGGTAGGGGACGCCGCTGCGAATGATGGATTCGCGTACCAAGACGTCCATCGCGTCGAGGGTGATCTCGGGCATCTCGCGGTACTTCTGCAGTACCGAAAGCTCCGTGCAGGCCAAGATGACGCGGTCGCAGCCGCTACGGGCGAACTCCCACATCACGCGGTCGAACTTATCCATATCGGGCTCACGGCCGGCTTTCACATCGTCGTAGATGAGCGACATCACGTCGGCCTGTCGCTTCTCGCTGGGATAGACGACCTCGACGCCTGCAGCCTCGCACTCGCGCCCGTAGACGCCCGCACCCACGGTGCCATCGGTGCCCATGATGCCGATCTTGCGCACCGGCTCGGCGGGCATGCTCAAATTGGGATCGAACTCACACTCCCCCATCACCGCACCAGACAGAGCGTAGCGTACCGACTCGCGCGGCATATGGATAATCGGCACCTTCGTAAACGACTGAATCTGGTCGTAGAAGTAGTGCGACGTGTTGCAAGGGATGGCGATGTGTGCGCAGCCCAGCGCTTCGAGCGCCTGAGCGCACTCCTTCATGGTCGCCAACAGCTTGTCGTGCTCACCGGTCTTGATGGCCAGGGTGCGATCGGGCATGGTCGACTTGGAAAGCACCACCATGTCGATATGTTCCTGATCGCAGGTGGCAGCCGTATGGCGCACGACCTGGTCGTAGTAATACGACGTGGCCTCGGCGCCCATGCCACCGATAACTCCCAGTTTTTCCATCGCCGCCTCCTTGGTGACGCCCGCGCAACTGCGCGTATCATACCCGCGCCCGCCCGATACAAACCGGACGGGCGCTGTGCTCATCTACTTGTAATACGTCTTGAACAGCTTAAAGTGACGCAGCTTGGTGTGCCACATGCGCAACCAGCGGTTAAAGACGAAGTCGCCCTTCATAAACGAAGGATCGGCGCCCTTGCCCTCCTTGGCCAGGCGGTGCGCTTTCGCGCGCAGCTCGGGATCCTTCACGTACTTATCGACGACACCCATGGGGACGACCATCCACAGGGCCTCGTCCTGCGCCGTCACGAACTCCGGCTCAAACGGACGGTTGTAGACGTACTCATCCACCACATATTTAGCAACGTTAAAGCCGCTGTTGGTGACGTAGTAATTGCTGCGGCCCTGACGGGTGTTGAAGTCGAAGAACTTAAACGAGCCGTCGCGCTCGTCGTACTTGACGTCGAAGTTGGAATAGCCCACAAAGTTCAGGTCCTCGAGCAGTTTGCGCACACCACCCATGAGCTCGTCGTTGGGCTCGGTGATGATGCAGGCGTGATTGCCGACGCCGTGGGGCTGATGCTCCTCGAGCAGCACGTGACCCAGGCACATCATACGGACTTTGCCGTTGCGGTCGGAATAGCTGGTAAGCACGCGCATGTACTCGTCGTTGCCGGGCACGCGGTCCTGCAAGATAAGGTCATCGGTGTAGCCGCTGGCATACACGTCGCGGATGACCTGCTCCAGCTCGGCGCGGTCGGCAATCTCGTAGGCCTTCTTTTGGCCCTCGAACTCGTGCTCCCACCACATGATGCCGTCAGAGGGCTTCAGGATCATCGGGAAGGGAAAGTCAATCTGGTCGAGCACCTCGGCAGGCGCCTCGCCCTGAGCGTCGAGCATCGCCATGGTGAAAGTAAACGTGTGCGGATAGGGCACGCCGTGCTTCTCGCACAGCTCGTAAAAGATCTCCTTCTTCTGGCACTGCTCGAGCATGCTATAGGGGGCGTAGGGCGCGATGACGTTCGAGGCGAGCTTAGCGGCGTCCTGTGCCTGCGCGGCAAGCGCGACATAGTTGTCGCCACAGCCCATAAGGATGATCTTCTTATCGGGATGAGCCTGCGCAACGCCGTTGACGGTCTCGATCATGACCGGCATGGTATCGATATCCACGTTGGGCGTGTAATCGATAATTTGGCTGCGATAGGCGGGGCCGGTCTGGTACTTGCCAAAGACCAGGCTCTTAACCTGATACTCCTCGTAGAATGCGCGCGCCACCGAATATGCGTTGATGTCGCCGCCGAGCAGCACGGGGATAAACTCGCGCTCTGTAAACTGCAATGCCATGGAAACTTCCTATCTAGAACTGCCCCAGAACGGGCGGTCTTTGAGCAACCGTTTTATTCTAGCGTGCTTGCCCACTCCATCCCAAACATCCACCGTATCTATCCATGCGAGCCTGTCATGCAGCGGCGCGCACCGTTGTATGACAGGCGGGCAATGTACCTACCATTGTTGTAGGATGAACCCGATATCAGCTTCACAGAAAGGGCCTCAAGCGTGCCGCAAGACCAAATCAACCCCATTCTCGACGCGGCTAAGCGCGAGCTTTCCGACCGGGCAAAAGCAGCCACCCCCCTACGCACCGCAAACGATGCCTATAACGGGCCGGCGCGCATCGTCTCGATCAATACCTCGCCCCACAAGGGGACGCGCAAGGCACCCGTCGCCGATGGACACGATACCGTCATCGCGCAGTTTGGCCTTGCTTCCGATGCTCACGCGGGGCACTGGCACCGCCAGGTCTCGTTTTTGGCTGCAGAATCGATCCAAACGGCCCAGGCACGCGGCCTCGATGTCCACGAGGGCGACTTTGGCGAGAACTTTACGACCCGGGGCATCAACCTGCTGTCGCTCCCCCTTGGCACGCAACTCAGAATTGGCCGCGACGTGCTAGTCGAAATCAGCCAGATCGGCAAAGTCTGTCACACTCGCTGCGCCATCTATTACCTTGCCGGCGACTGCATCTTTCCCCACGAGGGCATTTTCGGCGTTGTACTGCAGGGCGGAGAGGTCGGCACCGGAGACGACATCCAGATAGTCAAGCTCGGCGACGGCACCTGTTCCTTCACCCCCACCGAGGCGCTCCAAGAGGTCGAACAGGCCCGCCGCGATGGAACCCTGTAGTTGCAAAACCCCACGTCGAGGTCGCTTTTACAGCCAAAAATTAGGGCCCGGCTGCGTTCAGTAACGTTAAAGTTGAACTCTATGGTTTCTCAACAATTCACTATAACTGCAGGTCAAGGCCAAAGCCTCAAGTTCAACTTGACCCTTTGAAACCTTTAAGGTTCAAGTTGAGGTCGAAAGCAGTAGTAGAATACACCTCGACCAATAACCTACGATTGATTGCAGAGGGACTGGATGCAGCATTCGAACCATCGCACCGCAGCGCTCATCGCGTCGAAGCCGGCTCGTATCATCACGAGCGCCGCGCTTGCCGTTGCGCTGACGGCCACGCCGATGCTCTCCCCCGTCGCGGCCTATGCCGCCTCGCAGGCAACGCAGGATCAGCTTTCCGCCGCCCAGAAAAAGATCGAGGACGCTACGAGCGCCTACAACGACGCCCGCACCAAGCTCGAGGACCTGCAAAAGCAGATCGACTCCAACGAGGAGAATATCGATAAGATTGAGGCCGAGCTGCCCGAGCAGCAGGCCAAGGCAAGCTCTGCTATGCGCGATCTGTATAAGTACCAGAAGGGCACCAGCCCCATCGTGAGCTTCCTGGTAAACACGCAAAGCTTGGGTGACTTTATCACCACCTGCAAGTACACCAACCAGATCACGAGCTCGAGCGTCGACGAGATCGAAGATCTCAACAAGATGCAGACCGAACTCGAGCAGAACAAAACCGAGCTCGACCAGGCCAAGTCTCAGCTCGAGGGCGAGCAGAAAAACGCTGAGGACGCGCTGGCTCAGGCCCAGCAGCTCCGCAGCGAGGCGCAGGCAAAGGCCGAGCAGGAAAACGCCGCCGAGCTGGCTAAGCTCGAGGCCGACAAGGCCGCCGCAGCCGAGAAGCTCTCGGGTGAGGGCGTAAGCGGCAACAACTCCAACAGCCAGGCCAACAATTCCAACACCACCATCGACACCACGGTGAATAACTCCAACAGCGGTAACTCCGATTACGACTCGTTTATCAACGAGTGGACGAGCCGCATCGACAACTACCTCGCGGGCTCTCCCATGGCAGGCCAGGGCTACAACTTTGCCGTCGCCGCCTGGAACACCGGCGTCGACCCCCGTTGGTCCCCCGCCATCGCCTGCATCGAGAGCACCAAGGGC
>CAVCHM010000060.1:0-11146 GCA_963602135.1 bacterium | reverse complement strand
TTTAGAAACCGCCGGATGCCGAACGGCACGTCCGGTGGTGTGGGAGGGAGCGAGCGCTCTCTACCCGATCGCGCTGCGCGAGGCAATGGGACGCTTACGATCAAGCAGATGAACTGTTTATCGAGACTAAAAAGCCGGAGCTACGAATCGTCGAAGCCCCGGCTTGAGCAGAAAAAGGTGAAAACCATGGCGTTTGTGGCGCCATCGGAGGCAGATCTACCACTGAAGAGGTGTTTTAGGTAGTACCGCGATGTGGGAAACTTTTACTAACCCCCGGAAAAGTCATGCAATCGCCCTAGGAAAAACCTCCTCGATCCGGCAGCGCGTGCGAAAATGAAAATGTTGCGCGCTCGATCCGCGTCCTGCATGACTTCCTCCGGCATGCGGCGCCGTCTGACCTTCCCCTCCGCCTCTCCTCTTCTCCGCATGGACTCCTCCTACACGCTTCAGCACGTTCTCTATTGGAACCGCGACCATTGGCAGGGGATCACGCCGCAGGAGGCCTCGCAGCGTTTCGGATCCGTTGCGGCGCGCGAGCAGAAGTTCGCCTGCGGCCTCTGCATGCAGTTCGTCTCGTTCGTGGCGGCCGGAGGCAAAAGAGCTCATTTTCGACACAGCCAAGGGGAAAAGGACAAGTCGTGCCGTGAACGAGCCGTGCAGTGGCAGGCCGCGGCGACGCTCGACCAGGAGCTGATCCTTCCCCTGAAGCTCGTGCTTGAGGACGGACGGATGAGTTTCCGCATCGGCTTCTTTCTCTCAGGCGGGTCGACGGTCGAAGGGGAGCGGGCGCCCGAAGGGAGCTTCTCCATCACGGCCGACGATCTGCCGCTGAATGTCTACCGCTTCGACCGGATTTGGGGTCGCGGCTTCGCCTACCTGCCAGCAGGCACCCGGCCGGCGAAGCGCTACGTCGTCCGTACGGAAGGGGATGCACGGGGTGCGGAGCACTGGCCCCGGATCATTCCCGGCTGTCTCGATCAGGAAGTGCTCTTCAACGGCGTGACGGGCAAGCGGCTGCCTCTGGACGCGGACGTCTCGGTGGGGGATGAATGCCTGCTCCTTACGCCCTTTGATGCGAGGTCGTGCCCCGGCGTGTCGGTGCAGTACGTGTCGGTGAAGAACTGGTGCGGCGGGTCCCTCTATCGGGTGAAGGCCACGGAATACACCTTTGAGGCGGCAGCCTTCTTCGCCGAACGGCGCGCACGCCTCACCTCGGCTCCCGTGCGCTTTTTCCCGCTCTGGCCGATGACCACCAAGCGCCCCTACGCGATCGAGCACGAAGGCGGGTCGATCCTTTTCATCTCGTCGGGCGAGGGTATAGAGCTCAAGGCGTGGCCCGTCGGCGCGGCGAAATGCCGCATCGACCCCGCCCACAAGCCGCTCGTCGAGGTGGGTCCGGGCACGGAGAGGGTGCTCGTCTCAGCGGGCCGCAGCACCGTTCTGAAGTACGCCTCCCTCGAGGAGCGCCCGCTTCGGCGATGGAGCATGATCTCCGCCGCCGACGCTGAGCTGCGGATTGAGAACAACTGCGGGGAGGCGCTTCTCGAAGACCGTCAGCGGAAAAGGCTTCCTCACGACGAGGTGGTGATCTCGCTCTCCTGCCGCGGTGTTGCCGAAGTCTTGAAGAACGGAGTGCTCCTCGAGCGCTTTGAGCTCGCCCAGGCCGCACCAAAGACGTACTGCCTTCCCTGGGGATCGGAGCTGAGGATCCTCGTCGGCCTCGACCGGGTGCGCACGCTCTGCTACGGACCTCAGGCGGACGACGCTCTCGGTCGGGACGACAGTGCGCGCATGGAAGTTGAACTCAAGCGCCTCGAACGCTTCGGACATCCGCTCTGCGCCGCCGCGAAGCTCGTCGTCCGGCAGGGCGTGCTCCCGCTGCCGGAACGCGTCGCGCTCATGCGCCGCGCTGCGGGGAAGGCGCTGCCGCCCGCCGCCCAGGCGAAGAACAACATCAACCGGAAAGGATGAACATGTCCGAAACTTATCTTCACGTCTTGGGCTACGTCGGTGAGGTCTCTATTCGCGACAGAGACGGTAACAAAATGACGGGCGTTATCAGGGTCGGTACCGTGAATCCAGACGGCAGCGTGCAGGCCTTCACCTCTGTTTCTGATGGCAGATTCAAGGACCGGCAGAACTTCGTGCTGCAGGATGAGGCCGCCGCCCTGCCCTACGGCACTTTCGGCTTCTGGCACATCGTCGTTGAACCCAACCGGAAGGATCCCAACAAAGACTACATCAAGTCGGTGTCGTACGATTCAGCGAATCGTCCGGTGGCCGTAGTTCACTGCCCGGAGGAGACGGTAGACGAACAGAGGGCGTTTCTGCACTCCAACCGGTTTTCGGAGATCGCGCTCGGCGTGGTCGGGCAGATGGGTTGTTCACTCCTGCTTTTGACGAGAGGCACCCGCGATTCCGGTCCGTCGGCCGTTTTGGTGCGTGCGGAACACCTGCGCGGCGGCGTTCTTTCACCGGACGTGAAGACGCTGCCGGTTTATGCCGTCAGGGAGGCGCCTCTGCCCATGCGCCTCGGCCCCATGTCGCGCGACGTCATCGGCTTCTGGCCGAGAACGACTTTCGACCTTCCCATCCGGCGTTTGTCCCTCATTACCCTTGAAACCGCCGTGGTGCAGCAGCTCCAGAAGGAGACGGGCTCCTGGGCGCGCTTTCAGGCGCTCTGCCCCGAAGGGACCCGCAAGCAGCATGAGGTCTATCAGGCGTTCCTCCAGGCGTTGGAGTCGAGGAGCCTGCGCGAGGGGGCGCTGAGCGAATACGGCGAATCGGACGAACGCCTTGAGCTGGCACTCGGGCGCGTAAAGACGGCGGGCAAAAGGATCTTCACGAACGAGGACGAGCTCTCCCGCATTGCAGCGCCTCTGATAATGAACGACCCGCAGAAGCGCGAAGAGGCCGAGAAGCGCATCGAGGCGCAGTGGCTGACTGAGAACCGCACGCGCATCGAGGCGTTGAAGGGAGAGGTCGAGAGCAGAGCCGCAGAGTCGGTGCGGCTTGTTGAGACGATCGAAAAGCAGCGCGCGCTCATCGACGAGCGCAAGGCCGAACTCACCCGGCTCGAGCAGCGGCAGACCGCCTTGACTGCCGGATTCGAAGAGCAGAAGGCCGCCTTCACGGCCGAACTCGAAGCGAAGTTCGAGGCGGCCCGACGCGACGCGGCTGAGCTCATCAAGGACGCTCCCTTCTGGGCGCTCCTTGCGGGCGGGGCTCCTGCTCCTGCTCCTGTGCGGAGCTCGGCCGCTCTGGAACCGGTCGCAAAGACCTGGGCCCCGGCTGCCGCACGCATCCCCGCTTCTCCAGTTGAGGAAGCCGAGGATCTTGCGGAGGCTGTTGAGGACAACCTCTGTGCGGCGGGGTTTGAGGAAGACTCGAGCGAAGCTCTGGGCGGCGTTCTCCTTGCGGCGGGCCTCAGGCGCATGCCGGTCGTGCTGGCGGGGCCGGGCGCATACGGCGCGGCCGCGGCCCTTTCGCTTGCGCTTTTCGGCACGGAGCCGCGCGTGCTCGATGCCGGAGAGGACGACTGTCTCCACGTGCCCGACGATGCGGTCAATTTCGTCACGAACGTGATAGAGGGGAACCGCTTTGAGCGGCTCCTCATGCGCGCGTCGACCGCCCGCCGGCTCTTCGTCTTTGAAATACCCTTCGTCGAGGAGCTCTCGCTTCTCCCGCCGGGAATTGAACACTACGCGCTGCCCGTCTGCACCGAGCTCTTCCTCGAGAGGATCGTCGACCGTCCCGAGGAACGCTGCAGCGCGCACCAACCCGATCCCGAACTCCTCTCCAAACTCAGCGCCGTCGACGCTTCGGCCGCGAAGCCGGCCGCCGGCGTCGTCAAGACGTGCGCCGTCTCCCGGGCTGCTCAAGTTCGGCTTCTTGAGCTCTTCGGAACGGCTGAAGCGGTTCTGGACGAGCCGATCGGCAAGAAGAACGCCGCAATGCTGCTTCTCCTCCCCCACGCGCTCCTCACCGGGAGCTTCGACGCGGTGAACGAATTCATCGAGGCCGACGAAGGTGAGGCTCCGGCAAGCCTGAAGCGAGCGGTCCGCCTCTACGGAGGCGCACGCTGATGGCGACGGCCTGGAAGGTCAGAGGGGGCGCGGACGGACGCTCCGGCGTCTGGACGATCGACCGCCAGCTCGCGGCACGGACCTTTCAAGAGATCCGGCGGTCGCTTTTCGGTCCGGAGAAGGAGCCGAAGAAGCCTTCAGGATGGGCGTCGTCCGTGGGCAGGCCTTCCGCGGAGGAGGCGATGCGGCTCTCCTACAGCCTCGCCGTCCGCCGGGCGCTCGCCTCGCTCTTCGACGTGGACGAGGACGAAGAGGCGAAGCCGGGATGCGTGACGCTGCACCACATGCACCGCGTCTTCCGGCAGACGTTTCTCGCCGGCCTCTCCATCTGGGGCGAGCCTGAAGGCGCGGCTATTGACGCGTTCACCGACCGGCTCGACGAGGTTCTCGAGCAGAACGGCCTCGTCTGGTGGCGGGATCTGCGGGTCATGACCGCACCGCCGGCCTGGACGCGGCTCTGCGCACAGGAATCCGGAGCTGAGGTCGTGCTGCTGCGCGGGTTCGGTCCCGGACTTGCCGTGCGCATGAGCGGGGCGTGTCCCTGGCTTGCGTCGGCGGAAGGGCTCCCCGAAGAAGCCTGCAGGACGCCGGAAGACTACCTGCAGTTCTCCGAACTTCACCCCGAAGAGCTCCTGCGCTGCTTCTTGGCGGGTACGGGAGGCCGGACGCCACATCCGGCGGCGGGCGAGTGGGAGTATCTGCAGCCGACGCCGACGGGCGGTTGCTGGCGCAGGGAGCCGCCCGAGATCGCCGTGACCGTCGCCCGCTCGATCGAAACGCCGGGAGGCCGCAGCCATGCATTGGTGGTCCACCCGCAGGGCTCCGGCGCGAAGTCCGTTCTGATTCGACCTGAAGCCGCGCGGCTCATTCCGGAATTGATGCTCGGGGTTCTGCTCAGGGCAGGTTCGCGTCCGCTCGCGCGCGTGGAGCGCATGGCGGGCGGCGTGGTCTGCGTCTGCTGGCAGTGGCTGCCGCCTCCGCCCCTCAGACGGCTCTTCAATGCGGCGGTCTGGCCCGAGGCGCACGATCCGGAGTTCAATGCCTACAAGCAGACGATGTCCGAGGCGGTTTTCGACGCCGCCGCGCCACTCCTTCTTCAAACCGGCTTCCAACTGGAGACCCTTCAGAAATGATCAACGACATCGGCGCATGGGGCGTCTTCACGGCGCTCCGCACGGAGCTCAAGCACTACCTGAGCACGCAGTACTTCGGCAAGAGTACGGTGCTGCGCAAGGGCGTGGAGACCGAGCTCGACCGTGAGGGCGTTCTCTACAAGGAGCCCTACATCGAGTCTACGCCCGCCTACCTGACGGCGGAGAACGGCATCGAGAAGGCGGCGCTGCCCGACTGGATGAAGAACTTCCTTCTCGCCCTCGCTGACGCGGGGCTCGGCGTCTTCCGCAGTCCCTACGTTCATCAGGTGAAGGCGCTCGAGGCGGCTGCGGCCGGGCGCGACGTGCTCGTCGCGACGGGTACGGGTTCGGGCAAGACCGAATGCTTCATGTGGCCCCTCATCGCAAAGCTCGCCCGCGAGGCCCACGATGATCCGCAGGCCTGGCGCGGGTGTGCCGTCCGCGCCGTCATCATGTACCCGATGAACGCACTCGTTTCGGATCAGCAGAGCCGTCTGCGCCGACTGATCGGCGATCCGGACGGGCGCTTCGAAGAGATCTTCCGCCGCACCTGCGGAGCCGCCGCGCGGCGTCCGCAGTTCGGCATGTACACCGGCCGCACGCCATATCCGGGCTGGAAGCCGGAGCCGAAATCGGACGATGATCTGGCCGAAACGCTCTCGCGCTTTCTCGACCCCGGCGTGGAACCAGAGTCGGAGGAGAAGACGAAGGAGGTGGAGCAGGTCGAAGAGGCGAGACGGCGCTTTTCCGCGGAATATACGGAGGCGCTCCGGAGGCAGGGGCGCGTGCCCGCGAAGAAGAACCTCGAGTGCTTCGTCGAGGCGCTCAGGGCGCACGCTCATAAGACGGCTCCCGACGACGCAGAGCTCGTCACGCGCTTTGAGATGATGGCGAAGACTCCCGACATTCTGATCACTAACTACTCGATGCTCGAGTACATGATGATCCGCCCGCGCGAACGGAGCTTCTGGACGAACACGCGGGCGTGGCTTGAGGCCAACCCGAAGGAACGGCTCCTCTTTATCATCGACGAAGCGCACATGTACCGCGGCGCTTCGGGCGGGGAGATTGCGCTCCTCATCCGGCGCGTGCTCGACCTCCTCGGGGTGGAGCGCTCCCGCGTGCAGTTCATCATCACGACGGCGAGCATGCCGGCGAACGACCGGGCGGCGGTGGACGCCTTCGCGGCGGCCCTCACCGCCCTTGCGCCCGACGCTTCCGACGGGTTCCTCAAGCTCTACGGCGAACGAACGACGTTGCCCTGCGAGGGCCTGAAGCCGCTCCCCGAGGCGGTCTTCCGAGAGATCAACCTCCGGCGCTTCGACGAGGCCGAAGCCGAGCGCTTGGGCGAGATCAACCACTTCGCAAAGCTCGTCGGCGACGAGGGATGCTTCCCGACGCTCGACGCCGCCCGCAGATGGCTCGGCAAGGTCGTGCTGAAGTATGAGGAGTTTCACAACCTCATCGAACACTGCCGCGGTCGGGCCGTGTCGATGAGGGAGTTGAGCGGGCTTCTCTTTCCTGGAAGAAACGAAAAGGAGGGGCTCCACGCGGTGAGCGTCCTTCTTGCGCTCGCGCCGCTCGCCCTCACCGACAAGGGCGTGCTCTTTCCGGCCCGCATGCACATGCTCTTCCGGGGCCTGAGGGGCGTCTACGCCTGCCTCAACCCCGAGTGTCCCGGCGGAACGAAGGCCGAGGGGCTGGCGTTGGGGCGGGTCTTCACGAACACGATGCAGTCGCACTGCCCGGACTGCGGCGGTGCGGTCTACGAGCTCGAAAGCCACCGCAACTGCGGCGCGCTCTTCGTGCGGGGGTACGTGGCGCGCACGGATGAGGAGACCTACCTCTGGCCGGAGCGCTCCACTCTTGCCGGCGGCGACCTCACGCGCGTGTCGCTTCATCTCCCGCCCGACGGCTTCGAACTCACGCCCACAATCAAGTCCTCGCGCTGCTGGCTCCACGTGAAGAGCGGCCGGCTCGCCTTTGACGACGCGCATGCGGCTGAGGCCGGATGGCGGATGGTGCTCCTCGCCGATGAATCGAAGAAGCGCGACGAGGTGAGCGCCCTCCACTGCGAGGAACGCACCTTTCCGAGCTGTCCCAAGTGCTGCCGGCACCTTTCGGGGTTGGGCGTGCGCACCTTCGAAACGCGCGGCTCGCTCGCTTTTTTCAATCTCGTGAACCAGCAGTTCGAGCTGCAGCCGCCGGTGCAGGGCAAGGACGGGCGTCCCGACGTGCTTCCCAATGAAGGCCGCAAGGTGCTCGTTTTCTCAGACAGCCGGCAGCGCGCGGCGAGGTTGGCGCGCGACGTCTCGCAGACGGCCGACGCCCGTGCGAGCCGCCTTCTCGCTGCCCGGGTGCTTCAGGCCTACCGGGAGCACCCGAAGTGGACGTCGCTCGAAGCCTTCTACTACGCCTTCGCCATTGCGGCGAAGCGGGACGACGTGGCGCTCTTTACGGGTGAGGACCACGAGAGCCTCATGAAGGTGGGCGCAAAACAGCTCAGAAGGATGACAGACAAGGGAAAAGACTATGTTCCCAACTCAACCGGCGTCGGCAGTCCGGCGAGCTATCAGGAGCAGTTCTTGCAGCTCTTCTGTGCACCCTTCAACTCGCTCTTCGACGCGGCCGTCTGTTGGTTCGAGCCCGTCTTCGAGGGCGATAGCTATCAGGATCTGACGGAAGAATATGAAGGCCTGCCCTTTGCGGATGAACGGGCCTTCGTCGAGTTCTTCGCCGTCTGGACGATGCTTCTCTGCGGCGACGGGGCCGTTCTGGGGCAGACGGAGGATTGGATCCGCCGGCGCGTGCGGCCATATGCTAGCGATGCGAACACCATCGACCCCGCAGATCCCTTCCCGGAGGTGTTCCGCGAGACGCTCGGTTGGACGCCCCGGCAGGAAGCACAGGTGCGCATGCTCCTCGACGACCTCGTGCTCGGAGCCATCACGGGATCGAGCCGAAAGGCGCTTCGTCTCAGCTGCCTGCGGCCGGTGTTCGAGCCTGAGCACGTCTGGAGCATCTGCCGTCACTGCACGGGCATCACGCCCTTCGACCTCAACGGCCGCTGCCCCCACTGCGGGCACGCCGGGCTCGAGCGCATGACCGGTGACGATCTCGACGCGCTCAAGTTCTGGCGGCAACCGCTTCTTGACGCGCTGCAGCCCGGCTCGAAGATCCGCAATCTCAACATTGAAGAGCACTCCGCGCAGCTCTCGCACACCGACAAGCGCTCCGACCTCTGGTCGACGACGGAGAAGTACGAACTGCGCTTTCAGGATCTCGTCGGCAAAGGCGAGCAGCCTGTTGACGTCCTCTCCTGCACGACCACGATGGAGGTGGGCATCGACATCGGCTCCCTCGTGGCGGTGAGCATGCGCAACATGCCGCCTTCACGCGAGAACTACCAGCAGCGCGCGGGCCGCGCGGGCCGCCGCGGATCGAGCCTCTCGACGATCCTCACCTACTGCGGCGAAGAGCCGCACGACGCGTATTACTTCCGCAACCCCCAGAACATGTTTTCGGGCGAGCCGCGCTCGCCGTGGCTCGACGTGCGGAACACCAAGCTCGTCAGGCGGCACCTTGCGCTGCAGCTCCTCAGGCTCTACGGCGAGACGTTTGAGAAGAAGAAGGGCAAAGAGCCGCCGAGCCTCTACAGCATTCCGGCCTTGGAATTCGTGAACAACGGGCAGAAGCTTCACGCCTTTCTCGCACGCACGCCCGTGCCGCACTGCATCGAGGCCGAGGGAAATCCGGAGCTCACGGACGAGCGCGTCAAGGCGTATCTCGAAGCGGCGTTGGGGCGTTTGTCCGAGGAGGCCGTCAATCACAAAGACAGGTTCGAGAGCCTCTCGGCTCTCGATGTGCTCTTTGAAGCCGGGATCATCCCGACCTACTCCTTCCCGCAGGACGTCGTGAGCACCTACGTTTTTCATCAGGGGGATGCGAAGAAAGGCGTCGCCTACGAGCCTCAGCGCAGTCTCGATCAGGCGATCAGCGACTATGCACCGGGGCGTGCGGTCGTGGTGGACAAGCATCTCTTCAAAATGGGCGGCATCTTCCGGCCTCCGGCCAAAGGCGGCAAGTGGGACGCTCCGGCGGCGGATTACTTCAGTGACGGCCACTACCTGCGGAAGATGTCGGGCTGCCCGCGGTGCGGATGGTTCGGTGCAGCACAGAGTGAGGGCGCACTCTGCCCCTTCTGCGGAAGCGCCGGGCTCGAGGGGAGGAACGACATGCTCCGTCCCTGGGGGTTTGCTCCGAAGGACGGTTGGACCGCGGACGTCGCCGACGAGGAGGAGGTCTACTCTCGGGCGGAGATGCCGCTCTACTCAACCGTTCCCATGAAGGACGAGGAGATGACCGCGCCCTGGCCGGAAGGCCACCTGCGTGCGGCCTTCCGCACGAATCAGCGCATCTTCATGGTGAACCGCGGCCCGGGAGATTCGGGCTTTGCGGTCTGCAGGGCATGCGGTGCGGCCGCGCCCTGGACGAAGACGAATCCGCTCGCCAGCATTGGACGCCCCTATCGGCGGGCGGGTCTGGAGGCGTGCCAGCACAAATCCGTCGCCTTGGTGGATCTCGGCTTCGACTTCGTCACGGACATGCTCGTCTTCGAGATCGCGCTCGATGCGAAGCGAATCAACGTGGCGTTCCAGGGCAATCCGTGGCTGCACCGTGCGCCGCAGACTCTCGCGGAGGCGCTGCGGCTTGCCGCCGCCGATCTGCTTGACATTGATTCGGCCGAACTCGTCGCCGGCTACCGCCGGCGCGGCGTCAACGACTGCGTGATCGACGTCTTCCTCTACGACAGCCTCTCGAGCGGCGCGGGCTACGCCGTGTCGCTCCAGAACAGAATTCCGAAGCTCTTTGAAAAGACCCGGGCAATCCTGAAGGACTGCACCTGCGACACGGCCTGCTACAACTGCATCAAGCACTACCGCAACCAACATGTTTCGGACCGGCTTGACCGCACGAGCGGTCTCGAGCTCCTCGACTGGGCGGTGGAGGGCAGGGTCGCCGCGGAGATACCTCCTGCGAAGCAGCGTGAGCTGCTGCGCGGGATCGAACCCTTCCTTGACCCCGGCATCGTGCTCCGTAATCCACTGGGTTCCGGACTCACGACGGCTGAGTGCGAAGGCATGACGGTGGAGGTGAAGGTCATTCCGGCGATGGCGGCGGTGCCGCACAAGCGCCGCGGCCAGGCCGTGATCTCCACCGGGGAGCTGCGGTTCGCCAAGGAGGAGGCGGTCCTGAAGATTGCGGAGGCCCTGGGAAGAAGGTGACCCGTCGCGGGAGAGCGGAAGAAGGCGGGCGGCCTCCGCCCGCCTTCCCCTTCGTCAGTCTTTCTTTCCTTGAGCAAACACCGACACGAAGACGGCCTTCAACCACTCCAGCGCCGTGTCGTCGTCAAGCCGCGCGTGCCAGAAGAACCCGAGCGGATAGTCGCAGCCGAGGCACGAGAGGCTCACGGACGCGAGCCCGAGCTGCCGGCGGATGCGCCTCGCCAAAGGCGCGTAGATCAGCATCGTCGAGTCCGTCCCGGGGAGAAGTTCCGCGGCGGCGTGCACGTAGGGAGACCAGACGAGGGTGCGCTGCTCGGGAAGCCGGTCCTTGTAGATCCAGGGGTCGAGCCTGCCAGGCGCGCGCGTCCCGAAGCTGTCGATCGTGGTTTCGATCTTGGCGTAGTGGGCGAGCTCCGCAAGCAGCCCGGGCGCAAGCTCCAACATGCACTACCTCATGTCGGATTATGACTGTGCCGGCTGGCTGAAGACGCTGCTCGACAAGGAGCGCTTCGGAGCGGACTAGCTGAACGAGTGCTCCGGCGGATATTGAAAGGGGCGACCCTGCGGGGCCGCCCTTGTTTTTTGGTGGTGCGCCCGGCAGCGCACGTGTGATTGTGTGGTGAAAGTCCACTGTCCGCCCGGT
>CAVCHM010000059.1:0-11218 GCA_963602135.1 bacterium | reverse complement strand
GGTCGTCGCTGGGGATGGCCGCGATTTAGCGGTCCAGGAAATCGTCCGCAGTCCCACGCCCAGAGTGGGACGCACTTTCCGCAAAGCACCTCAACGGGAAACTACGTCCCATTCCAAAGGCAAATTCCGGGACGCATTTTCCGAAAGCCTGCCCATCCGGAAAGCCCGTCCCACTTTGGACGCATCCGGGCGCGGAACCATCGACCTATCAGGCCTCCCATCAATAAAGAGGCGTCCTCCCGGACGGCGGGGCACGAAGTTCATCGCGAGTTCCGCACGCAAAGAAGGCCAATTTATGTGGCCTTCGTCTTGCGCAGGACTGTAGAGCAGGGAACTTCGTGCCCCGACGCCCGGGAGGACGTTACATTTAGAAAGATGGACCGACCGCCGTCAGCGATGGGGGCTACTCCCCCAGCACGGCCTTTTTGGCGGCTGCAGCCATGTTGTCCAGATCTTCCTTGGTGGGGTGATCCTTTGCGGCAACCCAGTTGTCGAGCAGCATCTTAAAGCGTGCGTTTTCAGGCTCTTGCTCGAGCATCGCCTCGTAGCGCTGCTTGACCGCAGGGCCCATCTTGCCCTGGCACATAGCCCAGCCCACAAGCTCGGCATCATCGGCCAAATTGGAGCTCACGCGATCGATAATCTGATTGAAGTATTCCTCGCTGGCACCAAAACCGCAGGTGCCAAAAAGGAACACGCGCTTGCCATGCAGAGCGGAAAGCAACGCCGCCACCGAAGGCGAACAGGTGCCCTTGTCACACCAAAAGCCAACGAACACCGTATCGGCCGCACAGGCACCTTGGGCCTCGTTCATAACCTGCTCCGGATCGGCATCGTCACTCAACGCCGCGGCATGGACAAACTCAACGCCCGCTGCCTGCAGCGCGCGCTTAATCGCGCCCGAAACCATCCTGGTATTGCCGCTCTTGCTGTTGACCACCATAGAGCACGTCATAGTCACGTTGCCTCGTTTCCCCCAAAACTAAAGCCATTAATGCAATTTATTAGAAGCATATCTTAGTACTAAAACCACAGATGTAAACCAACTTCTGCTGATTGACGGCGCAGCTGACATCAATGGATAAAGCCGCCTGAAGCGCAAGCGCCAAAAATCATGCGGGAACCGCGGTACCGTCAGAAAATGCAGGAGGAAATTTGACGGTCCCGTTAATAGATTTTGTGACAAGGGCATGACAGGGGGACAGGTCATTCGTCAGGTTTCTGACAGACGATATGAGCGGGACATGAAAATTGGAAGCCCCTCCTGCATGCATATCCGCTAGTAAGGCCTGGCCCGGTTTTCACCATCGCACGCGGCGGCCGAGCACCCATCCAACACCCAAGTCAAAATACTCAGTACACTGAGTGATTTCACTCACTATACTGAGTATTTTCTCAATTTGCTCAGGCTAGTTAAACAGCGTCACCTTATCGAGCAGAAAATCCTCCACGGTGCACGCCCCGGCCGCCGCCCCTCCCACGACGATCCGCTTGGCTCGCGGATACTTTTTTAGGAGTGTCGACATGCCGCTCTGGCCGGACTCTCCACCGCTTTTGACCTCGATGGCACTCAGCGCATCATCCCTTCGCAGCACAAAGTCGACCTCTTTGACGCCTTCACGCCACCACATGACCTCAAAACCCTCTTCCGGCGCGCGCGCAAGCAGTCGTGCACCCACTGCCGATTCCACCAAATGACCCCGCCGCGCCGAATCCTCCAGCCATTCTGCTCGGCCCTTATCGCCGAGCGCCGTCATAAACGCCGTGTCATAAACCATGAGCCGCGGGGTGCTTCGGCGCTTTGCGAGCTCCTTGTCACTGAACTTGGGAATCGCCGTAACCAAACCGGCCTTGCCCAGCAGGTCCAAATACCCGGCGACCGTGACCGTGTTGCCGGCATCCTGCAGCTGGCCTACCATTTTTGAATACGAAAGCTCCTGCCCCGAATAGCTCGCCGCGAGCCAAAAGAGCGCGCGCATCAGCGCCGGTTTGCGGATATTCTCCAACGCGAGAACATCGCGCGAGATCGCCGGCTCGACGATCGCATCTCGGATATAGTTTCGCCAACGGGCGTCATCGGAAACCAGCGGCGCCGCACCCGGATATCCACCGTGATAGAGATAGTCTTCAAAAGAAAAGCCAAAGGCCTCGCTGCACTCGCGATAGGACCAATGCGGCGACCGAATGAGCTCGTAACGGCCCATAAGGGATTCTTCCAAGCCCTTATGCAGCAGCAGCGACGACGATCCGGTCAATATGACCTTGAGCGGCGTCCCCTCCCGGCGATCCCGGTCGTACAATCCCTTGACGACCGTGGACCAACTCTGCACCTTTTGAATCTCATCAACAACGAAAACGGCCGGGACCTTACCTCCAGACGTGAGGTTTCTTGCCTGTTGCCACTCGATTTGCAGCCAGCTGGCATCGGGACTCACAACATCGTCCGCATTGGCCACGTGACAGGGCATGTCTGCATGGTGCAACGCCTGCACGAACATGGTCGACTTTCCCGTTTGGCGGGGCCCGATTATAAATTGCATCAACGGATTATTCGTTTCCCGCATCCTCTGGGCTATCACGGCAACTTGATGGCGCTCAAACATGTCAATCTACCTCCTTGTTTCTTAAATACTCAGTATACTGAGTAAAATCACTCAGTATACTGAGTATTTTTAGAACCGGGAGATCGAACCCGCCAACTTAACTCCCTTCACCAGTGGGTTGCCGCCGCCCCCTCCGCGAGTCGAGTTTCTGGCCCTTCGTGCTGACTCGATATATAAAACTGCCATAGCCATATCGAAAAACCGGTATAGCCGGTCCCATCATCGAACCATCGCGAATGGGCCACAGGATTTCGCGATGGTTCGCAAGCTTTCGCGGAGATTCGCGACAAATCGAGAACTGATACGCATCTTATTGTTTATATTCAAGGCCCCGACGTCTCAAAAGGTATGCCGCCGCAAATGACTCATCGGTGTCCCATTACCACGACGCCGACGATCTCGAGGTCGATACCATTATCCACAGGCGCGATGGAACTCGGATTGCTGTGGAAGTAAAACTCGGAAGTCCGCAGATCCCCGAGGCATCTGCAAACCTGCTTCGACTCGAGCGAAAGCTGGTCAAGCGCGGCGAGAAGCCGCCCGCGGCCAAGCTCATCGTCATCGGGTTCGGCATGCCCGTCCATACAACGCCGGAGGGCATCATCGTTGTCCCCGTTGATACGCTCGCGCCCTAGCGCTGCGCGAAATGTCCCGCGGGCTTGCTTACTGGGCGAATTGGCTGCGGTAGAGCTCGGCGTAGAAGCCGTCTGCCGCCAGCAGCTCGTCGTGTGTGCCGCGCTCGATAATCTCGCCGTCGCGCATCACCAAGATGCAATCGGCGTTGCGAATCGTGCTCAGGCGGTGCGCCACGACAAAGCTCGTGCGACCGGCCATGAGCTCGTCGAATGCCGCCTGCACCTGCAGCTCGGTGCGCGTATCGATGCTCGAGGTCGCCTCATCCAGCAGCAGGATCGCCGGATCGGTAAGCATGACGCGCGCGATGCACAGCAGCTGCTTTTGACCCTGGCTAAACGTGCCGCCGTCCTCGCCGATCACCGTGTCGTAGCCGCCTGGCAGCTGCACGATAAACTTGTGCGCGTGAGCGCGCTTGGCCGCCTCGATAATCTGCTCGCGCGTGGCTTCGGGGCAACCGTAGGCGATATTGTCCGCCACCGTGCCCTCGAACAGCCAGGTGTCCTGCAGCACCATGCCAAAGGCGCGGCGCAGGCTCTCACGCGTGTAGTCGCGCGAGGAATGCCCGTCGACCACGATGCGCCCGGCATCGATATCGTAAAAGCGCAGCAGCAAATTGATGAGCGTTGTCTTGCCACAGCCCGTGGGACCGACCAGGGCAAAGCGCATGCCGGGCTTGGCATCGATGCAGATGTCCTGCAGCAGCTTGCGGTCGGGCACGTAGCTAAAGTCCACGTGTTCAAAGGCGACCTCGCCCTTCGGGGCAGTGAGCTCAACGGCATCTGCGGCATCGGGCTCCTGCTCACGCGCATCGAGCAGCGCGAACATGCGGCGCGCCGAGGCATAGGCCGTCTGGATCTGCGTAATGACGTTCGTGACCTCGTTGAACGGCTTGGTGTACTGGTTGGCGTAGGACAGGAAGATCTGTACGCCGCCCACCGTGAGCGCCGCGGGCACACCCGTAATCACGCCCACGCAGCCGATCACGGCCACCACGGCATAGATGATGTTGTTGATAAAGCGCGTGCCGGGGTTGGAGAGCGAACCCATAAACTGCGCACGCTCGCCCGCCGTGTAGAGCTCGGCGTTGAGGGCATCGAAGCGCTGCTGCGCATTTGGCCCGTAGGCAAACGCGTCCACGAGCTTTTGCTCGCCCACATACTCCTCGATATGACCGCCGAGCTGGCCTTGAATGCGCTGCTGGGCCGTAAAGCTCTTATTGGAGAGCTTGGCGATGGCGCCAGCCGCAAAGATGGAAAGCGGCGTGACGAGCACCACCACAAGCGTCATGGTCAGGTTGATGGACAGCATAAACGCGAGCGTGCCCACGATGGTAATGACACCGGTAAAGAGCTGTGTGAAGCCCTGTAGCAAACCGTCGCCCACCTGGTCGACGTCGTTGACCACGCGGCTCATAAGGTCGCCGTGGGCATGGCTGTCGATAAAGCTGAGCGGCATGCGGCTGAGCTTGTCGCTCGCCTCCACACGCATGTCGCGCACCGTCTCGTAGGACAGACGGTTGACGCAATAGCCCTGCAGCCACTGGAAGGCCGCAGCGCCCACCACAACCAGCGCGAGCTTGGTGACGAGCGGCAACAACGCGTCAAAGTCCACCTGCCCGGCGGCGACGATGAGATCGATGCCCTCGCCGATGAGGATGGGCGTATAGAGTTGCAGAATCACAGAGATAGCGGCGCTCACAAACGACGCCGTAAACGAAATGCGGTGCGGGCGGACATAACCCAGCAGGCGGCGGGTCACCGCGCCCACGGGATAGCGCTCGGGGTCGCCGGGCTGGCGCGGGCCGTCACCCAAGTCGTTGAGCTTATCGTTGCCGGACACATTGGCCGTCATCGTGGCGACCGAACCGGAAGAAGTATACGGATTCATCTAGCAGCCCTCCTTTGCGCAGGTGGATGCCGGGGCGGTTGGGGCGGACGAGGGAGTTGGGACGGGCGCAGCTGCCACGCTCCCCTGCTGTCCCTCGAGCTCCTCGCGACGAAGCTGCGACTGGCAGATCTCGCGGTAAAGTTGGCAGCCCGCGTACAGTTCGTCGTGTGTGCCCAGGCCCGCGACCGAACCGTGATCGAGCACGCAGATCATGTCGGCATCGCGCACGGTCGAGACACGCTGGCTCACGATCACCGTCGTCAGTGGCAGCCCGCCCTCGGCGGCACCGCGCACGCTGCGCTCGCGAATGGCATGGCGAAGTGCCGCGTCGGTCTTAAAGTCGAGTGCCGAGGCGGAGTCGTCCATAATCAGGACCTGCGGCGATCCCACCAGAGCACGCGCAATGGTCAGGCGCTGACGCTGGCCACCGCTGAAGTTCTTGCCGCCCGCCTCGACCGGGGCATCCAAGCCCTGCGGCTTGTTGCGCACGAACTCGCTGGCCTGCGCCATATCGAGCGCCGCCCAGAGCTCCTCGTCAGTCGCCGACTCATCGCGCCAGGTTAGGTTGCTGCGGATCGTGCCGCTCACGAGCGACGCGCGCTGCGGTACGGTCGCGACCACATGGCGCAGCTGATCGAGCGGCCAGGCGCGCACGTCGGCACCCATTACGCTCACGCTGCCGGCGCCCGTGTCGTACAGGCACGGGATAAGCGAGACGAGCGTCGACTTACCGCTGCCCGTGCCGCCGATAATGCCGAGCGTTTTGCCCAGCGGCAGCTCCAGGGTCACGTCATTGACGGCGTTGGCGGCGCCCGCGCCAAAGGAGAAGCTCGCATGGCTGAAGCTCAGCGCGGGAACCGAAACAGCGCTGCCCATCGCGCTCGGCTCGGGCAGCGCAACCGGCTGATTGCCCTCGTCGGTGATGCTCGGCTCGCAATTGAGCACCTCGTTGAGACGCGACGCACTGGCGCTCGCCTTGGTAAAGACCACGACCAGGTTGGCGACATACACGATGGAGGTCAGGGTCTGCGTCATGTAGTTGACGAACGCCATGACCTGGCCCTGTGTGAGCTCGCCCACGTTGACCTGGACGCCGCCCACCCACAGGATGGCGCACACGCCCAGGTTCATCACCAAAAACGTGACGGGATTAAGAATCGACGAGAGCTTGCCCACCGCGATGGCGGTATGCGCCTGGTCATCGGCTGCCTGGGCAAAACGCTCACGCTCGTGATCCTCGCGCACAAAGGCTCGGACCACGCGGGCGCCCGAAAGCCCCTCGCGACAGATGAGTGCGATGCGATCGAGCTTTGCCTGCAGCTGCTTGTAGTACGGGATGCAGCGCGCCATGACAAACCAAAACACCAGGCCGATGGCGGGCGTGCAAATCAAAAAGATGATGCCGAGCTTAAGGTCGATGGCAAGGGCCGCGACCATGGAACCCACCGCCAGGAAAGGCCAGCGGATGAGCATACGCACGCCCAGCGCCACGGCGAGCTGTACCTGGTTGACGTCGTTGGTAATGCGCGTGATGAGCGACGGCGTGCCAAAGCGATCGAGCTCAGCATAGCTCAGCTTGTTGATGTGCTTGTAGAGAGCGCCGCGAATGTCAGTACCCATGCCCTGCGAGGTGAGCGCCGCCATCTTTTGGCAGACGAGCGTAAACGAGATGCCAATCACGGCCATGGCGGCGAGCACCATGCCGTAGTGGACGACGGCACTCACGTCGTGCGCGCCGATGCCTTTATCGATCATCTGGGCAATCACCAGCGGCGTAAGCAGGTCAAAGATCACTTCGATCAACTTACACGCAGGGCCGATCACCATATATCGGCGAAACTTACCACCAAAACGCCTGAGCAGCTCAATCATAAAAAGGCGCTCCCTATCATCATCTCTCTTCAATCTGATTCATGATAGTACGGCGAACCCTGAAGATGCGTAAGCAACTCGTTACAGATGTAAGGGCAACGGCCGCTAGCGCCCAAGGCACGTAGCAGCCGATGTTTTGGCAACGCCAGCGAGCGACATAACGCCAGGGATTCAATTATCAGATAAATGTGACCCTTCAGACGGTTTTGGTCGGCTACCTGCGAGTGCCGGCAGGGCGCTTGGTAGTCGAGCGATCCCGCAGGCGAAGCCGAGGACCAGCGAGACACCAAACACTTCATCGCCTCTTGAAGCACGTAGCCATCGATGTTTTGGCAAAGCCAGCGAGCGCCACCCAGAGCGAACAAGTTGGCATGAAAAAGGCAAGGCATAGACCTTCTGGTCATGCCTTGCCTTTTGAATGACAAATTGTCGCTCTGGGTGGCGCGCAGCGTCGAGCATTGCGCGGTTTGGTAAAACCGCGCAAAAAGAAAGCCCGTGCGTTCGATGGATTCGGATGCCCGACAGAGGCTCCTTATGGCTGCTTCCTTCCGGACCTGACCAGATTCGGAACATGTCGTCATCCGAACCCATCGAACGCGCTAGGCGCTCGGTATATCTTACCTGCTCCCGCCCGATGGGGCAAGATAGCTAATTTGGAACGGGGCTTTTTGACTACTCGGGCAATCAAATCGACAAGTGGCCAAAATAGCCCCGTTCCAAAAAGACTGGTCTGACGCTGCGCCACGAAAAGGGCCTATCTACTACGTTTTGGTCGCAGGGGTCAACCATAGCGTGCTTTTTCGAAAAGCGGCAAGCTCTCTACCTGCTGTTTTTATTTCCCAAATTCCGGGATGGTCGAGGGCACCCGGTTAAACGTAGTAGATGGTCGCCTTTCGTGGCAGGCGGTCCGGCTCGAGACCCAAGGCAGCCAACCTCGAATGGCCATTCTCGAAGTTGCGGTGGAATACGGACTGAATTGGCCCCTTAAAGGCAAAAACACTCCGTATTTCACCGCAACTTATCGAGGGGATGGGTTTTAGATACGGCCAAGGTCGTAGGATCGAGCGGCCGCTTCGCCGGCGCAGATGAGGTTAGTTGTGGCTTCCTGGGGATTGAGCGCCAGCTCAAGGCCCATGGGCTTGCGGCAGATCGGAAGCACCAAGTCAATGCCCTGCTCATACACCGCATCCAGGTTGGCGGCGCGACCACCCACGACGGCGGCTACCGGCTTGCCATATCGCTTCGCACGGCGCGCCACGCCCACCGGTGCCTTACCGGCGGCAGATTGCTCGTCCATATTGCCCTCGCCTGTAATGACCAGGTCGACATCGCGCACGCGCTCGTCAAACCCCACGAGGTCAAGCACGGTTTCTACGCCTGAGCGCAGCTCGGCGCCGAGCGCCAACAGTGCTGCTCCCAGACCACCGGCGGCACCGGCACCGGGCACACCGAGCACCGAGCCAAATGTCCGTGCACCCTCGGGCACGCGCAGCAACCCCTGAGCCCGCGCCCTAGCAATCGCCGTATCGAGCAGGCGACCGTAGCCGACCATCCAGCCGTCGTACCCGCCCAGCGCCTCGGTATCATCCGCCGGCAGACCCTTCTGCCCACCGAACACTGTCAGCGCGCCGCAACGCCCCACGAGTGGGTTCTCGACATCGGAAAGTACAACGATACGAGCGCCGCCCAGCACCTCAAGCGCCGGCGCCAAATCAACGCTCGCCACCTGCTCAAGTCCCGCAAGCCCGGGGGCGACATCGCAGCCCTGATCATCGACCACACGCGCGCCCAGCGCCTGCAGCATACCGGCACCGCCGTCGTTGGTGGCACTACCGCCCAAGCCAATATAGATAGTCTTTGCACCCGCGCGAACCGCATGAAGCATCAGTTCGCCCACGCCATAGGTTGTGGCCGCCAACGCTGCCGATTCCGTGCAAGGCGAATACCCAATACCCGCCGTCTCGGCCATCTCAATGACCGCGGACTCGCGCTCGGCATCTACCAGCATCCGGGCAGACACGGGTCCACCAAAGGGACCTGCCACCTCGCAGGTCGAGAGCTCGCCACCACGCGCGGCAACGGCGTCGAGCGTTCCCTCGCCACCATCTGCCAGCGGCAATGTGCACACCTCGGCATCGGGCCACACACGGCGCACGCCTTCGGCAACGGCCGCCTCCGCCTGTGCACTCGAAACGCTACCCTTAAAGGAGTCGATCGCCAGCAGCACACGGCGGGGCCGACGGCATGCGGGGCCAAAGTCAACCGCCGCGCCAGCATCCTCTTCGGCACACGCAAGCGCCTCGGCATGAGCGGTATGCGCCTCAAGATCAGATCCACAGCCGCTGACAGCACCATCGGTGTCACGCAGCCCACTAAAATAGCCGCTCAACACCTCATGACACTCATCCGCCAGTACGCCGGCATGTACGTTAAACCGATGATTCAGGCGCGAATCGGCATTCAGGTCATACAACGAACCCAGTGCGCCGGCCTTGGCATCAGCCGCGCCATACACGCAGCGCCCGACGCGTGCGTTGACCATAAGCCCCGCACACATGCAGCAGGGCTCGAGCGTTACATAGACCGTGCAATCGGAAAGGCGCCAGCGACCGAGCGACCGAGCGGCAGCGCACAGGGCCGCGAACTCTGCATGCGCCGAAGGGTCCTGGTCGAGCTCGCGACGATTATGTGCCCGCGCGACAATCTCACCCGCGCGCACCACCACAGCGCCAATGGGCACTTCGCCCACCGCAGCAGCGGCGCGCGCCTCGGCCAGCGCCTCGCGCATGAACTTCTCGTCGATTTCGGTGATCGTCATCGTTCGCCTTCCCTGTTGCAAATTCAAAACGATGCTATCATTACGACTCACGGAGAGATGGCAGAGCGGTTGAATGCGGCGGTCTTGAAAACCGTTGAGCGCGAGAGCGTTCCGGGGGTTCGAATCCCCCTCTCTCCGCCACTTTTAGTGATGCACCGGCGTCATGGTCCGCTCAAACAGTGCATCGACCACGTCGGCTATCTCGGGTCGACGCTCAAGATCGTGGCCCGATTCCCACCATTTTGTGAACAGTCGAATAATGCCACCAGCGATAAACTCCGATGTCGTCTCGAGCGACACGGGAGCCAATGCGCCCTCGTCAAGCATGCTCATCACGCGCTCGCGAATGGAGTGGGCAATGCGGTCGCAGATCATGCTGGTCAGCATGCCCGACATACTGCTCTCCAGAATGTTATCCATGAGCTGTTCATGCGCCAGAATCATGTTCATGGCATCGTCGAACACCTCGTGGCGAAGCGTCCGCACGTCACCGGCATGCTTCGCATCGCCTCGACCTTGCGGCAAACCCGACATGAGTTCATCGATATAGAAGGCGAAGTAATCGTTTTTGTCGCGAAAGTGCTTATAGAACGTCGTACGGCGAATCAGAGCCCGGTCGCAGAGCATGGCAACCGTCACGTCCTCAAACCGATGCTCTTCGAGCAGCTCGGTAAAGGCCTCGAACAGGGCCCGGTAGGTTTTCTTGATGCGAAGGTCCATACGTATCGCCCTCCTCAATGTAAAGACAGCGCTCATTAATCTGTCGCATATCTTACACCTGTACCACCCGCTCCATACCGGCATCCCTCCTTGGTTGAAACATAACGCTTACCGGAAAGTTCGGCACCGTCAAAGGTTGCGGGTATACTAGAAGCGTTACACCAACGGCAGCCGGCGCACAACGCCGCGGCCATTCGAAACGGAGACATCATGCTTCCCGTCATCATCGGTATCGTTGTTGTCATTGTGATTGTCTGCGCCATCGCCGGCATCTACAACAACATGGTCACCAAGCGCAATCGTATCGACAACGCCTGGCAGAACATCGACACGCAGCTGCAGCGCCGCAACGACCTGATTCCCAACCTGGTCGAGACCGTCAAGGGCTACGCCAAGCACGAGCAGGACACACTCGCCGCCGTGGTCAACGCACGCAACGCCGCCGTGAGCGCCACCACGCCCGAGGCAAAGATGGAAGCCGACAACGTGCTGACCGGCGCACTGCGTCAGCTCTTCGCCGTGGCCGAGGCCTACCCCGATCTTAAGGCGAACACCAACTTTACGCAGCTCCAGGCCACGCTCGAGGATACCGAGAACAAGGTGAGCTATGCGCGCCAGAGCTACAATGACTGCGTGCTCAGCTACAACAACGCCATTCAGACGTTCCCTGCCGTCATCTTTG
>CAVCHM010000058.1:0-11309 GCA_963602135.1 bacterium | reverse complement strand
CGCCGGCGGGCTGGCCGCCATTCTTGCATCGACCTGCTGCCTGGGGCCGCTAGTACTGGTCGCCCTGGGCTTCTCCGGTGCTTGGATCGGCAACCTGACGGTGCTGGAACCCTATCGACCGTTGTTCATCGGCGCGGCGCTAGTGGCGCTGTTCTTCGCCTGGAAGCGGATTTACCGGCCCGTGCAGGCATGCAAGCCAGGTGAGGTCTGCGCGATTCCGCAGGTGCGCGCCACCTACAAGCTGATTTTCTGGATCGTGGCCGTGCTGGTCCTGGTCGCGCTTGGATTTCCCTATGTCGTTCCATTTTTCTATTAACCAGGAGTTCATCATGAAGAAACTGTTTGCCTCCCTTGCCCTCGCCGCCGCTGTTGCCCCGGTGTGGGCCGCTACCCAGACCGTCACGCTAGCGGTTCCCGGCATGACTTGCGCCGCCTGCCCGATCACAGTCAAGAAAGCGCTCTCCAAGGTCGAAGGCGTGAGCAAGGTCGATGTGGGCTTCGAGAAGCGCGAGGCCGTCGTCACTTTTGACGACACCAAGGCCAGCGTACAGAAGCTGACCAAGGCCACCGCAGACGCCGGCTATCCGTCCAGCGTCAAGCAGTGAGCCAGCAAGCCAACGACAACAGCGAGAGCCGCTTCATGGGACTGATGACACGCATTGCCGATAAAACCGGCGCGCTCGGCAGCGTCGTTTCCGCGATGGGCTGCGCCGCCTGCTTTCCAGCCCTCGCCAGCTTCGGCGCGGCCATCGGGCTGGGCTTCTTGAGCCAGTACGAGGGACTGTTCATCAGCCGCCTGCTGCCGCTGTTTGCCGCGCTGGCCTTCCTGGCGAACGCGCTGGGTTGGTTCAGTCATCGGCAATGGCTGCGCAGTCTGCTCGGCATGATCGGCCCGGCCATCGTGTTTGCGGCCACGGTCTGGCTGCTCGGCAACTGGTGGACGGCGAACCTGATGTACGTCGGCCTGGCCTTGATGATTGGGGTGTCGATCTGGGACTTCGTGTCGCCGGCGCATCGCCGTTGCGGACCGGACGGCTGCGAACTCCCCGCCAAGCGCTTGTGAAAGACGGCTGACCGTGCGACACGGCGGCCCACACGAATAAGGAACGATGGTATGAGCACTCTCAAAATCACCGGCATGACTTGCGACTCGTGCGCAGTGCATGTCAAGGACGCCCTGGAGAAAGTGCCCGGCGTGCAATCAGCGGATGTCTCCTACGCCAAGGGCAGCGCCAAGCTCGCCATTGAGGTCGGCACGTCACCCGACGCGCTGACGGCCGCTGTAGCTGGACTCGGTTATCGGGCCACGCTGGCCGATGCCCCCTCAGTTTCGACGCCGGGCGGATTGCTCGACAAGATGCGCGATCTGCTGGGCAGAAACGACAAGACGGGTAGCAGCGGCGCATTGCATATCGCCGTCATCGGCAGCGGCGGGGCCGCGATGGCAGCGGCGCTGAAGGCCGTCGAGCAAGGCGCACGTGTCACGCTGATCGAGCGCGGCACCATCGGCGGCACCTGCGTCAATGTCGGTTGTGTGCCGTCCAAGATCATGATCCGCGCCGCCCATATCGCCCATCTGCGCCGGGAAAGCCCGTTCGATGGCGGCATCGCCGCTACCACGCCGACCATCCAGCGCACGGCGCTGCTGGCCCAGCAGCAGGCCCGCGTCGATGAACTGCGCCACGCCAAGTACGAAGGCATCTTGGAGGGCAATCCGGCGATCACTGTGCTGCACGGCTCCGCCCGCTTTAAGGACAATCGCAACCTGATCGTGCAACTCAACGACGGCGGCGAGCGCGTGGTGGCATTCGACCGCTGCCTGATCGCCACCGGCGCGAGCCCGGCCGTGCCGCCGATTCCCGGCCTGAAAGACACTCCGTACTGGACTTCCACTGAAGCGCTGGTCAGCGAGACGATTCCTAAGCGCCTGGCCGTGATTGGCTCATCAGTGGTGGCGCTGGAGCTGGCGCAGGCGTTCGCCCGACTCGGAGCGAAGGTGACGATCCTGGCTCGCAGCACGCTGTTCTTCCGCGAAGACCCAGCTATAGGCGAAGCCGTCACGGCCGCATTCCGCATGGAGGGCATCGAGGTGAGGGAACACACCCAGGCCAGCCAGGTCGCGTATATCAATGGTGAAGGGGACGGCGAATTCGTGCTCACCACGGCGCACGGCGAACTGCGCGCCGACAAGCTGCTGGTCGCCACCGGCCGCGCGCCCAACACACGCAAGCTGGCACTGGATGCGACGGGCGTCACGCTCACCCCGCAAGGCGCTATCGTCATCGACCCCGGCATGCGTACAAGCGTGGAACACATCTACGCCGCAGGCGACTGCACCGACCAGCCGCAGTTCGTCTATGTGGCGGCAGCGGCCGGCACTCGCGCCGCGATCAACATGACCGGCGGTGACGCGGCCCTGAACCTGACCGCGATGCCGGCCGTGGTGTTCACCGACCCGCAAGTGGCGACCGTAGGCTACAGCGAGGCGGAAGCGCACCATGACGGCATCAAAACTGATAGTCGCACGCTAACGCTGGACAACGTGCCGCGCGCGCTCGCCAACTTCGACACGCGCGGCTTCATCAAACTGGTGGTTGAAGAAGGCAGCGGACGACTGATCGGCGTGCAGGCAGTGGCCCCGGAAGCGGGCGAACTGATCCAGACGGCCGCACTGGCGATTCGCAACCGGATGACGGTGCAGGAACTGGCCGACCAGTTGTTCCCCTACCTGACGATGGTCGAAGGGTTGAAGCTCGCGGCGCAGACCTTCAACAAGGATGTGAAGCAGCTTTCCTGCTGCGCCGGGTGAGGACAAGGAGGTGTGCGATGAGCGCCTACACGGTATCGCAACTGGCCCATAACGCTGGGGTGAGCGTACATATCGTGCGCGACTACCTGGTGCGCGGCTTGTTACGGCCGGTGGCCTGCACCACGGGCGGCTACGGCGTGTTCGACGATGCGGCCTTGCAACGGCTGTGCTTCGTGCGCGCGGCCTTCGAGGCGGGTATCGGCCTGGATGCCCTGGCGCGGCTGTGCCGTGCGCTCGACGCAGCGGACGGCGCACAAGCCGCAGCGCAGCTTGCCGTGCTGCGCCAGTTGGTCGAGCGGCGGCGCGCGGCGTTGGCCCATCTGGACGCGCAACTGGCCTCCATGCCAGCCGAGCGGGCGCACGAGGAGGCATTGCCGTGAACGCCCCTGACAAACTGCCGCCCGAGACGCGCCAACCCGTTTCCGGCTACCTGTGGGGTGCGCTGGCCGTGTTGACCTGCCCCTGCCATCTGCCGATTCTCGCCGCCGTGCTGGCCGGGACGACCGCCGGTGCCTTCCTTGGCGAGCATTGGGGTGTTGCCGCGCTCGCGCTGACCGGCTTGTTCGTTCTGGCCGTAACGCGGCTGCTGCGCGCCTTCCGGGGCGGATCATGACGAGTTCGCAGCCCGCCGGATGGACGGCGGCCGAGTTGGCGCAGGCGGCGGCGCGCGGACAGCTTGACCTGCATTACCAGCCGCTGGTCGATCTGCGCGATCACCGGATCGCTGGCGCGGAAGCGTTGATGCGCTGGCGGCATCCGAGGCTTGGCCTGTTGCCGCCCGGCCAGTTCCTGCCGCTGGCCGAGTCGTTCGGCCTGATGCCGGAAATAGGCGCGTGGGTGCTGGGCGAGGCCTGTCGCCAGATGCACAAGTGGCAAGGACCGGCATGGCAACCGTTCCGTCTTGCCATCAATGTGTCCGCCAGCCAGGTTGGGCCAACGTTCGACGACGAGGTAAAGCGGGTGCTGGCCGATATGGCCCTGCCCGCCGAGCTTCTGGAGATCGAACTGACCGAATCGGTCGCATTCGGCAATCCAGCCCTGTTCGCCAGTTTCGACGCCTTGCGCGCCATCGGCGTGCGCTTCGCCGCCGACGACTTCGGCACCGGCTATTCCTGCCTGCAACATCTGAAATGCTGCCCCATCACCACATTGAAAATCGACCAATCCTTTGTCGCCAGGCTCCCGGATGATGCCCGTGACCAAACTATCGTGCGGGCGGTGATCCAGCTCGCGCACGGGCTGGGCATGGATGTCATTTTCAGAAGACGACTGCACCAGTTGATTGGGCGTAATGGCTGTTGTGCAGCCAGCTCCTGACAGTTCAATATCAGAAGTGATCTGCACCAATCTCGACTATGCTCAATACTCGTGTGCACCAAAGCGAGGTGAGCATGGCGACGGACACCCCACGGATTCCAGAACAAGGCGTGGCCACTCTGCCTGATGAGGCTTGGGAGCGTGCGCGCCGTCGTGCGGAGATCATCAGTCCGTTGGCGCAGTCGGAGACGGTCGGGCACGAAGCGGCCGATATGGCGGCTCAGGCGCTGGGCTTGTCTCGGCGCCAGGTATACGTTCTGATCCGGCGTGCCCGGCAAGGCAGCGGCCTCGTGACGGATCTGGTGCCCGGCCAGTCCGGTGGAGGTAAAGGTAAGGGGCGCTTGCCGGAACCGGTCGAGCGCGTCATCCACGAGCTACTGCAAAAGCGGTTCCTGACCAAGCAGAAGCGCAGCCTAGCGGCCTTTCACCGCGAAGTCACTCAGGTGTGCAAGGCTCAAAAACTGCGAGTGCCGGCGCGCAATACCGTGGCCTTACGGATCGCTAGCCTTGACCCGCGCAAGGTCATCCGCCGGCGGGAAGGCCAGGATGCCGCTCGTGACCTACAAGGTGTGGGCGGCGAGCCTCCTGCCGTGACCGCGCCGCTGGAGCAGGTGCAGATAGACCATACGGTCATCGACCTGATCGTGGTCGATGACCGCGACCGGCAACCTATTGGCCGCCCGTACCTGACCCTCGCCATCGACGTGTTCACCCGCTGCGTGCTCGGCATGGTCGTCACGCTGGAAGCGCCGTCTGCCGTTTCGGTTGGCCTGTGCCTCGTGCATGTCGCCTGCGACAAGCGCCCTTGGCTGGAAGGACTGAACGTGGAAATGGATTGGCAGATGAGCGGCAAGCCCTTGCTGCTCTACCTAGACAACGCGGCCGAGTTCAAGAGCGAGGCCCTGCGCCGGGGTTGCGAGCAGCATGGCATCCGGCTGGACTATCGCCCGCTGGGACAGCCGCACTATGGCGGCATCGTGGAACGGATCATCGGCACGGCGATGCAGATGATTCACGACGAACTGCCGGGAACGACCTTCTCCAACCCTGACCAGCGCGGCGACTACGATTCCGAAAACAAGGCCGCCCTGACGCTGCGCGAGCTAGAGCGCTGGCTCACATTGGCGGTCGGCACCTACCACGGTTCGGTGCACAACGGCCTGCTCCAACCGCCGGCCGCGCGCTGGGCCGAGGCCGTGGCGCGTGTCGGCGTACCGGCCGTCGTCACACGCGCTACTTCGTTCCTGGTCGATTTTCTGCCGATCCTCCGGCGCACGCTGACCCGCACCGGCTTTGTCATCGACCACATCCACTACTACGCCGATGCGCTCAAGCCGTGGATTGCGCGGCGTGAACGCTGGCCGTCCTTTCTGATCCGGCGCGATCCGCGCGACATCAGCCGTATCTGGGTCCTGGAACCGGAGGGACAGCATTACCTGGAAATTCCCTACCGTACCTTGTCGCATCCGGCTGTCACCCTCTGGGAACAACGGCAGGCGCTGGCGAAACTGCGGCAGCAAGGGCGCGAACAGGTGGATGAGTCGGCGCTGTTCCGCATGATCGGCCAGATGCGTGAGATTGTGACCAGCGCGCAGAAGGCCACACGCAAGGCGCGGCGTGACGCGGATCGCCGCCAGCACCTCAAGACATCAGCTCGGCCGGACAAGCCCGTTCCGCCGGATACGGATATTGCCGACCCGCAGGCAGACAACTTGCCACCCGCCAAACCGTTCGACCAGATTGAGGAGTGGTAGCCGTGGACGAATATCCCATCATCGACCTGTCCCACCTGCTGCCGGCGGCCCAGGGCTTGGCCCGTCTTCCGGCGGACGAGCGCATCCAGCGCCTTCGCGCCGACCGCTGGATCGGCTATCCGCGCGCAGTCGAGGCGCTGAACCGGCTGGAAGCCCTTTATGCGTGGCCAAACAAGCAACGCATGCCCAACCTGCTGCTGGTTGGCCCGACCAACAATGGCAAGTCGATGATCGTCGAGAAGTTCCGCCGCACCCACCCGGCCAGCTCCGACGCCGACCAGGAGCACATCCCGGTGTTGGTCGTGCAGATGCCGTCCGAGCCGTCCGTGATCCGCTTCTACGTCGCGCTGCTCGCCGCGATGGGCGCGCCGCTGCGCCCACGCCCACGGTTGCCGGAAATGGAGCAACTGGCTCTGGCACTGCTGCGCAAGGTCGGCGTGCGCATGCTGGTGATCGACGAGCTGCACAACGTGCTGGCCGGCAACAGCGTCAACCGCCGGGAATTCCTCAACCTGCTGCGCTTCCTCGGCAACGAACTGCGCATCCCGTTGGTTGGGGTAGGCACGCGCGACGCCTACCTAGCCATCCGCTCCGATGACCAGTTGGAAAATCGCTTCGAGCCGATGATGCTGCCGGTATGGGAGGCCAACGACGATTGCTGCTCACTGCTGGCCAGCTTCGCCGCTTCGCTCCCGCTGCGCCGGCCTTCCCCAATTGCCACGCTGGACATGGCTCGCTACCTGCTCACACGCAGCGAGGGCACCATAGGGGAACTGGCGCACTTGCTGATGGCGGCGGCCATCGTCGCCGTGGAGAGCGGCGAGGAAGCGATCAACCATCGCACACTCAGCATGGCCTGTTGAGTTGCATCTAAAATTGACCCACTGGGGGTGCGGACGATTTCTTGGACGGTTTATACGGACATCAATCCGACCGCATGACGATACTCGATGGGACTACGCCCGCCAAGCGACACTTTGATGCGGCGCTCGTTGTACCAGTGGATATAGGCATCGATTCGCGTCATGAGGTCTTTCAGCGTCACGTGCTGCCAATTCCTCGGGTAGATTAGTTCGGTCTTCAATCGTCCGAAAAAGCCCTCGCATGCAGCATTGTCTGGCGAGCAGCCCTTTTTGGACATCGACCGCGTTAATTGGGCATTTTCAGTGCGGCGGATCCACGCAGGCCAGCGATAATGCGAGCCCCTGTCCGAATGGATAACCGGATGCTCACCGGGTCGCAGTGTCCGTACCGCGTGATCCAGCATGGTATTGACCAGGTTCGCATCCGGGCTGGTGCCGATATTCCAGGCCACCACCAGCCCATCGAAGCAATCGACGATCGGCGAGACGTAGACCTTCCCTGCCGGAATGTGTATTTCCGTCAGATCGGTCAACCATTTCGTATTCGGCGCCGACGCGTGAAAGTCGCGATTCAGCAGATTCGGGACCGCTGGTGTCGGGTCGCCAGCATACGCCGAGAAGCGCCGGCGGCGCGGTGTTCTCACGACCAGACGCTCTTGCGCCATCAAGCGACGCACGACCTTCTCGGACACACGCATGCCACCAAGGCGCAAGGCACTATCAATGCGTCGATAGCCATAGCAGCGGTAGTTGTCCTCGAAGATAGTCCGAATGACCTCACGCACCTGCGTGTACTTGTCGGGCCGCGTCTGCCGCAGGCGTTGATAGAAGTATGTGCTGCGCGCCAGCTTCAGGCCGCACAACAGATTGGCTAATGGAAACGTGACTCTGAGGGCATCAACCACCTTCGTTTTTTCTCGGCTTGTCAGTTCGAGGGGGTTGATGCCCATGTCTTTTTTTATCAATTCACTCGCCTTCTCCAGAATTGCATTCTCCATGCGAAGCCGCTGGTTCTGGCTCTCCAGTTCGGCCAGTTCCCTGAGTAGTGCCTCATGCCGCTGCTCGAGCGAGGTGTCACCTTTCTTCTTTGTCATGGGTTTTAGGGGCACTTTGCCAAGTAATCGATGCTGCCAGTTATACAACGTTGGTCGCGATACACCGACAGTGTCGGCCACATCCTTTGCCGAACCTACGCGCAGGTTCAGTGCAATGACGGCTTGCTGCTTCTCGAGGCGAGAGCGGGCGACTGTGGGAGCGCTGCTGCCGACGACCGTCCTAGCGAATTCAGGGCGTAAATCACGGATCCAGGCACGCAAGGCCTCGCGGCTTGGGTAGCCCAGGCTTCGGATTGTGTGACTCAGGCAGTAGCCTTGTTCGATATAGTGATCTACTGCCCGTTGCTTTTGCTCATCGGTGTACTGCCGTTTTATCCGTTGATAGCCTCGGCGAAGATCCTGATTCCGTTCGAATTCTGCCAACCAGGCCTTCAGCGAGTTCTTGGTGGGGTATCCCAGCTGCCGTAGTGTGGCGCTCATCCGGCGCCCAAGCTTCAGGTACAACCTCACGGCTCGAAGGCGATCTTCATACGAATACATGAACTACTCCTAAAGTAGTCCAAGATTTTGTCCGCACCCCAACTTAGGGTAAAGATTTGCGTCGAAATTTGACCCACGTATGACACTGTTTCCCGTCTGGATATGGCGGGAGAAATCAAGGAGTGATAAACGTGGCGATATTGAGCGCAATTCGACGCTGGCATTTTCGCGATGGTGCGTCGATTCGGGAAATAGCCCGACGAAGCGGCCTGTCCAGGAACACCGTTCGCAAGTATTTGCAAAGCAAGGTGGTTGAACCGCAGTACCCAGCGCGAGACAGCGTTGGCAAGTTAAGTCCTTTTGAGCCCAAGTTAAGGCAGTGGCTCTCCACCGAGCACAAAAAGACAAAGAAGCTGCGCAGAAACCTGCGCAGCATGTACCGGGATTTGGTCGCTTTGGGCTTTACCGGGTCTTATGACCGAGTGTGTGCCTTTGCCCGACAGTGGAAAGATTCCGAACAGTTCAAGGCGCAAACCTCGGGCAAGGGTTGTTTCATCCCCTTGCGCTTTGCTTGTGGCGAAGCCTTCCAATTCGATTGGAGTGAGGACTTTGCCCGCATAGCGGGCAAACAGGTCAAACTTCAGATTGCCCAGTTTAAGTTGGCCCACAGCCGGGCCTTTGTGCTTCGGGCTTACTACCAGCAAAAACATGAAATGCTGTTTGATGCCCACTGGCATGCCTTTCAAATCTTCGGTGGCATTCCCAAGCGCGGCATCTACGACAACATGAAGACCGCTGTGGATTCGGTGGGGCGTGGCAAAGAGCGCAGGGTCAATCAGCGGTTCACTGCCATGGTCAGCCACTACCTGTTTGATGCGCAGTTCTGTAATCCAGCATCGGGTTGGGAGAAAGGCCAGATTGAGAAGAACGTGCAGGATTCCCGCCAACGCCTGTGGCAAGGGGCACCAGACTTTCAAAGCCTTGCTGATTTGAATGTGTGGCTTGAGCATCGCTGCAAAGCGCTGTGGTCTGAGCTGCGCCACCCCGAATTGGACCAAACCGTGCAAGAGGCCTTTGCCGATGAACAAGGCGAGTTGATGGCGCTACCCAATGCCTTTGATGCATTCGTGGAGCAAACCAAGCGAGTCACTTCAACCTGCCTTGTTCACCACGAGGGCAATCGCTACAGCGTTCCTGCCAGTTACGCCAACAGGGCCATCAGCCTTCGGATTTATGCAGACAAGCTGGTGATGGCTGCCGAAGGCCAACACATTGCCGAGCATCCAAGATTGTTTGGCAGTGGCCACGCTCGGCGTGGCCACACACAATACGACTGGCACCATTACTTGTCTGTGCTTCAGAAGAAACCTGGGGCGTTGCGCAATGGTGCGCCATTTGCTGAATTGCCACCCGCGTTCAAGAAGCTTCAATCCATCTTGCTGCAACGCCCCGGCGGTGACCGTGACATGGTGGAAATTCTGGCCCTTGTATTGCACCACGATGAAGGTGCGGTACTCAGTGCTGTGGAATTGGCATTGGAGTGTGGCAAGCCATCGAAGGAGCATGTGCTTAATCTGTTGGGACGTTTGACCGAAGAACCTCCACCCAAACCGATTCCAATTCCCAAGGGGTTAAGGCTGACATTGGAACCACAGGCCAACGTGAACCGCTATGACAGTTTAAGGAGAGCCCATGATGCAGCATGAAGGCCATGTGAGAATCCTCAAATCCTTGAAACTCTTTGGCATGGCACACGCCATTGAGGAGTTGGGCAATCAGAATTCACCAGCATTTAATCAAGCCTTGCCCATGCTGGACAGCTTGATTAAAGCTGAAGTGGCAGAGCGTGAAGTACGTTCGGTGAACTATCAATTGCGGGTGGCCAAGTTCCCCGTGTATCGGGACTTGGTGGGCTTTGACTTCAGTCAAAGCCTGGTTAATGAGGCCACGGTCAAACAATTGCACCGGTGCGACTTCATGGAACAAGCCCAGAACGTGGTGCTGATTGGTGGGCCAGGCACAGGCAAGACTCACCTGGCCACAGCCATTGGTACACAAGCAGTGATGCACTTGAACCGACGGGTGCGTTTCTTCTCCACCGTGGATTTGGTCAATGCACTGGAGCAAGAGAAATCATCTGGGCGTCAGGGACAAATCGCAAACCGTCTGTTGTATGCCGATTTGGTGATTCTGGATGAGCTGGGATATTTGCCTTTTAGCCAAACCGGTGGGGCACTGCTGTTTCACCTGCTCTCAAAGCTGTACGAAAAAACCAGCGTGATACTGACCACCAACTTGAGCTTCTCGGAATGGAGCCGAGTGTTTGGCGATGAAAAGATGACAACAGCGTTGTTGGACCGACTAACCCACCACTGCCACATCCTGGAAACCGGCAATGAAAGTTACCGCTTCAAACACAGTTCAACTCAGAATAAGCAGGAGGAAAAACAGACCCGCAAACTGAAAATCGAGACATAATTCTGACAACAAGGGGTGGGTCAAAATTCAATGCAAATCCCGGGTCAAATTTGGGTGCAAATCAACAGATATCGACAACCTCTCGCGCAACCAAGACATCGCGGTCGGACTGCAAGTGATCTTGAAGCCACGGGCCCGTCCCACCCCGACATGGACCTCGATGCCCGAACGGACGTTAGATTTCGAGTTCTAGGCGTTCTGCGATGAAGGTTGGATCCCAGCCGGGATTGAAAGTGTCGACGTGGGTGAATCCGAGCCGCTCGTATAGGCCACGCAGGTTCGGGTGGCAGTCGAGCCGCAGCTTGGCGCACCCCTGCGTTCGCGCGGCATGGCGGCAAGCCTCGATCAGCGCGGAGCTGACACCCCGGCCCGCATGTGTCCGTCGCACCGCGAGCTTGTGCAGATATGCGGCCTCCCCCTTGAGGGCGTCGGGCCAGAACTCGGGATCCTCGGCCGACAAGGTGCAACAGCCGACGATGCCGTCGCTGCAACTCGCGACTAGGAGCTCGGATCTCAGGACGAAGGTCTCCGCGAATGTCCGGTCGATCCGCGC
>CAVCHM010000057.1:0-11322 GCA_963602135.1 bacterium | reverse complement strand
ATACCTATTGGCCCGACTTTGATCGTTGGGGCCTTGTCGACGCCATTTTGGCCTACCAGGGTCGCGACCGTAGGTTTGGTGGACTGAGCAAGACCGAGGAGGCTTAATCGTGTCCGAACGTCCCAAGGCATCCGCTCCCAAGGCGCCTACTTCCGCGAAGCCCGCGCGTAAGGCTTCCGCTGCAGGAGCGCCTGCAGCGAAGGGCAGCTCCGGTTCGTGGCTGGCGGGCTTTATCACCCGTGCCGCCGCCGGCATCGTCTATGCCGTTGTCTTTATCCTGTGCCTGGTTTTGGGTATTGTGCCCACGGCCATCTTCGTGTCCGTCATGAGCGGTCTGTGCTGCTATGAGTTCTTCCGCATGATGAGGCTCGACGGCAAGGTTGCCAACGAGCGCCTTGGTATCGCTGCCGTCGTGCTCTTTCCGCTCTCGGCTCTGGGCGATTCGCTACTGTTGAACGCCCTGCTGTTCGCTTTGATGCTTGCGGTTGGTATCTGGTATGTCTGGTCTCCGCGCACTCGCATCTCTGACGTTGCCGTGACGCTCATGGGCCCTATCTACACTGGCTTTATGCTGTCGGCTATCGTGCTGCTGCGCGATGCCGTGCCCGGGTTTGCTGGCGCCCTGCTTTCGGTGGGCGTTTGCGCGTCCCTTTGGGTTTCCGACTCGTTTGCCTATATCGTGGGCAGCCGCATTGGCAAGCATAAGATGGTTCCCAAGATCTCGCCCAAAAAGAGCTGGGAAGGCTTTGTCGGCGGCATTTTGGGTTCTGTCTTGATCTGGCTCATCCTGTGGGCAACGCACTTCTATAAGCTGAGCCTGCCCTATGCACTGCTGTGCGGCGTGGTCGTCTCCATCCTGGGCGTTATCGGCGACCTCATCGAGTCGCGTATCAAGCGCGGTGTGGGCGTTAAAGATTCCGGCGATCTTATACCGGGCCACGGCGGCATGCTCGACCGCAGCGATTCGCTCATCTTTGGCTGCATTACCGCGCAGCTGCTGCTGATGATCGGAGGCGTGCTGTAATGGCTTATCAGACCACCTACGGTCCCGATGGGCGTCTTCGTGTTGCCATTCTGGGCTGTACGGGTTCTATCGGCACTCAGGCGCTCGACGTGTGCCGTCAGCATGCCGATCGTCTGCAGGTTACGGCGCTGTCCGTTAACTCCAGCACCCCCGAGCTCGTTGCCGCTGCCCGTGAGTTCTCGGTCCCGGCGGTTGCCGTGGCGGACGCCTCCCATGGCGCCGACGCCGTCCTGCAGGAACTGCCCGAGGGCACGGAGCTCGGCGTTGGCGCGCAGGCCGTGTGCGAGCTTGCACGCCGCGATGATGTCGATTGCGTGCTCGTGGCCATCGTGGGCGCTGCCGGTCTCGAGGCGAGCCATGCTGCTCTGACCTCGAACAAGCGTCTTGCCCTGGCTAACAAGGAGTCGCTCGTTGTCGGTGGCGATCTGCTTATGCCGTTGGCGCAGCCGGGTCAGCTTATCCCGGTCGACTCCGAGCATTCTGCCATCTACCAGTGCTATCTGGGCGAGAATCCGCGCGAGGCTCACTGCATTTGGCTTACCTGCTCGGGCGGCCCGTTCTTTGGCCGCACGCGTGGCGAGCTCGATCGCGTGACGCGCGCCGATGCCCTGGCGCATCCTACGTGGGCTATGGGTGCCAAGATCACGATTGACTCCGCCACCCTCATGAACAAAGGTCTGGAGCGTATCGAGGCCATGCATCTGTTTAGCTGCGATCTCGATTTCATTAACGTGGTCGTGCAGCGCCAGTCTAAGATTCACTCCATGGTCGAGTTTGCCGACGGCTCTGTGATGGCGCATCTCGGTGCCTCCGACATGCGCATTCCCATCCAGTTTGCGTTCTCGTATCCCGAGCGTTGGGATACGCCGGCTCCGCGTATTGATTTCCGCGAGTTGGGGCAGCTTACCTTTGACGCGGCCGATATGGATACCTTTCGCTGCCTTGCGCTGGCCGAACGTGCCGGCAAGACGGGCGGCACCATGCCGTGCGTGCTCAATGCCGCCAACGAGGTCGCCGTCGATGCCTTCCTGCATGATGGCTGCAGTTTTACCGATATCGACCGCATTGTGGAATCCTGCATGGATGCTCACGATGCGCAGACGGTCGATTCGTTTGATCAGCTTCGCGAAATCGATGCGTGGGCGCGTGAAAAGGCCGCGCAGGTGCTCGCCGCAACCCGTTCTTAACCCATAAGGATTGCTTTTTCGTTCTATGGATACTGTTCTGAGCGTTCTCTCATCGGTCTTTTGGGGCCTGCTGATGCTTTCCGTCCTCGTGTTTTTGCACGAGGGCGGCCACTTTTTGGCGGCGCGTGCCTGCGGTGTCCGCGTGACTGAGTTCTTTTTGGGCCTGCCGTGTCGTTTTGATATCCACCACGCGTCGCGTCGTATCGGCACCAAGTTTGGCGTGACGCCGCTGCTGCTGGGTGGCTATGCGGCCATCTGTGGCATGGATCCGACCGACGTCTCGTGTGCCGACCGCGTGCTTGCTGCCATCTATCGCCACGGCCGGGTGACGGTGGCCGATCTTGCCGTCGAGCTCGGGCTGTCCGAGGAGGATGTCCTCGAGGCCTGTGCTTTGCTGTTGGGCTGGGGCTCCATCGCTCCCTGGTATGAAGAAGGGGAAAAGCCTTCGCCCAGTTACTATCCCACCAAGTACCAGACCCTGCCGCGTGATGCGGCGGGTTATACCACCTTTGACGGCCGTCGGTTCGATCGTGAGCACGCGACTGCCGAGGGCGATGTATGGGAACTGCCGTGCGGCGAGTCCGAATTCCTTGCACGCGAGCGCTCGCACACCTATTTGGGTCAGGGCTTTGTCAAGCGTGCCTTTATGCTGCTTGCGGGCATTATCGTCAATATCCTGACGGGCTTTTTGCTCCTTATGAGCATCTATTCCATCGCAGGTGTCACGGTGCCGGTGGATACCAATGTGATCGGCCAGGTTGACGAAGGCTCGGTTGCCGCAGCGGCGGGAATCGAGGGCGGCGACGCGATCCTTTCGGTCGACGGAGTATCGTGCTCTACTTGGATGGACGTATACGATGCCATCGGCAAGGCTGCCGGTAAGGACGATATCGCCATCGAGTATGAGCGTGACGGCAAGCGGCATTCGACCACGGTTGCACTCAAAGAGGACGAGCGCCTCGGTGTGTATGCCTCTACGCAGGTGGTCCGTTTAGACCCCATCACGTCGGCTCGTCTGTCCTTATCCTATGTCGTGCAGACAGCGGAGGGTGTGATGCGTCTGCTCCAGCCGCAGCATACGATGGAGATTCTCGATCAGTCCTCTTCGATCGTGGGTATTAGCGTTATGTCCTCACAGGCTGCTGCCGCCGGCCCTGCCACGTTCCTTTCGTTTGCCGCCCTCATTTCGTTCTCGCTTGGCTTTATGAACCTGCTGCCTATCCCACCGCTCGATGGCGGCAAGCTGGTCATCGAGATCATTCAAAAGATTGCGGGCCGCGAGCTTCCGCTCAAGGTCCAGACGATTGTGAGCTATGTGGGCATCGCGCTCTTTGCGCTGCTGTTTGTCTATATGCTTCGTTCCGACATCCTTCGATTTATTCTGTAGGGGAGTGGTTGGATTGTCTTTATCCCATCCTTTGCCTCGCGAGCTGACGCGTCCCGTGCATGTGGGCGGCGTGCAGATCGGTGGCGGCGCTCCGGTGGTGGTCCAATCCATGACCTGCACCGATACCGCTGATGCCCAGGCAACGCTTGCGCAAGTGCGTGCTTTGGCGCAGGCTGGCTGCGATATCGTGCGCGTGAGCGTGCCCTCCGAGGCCGCGCTTGAGGGTTTCCGCACCATCTGTGCCGAGTCTCCGGCGCCGATTGTCGCCGATATCCACTTTAACCATAAGCTCGCCATTGGTGCCGTTGAGGCCGGTGCTGCCAAGCTGCGCATCAATCCCGGCAATATCGGCGATTGGGCCAAGGTTGACGCGGTGATCGATGCTGCGGGTGCCGCGGGATGTGCGATTCGTATCGGCGTCAACGCCGGTTCGCTTGAGCAGGATATCGCCGAGCGCGACGACCTCACGCAGCCCGAAAAGCTCGTGATGTCGAGTGAGCGCTTCGTCAAGCATTTTGAGGACCGCGGCTTTACGAACATTGTGCTTTCGGCCAAGGCCCATGGCGTGCAAACGACGCTCGATACCTATCGAGCCCTGTCCCGTGAGATTCCCCACGTTCCGCTTCACCTGGGCGTAACCGAGGCGGGTACCAAGCTGCAGGGCACCATCAAGAGTTCGGTGGGCCTTGGTATCCTGCTGTCTGAGGGCATCGGTGACACCATGCGCGTCTCGCTTACGGCCGATCCGGTTGAGGAGCCGCCGGTCGCTTGGGGAATTTTGCAGTCGCTGGGCCTGCGTCGCCGCGGTCCCGAGATTGTCTCGTGTCCCACGTGCGCCCGCTGTCAGGTTAACCTGATTCCTATCGCCGAGGAAGTGACCGAGCGGCTTAAGAACTATACCGCGCCGCTTTCGATTGCCGTCATGGGATGTGCCGTTAATGGCCCCGGTGAGGCTTCTGATGCCGACCTGGGCGTTGCTTGCGGACGTGGTCAGGCCCTGCTCTTTTCGCATGGCCAGATCATTGGTAAAGTAGGTGAGGATCAAATTGTCGACGCGCTTATGGCCGAGGTCGACAAACTTATTGAGGAGAAATAAATGACCCGAGCAATGTATATGTCTAAGCTCTATGCGCCGACGCTTAAAGAGGATCCGGCCGACGCCGAGCTTGCAAGCCATCGTCTGCTGCTTCGTGCCGGTATGATCCGCAAGGAAGCCGCCGGTCTGTATTCCTATCTGCCGCTCGCTTGGCGCTCGATTCGTAAGATCGAGAACATCGTGCGCGACGAGATGGACGCCGCCGGCGCCCAGGAGCTCATGATGCCCATTATGGTCGATGCCGAGCTGTGGCGTGAGTCCGGCCGCATCGATGCCTATGGCAAGGAGCTCGTGCGCTTTGACGACCGTCATGGTCGCGAGTTTGTGCTGGGCCCCACGCATGAGGAGACCGTCACGGCCCTGGTGCGCAACGAGCTGCGCTCCTATAAGCAGCTGCCCGTCAACCTGTACCACATTCAGGATAAGTTCCGCGATGAGTTCCGTCCCCGCTTTGGCCTGATGCGTGGCCGTGAGTTCATCATGAAGGACGCCTACAGCTTCTCTGCCACGCAGGAGAGTCTGCAGGAGGAGTACGACAAGATGAAGCAGGCCTACGCCAACATATGCGAGCGCTGCTACATCAAGGCTCTGCCCGTTGTCGCCGACTCCGGCGAGATCGGCGGCGACACCTCCGTCGAGTACATGGCGTTGGCCGATGCCGGCGAGGCTTCGCTCGTCTACTGCGACGATTGCGGTTTTGCTGCCGATGACGAGGCTGCAAGCACCAAGGTGGTTGTGACCGAGGGTCCCGGCGACGGTACGCTCACTAAGGTCGAGACTCCGGGCATGGGCACCATCGAGGCCGTCGCCAAGTTCTTCGGCTTCCCCGAGAACGGCACGCGCAAGTCGCTGGCGTTGATTGACTCCGAGGGCAAGCCGGTCGTGGCCATTGTCCCGGGTGACCATGAGCTCAACGACTGCAAGGCCGAGCACGTCTTTGGCAAGGGCTATCGTATGATGACCGACGAGGAGCTTCAGACCTACGGTCTGCACAAGGGATTTATCGGACCGGTCAACCTGCCCGAGGGTATCCGTCTGGTGTGCGACGAGAGCCTGCGCGAGTCCAAGCAGTGGGCCTGCGGTGCCAACGAGGTCGATTATCACTTTACCGGTGCCTGCCCCGAGCGCGACTTTACCGTCGACGAGTGGGCCGACCTGGTTACCGTCGTTGCCGGCGATCCCTGCCCGCACTGCGGCAAGCCGCTCTCTGCTGCTCGCGGCATCGAGGTTTCCCAGGTCTTCCAGCTGGGCACCAAGTACTCCGAGGCCATGGGTGCCACCTTTATGGACGAGGACGGCAAGGAGAAGCCGCTTATCATGGGTTGCTACGGCGTGGGCGTGTCCCGCTCGCTTGCTGCCGTCGTGGAGCAGCACAACGACGAGCACGGCATCGTCTGGCCGGTCTCCGTTGCCCCGTACGAGGTTGCGGTGATTCCGCTCGACCCCAAGAAGGAGGAGTGCGCTTCCGTCTGCGAGCAGATCGTTGATGGCCTGTGCGCCGAGGGTATCGAGGTCGTCGTCGACGACCGTGACGAGCGTCCTGGCTTTAAGTTTGCCGACAACGACCTTATGGGCTTCCCGTATCAGGTCGTTCTGGGTAAGCGTGGCCTCAAGAATGGCACGGTGGAGCTCAAGGACCGTGCCACGGGTGAGCGCGAGGACGTGGCGATCGACGAGGTCGTCGCCAAGGTCGCCGAGCTTGTGAAGGCGGCACGCCGTTAATCGGCGATTTCGCTTGTAGTTCGATATACGGGACGGCCCCGCATTTCTCCAGATAGGGGGGATGCGGGGCCGTCCTTTTATCTTGTCGGCGCGCTTAATTGCTAATAGGAAACCCCGCAGCCCATTCGAGCTGCGGGGTTTCCTTAGTGCCTCCGATGCGAAATAAATCGCTCAGATATTACTGATAATCGACGACGTCGATCCAGTTCTTCAGGAACTCATCGTTCACGTTGCGCTTACGAGCGAGCTCGGAAGCGGCGACGATGCTCGTCCACTGACGCACGACCTGCATGGGCATGTCGGCGCGGTCGCAGTAGAGCTCCAGGTAGGCCTCGGCCTGATCCTTGCTGTTGAGGGCAAAGAGCAGGTAGGTGGTGGCAACGTCGGCAGCAGGGGAGCCCTGGGTAGCGTGTGCCCAGTCGCACACATAGAGCTGGCCGTCGTCGCCGACGATGACGTTGGAGGGGTTGAAGTCGCCGTGGCAGACCTTGAACTCCTTGGTCATACCGTCCAGACGCTCCTGAAGGTTGTAGCGCGTGGTGGCATTGAGCTGATCAAGGCTGTCGATCATGCGGGCGAACTTGTCGCGCTGACGGTTGAGCAGCGGGGAGGTGTAGCCGTGGATCTCAATCTGGAGGTCGACGAACATCTCGAGGTACTCACCGAAGCGCTGGGGCTCGGCAGTCATCTTCTCGGCAAGGGTGGTGCCCGGAACCTTCTCGGTCACGAGCGCCCAGCCGTTGGCGTTCTCGAGCTGGGAAACCTCGAGAGCCTTGGGGCTGCGGATGCCGCACTCATTGATGCGGGCAAGATTCAAAGCCTCGTTGAACACGTCGGAGACGGGCTTGGTCTCGTTAAAGACCTTGACGATCTTGTCGCCCAGGTCGTAAACGACCTTGTTGCCGCGACGGACGAGCTCGGTCTTGGAATCGGGTAGCAGCATGGTTGCATCCTTTCAACGATGCGATAGAAGCGACGGCGGGGGTGTGTGAAACACCCGTGCACCCCCGCCGTTAAAACCGTGCTAGAACTAGCAGACGGCGTAATCCTGAGGCTCGCGGCCGTAGTAGGCGTCCAGGTAGAGCTCCTTGATCTCGCTCATGAGCGGGTAGCGCGGGTTAGCGCCGGTGCACTGGTCGTTGAATGCCTGCTCGGTCATCTCGTCGAGGGTGTCGAGGAAGTACTGCTCGTCAACACCGTAGTCGGCGATGGTCTTCTTGACGCCGATGAAGTCCTTGAGCTCCTCGAGCTTCGTGATGAAGTTCTCGAAGACCTCCTTGTCGTCCTTGCCCTCGATGCCGCAGTACTTGGCCATCTCGGCGTAGTTGTGCAGCGCGTTGGGGTAAGGATACTGGGAGAAGGTACCCATCTTGACGGGAGCCTCGGCGGCGTTGTAGCGCATAACGCGGGTCAGGATGACGGCGTTTGCGAGGCCGTGGGGCAGGTGATGGAAAGCGCCGAGCTTGTGGGCCATGGAGTGATTGAGGCCCAGGAAGGCGTTGGCGAAGGCCATACCGGCCATGCAGGAGGCGTTGTGCATCTCCTCGCGGGCGTGCGGGTCCTTGGCGCCGTTCGTGAAGCTGGAGGGCAGGTTCTCGAAGACGAGTTTAGCAGCGCGCTCGGAGAGGCCCTTGGTGTAGTCGGAAGCCATGATGGAGACGTAGGACTCGATGGCGTGGGTCATGACGTCGATGCCGGAGGCAGCGGTCAGGCCGCGCGGGGCGGTCATACAGTTGTCGGCGTCGACGATAGCCATGTTGGGGAGCAGCGCGTAGTCGGCGAGCGGCCACTTGATGCCGGTCTCCTTGTCGGTGATGATGGCGAACGGCGTGCACTCGGAGCCGGTACCCGAGGAGGTCGGGACGGCGACGAAGTAGGCCTTCTTGCCCATCTCGGGGAAGGTGAAGATACGCTTGCGGATGTCCATGAAGTCCATGGCCATGTCCTCAAACTTGCACTCGGGGTGCTCGTACATCATCCACATGATCTTGCCGGCGTCCATAGCGGAGCCACCGCCGACGGCGATGATGACGTCCGGCTCAAAGAGAGCCATCTGCTTGGCGCCGCGACGTGCGCACTGCAGCGACGGATCGGGCTCGACGTCGTAGAAGCAGTCGTGGGCGATGCCCATCTCGTCGAGCTTGGCCTCGATGGCGCGGGTGTTGCCATTCTTGAAGAGGAACTGGTCGGTGACGATGAAGGCGCGCTTCTTGCCCATGACGTTGCCAAGCTCGTCGAGGGCGACGGGCGTGGAACCCTTCTTGAAGTAAACCTTCTCGGGAGCGCGGAACCACAGCATGTTCTCACGGCGCTCGGCCACAGTCTTAACGTTGATCAAGTGCTTCACCCCAACGTTCTCGGAGACGGAGTTGCCGCCCCAGGAGCCGCAGCCCAGGGTCAGAGACGGCTTCATGCCAAAGTTGTACAGGTCACCGATGCCGCCGTGCGAGGACGGGGTGTTGATGACGATACGGCAGGCCTTCATGACGTGCTCGAACAGGCTGATCTTCTCGGCCTGGGCGGGGTGCACGTACAGAGAGGCGGTGTGGCCCGGGCCACCGGCGAGCACCAGGTGCTCGGCCTTGTCGACGGCCTCCTGGAAGTCCTTGGCGTGGTACATGGCCAGGACCGGGGAGAGCTTCTCGTGGGAGAACTCCTCCTTGGCGGGGTCGGTAGAGGTGACCTCGGCGATCAGGATCTTGGTCTTGGCGGGAACCTCGATGCCGGCGAGCTCGGCGATCTTGGCGGCAGCCATGCCGGGGATGCGGTGATCGAGAGCGCCGTTCTTGAACATGGCGGCACGCAGGGCCTCCATCTCGGCACCCTGCTTGACGAAGTAGCAGCCGCGCTTCTGGAACTCGGCCTTGACCTGGTCGTAGATGCTGTCGATGACGGTCACGGACTGCTCGGAAGCGCAGATCATGCCGTTGTCGAAGGTCTTGGAGTGGATGATGGAGTTGACGGCGAGCAGCACGTCGGCGGTGTCGTCGATGATGACCGGGGTGTTACCGGCACCAACGCCCAGGGCGGGCTTGCCCGAGGAGTAGGCGGCCTTGACCATGCCCGGGCCACCGGTGGCGAGGATGATGTCGACGTCGCGCATGACCATGTTGGTCAGCTCGATGGAGGGGACATCGACCCAGCCGATGATGCCCTCGGGGGCGCCGGCCTTGACGGCGGCGTCAAGCACGAGCTTGGCGGCGGCGATGGTGCACTTGGCGGCTGCCGGGTGCGGGGAGATGATGATGCCGTTGCGGGTCTTCAGGCTGATCAGCGTCTTGAAGATCGCGGTGGAGGTGGGGTTGGTCGTCGGGATGACGGCGCCCACGATGCCGATGGGCTCGGCGATCTTAGTGATGCCGTAAGCCTCGTCGCGCTCCAGAACGCCACAGGTCTTGGTGTTCTTGTAAGCGTTGTAGATGTACTCTGCGGCGTAGTGGTTCTTGATGACCTTGTCCTCAAGAACGCCGCGGCCGGTCTCCTCGATGGCCATCTTCGCCAACGGGATACGAGCCTTGTTGGCGGCCATGGCGGCCTCGTAGAAGATCTTGTCGACCTGCTCCTGCGTGTACGTAGCAAAAAGCGCCTGGGCCTCTCGCATCTGAGCGAGCTTGGCCTCAAGCGCCTCTACGTTGTCCACAATTGCGGGAGTAGTGTTTTCCGGTGACTTTTTCACCATTTGTGTCTCCTTGCGATCGGAGATTTACCCTACGCCTTGCATGATAGCAAGAAATTATTCGGCGAACGGTAAGATTCCCGTAAAAGGCACACTAAAACGCTTCAACATAATGAAGCGTTTTAACAAAACAATCCGCTCTCTGCATCGCCCCATTCATTGGGGACAGACTTACATGAGTGCTTTCACTCATTTGGGACAGACATTGTTTTGCCATTTTGCCGCTCTGGGCTTGTTATTACCGCTCATCGGATATAAATAGGTCACAGGCTCAGCATTTCGCGTTGCTTCTCTCCTTTTAGGCGTTGCCTGTACAGTTTTGGAAGGAGAGATTATGCCCCGATGCGCCCGCGCCGTTTCGATCACCGGCTATTACCATGTCTTTGACCGCGGTAACTCCAAACAGATTATTTTTGAAGATGACTCCGACCGCTATCGCTTCTTATCGGATATCTCGGACAGGTTCGTGCGCCATGAAGTGGCGGTGTTGGCTTGGTGCCTTATGGACAATCACTTCCATTTGATGGTTGATGACCCATGTGACAACCTTTCAAAGGCAATGCAGTGCGCACTGACGGCATATGCTAAATATTTCAATGGGAAAACGGGGAGAACGGGGCATCTGTTTGACAATCGCTATTCGCGGGTCGCGGTTGAGTCGGACACGCAGGCAGTGCAGCTGCTCGATTATATCCATCTCAATCCCGTAAAAGGCGCGCTTGAATCACTCGAAGCGTACCGTTGGTCAAGCTACAAGGCATATCAGCTGGGCTATGATCCCTTTGACATCTGCGATGCGGCCCCTATGCTCGATATTGTCGGAGGCTCCCGTCGCTATTGCGAGCATCTCAAGGAAGTTGTCGCGCGCATCTGGTCGGTGGAGGTCCTTCCACGCCGGCGGATTCCCGATGAGGAGGCCTTTTCCGTTGCGCGCGAAGTCCTGCAGAGCATGGATCCCGCGCTGCTCAAGGCCCTGCCACGCTCCGAACGCGATGCCTGTCTGCTGAGGCTCAGGCGGGCACATCTCACGGTCAAGCAAATTGCTCGTATCACCGGTATCGGCGCTACAAGTGTGACCAAGGCCACTGCAGGCTGGAAGGAAGCTGCGTGAGGCAGGGGTGAGTACCGCTGCCGGCATGCATCATGTCTGTCCCCAATGCGTGAAAACACTCATCTGAACTGCATCCCATTTCTTGGACTTTGAAATTAAGGTTCGAGAAAAGGGAGGCA
>CAVCHM010000056.1:0-12258 GCA_963602135.1 bacterium | reverse complement strand
GGCCGGCCCCGACAGAGGGGAGGCGCCGCGCGCTCGGGCGGCGCGCCAGGGAGATAGTGGACGAGATAGTCGAGAAGCGCGGTCTCAAGAAGGAGTAACATCGGGACTTGCAGCGACGGACCTCAGGACACTCTTACACCACGTCTGCGCGCGCGACCCATCGTTATATAGCTGACCCCCTGTAGCGGGCAAAAAAGAGGCCGCAGCCCATGGCCGCGGCCCGCTCGAAACCCAAAAGAGGCGCTACGCGCTGTAGCCCATCGCTTGCAGCACAAACATGACGACCGTCAGCACCGTAATCACGCCGATAGTCGCCCACGTGAGCACGTTCCACACGCGACCGTTGCGGTTGGCCCCCATAATGTGGCGATCCGCCGCGATAACCACCTGGAATACCAAAACTACGGGCAGCAGCACGCCGTTGATGACCTGCGAGGTCATCATAATCTGGAACAAATCGACGCCGGGCATGAGCACCAACACGGCAGAAATGCCGATGATGGCCGTAATGATGCCGCGATAGACCGGGGCCTCGTCCCAGCTGCGATCGGCGCCTCGTTCCCAACCAAATGCCTCGCAGATGGCACTCGACGTAACGCCCGGCAGCACGCAGGCAGCCAAAAAGCTCGCTGCGACCAGGCCCGAGGCAAACAACACCGTGGACCACTGGCCCGCGATGGGCTCCAGCGCGCGGGCGGCATCGGCGGCATCGCTAATCTGAATACCCGCCGGGAACAGCACCGTACCGGTCGTGATGATAATGAAGCCCGCAATGATATCAGCAGCAATCGAGCCGCTCACGGTATCAATACGCTGCAGCACGATGTCGTCCTCGCCCGCATTCTTATCGACCACGTTGTTCTGAGCCAAGAAGATCATCCACGGTGCGATGGTGGTACCGATCGTTGCGACCACGAGCGACACGTAGCTGGGGTCGTTTTGAATATTGGGGACGACCAAGTCGACCGCGACCTCGCCCCAGTTGGGGCCGGCCATAAACGCGGCGACGATGTAGGTCACGAACACGCAGCTTACCAGCAGCAAAATCTTCTCGATGCGCTGGAAACTGCCCGACATGGTAAGCATCCACACCAGCAGCGCCACGAGCGGCACCGAAATGCTCGCCGGCACGCCAAACAGGGCAAGGCCACTCGCGATACCCGCAAACTCCGAGATGGTCACCGCCGTGTTGGCGATCAACAGCGCCGCCATGGCCAGCACGCTCTTGCGCACGCCAAAGCGCTCGCGAATGAGCGACGCCAGGCCCTTACCCGTGACGCATCCGCAGCGCGCCGCGGTCTCCTGCGTCACGATGAGCAGCACGGTCATGACGGGAAGCATCCAGAGCATCTTGTAACCATAGCTGGCGCCCGCGCTGGAATACGTGGCGATGCCGCCGGCGTCATTACCCGAAAGCGCCGCCAACAGACCGGGGCCCATAGCGCCAAAGATGGCGGCGATGGTCAGCTTTTGCTTGGCGCTCGCCTTTTGCTTCGTGTTTTGCACGCGACCACCTATCCCATGACCGACATGGTGAGCAGCACCGCGGCGATGCAGTACGCCACACACGAGATCATGACGGCGATAACGTTCATGGCGGTACCCGACGTGTTAAGGTCGTGCTCGTCGCGCCAGAACAGCACCATCAGGTAAATCACGGCGCTCATGTTGCCCACCAGGCAGATGATGGCGGCAATGTTAAAGCAGCCGGTAAAGAGCTGCTCCTCAAACATAGAGGCATCGGGGAACGCAGCGGTGCGCACCAGCTGCGCGCACAGGTAAGTAACAAGCGAAAGGATCAGACCCATGCCCGTGCTCTGGAAGAAGAATCCCAGGTACGGTTTGGGCTCGTCGTCGTGACCGTCGTACTCGAGGAAGTAGTTCTTGACGAACGACACCATGCGCGAGGCAGCCAGCAGCACGAGCGGCATGGCGCACATGGGGAACACCACCAGATGCGCGGAGCCCAGCGCCGTCCCCAGCACCGTCGCCATAATGCACGAGGCGATGCCCCACACGACAACCCAGTACTGACGATGCACGAACCAGCTGAGCACGTTCGTCGAGTCGTCCGACGCGCTATCGCCCGAGCCGACACCGGCGATCTGCAGGTCCTCCTGATGCTCCTCGGCGATAACGTCCATGGCGTCGTCGAAGGTCACGATACCCAGGATATGACGGTTCTCGTCGCAGACGGGGATGGCAACCAGGTCGTACTTGGTCATCTCGTCCGTCACGTCTTCCTGGTCCTCGTCGGGCGACACGTAGACCAGATCGCGATAGGCGAGCTGGCCCAGCGTGGCGTCGCGGTCGGCCACGATCAGCGTGCGCAGCGAAAGCACGCCCGTCAGCATACCGCTCGGATCCTCGGTATAGACGTAATAGACACTCTCAAAGTCCTCGTCGAGTTTGCGAATCGCCTCGATGGCATCGCCGACCGTCGCTGTGGCGGGCAGCGAGACAAACTCCGAGGTCATGATGCGGCCGGCGGTGTTGTCCTCGTAGCCCAGCAGATTACGAATCGCCTTCTCCTCCTTGACGCCCATCAGGCGCAGGAGCTTCTCGGCCTTCTCATAATCGAGCTCGTCGATCAGGTCGGCAGCGTCGTCCGGGTCCATCATGGCCAGCATCGACGATGCGTCGGTATCGGACAGGCCCTCGAGCATCTCGGTCATGAGTTCGTCGTCATCGAACTCCGAGATGGCCTCGGCGGCCTGTGCCGTATCGAGCTGGGCGAACACCTGCGCGCGCAGGCGCGGATCGAGCTGCTCGATGATGTCAGCGATGTCGGCAGGATGCAGCTCGCCAAGCGTCTTGTGCGACACCGAGAGCTGGATGTTTTTAGTCGAGCGATCGAGCAGGTCCATATAAGACCAGGCGATAATGTCCTCGCTGAGCGGCTTGCCCAGGTGCTTCATAAAGCCCTCGACGACGTGCTCGAGCGCGGGGCTGATTGCACGCAGCAGACCGCGGGCACCGACCTCGGCACCCAGCAGGCGCAGCTGATTTTCGCCCGACATGGAGAACTTGATGTCGTTGACGCGCACGACCTTCATGCCCTGTGTGTCGACAATCTGCTTGTTGAGAACATCGCGCGCCAGCAACAGCTCGGTCGGCTGCAGGTACGAAAAACGGATTTCGGTGGCCGACGTCTTAAGGTGTACACCCGTCTCGTCGATACGGTCGACCCATTTGCGCCAGCTGATCATAAACGGCGTCTTGCCGGGACCACGGAACGCGAGCGACGTCACGTGCGGAAAAACTTCGCCGGTTGCAATGCCAAAATCGTTCACAACGCCGAGCTTTTCGCCGTCGACGTCCAAGACCGGCAATTTGAGCATCTCACTCAGATAATTCAATGGTGCTCCCCATCATTATTCCTGCGGACCGCGTGACCATGCCGGCACGCAATTCGTGGACTTTTAGACATATATACGCATGCGCAGGCGGCACGCCGCTCGGCGCTCACACCCCGTGCACGCGCAGAAAGCACCTGCATGGGGTCATCGACTGTATGGTCGAGGTTTGGATTTCACCTGTAACCTTTCTCTTGACCCTCATTAACCGCAGTAACTATAGCATCAGCATCGCGCTGCGGCACCGAATTTATGCGCTGCACATTGCAGGCATACCAAACACTGACGTATCCGTGACATAGTCGTTGGGGGCGTTCTTAAATGACTAGTCGTTTAAGAACGTCCCCGATGACTACTCCGTGGTTTCGTCGTCCTCGGCGAGTTGGGGGAACACGGCGTTCTTGGGCATCGTGACCTTCGTCAGCGAGGTGAGCTTTTTGCTGAGCGACGTGTCCGTCTTGACCAGGTCGCTGAGCGTCACGATCTTGTAGCCGTCGGCGACAAGGCCGTCGATAATCTGCGGCAGCGCCTCGAGCGTCTGCTCGGCGCACTCATCGCTATCGGTGAGCAGCACAATATTGCCCGGCGTCACCGAATCGAGCACGGTCGATACTTGCTCGTCAGCGCCGTTGAGCAGCCAGTCGCCCGAATCGATATTCCACGAAACCACGGCGGACACCAGGTCCATCGAGTCGATCCAGTTTTGCTCGTCAAACGCGGCGTAGGGGGCACGCAGCAACATCGTCTCGACGCCGGTCGCCGACTTAATCGCCTCGGTGCCCTTCGTGATCTGCTTGCGCACCGTCTCGCGATCCTCGCCCTTGAGCGAATCATCGCTGTAGCTGTTGGAGCCGATCTCGCACCCGGCATCGACAATCGCTTTAGCAGTAGCGGGCGAGGCTTCCGCGGCATCGCCCGAAAGGAAAAACGTCGCCGTGACGGCCTTTTCCTTGAGCACCTGCAAGATCTGCTTGGTCGCACTACTCGGGCCCTCGTCAAATGTCAGGGCCACGTACTTTTCGTTGCCCTTGGGCGCTACGCTTGCGCACTCGACTACGCAGTCGGTGGCGGACACGACCTCGCCGCGGTCCTGCGTCTTGCCCGACTGCTCGCCGACCCATACCTCGGAGCGGCCCTGAACACCCCAGGCTTTGACATACTCAATGGCACCCGTGCCCTCGACCTTAAGCTTTGGCTCGATAGTCGTGGCCTGGACCTCGTGCTTTTCGTAGGTGTTACGGCCATCCTTGACCGTCACCTTCTCGCCGCCCTCAAGTTCGCGGCTACCCCATTTGCCTTGCTTCACGCGCTTGCCGTCGATCTTCACCGACAGCTTTTCGCCGCCATGGCGCTTAAGCACGCTGTCGTCGACGGCCAGCAGATCACCGGCGTCGTACGTTTCGGTCAGGCTTTGATCGTCGATAAGATTCTGCAACGTAGAGCCCACGCGCACCGCGGTCTTTTGCCCGTTGAGTTCCACGTCCACGCTGCGGTTGACGTAGCCCACGACGGCAGCGATAAACAGCACGAGCGCGCAACCCACGGCGATAAGCGCATAGGGCAGACGGGACGGTCGGCGCGGCGAGCGCCCGTTGCCGATGCGCGCGCTGCGATCGCTAAACCCACGGCTATGGTTGAGGTACATCGCGCCGGGCTTACGGCGACGTCGACGCTGACCGCCGGGCAGTTGCCCCAGGTCGCGGCGCGCCGTCGGACGCGCAGCCGAGCGCCCGTTTAAGTTAGATCCGTTTTGGCGCATGTGCCCTCCCCCATAAACACAGCGAGCCGGAGCAACATGTCTCCGGCTCGCCTCCCATCATTTGGTACGTCTCTATTTGCTAGCTTTTGACGAGCCCCCGCTCGCCTTTTGATATTCGTCCTTAAAGGCCTTGAACATACCGCGCGTCTTGCCGAGCTGCTTGCCCAGTGCGCGACTGCCCTTGTCCACGGCGACCGATCCCTTGTCATCGAGCACCTTGGCGCCCTTCTTGACCTTATCGCCCACCACGACACTGGCCTCGGCAGCCTTGGCGGCCGCGCCGCCCGAATACCCGAGCGCCTTGACCTCGTCCGAGACAATCATCGCGCCGTTCTCGTAGCCGCGCAGCATCGTCGGCGGCACCTGTGTGTCGCCCACCAGCACGCTCGAAGCGGCACCGGCGGTCACGTAGAACATCTGCACAATACCCGAGCGCGGCTTGAACTCAACGTCCGAGCAGTAGCCCACGACATCGCCTGATTCCGTGCGCACATCCATGCCAACCCAGATGATGCAATCGTCCAGGTTGATATCGAGGCGCTTGGCCGCGGCGGCATCGTAGGTGCCCTTGACGTCGTCGACCGCGACAGCACCCTCATAGACGCCGATGGCATCGAGCGCCACAAAGCGGTCGGGGCGCTCGATCATGCCCGCGATATCGGACTGGCGGACCATAAAGCCCACCACGCGCGTGCCGCCCGGGGTAAAGACGGGAAAGTGAATCTTGCCGAGCTTTTTAGGGCTGCGCGGCGTGCCGTCCTTTTTGGTGCGCTTGTCTTCGGCAGGTTTGCGGTAAACCTTGACGCCGACAAAATCCCCTGCGCGCATTATGCCTCGGTCGAGGGCTCCGTGGCCTCGGTGTCGGCCTCAGCGACGTTCTCGACCACGACGTCGGCAGCGGGCGTCACGTTGCCGCCCGAGATGGCATCGTTGAGCTGCTCGCGAAGCTGGTCCATGCGCTCGCGGGCCAGGTCGACCTTGGCGCGCAGGTCGTCGGTCTTGGCGTCGACCATCGGGCCGAAGTCGCTGACCGCGGCGCGGGCCTCCTCGGCACCGTGCTCATAGGTGTCGCGCATGTTATCCCAAGCATCGTTGGCAATATCGGCAGCCATGGCGCGGGTCTCGGCACCCGAGCGCGGGGCCAGGGCAACGCCGATGATAGCGCCGGCAGCAGCACCAAAGAGTGCACCGGAGACAAAGCTGAAAGTCTTTCCCATGATCATTCCTCTCCTGCGGGCACCTCGATGCCCACCGTTTGAATGCTGTCCATTATACCCGCAGCGCAACACTTGCCGTCACGCTCATCTGCGTACGGTAAAGGCGCAGGTACATGATGGTGATAAGCGAGTGAGCCTACTCCTGAGGCGCAACCGGCATGGCCACCGTGGCGGCCGGGTCTTCGCCGGCGCCATCGACGAGCGGCAGGCTGCCCTCGTGCGCCGAGCCGGACGGAGCCGTTGCCGCACCGCCAAAGACGGCCGCGGGGGCCTCGTGGTTCTCGACGACCGCGCCCTCGGTATCGATTGGCATCTGCGGCTCATCGTCAAAGCTCGGGACGCCTTGGGGCTCCGCAGACTCGGGCTCAGCAGGCGCCTCGGCAACGGGCTCAGCGTCGGCCTCGGCAGGCGCCTCGCCCTCGGGCGCATCCTCGGCCACGTCCTCGCCATTCGCGGCGGCGACGGCCTCGTGCGGGTCCTTGCCCTCGGCCTCGGCGCGCATGCCCAGTACCAGGTTGCGCAGGCCCGCGACCGTACCCTCCACGTCGGGGGCCGGCTGGTCGGCGTGCAGGTACGCCCAGTCCATCATAAAGGTCGCCGATGACAGCGCGCCAATGGCCAGCGCGTCATCGGGACACGAAAGCTCAACCTCAAAGACACGCTCGTCATGCTCGCTCACGCGCGTGCGACCGCACGAGATGCTGCCGGCAAGACCGGTCTCGTTCATGAGCTCGACCGTCACGTGCTCCAGCAGGTGGCAGAGCTCGGTCTGGCCCATGCAGTCCTGGAACTCGCGACCCGAGTCGCCCAGGCACAGGTGCTTGGCAATCGCCGGCACCAGATAGTACACGCGCGCCGTGGCCTCGATATCCTCCGAGGTCATGAGCGGCATGCCGGGGTTCACCAGCACGTGCGCGCAAATCTTGTCCTCGCTGACGGTGACCTTAAGGATGTTGAACAGGCCTGCCATAACTCTCCCCTACTCTTCCTTGCCCTACTCGTCGCCATCGTGCGGATCCGCAGAACCCGCACCCGACGCCGCCGGCCTGGCGGCCGAAGACTCGGAATCCTTCTTATCGGTTTCGGCCGGAGCGATCACGCGAATGAGCGAGATGCGCTGGCCGCGCATCGACTGCACCTTGAACTTGTACCCTGCAACCTCAAACACCTCTCCGATGTCGGGCACCGAGTCGCAAAGCTCCAAAATCCAGCCGGCGATGGTCTCATAATCATCGCTTTCCTCGAGCGGCCAACCAAGCTCAATCGCGTCATCGCACGAAAAACGCCCATCGACGAGCCACTCACGGCGCGAGAGGCGCGTGAGGTACTTGTTGTCGGGGTCGAACTCGTCCTCGATCTCGCCGACGATCTCCTCGACGATATCTTCGATGGTGATGATGCCGGCCGTGCCGCCGTACTCGTCCACGACGACCACGATCTGGTCGTGCGAGGTCTGCATCTCGGACAGCAGCGGCAGGATGTCCTTGGTATCGGGCACAAAGGTGGCGTCGCGCAAAAAGTCGGCAATGGGCTGGTCGCCCTTGCCGTCGAGCGCGGGCTGAATCAGGTCCTTGATGTGCGCGATGCCCGCGACGTTGTCGGGGTCCTCGTGATAGACAGGGATGCGGCTGAAGCCGGTCTGGCGCATGGTGGACAGCACGTCGGCGACCGTCTCGTCGTCCTCGCACATGGTGGTGTCCACGCGCGGCACCATGACCTCGCGGGCAACGGTGTCGCCCAGGTCGAAGATCTCGTGGATCATGCGCTTTTCCTCGTCGAGCAGGTCGTCCTGCTCCGAGACCATGTACTTGATTTCTTCCTCCGAGACGTTCTGGCGGTCATCGGCACTCTTGATACGCAGGATGCGGGCCAGGCCGTCGGAGCAGGCACCGGTCAGCCACACGAGCGGGCGGGCGATCTTTTGGAACACGGAGAGCGGTCCCACGACCTGCTTGGATACGCCCTCGGCGTTAGCAAGGCCGATGCGCTTGGGCACAAGCTCGCCAATCACGATGGACACAAAGGCGACCGCGACGGTGATGATGACCGGCGCCAGGCCGCGCGCGATGGCGGAAAGCGGCGCGATGCCAAAGCTCATGAGCCATGTGGCGAGCGGGTCGGACAGGCTCGTCGAGGCGACGGCGGACGAGGCGAAGCCCACGAGCGTGATGGCGACCTGGATGGTGGCGAGCAGCTGGTCGGAGTCGGCGGCCAGCTTAATGGCACGCTCGGCGCGCTTGTCGCCTTCCTCGGCCTCATGCTCCAGCACGGCGCGCTTGGCCGTGGTGAGCGCCATCTCGGACATAGAGAAGTAGCCGTTGATAAGCGTCAGGACGAGGGTAGTGATAAGGGAGATGGTTATGTCCATCGGGAGTTTCTCGAACCTCCAAGATTCGGGACGTTGGGTAGTAAGCGTAGGTGACGGATAGGGCAATTGCGCCGGTCGCCCGCGCGAGCGGGGCCGTGGGCGCGGTCGCTAGATTACGAAGAGGATCACCGCCATGAACTGGAAGATGCTGCCAGCGAGCACCCACAAGTGGAAAACACCGTGCAGATAGCGCACGTTTTTGGCGATATAGAACGGCACGCCCACGGTATAGCACACGCCGCCGACGGCGAGCAGGGCAAGCGCGACGGGGTTCAGCAGCGCCACGAGCTCGGGCAGCTTAAAGACGACGAGCCAGCCCATCAGCAGGTAGACCAGGCCGCTTACCCAGTGCGGCTGACGCTCGCGCAAAAAGCACTCGAGCGCAATGCCGATAATGGCGATGGCCCATACGGCAAAGAACAGCGCAGGGCCGCCGTCGTTTGCAAGCGTGATGAGGCAAAACGGCGTATAACTGCCGGCTATGAGCAAGTAGATGCAGCTGTGGTCGATGATGCGGAACACGCGCTTGGCGCCCGCGGGCTGAATCGCATGGTAGAGCGTGGAGGCTAGGTATTCGAGGATAATACTGACGCCATAGACAATTGCCGCGGCCATGTGGGCTGGGCCTCCGCCGCGCAGGGCGGCGAATACGATCAGGAGCACCAGGCCCGCGATACCCAGCAGGCAGCCGACACCATGGGTGACGGAGTTCATGATCTCCTCGCCCACCGTGTAGTGTGGAACGGCCGCGGTCTTGGGTCGCGGCTTAGAACTGTCGCTCGAATCGGACATGCCGGTTACATCCTCCAACGTAAAGAGTTCTCAACACTATATCAAAGCGTCTGGGTGCGTGCGAAATTTGCACCATACGTGACCCTTTGTTTACCCATTCTTTGCCTGTTGACGCATCAACGGCGAACGTCCATAATGCGCTTGCATTAAATGTTGATGTATTAACATCTTATAGGAGAATATCGCATGGCCCAAAACGCACGCTCCCATCGAAAGCTCAAGATAGCCGGCATCGTTGCGCTGGTGGTTGTCGTTGCGCTGCTCGGATTTGCCGGCAACTTCTTGTTTGACTTTGCCCTGAACCCCCAAGCGCCGTACACCATGAAGATGATGCAGGATAGCAAGAACGACAAAAAAGGTGAGCAGCCGGATGCCGAGGAAACCGAGGCGCGGACGTGGTTAAAGAGAATCGCAAGAGCAGCAGCCTCACCGCAGATGACGGAATCGAGCTTGCCGCTTGGTATTTTGCTGCGTCGGAGAGCACGCACGACTACGCCGTCTGCCTGCATGGATATACCAACGAGCCCATCGGTATGGCCCGATACGCCAAACGATTCCATGACCGCGGCATGAACGTACTCGCACCCGCCGCCCGTGCCCACGAGCGCTCCGGCGGCGACTATATCGGCATGGGCTGGCCCGAGCGCCTCGACATCGTCGCATGGATCAATCAAATCGTTCAGGCTGACCCCGAGGCGCGCATCCTGGTCTTTGGCGAGTCGATGGGCGCGGCAACCGCCATGAACGTCGCGGGGGAATCTCTGCCCGCAAACGTGAAATGCATTATCGAGGACTGCGGCTATACGAGTGTTTGGGACGAGTTTTCTCTGCAGCTCAAGGACGTGTTCGGCCTGCCCAGCTTTCCCTTGCTCGATGTAGCAAACTTGGTGTGCAACGTGCGCGCAGGCTACGACTTTCATAAGGCGAGCAGTGTGGAGCAACTCAAACACGCGACGGTTCCCATGCTGTTTATCCACGGCGACCAGGACACCTTTGTGCCGTACGACATGCTCGACCAAAACTACGACGCGTGCGCCAGCAAGGTCAAGCAGAAGCTCACCATCCATGGCGCCACCCACGCCAAGAGTGCGCAAGTTGACCCCGAGCTCTACTGGAACACAGTCGACAACTTCCTCGACGAGTATTTTTAGGTAAAAAGCAACGTCTGGGGCTTTATCTGGCCCCCTATTTTCGGAAGTATGCGGCAAAATCTGGAACTGCCGACCAGACCGCAGTTTTACCAACAATTTATCAGGGGTTTTGTTGCCAAAAAACGTCGTGTGCTCGGCAGTCTCAGAATTTGCCGCATACTTCCGAAAAACTGCCTGCGAGCACCGTGCTCACAGGCAGTTTTTGCTAACGTTGCGCTACAAAAGCGCTTGTTTTGTCCAATAGTCAGGCGTTACTTGACCTCGATGAGCTCGTACTTGCTCGTGCCCAGGCCGATCTTCTCGGCATGCGCGATGCACGCGCGCCAGTCGGTATCGGGATGCGTGATGCAGAAGGGGTCGTGCGCCTGCTCGCCCTCCAGATGCTCGTGATTATGCTCCATCTTGGCCGCGCTGTCAGTGAGCTCGGTGTTGGGCAGCGGCTCGGACGCCAGGACGGCGTCGGCGCAGGCCTGGTCGATGGCGACCGGGTCGAAGCTCGCGAACATGCCGATGTCGTTGACGATGGGCGTGTCATTCTCGGGATGGCAGTCGCAGTTGGGGCTGATGTCCATGGCGAGCGAGATGTGGAAGCTCGGGCGGCCGTCGACGATGGCCTTGGTGTACTCGGCGATCTTGTAGTTGAGTACGTCGGCCGCGGCGTCATAGTCGGGCTTGATGCAGTCCTGGTTGCACGCCGCAATGCAGCGTCCGCAGCCCACGCAGCGATCGTGGTCGATGGTAGCCACGTGAACCGTGCGGGTGCTGCCGTTGGCAAGCTCGCGCTCACGCGTACCGTCAAACGTGATGGCGCTGTGCGCGCAAATCTTCTCGCAGGCACGGCAACCTACGCAGTTGGTAGTATCGACGCTCGGCTTGCCGGCGGCATGCTGCTCCATCTTGCCGGCACGGCTGCCGCCTCCCATGCCCAGGTTCTTCATGGCGCCGCCAAAACCGGCCTGCTCATGGCCCTTAAAGTGGGTGAGGCTGATCACGATATCGGCATCCATGAGCGCCTGACCGATCTTTGCTTCGCGCACGTACTCGCCGCCCTCGACCGGGACGAGCGCCTCGTCGGTACCCTTGAGGCCGTCGGCGATGATGATCTGGCAACCCGTGGCATACGGGGTAAAGCCGTTCTGGTAGGCGGTGTCGATGTGCTCGAGTGCGTTTTTGCGGCTGCCGACGTAGAGCGTGTTGCAGTCGGTAAGGAAGGGCTTGCCGCCCAGCTCCTTCACGACGTCTGCGACGGCGCGGGCGTAGTTTGGGCGCAGAAAGCTCAGGTTACCCAGCTCGCCAAAGTGAATCTTGATAGCGACGAACTTGTTCTCGAAGTCGATCTGCTCAATGCCGGCGCGGCGAATGAGGCGCTTGAGCTTGTCGAGCTGGCTCTCGCGAGCATGCGTACGCAGGTTGGTAAAGTACACCTTAGCGGGTGCTGCGGGTGCAGTTGCGGTCATAGATCTATCCCCTCGGTCTATATGGCGTTACAGACATAGAGGATGGTACCCGGTGAAGTGGGGTTGAAGTCAAGCACGGCCACTCATTGGGGACAGACTTAAATTGAACTGCGTCCCGAATCTTGGCCTTCTTTATTAGAAGCGAACACTAGGACGCT
>CAVCHM010000055.1:0-13900 GCA_963602135.1 bacterium | reverse complement strand
GCGCATTCGGCGAGATGCGTTTGCGAAAGTGGTTAATTTTAGATTAGCGCTAACACCTCACCGCCGGCGAGAGCCTCCTCGCCGCCTCCCCCGCCCTGTGCTTCTCCTCGTTCGTCAAAGAGCCAGGGCCTGGTGCTTTTAGGACGTCCAACACCGCCAGGGCCTCGGCGAGCCTGACCTCGGCCTCGCGGGCGCGCTCGGCGGGGTCGTCCGGGAGGCCCTCCAGGCCCCAGTCACGCCAGTCGGTCTGCTCCGGGGCCCCTCCGCCGGCCCCTCCGCGCCCGGTCCTCTCCATCCTGCCCACGCCCCCTTCGGCTCGACGCCTCCGCGGGGAGGCGGGCACGTCGCCCGCGCGCCTCGCGGCGAACGCGGGGCTGCCCTCGCCGTGCGAGCAGTGCATGCGCTCCGCCCGGCCGGGCATCTCGCGGGCGGTCAGCTCGCCCGCCTCCTCCAGCTTGAGCCAAGCATACAGGTTGTCCTTGTTCGGGAAAAGCGGCAGGCTCCTGCAGGCGGCGGGGGCGGACAGGCCGCTCCGGTGGAACTCCCAGAGAATCCCCTCGCGCTCCTCTTTCGTATACATCGGACTCCCTCCTGGACCCACATTGGGTCCGAGATTTTGTCCGAGGTCCCCTTCATCCCGAAGTTGAGTGGCGTGGAATTATCGGCATGAGAAATTATCTTGCGCATGATTACGGCAATGTCGACCGCTCGGTTGTTTGGGATGCAGTGACGATGGAGTTCCCTGCGCTGGAACGAGCCTGTAGACAAATTGTCTCCGAATCTGAACGCTAGCCGCTCGTTCGCAACGGTCTGCTCGCGCACGTTTTTTTGAGCGCTTGATACGCTTTAACCCTGCGGAAACATTTTTCTGCGATAGTATCTGCGATATAGACCAGTCGAAACCCGCCCGAAAGAAAGGGGAGCGACATGAACCAGCAGAACATCGATTACGTACTCCGCTCCGTAGAGCAGCGTGACATCCGCTTTGTGCGTCTGTGGTTTGTCGACATTCTCGGCCGCCTCAAGAACTTTGCCATTAGCCCCGAGGACCTCGAGGTCGCTTTTGAGGAGGGTATTGGCTTTGACGGCTCCGCCATCGAAGGCTTTGCCACGCCCGAGGAAGCCGACATGCTGGCGTTTCCCGATGCTTCGACCTTCCAGATTTTGCCGTGGCGCCCGAGCCATAACGGCGTTGCACGCGTTTTCTGCGACGTGTGTACTCCCGATCGCAAGCCCTTCGCCGGCGACCCGCGCGACGCCCTGCGCCGCATGTTTCGCAAGGCCGAGAAGGCTGGCTATCTGCTTAACGTGGGTGCCGAGCTGGAGTATTACTACTTCCCCGACGAGCACACCCCCGAGCCGCTCGACAACGTGGGCTACTTCGATCTTTCGGTGAGCGATGCCGCCCGCGACCTGCGCCGCAACACGGTCCTCACGCTCGAGAAGATGTCCGTGCCCGTGGAGTACACCTTCCACGCCGCTGGTCGCTCGCAGCACGGCATGAGCCTGCGCCACGCCGAGGCCCTGAGCATGTCTGACGCCATCACCACGGCCAAGCTCATCATTAAGCAGCAGGCCTACGAGAGCGGTTGCCACGCCTCCTTTATGCCCAAGCCGTTGGCGGGTGAGGATGGCAGTGCTATGTTCCTGTGCCAGTCGCTGTTCGACCATGACGGCAACAACGTCTTTTGGGGCGAGGACGACGAGAAGTACCACCTCTCCGAAATCGCCAAGCACTACATGGCCGGTATCTTGGCGCACGCGCGCGAGATCAGCGCCATCACCAACCCCACGGTCAATTCGTACAAGCGCATCACCACGGGCGGCGATTCCGTGCCGCAGTACGCCACGTGGGGCCTGCGCAACCGCGCGAGTATGGTCCGCATCCCGGTCTACAAGCCCGGCAAGCAGCTGTCCACGCGCATCGAGCTTCGTAGCCCCGACCCCATGGCCAACCCGTACCTGGTCAACGCCGTCACGCTGGCGGCTGGTCTGGACGGCATCGAGCGCAAGCTGGAGCTCCCGCCCGAGGCCACGGCCGAGACGCTCAAGCTCACCGACCGTCAGATGGTCGAGGCCGGCTACGCGCCGCTGCCGCGCTCGCTCAAAGAGGCGCTCGACGTGTTTGAGGACTCGCAGTTTATGAAGGATGCCCTCGGCGAGCACATCCACAGCTTCTTCCTCAAAAAGAAGCGCGACGAGTGGCATAAGTTTGAGTCTACGATCACCGAGTGGGAGATCAAGCACTACCTGGCGAACTCCTAATCGCGCTGGCTTGTTCCAGTACGATTGAGCTCATTTCTTTGGAGGCCGATATGTCCGATAAGAGTGCCCTGTTCATGGCGCGCACGACGCGCTTCCACGAGTTTGCCCGCAGCTTGACGACCACCCTGGGTGTCGAGGTGAGCCTGGCAACCCCCGATTCGCCGACTGCGGCGCACGACTTTGACCTGCTGATCCTCGATTCCGACGGCATCCGCAGCGACCGCATCGATCAGATTGCCAAGTGGCTTGACGATCGCGGCGGTGTCCCCATGTTGGTGATCGTCGACGATGAGGCGCTCGGTACCCTGCGCCTGCCGAATCACGCGCATGCCGACTTTGTGTGCCCCACGGCGACGCCCAACGAGCTCAAGGCTCGCGCGCAGCGCCTGATGGGCGAGGAGGAGACCGTCACCGCCGACGATGTGCTCAACATCGATAACCTCGAGATTAATCTGGCTACCTACCAGGTGACACTCGATAACGAGCCCATTGACCTGACGCTGATGGAGTACTCGCTGCTGAGCTTTTTGGCGACGCATCCCAATCGCGCCTACAGCCGCGAGGTGCTGCTGCACCGCGTGTGGGGCTTTGAGTACTGCGGCGGCACGCGCACCGTCGACGTGCACATTCGACGCATCCGCTCCAAGGTGGGCCCGCAGATCGCGGCACACATCACCACCGTCCGCGGCGTGGGCTATCTGTTTAAGGACTAGATTTCCACCACAAAGGGGACAGACACCTTTGTGGTGGTTTTGACGCAGGTGCGGGCTCCTTTCGAGTTTGCAGCAGAACTTAAGCCTTCCTAAAAGATTGCGTTCTCGTACACGTACGCCCGCATATTGGGGTACAACTCAACGTGAACAATGATGGCCCGCCACGTGTTTGGCGGGCCTTTGGTTATTTGACGAAAGGATCGCAGCTATGAGCGAGAACGATTCCCAGCGTCCCCAGGATGTTGGCAATGCCGGCGAGACTCAGCAGCAGCCGCGCGTGCAGGTGGAGTCGACGCCTGCCGGTAGCAACATTCCCTACGTGCAGGCCTATGACACACAGACCGGCCAGCCGCTGGGCGGTGCGCAGGTCGTGAACAAGCACACGGTGGTCAAGACCAAGACCAAAAAGCTGCCGATCTTCATTACGGCACTCGCCGGTTGCGCCTGTGGCGCCCTGCTGGTCATTGCGCTCATTATGAGCGGTACGCTCGATATCGGTGGCGGCAAGAATGCCGTGACGGCGGGCGCTTCGGGTTCGTCGACGCAAAAGATTACGATCGACTCCGAGGACACCACGTTGGCCGAGGCCGTTTCTGCCAAGGCCCTGCCCTCCGTCGTTTCCATCACCGCCACGTCGAGCGGCGGCCAGAATGGCTCGCTTTCGCAGTCTGCCGACGAGTCGAACAACTCGGGCAGCGTCGGTTCGGGCGTGGTGCTCGATACCGAGGGCCATATCCTCACCAACAACCACGTGGTCGATGGCTATGACCAGTACGTGGTGACCATGGACGACGGCACCACCTACGAGGCCGAGTTCGTGGGCAACGACGCTTCGAGCGACCTGGCCGTCATCAAGCTCAAGGACGCCGACGCCTCCAAGCTCACGCCGATTGAGATCGGTGATTCCTCCAAGCTCAACGTGGGCGAGTGGGTCATGGCGATCGGCTCGCCCTTCGGCAACGAACAGTCTGTCTCCACCGGTATCGTCTCGGCGCTGTATCGCTCCACGGCCATGAGCTCTACCAGCGGCAACACCATCTATGCCAACATGATCCAGACCGATGCCGCCATCAATCCGGGCAACTCCGGCGGCGCGCTCGTCAACGACAATGGCGAGCTTGTGGGTATCAACTCGCTTATCGAGAGCTACTCGGGCTCTAGCTCGGGCGTGGGTTTTGCCATTCCGGTTAACTACGCCAAGAACATTGCCGACCAGATCATCGACGGTAAGACGCCGGTGCATCCGTACATGGGCGCTACGCTTTCGAGCGTCAATGCGCTTAACGCCCGCACCAACAAGTTGAGCACCGATAGCGGCGCGTATGTGGCGAGCGTCGTTGAGGATGGTCCTGCCGCCAAGGCCGGCATTCAGGAGGGCGACGTCATCACCAAGCTGGGCGACGATGAGATTTCGAGCGCCGATGGCCTGATCATCGCACTGCGCAGCCACGAGGTGGGTGAGAAGGTCGAGATCACGCTCATGCGCGGCAAGGAAGAGAAGAAGGTCACGGTTGAGCTGGGCTCCGACGAGGAGCTGCAGAACCAGCAGCAGAACGACAGCGCGACCGATACCGGCAACGGCGGTATTACCGACGAGCAGCTGCGCCAGTATCTGGAGGAGCTGCTTGGCCAGCAGGGTCAGGGTCAGGGCAACGGTCAGGGTTTCTAACGAACCGTATTGCACATATCGAAGCCAGAGGGGACTGTCCCGCCAACGCGGGACAGTCCCCTCTTTTCTTATTGATCCGTTGGGGACGGGGAAACGGATCATTTAGAAATGGCAAGGGCATGAGTTGATCGCGCGATCCACTCCGGTCTGGCGGCTGCCGATTCGATGCGGTTTGAAAGGGCGATTCGACCCCATTGTGACCGGTGGTACTCTAGTATCCGTTTGAAATCGAGCGAAGGAGTGCCGCAATGGAGCAATCGAGCCTGTTTGGTGACGGTGTAGATATCGATACCAAAACGCCCGCGAGCGCGGATGCCGCCGCATCGACCGATGCCCGTGCCCAGGCGGCAGCGCGCGCGGCCGAGCTGCGCCACGAGCTCGATTACCACGCCTATCGCTACTACATGCTCGATGCGCCCGAGATCACGGACGCCGCCTTCGACAAAATGCTCGTTGAGCTGCAGGAAATCGAGGCGACCTACCCCGACCTGGTGACCCCCGACAGCTATACCCAGCGCGTGGGCGGCTACGTGAGCGAGCAGTTTACGCCGGTCACGCATATGGCACGCATGTACTCCATGGACGATGCCATGGACCTGGACGAACTCGACGCGTGGCTCCAGCGCGCCGAGGATGCGCTCGGTGCCGGCAGCGTCACCTATACCTGCGAGCTTAAGATCGACGGCCTGGGCGTGGCCCTTACCTACCAAAACGGCACCTTCGTACGCGCCGCCACGCGCGGCGACGGCACCACGGGCGAGGACGTGTCGCTCAATGTCCGTACCATCAAGGATGTGCCCATGCACCTGTCCGAGCCGGCGCTCGCCCACATGGGCGCCGACCGCGAGCGTACCATTGAGGTACGCGGCGAGGTGTACATGCCCAAGGGCAGCTTTGTTCGTCTGAATGAAGAGGCCGATGCCGAGGGCCGCGACCCCTTTGCCAACCCGCGCAACGCCGCCGCCGGCAGCCTGCGCCAAAAGGACCCCAAGGTCACGGCGCGCCGCGACCTGGCTACCTTTATCTACGCCATTGCCGATACCGATCCGCTGCACGTCCACAGCCAGCGCGAGTTCCTGGACTGGCTGCGTAGCGCCGGCTTTAGCGTCAACCCCAACGTTGCCCGTTGCGCCACACCCGCTGAGGTTCACGAGTTCTGCGCCCAGGCGCTCGAGCATCGCGGCGACTTGGACTACGACATTGACGGCGTGGTCGTAAAGGTGGACAGCTTTCAGCAGCAGCTCGACCTGGGCTTTACCGCCCGCGCACCGCGCTGGGCCATTGCCTTTAAGTTCCCGCCCGAGGAAAAGCAGACCGTCCTGCGCGAGATTCGCATCCAGGTGGGCCGCACCGGTGTGCTCACGCCGGTCGCCGAGTTCGACCCGGTGACGGTTGCCGGCTCCACCATCGCGCGCGCCACGCTGCACAACATCGACGAGATTCGCCGCAAAAACGTGCGCGAGGGCGACACTATCATCGTGCACAAGGCGGGCGACGTAATCCCCGAGGTCGTGGGCCCGGTGCTCGATAAGCGTCCGGCCGATTCGGTCGACTGGCACATGCCCGAGGTCTGCCCCGTGTGCGGCAGCCCCGTGGTCCACGAGGATGGCGAGGTCGCCTACCGCTGCGTGTCCATTGACTGCCCGGCGCAGCTCAAGGAGCGCCTGCTCCACTGGGTGAGCCGCGGCTGCATGGACGTTGATGGCCTGGGCGACGAGATCGTCGACAAGATGATCGCTGCCGGCCTGATCCACGATGTCGCAGACTTCTACCAGCTCACGGTCGATGACATCGCAGGCCTGGATACGGGGCGCGTGTACGCGAGCACCAATAGCAAAAAGGGCGTTAAGAAGGGCGATCCCATTCCGGTAGGCCTCAAGACGGCCGAGAAAATCATCGTCGAGCTCAACAAGTCCAAAAGCCAGCCGCTCGGTCGCGTGCTGTTTGCCCTGGGCATCCGCCATGTGGGCAAGAGCGTGGGCGAGGTCATCGCCGAGCGATTCCTGTCGATTGACAAGCTCATCTTGGCGAGCGAAGAGGATATTGCCGAGTGCGAGGGCATCGGTCCCAAGATTGCGGCGAGCGTCAAACAGTTCCTGGCCGTGCCCGAAAACCTTGCCGTGCTGGAGCGCTTGCGCCAGGCTGGTCTGTCGCTCGAGGTCGACTTGGGCGCCGCGCACGCGCAAGCCGCGGCCGACGCTGGCGTGGCGGGCGAGCTCGCCGACGCACAGCCGCTTGCGGGTCTGACCTTCGTGCTCACCGGCACGCTCGTCAACCGCACTCGCGACGAGGCGGGCGCGGCGCTCAAGGTGCTCGGCGCCAAGGTTTCGGGTAGCGTGTCAAAGAAGACGAGCTATCTGGTCGCCGGCCCCAAAGCGGGCTCCAAGCTCACCAAGGCCGAGCAGCTGGGTGTGCCCGTGCTGGATGAGGACGCACTCGAGCAGATCCTGGCGACTGGTCAGGTACCCCAGGCTTAGTGCATCGATAACCAAATTGAAGAACCGCCCGGAAGCACGATGCCTTCCGGGCGGTTCTTACTTTGCTGGGGCAACCGGCACCGTGATCTGCGTCACGTAGGTCGCTGAGGGTGATCCTGCGGATCGGTACCGTCTCGGAGCGATAAGAGATTCATACAAAGCAGAGGTGCCCGTAATGGTTGATTGCCCCCATTGTGGTGATTTTTATATACACTAACATTAACATTAACGTGTATACTAAGCAGCGAAGATATATGTTGAGAGGAGCCGCTATGGTTACCGTCGCGTTTTCGGAACTGCGCCAAAACCTTACGCAGGTGGCCGAAAAGGTTGCCAATGAGGGCGAGGAAGTTGTGGTCTTCAAGCGGAGCAAGCCGTTGTTCAAGATCGTGCCGCTCGACTATCAAGGCCCGGTTGCAGTGGAATATGACGCTACCCAGGAGCGCGGGGGCGCAAAGCCGACGCGCGGCTCGGACAAGCCCAAGCGCGACGTGGGTACGATGTGGCATCCCAAGATCACCTGGAAGGAGATTCGCGAAATGCTCGCGGAGGATGAGGACTACCAGGAGTATCTCGATATCGTAGCCAAAATGCCAAAAGGAACGCCGCTCGATACGATGACAGTTGAAGATGAAAAGCGCGTTGCGAGGGAGCGCTACCTATGAGAGCATTTCTCGATACCAATTTTCTGCTCGATTGCGTGCTTCCGGGCCGGCCGGAACATGCGTCGGCGCAAGCGATCAAGGGGCTCGTCGACGTGGGGCTTATCGAGGGCGTTGTTTCGGCTTGTTCTCTCAAGGACGCGTACTACATTCTCACCAAACAGGCCGGCGAGTCGCGCGCCCGCGAGGTGGTACGCGACTGCCTTAAGAGCTACTCGTTAGAGCCTCTCGACCAAGAAGCTTGTTTTACCTCCGCCTATTCCGATGAGCCGGACTTTGAGGACGGCTGTATCCGTGCGATGGCCGAGCGTGCCGGTGCGGACTTTATCATCACGCGCGATCGAGCCGCTTTTGTGCGCTCGACCATCAAGACCTTCTCGCCCGCAGAGTTCATCCGGGCGTTTCCGATTCCGGAGGAGTAAATCTGCCATATCGGGGATTGTCCTCGACATGGCGGTTCTCCTGGGGTCGTCGCTGATGATGTCGTCGATGAGGGCGATTTCGCGTCGCCCCGCTACGCCACCAGCTTGTCAAAGGTTCCGCGGCGGTTGAGTACGGTAAATGCAATCACGCAAATGACCGCCGACAGAATCGAGCCGCACGGCGAGGCGATGCCCATGGGAAACAACGTATCGGAATAGGCGTTCGACAGCAGCCACGCGCCCGGCACGCGAATGAGTGCCACAGCCAGCACGTTGTGCGCAAAGCCGATGTAGCTCTTGCCATACGCAGCGAAAAAGCCGCTAAAGCAAATGTGGATGCCGGCAAAGATTGCATCGAAAATATAACTGTGCATATAGCCGGTACCGGCCGCGACCACCGCGGCGTCCTTGGCAAAAAAGCCAATAAACGCCGGCGCCACCAGCCACATCAGCGCTGTAATCAGGCAGCCGTACACCACCGAGATGGTCATGGCATCCTTGAGCACCTGACGCGCGCGGTCGCCCTTGCCCGCGCCGGCGTTTTGTGCCGTGAGCGCGCTGACGGTGGCACCCATGGAACTCGGCACAATGAACAAAAAGCTGATCATCTTCTCGACCAGGCCCACGGCGGCGGCGTCGACCAGACCGCGGTGGTTGGCGATGACGGTGATAAACATAAACGCCACCTGGATGCAGCCGTCCTGCACAGCCACGGGCACGCCGATTTTAAGAATGCTGCCGAGCACCTCGGGCTGGGGGCGCAGGTCGCTGCGCTTAACGTGGATATTCGTGCGACGGCTTTTGAGCCACATGAGCGCAAGGGCAACGCTGGCCGTCTGTGCGATGACCGTGCCGAGTGCGGCGCCCACGGGGCCGAGCCCCATGTGGCCGATAAACAGAAAATCGAGCGCGATGTTGATGATGCATGCCACGCCAATTACGTACATGGGCGAGCGCGAATCGCCCAGCCCGCGAAAGATGGCCGAAAGAATGTTGTACGCGGCGATAAAGGGAATGCCGATAAAGCAGATACGCAGGTAGGCGGCAGTGCCTTCGACGGCTTCGGCGGGAGTGCCAATGAGTGCCACGATCCGCGGGCAAAGCGCGAGCAGGACAGCGGCCAGTACCACCGAGACACCCATAAAGAGCGTGATGGTATTGCCGATGGCGGTCTCGGCGCGATCGAAGCGGCGCGAGCCCACGGCGTGGCCGACGATGACCGTCGTTCCCATGGCCAGACCAACGAGTGTCACGGTAATGATATAGAGCGTCTGTGCGCCGTTGCCCACGGCGGTGATGCCGGCAGCGCCGCTAAACTGCCCCATCATGTACAGATCGGCCATGCCGTAGAGCATCTGCAAAAAGTACGAGAGCATATAAGGCAGGGCAAAGACCGCGATGGTCTTAAGGACATTGCCGCGTGTGAGGTCGTGTTCCATGGGCGGGGCACTTTCTGGCTTGGTTCGTTTAGCTACCAGTGTAGTGAAAACCCTACAACGATTGTAGAGTCAAGGTTTGTATTGGCGGCGGGGCGAAAAAGTCACGACCGCGGACATTTCCAAATGAATACGGGGGCGCGCCTTGCCGAATACGATGCTTTGACCCCTCCGTGCCCCCTCACCTCGCCTCAAACCATCACAACATTCGACGTTTTTTGACAAAATCGGGAAAAGCATCGAATGTTGTGATGGTTTTTCTGCCACTCGATCGGGTGGAATCGCTTTCTTGCGCACGCAGGTGTGCGGACCCGTGGGCAGGGGAATAAGGTTGGTTATCCGACTCCATTGGAGGGCTCATGGACCTGCCGATCGTCCTGTCCCATAAGACTGCCTGGATGTACCACAACGTGGCGCGCCCGTCCGAGCCGCTCTCGCGAGCAAGCAGCCTATACGATGAGGACTCGCTTGCTAGCGAGGCGGAGCCGACCGCGGGCCTGCCCAAATTGGGGCTCGATGCCAAGGGGCTGAGGGCTTCGACGGCAGTTGGGATCGTTACCGACTATCTGGTTTCGCTTGGTATTCCACGAGAAGAGCTCGATCATATCGATACGCTCGTTAACTTCGATTTTGAGCGCTCGACGCCGGCTGGATTTAGGTGCCACGTGTTTGGGGCGCCGGTACCCCCAGGCCATCTTATCGAGGTGGCGGAGGGCCTTCTAGTGGTTGATGAGGTCATGTGCTTTGTCCAAGCGGGTTCGTGGATGAGCGAGCCCGAGCAGCTGGAATATGGCTACGAAATCTGTGCCCGATACCATTTGAATCATCTGTCGACAGGCGATTATATCGAGATGGGGCAGAGGTATACCGTTGCCGATTTGATTGCTTATTGCAATGAGAACCGATCTCGTCAGGGGGCCATACGCGCGGCCGCCGTGCTCAAACGCGTGCACGATGGCGCGCGATCGCCCATGGAGACGGCCACCTCAATCATGGTCGTAGCAAAACGTTCCCAGGGAGGGCTGGGATACGCCAAGATCGAGCTCAACCATCGGGTCGATGTTCCCAGCGAGTTCAAGTATCTCGCTAAGGCCGGGTATTTCGAGATTGACGTATATGCGCCTGCGAGCGGTACGGGAATTGAATACAACGGTTCGGACCATCTTGATAAACAGTGCAGCGCGTCGGATGCGGAGCGTATGACCGTGCTGAGCGCGCTGGGCTTTAGGATGATCGTCCTCACCGGGACTCAGTTTGCCCATCAGCTGCAATTGCACCGGGCGATGAACGCCATCGCGCTTGCTATGGGCCTCAGGTGCGACCGAAGCGAAGCGTTCCAGAAACGTCAGAATGACCTGCGAGAATTCGTGATTCGACACTGGGACGGCGGCCTTTAGGGGCGTTTCGGCCCTTCTACGGGGTGCTGCGGGCAGGCAAATCATCACAACATTCGACGTTTTTTGCCAAAATAGGGAAAAGCATCGAATGTTGTGATGGTTTGTGTGTTGAGGATGGGCTTGGGAAGCCGGTCTTGCTCGCAAAGGTCTTTCGTGTCGTACGCATGTCGACCCATTCTTCCCGTGCGGTACTATATTCCCCGAAGAATAAAGGTCAGCGTGAGGGGAGGGCTGCGTGGACGGGCACGTGCAACATGACGGTTTTGGCCGCGATATCAACTACCTGCGCATTGCCGTTACCGACAAGTGCAATTTTCGCTGCATTTACTGCATGCCGGCAGACGGCGTGACGCCCCGCGCGCACGATGAGCTACTCAGTGCCGAGGAAATCGCCCGCTTTGTGCGCTTGGTGGCGGGGGAGGGCATTCGCCGCGTGCGCCTGACGGGTGGCGAGCCGCTGGTCAGCCGCCGTATCATCCCGCTCATTCGCGACATCCGCGCGATTCCGCATATCGAGGACATCTCGCTTACCACCAACGGCGCTCTGCTGCCCAAGCTGGCACCGCAGCTCAAAGATGCCGGGCTTAACCGCGTCAACATTTCGCTCGACACACTCGATCCTACGCTCTTTAGAAAGATCACGCGCCTGGGTCGGCTCGAGCAGACCATGGCTGGCATCGACGCGGCGCTGGCTTGGGGCTTTGAGCCCGTTAAGGTCAACTGTGTTGTGGTGCGCCGGCTCAACCAGGATGTGGCGGCCCTCGCGCGGCTCACGCTCGACCGCCCCATCCACCTGCGCTTTATCGAATACATGCCCATTGGCGACGAGCGCACGAGCTCGCATTGCGCCGTGGACCCGCATGCGCCCGCGCTCAATCCCGAGTTGTGGGACGCGAGCGACACCGTGCCGAGCGACGAGCTGCGGACGCGCATCAATGCCGGGGCCGCCGCGGTGGGCCTAGGCGAGCTCGAGCCGCTCGACATCAACGACGCTCCTGCCGGCGCGGGCCCTGCGCGCTACTGGCACTTTCCGGGTGCGGCGGGAACGGTCGGCTTTATCAGCGCCATGTCCAATCATTTTTGCGCGAATTGCAACCGTCTGCGCCTGACGGCCGATGGAAACGTGCGTCCGTGCCTGTTCAGCGATGCCGAGTATTCGGTGCGTGACGCGCTGCGCCGTGGTGATGATATGCAGGTGCTTTCGATTTGGCGCGATGCCGTGGCCCACAAACCGCAGGAACACGCGATAATTGAGGGCACGCAACGATTTATGTCCCAAATCGGAGGATGATCATATGGCCAAGAGCAGGTACGCCGATGCCACCAAGGTCGCTCGCAGGGCCGCGATGTCTGCCCACAAAGTCACGGCTGCGGCGAATGCTGGCAACGCCGACGCGTCCGCACAGACGACTGCCAGCGCTGTCGCCGAGCCCGCCCGTGACGCCCGTCGCGACGAGCTGACGCACGTGGACGCCAAGGGTGAGGTGCGCATGGTCGACGTGTCCGACAAGGCCGAGACGCATCGCATTGCCATTGCCGAGGGCACCATTCTCATGCATCCCGAGACGCAGGCCATGGTGCTGCAGGACCGCGCCAAGAAGGGCGACGTGCTTGCCTGCGCGCGCGTGGCGGGCATCATGGCTATCAAGCGCACGAGCGACATCATCCCCATGTGCCATCCGCTGCTCATTACCAAGAGCAAGTGCGACATTGCGCCCATCGCTCCGGCGGGAACGCCGGCCGAGGACGTGCCCGAGGGCTGGGCGCCGGCGCGCACGGACGGGCAGGTTGGCTTTCACGTGCTGGTTACGGCGGGCGTGACGGGCAAGACGGGTATTGAGATGGAGGCTCTGACCGGCGCGAGCGCTGCGTGCCTAACGATCTACGACATGTGCAAGGCCGTCGACCGCGGCATGGAGATCGTCGACGTGCGCCTGCTGCACAAGGAGGGCGGCCGCTCGGGTGCGTGGGATCGTGCAGAGCGCCAGGCCGCTGCTGTTGAGGCCGTGGCCGCTGACGGTGCCGCACTCGCGAGCGCACCCGTCGCCGTCGCGCCCACGGCTCCGACACCGGCCGTCCCCGCGATCGCGTTTATCGGCTACCAAAACTCGGGCAAGACCACGCTCGTCGAGAAGGTCATTGCCGAGCTCACCCGCCGCGGCCTGCGCGTGGGTTCGCTCAAGCATCATGGGCATCACGGCTTTGATATCGATGTGCCCGCTAAGGACACCTGGCGCCATCACCAGGCCGGATCCAAGCACGTGGGCCTCATCTGCGCCACGCGCTGGGCGGAGTACGCCGACACGCGCGAGGAGGACGAGATGCCCGCGCGCGAGCTGCTGTCGCGCTACAACGATGTCGACGTGGTGATCATGGAGGGCTACAAGACCGAGGGCTTCGACAACATCGTGGTCGCGCGCTCCGGTGTCGACCGTCTGCGCGGCAAGAGCTCGCTCGACCTGGTCGATGGTCGCACGCTGGCCCTTGCCTGCAATGAGGCCCTGGCGCGCCAGGCCTTCGACGCGGGCTTCGCGACCCGAGCCATCAACATCAACGACGCCCGAGCCATCTGCGACCTTATCCAAGACCACCTTTAAGGCTTGACGCTGCGCCGACCCCAAGCACCCCATCTCGCCCCTCAAGCCGTCGCTCGCGTACCAAAGTACGCGTCGCTCCTCTTTCGGGGCGACCTGGGGCACTTGGAACCGGCTCGCTGCGCTGCCATAACCTGCCAAAAAGGGACAGGTTTGTTTTGGCGGGTTTTATCTGGGCAAACGTCATTTCCACCACAAAGGGGTCAGGCACCTTTTGAACTGCGTCCCGAATCTTGGCCTTCTTTATTAGAAGCGAACACTAGGA
>CAVCHM010000054.1:0-13946 GCA_963602135.1 bacterium | reverse complement strand
GCCTCGTTCTTGGCGTCGTTGATGGGGTAGTAGGGCTCGTCGCCGGGCTTCCAGTCGGCCGGGTACTCGCGCGTGATGACGGTCTTGTCCTGCGTGCCGAACTCGAAGTGCTTGTGCTCGATGATGCGCGTGTAGGGGACCTCGCGCGCGGTGTAGTTGACCACGGCCACGCCCTGGTGGTCCTGCTCGTCGAGCGTCTCGGTCTCGAAGCGCAGGCTGCGGTACTCCAGCGTGCCCAGCTTAAAGTCGTAGAACGCGTCGATGGGGCCGCAGTAGATCGTCTTGGCGGCGATATCGGGCTCGGCGGCGATCAGCTCCTTGTACTCCACGCCGCAACGCACCTCGACGCCCTCGAGCATGTTGGCGACCATCTTGGTGTAGCCGCCCATGGGGATGCCCTGGTAGCGATCGTTGAAGTAGTTGTTGTCGTAGGTAAAGCGGCAGGGGAGGCGCTTGATGATGCTTGCGGGCAGGTCGCGGCAGTCGCGGCCCCACTGCTTCTCGGTGTAGCCCTTCACGAGCGTCTCGAAGATGTCGCGGCCCACGAGGGACAGCGCCTGCTCCTCGAGGTTGGTCGGCTCGCCGATGTTCTCGGCGGTCACCTGCTCGGCGATCTTGGCGCGGGCGTCTGCCGGCGTGACGACGCCCGGCCACATCTTGGCGAAGGTGTTCATGTTGAAGGGCATGTTGTACATGTTGCCGTGGAAGTTGGCGACCGGCGAGTTGACGTAATTGTTGAACTCGGCAAAGCGGTTGACGTAGTCCCAGACGTCTTTCATAGAGGTGTGGAAGATGTGGGCGCCGTAGCGGTGGACCTGGATGCCCTCGACGTCCTCGGTGTAGATGTTGCCGGCGATGTGATCGCGGCGGTCGATAACCAGGACCGACTTGCCGGCGCGCTTGGCGGCGTTGGCAAAGACGGCACCCGAAAGGCCGGCACCGACGACGAGGTAATCGTACTGGGACATGAATATGCTCCTTTGTATGTCAATCGAACAGTTACTTAAGTTTTGGGACAAACAAACCTGATTATTTTGTCCTAGGGATTAGTGTAGCAGATGCTCTTTCAGCAGCTCCAACGCATGGGCGTAGCCCTGGAGGCCTTCGCCGGTGATGGTGGCGAAGCAGGCCAGGCGGGCGTAGCTTACCTGGCGGAAGTCCTCGCGCGTCTCGACGGCGCTGATGTGGACCTCGACGGCGGGGATGGCGACGGCCTTGAGGGCGTCCAGGATCGCCACGCTCGTGTGCGTGTAAGCCGCCGGGTTGATGACGATGCCGTCGACCTTGCCGTAAGCCTCCTGGATCTTGTCGACGATGCTGCCCTCGTGGTTGGACTGGAAGACCTCGACCTCGTCGAAGCCCTGTGCGGCGCCGGCTTCCTTGCAGATCTGGACCAAGCGGTCGTAGTTGTCGCTGCCATAGATGCCCGGCTCGCGAATGCCGAGCATGTTCAGATTGGGGCCGTTGATGACGAGAGCTTTCATGGTTGCTTCCTTTGCGGTTGGTTAGCGTGGCCGGTCTTATGGTCTTCGACGTTTGCCCAGATAAAACCTGCCAAAATAAACCTGTCCCTTTTTGGTAGGTTTTAGAGGGTGTCGAGGATGGCTCGGGCGGTGTTGGCTGCGCAGTCGCGCGAGTCGATGATGTGGTCGGCCCAGGTGCGGTAGCGCGGCATGCGTTGCTCGGCGAGCTTGTCGATACCATCGCGGGCGGTGATGGGGCGGCCCTTGTGGGCGAGCTCATCGAGCTTACGGTTGAGCATCACGATCTGGCTGTTCTGGTGCAGCAGCGGGTAATTCTCGTCGCGCGTGACCACGCCGCCGCCGGTGGAGAGCACCAGGCCGCTGCGCTTGGAGAGGTCGGCCAGGGCCGCCGTCTCCTGCTCGCGGAAGGCTGGCTCGCCGCGCTCGACGATAAAGTCGGCGCAAGGCATGCCCAGACGCTCCTCGAGGGCGCGGTCCAGGTCGATGTGCTCGCGGCCGGTGAGCAGGGCGATCTGCTCACCCACGCGGGTTTTGCCCGAGCCCGGCATGCCGACCAGGGCGATGTTCTGCTCGCGGCGAGATAGACGCTCCGTCACGTCCAGGATGCGCTCGCGCGGGGTGACTTGACCGGTATAGCGCTCGACGGCTTGCGCCGCCTGGGCCACAAGCATGAGTAAACCGCCGATGCAGGGGATGCCGCGACGCTCGGCCTCGAGCATGAGTCCCGTGCGGGCGGGGTTGTAGACGATATCGATGATGCCCTCGAGCGCGTCGAGGCCCTCGAGCGTGCAAGGCGCGTCGGGGCAGTGGGGGAACATGCCGGCAGGCGTGCAGTTGACGAGCAACGCGGCGTCGGACTGCTGTGTGATGTTGTCGTAGTTGACCTCGCTCGTGCGTCCCACGGGTACCACAATCGCGCCCAGGTCGCCCAGCACCATACTTGCCGTGGTGCCGGCGCCGCCGGTGGCTCCGAGCACGAGGACCTTCTTGCCGGCAATCTCCACACCCAGCTCCTCGACCAGGCACTGGAAGCCGAAGTAGTCGGTGTTGTCGCCGCGCAGACGGCCATCGGGCAGTCGCGTGATCGTGTTGACGTTGCCCATGCGTTCGGCGAGCGGGCTCAGCTCGTCCAGGTAGTCCATGACGGCGCGCTTGTAGGGAATGGTCACGTTGGTGCCCTCCCACTCGTCGCCCTTCATAAAGGCCGCGAGGTCCTCGGGCTCGCGCTCAAAACGCACGTACTCAAGCCCCGCGAGCTCCTTGTAGATGGTTGGGGTGTAGCTGTGGCCCAGCACGCGGCCCAGCACGCCGTAGGGGCGGGTTGCGGCGACGCCAGTCATCTAGAGCACCTCCGTGTAGCTGCCAAAGTAGGTGAAGCTCTCGCATACGTCGTCAATCGAGTCGAGCAAGTCGTCGAGGGCTTTGCTGCCAAAGGGACAGTCCAGATCGAAGTAGAACATAAACTCAAAGTCGCGCCCGGGGATGGGGCGGCTCTCGAGCTTGATAAGGTTGATATTGAGCGCATAGAAGCGCTCGAGCACGCGATAGAGGGCACCCGGTTCGTTGGCCGTGGTGATCATGAGCGAGGTACGGTTGGCACCGGGGTAGACGCGCGGCTCGCGGCTGATGACGACGAAGCGCGTGTAGTTATTGTCCGAGTCCTGAATGTTGGGCTCCAGCACCTCCAGGCCATACAGCGCCGCGCAGCTGCGCGAGGCGATGGCGGCGACGTCGGTGCGCTCGGAGTTGGCGACCATCTCGGCCGACATGGCCGTGTTGAGATACTTGGTGGCGCGCAGGCCGTGCGCCTCGATAAAGCCGGCGCATTGCGCGATGGCCTGACCGTGGCTATAGACCTCACGAACATCCTGCAGCTTGGTGCCGGGCTTGACGAGCAGGTTGTGGTCGATCTTGAGGCGCAGCGAGCGCACGATGTGGAAGTCGAACTGCGCGAGCAGGTCGTAGACCGCGTTGACCGAGCCCGCGGTGGAGTTTTCGATGGGCAGTACGCCAAACTCGCAGAAGCCGTCTCGCACGGCGCGCATGACACCTTCGAAGGTATCGAAGAACGCGATATCGGGCACGTCGAAGAGCTTGCACGCGGCGATCTGGCTGTAGGCGCCCTCAACGCCCTGGCAGGCGACGCTGGCAGTCTGGGGGAAGGGCGTGTCGAAGGCCTCGGCCGTGGCGTGGGCCCTTTGCGAGACCGTGATGCCCTTGAGCTCGTTGATATAGCGCTGCTGCTCGGCCTTGCTCATGCTCATGAGGAGGCGGAACAGAGTGATGGTTTGCGCCTCGTAGCGCTCGGGCGCGCGACCGGCAAGGTTGTTGAGCTTGGAGCGCTCGCGGGCGGGGTCGAAGACGGCCTTGCCCATCTCGATTTTTGATTTGGCGACCACGGTGGCAATGTCCATGCGCTCAACAAAACTGTTGAGCAAGGTGGTATCGATGCCATCGATGGCCTGGCGAATATCGGCAAGGTCCATAGGGACCCCTTTCCTGAATGGTTGCCCGGGGTGGGTGGACTAAAGTTGGGCGGCGTCTTCTAGGAGGGCGTCCCAGATGGCCAGCGCTGCGGCTGCTTCGGCTACGGGGACGGCGCGCGGGACGATGCAGGGGTCGTGGCGGCCGTGGACCGAGAGCTCGGCATTTTCCATAGCGTCCATGTCCACCGTCTGCTGCTCGCGGCCAATGGAGGGCGTGGGCTTTACGGCCATGCGCCACATGACGGGTGCGCCGGTCGAAATGCCGCCCAGGATGCCGCCGGCATTATTGGACTCGACCTCGATCTTGCCGGTCTCGGCGTCGATGCGATACGGGTCGTTGTTCTCGCTGCCGCGCATGGCGGCGACGGCAAAGCCCATGCCAAACTCCACGCCCTTCACGGCGGGAATCCCAAACGCGATCTGCGCGATGCGGTTCTCGATGCCGTCGAACATGGGGTCGCCGATGCCCGCGGGCAGGCCGTAGATGCCGCACTCCACGATGCCGCCGATGCTGTCGAGCTCGTCGCGCGCGGCCAGAATCTCCTCGCGCATGCGACCGGCAGCTGCGGCGTCAATGCACGGCAGGTCGTTCGAAAGGATCGCCTTGCGGTCGGCCTCTCGATAGACCATGTCGTCCATCGGCAGATCGGAGATGCCGCCGATCTGCGCCACATGCGCCATCACGTTAATGCCGCGGGCCTCGAGCGCCTGCAGCGCGATGCCGCCCGCGATGCACAGGGGCGCCGTCAGGCGGCCGGAGAAATGTCCGCCGCCGGCGACGTCGTGCATGTTGTGATACTTCACGCGCGCAGGGAAATCCGCATGGCCCGGGCGGGGCTTGCGGCGCAGCTCGGAGTAGTCCTTGGAGCGCGTGTTGGTGTTCTCGATAATCGCGGCGATAGGCGCGCCCGTGGTGTGTCCATCAACTATGCCGGCGATAATGTGGGCGGCGTCGGCCTCGCGGCGCTTGGTCGCGGTCTCGTCACGGCCGGGGGCGCGACGGTCCAAAAAGGCCTGCAGCTGCTCCTGATCTACGGCGATACCTGCCGGAACGCCATCGAGCGAGCAGCCGATGGCGGGGGAGTGCGACTGGCCGAAGATGCTTACGTGCAAGACGTTGCCAAAGGTCGAGGACATGCTATTCCTCCTCGAGCGTGACCTTGCCGCCCAACAGGCGGTAGTGGTCGAAGAAATCGGGATAGGACTTGTTGACGGCCTCGGCGCCGTGGATCACGACCTCGCCGGTGGCGCGGCTTGCGGCGATGGCGGCCATCATGGCGATGCGGTGGTCGTTGTGCGAATTGACCTCGCCGCCGATAAAGGCATCGACACCCTTGATGATGAGGTCGTCACCGGCGATGCGCACCTGCGCGCCCAGCGCGGTGAGCTCGCGGGTGGTGGTGACCAGGCGGTCGGATTCCTTGATGCGAAGGCGCGCGCAGTCACGGATGAACGTGCGGCCCTGCGCCAGCGATGCCACGGCCGAGATGACGGGCACCAGGTCCGGAATGTCGTGGGCGCTCATCTCAAAGCCGGCGAGCTTGTCGGACTGGACGGTGGCGGCGTTCGTGGAGCGCACGATGCGGGCGCCAAAGCGTGAAAGCGCGGCGAGCACGTTGCGGTCGCCCTGTGCGGAGCTCAGCGACACGCCCTCGACGGTGATTGGGTCGTTGCCGATGGCGCCGGCGCACAGCCAAAAGGCGGCGTTGGACCAGTCGCCCTCGACGGCTACGTTGCCGGGCGTGCGGTACGAGCCGCTGTTCACGCGGAAGTTCGTGACCTCGGGCTGGCCGTCCTTGGCCGGAATGCGCTCGACGTTGACCTCGACGCCGAAGGCCTTCATGGCCTGGATCGTCAGGTTGATGTAGGGGCGGCTCTCGATGAGGCCGGTCACCTGCACGCAGGAGGGCTGGGACAGCAGCGGGGCTGCCAGTAGCAGGCCGGAGATATACTGCGAGCTCACGTTGCCCGGAAGCACAAAGGTGCCCGGGCGCATGCGGCCGCTCGTCTTGAGCGGAAAACCGCCCAGGCCCTGCAGATCGCAACCGGCGGCAATGATTTCGTCCGAGAGCGGGGAGAGCGGGCGGGCGCCCAGGCGGCCCTGGCCCACGAAGGTGGCCTCCGCACCCAGCGCACAGGCGACAGGCAGCATGAAGCGCAGCGTGGAGCCACTCTCACCGCAGTCGAGCGTGCCGCCGGCAAGGGCCTTGAGCAGGCCAAATTCGATGCTCTTCATGGTGGGGTGGACCTGGAAGCCGTCCTCGACGGTCTCGATGCGCGCGCCGAGCGCCGTGAGGCAGCGCACCGTGGCCTCGATATCGGCGCAGGTCGTGTTGCAGGTAACGTGTGTCTCGCCGTTGGCGAGTGCGGCGCAGATGATGAGGCGATGCGCCATCGACTTGGACGCGATGGCGGGAACGGCGCCCTTGAGCGGGGACGGGGTGATGCGGGCTAGCATGCGGATGCGTCTCCCTTCTGGCCGAGGCCCTCGGCAATCAAATCGTGGAAGGTGGAAAGCGGCGTGCGGTCGATGCTGCAACGGCCAATGCCGTGCGGAATTACCAGGTCGATGGTGTCTCCCGCGCGCTTTTTGTCGTGGAGCGCCTCGGCAAAGACGGCATCGGCATCTAGGTCGCAGCGGGTCTTGAGGCCGTGGCGGGTGCAGAGCTCCTCAATACGATCGGGCAGCTCGGCATCGCAGATGCCATGCAGGGCTGCGGCACGCGTGATGATGCCCATGCCGATCGACACGCAGTTGCCGTGGCCGAGCTCAAAGTGCTCGCAGGCTTCGACGGCGTGTCCGGCGCTGTGGCCAAAGTTGAGGAGCTTGCGCTGATTGGTTTCGCGCTCGTCGGCAACGACCACGGCGCGCTTGATGTCGATATTGCGGGCGATGATGAGCGCCACACGGGCCACGTCGCGGTTCAGCAGCTCAAGCGTGAGCGGGGTCTTCTCTAGCTCGGCGAAGAGCTCGGGGTCGGCGATCACGGCGTGCTTGACGACCTCGCCGCAGCCGTCGGCGAACTGCTCAGGCGTGAGGGTGGCAAGGCATCCCACGTCGGCGATGACCACGCTCGGCTGCCAAAAGGCGCCGGCTAGGTTCTTGCCGGCTGCCAGGTCGATGGCCGTCTTGCCGCCGACCGACGAATCCACCATGGCGAGCAGGCTTGTGGGAATCTGCACAAACTTGCAGCCGCGCATGTAGGTGGCGGCCACAAAACCCGCCACGTCGCCTACGACGCCGCCGCCGAGCGCCACGATCACGTCGGAGCGCGAAAGCTCGTGCTCGGCCACAAACTCCAAGATGGCAACGTAGGTCTCGGCACGCTTATGGGCCTCGCCGGCCTCGAAGGTGCAGATGCTCACCTCGTAGCCTGCGGATTCGAGGCTCTGCTTAACGGGCATCTGGTAGAGGGGGCCTACGTTGGTGTCCGTCACGATGACGGCGCGCGAGCCGCCGGCGGTGGCGCGTACGAGCGGACCTGCCTGCTCCAGCAAAAACGTGCCCACATGCACCTGGTAGGGGCGTGCGGTGTCGATATCGATGGTAATCGCCATAAGCTTCGGTCCTTTCGACCTGGCGTGATAGGTGGTCTAGTGGGAGGCCTCGTCGTCGAGCGCGCGCTTAATGCGGTCGCCCTCGGCAAGGAGATTCTCCAGATGGCGCTGGTCGCGGTCCTTAAGGGCGCGGCTGTAGGCGCCAAGCGATTCGATCAGATGGTCGATCTCGAAGGCGAGCGCATCGGCGTCGTCGATCATGAGCTCGGACCACATCTGCGGATTGAGGTGCGCCACGCGGGTGAGGTCGCGGTAGCTGCCGGCCGAAAAGCCGTGGTGGACCTGAGCGGTCGGGCTCTTAACATAGGCGTTGGAGACGACGTGCGCGAGCTGGCTCGTAAAGGCGATGACGCGGTCGTGCTCGGTGGCGCTCGTTACGCTGAACTTGCCAAAGCCTAAGGGGCGTACCATCTCGCGCACCTGGCCCAAAAGCTCCAGCTTAAGTGCGTCGTCCACTGCGGGCGGTACAAGCACGAGCGGTGCGCCCTGGAACAGGTCGGCGCGGGAATGCGCGTAGCCCGAGAACTGCGTGCCCGCCATGGGGTGCGCGCCCACAAAGTAAAAACCGTGCTCGCGGGCAAGCTCAAAGGCGCGCTCGCACACGATACCCTTGACGCCCACGGTGTCGATCACCACGGGGCCCATGATGGCCTCGGTGTCGGTGGCGTCGGCGAGTGCCTGGGCGTGCGCCTCGAGCCACTCGATGCAGGCCTCGGGGTAGCATGCCAGGACGATGATGTCGCATTCGCCCAGCGTCTCGTCGTTGAGCTCGCCGGCAACGGTGCCCATACTGGCGGCCGTCATGATGTCGTCATCGGGGTCCCAGGCCAGCACGCGGACGCCCGCCTGCGCATAGCCGCGGGCAAAGCTGCCGCCGATGAGGCCCAGGCCCACGATGCCGGCGCACTTGGGGCCACCCTGGTTAACGCGTGCGTTTCTTACCGTACCCATGGGCTACTCCTGAACGGTCTCTTGGCAGACGACCTCGCGGATGGCGCGGATGCGGCGCATGGTGTCATCGAACTGGTCGGGGGTGAGCGCCTGAGCGCCGTCGGACCAAGCGTGGCTCGGGTCGTCGTGGACCTCGATCTCCAGACCGTTGGCGCCGCAGGCAGTCGCGGCGAGCGCCATGGGCTCGACATAGCGGGTGTAACCGGTGGCGTGGCTGGGGTCGGCGACGACGGGCAGGTGCGACAGGTGGTGCAGCACCGGCACGGCGTTGAGGTCGAAGGTGTTGCGGGTGCGGGTCTCGAAGGTGCGGATGCCGCGCTCGCACAGGATGACGTTGTCGTTGCCCTCGCTCATGATGTACTCGGCTGCCATAAGCAGCTCGTCGACGGTGCCGGACATGCCGCGCTTGAGCAGAATCGGCGTCTGCGTCTTGCCGACCTCCTTGAGCAGGGGGAAGTTCTGGGCGTTGCGAGCGCCAATCTGCATGACGTCGATCTTCTTGTCGAGGAAGACCTGCACGTCGCGCGGGTCCATGATCTCGGTGACGATCGGCATGTCGAGCTCGGCCGAGGCCTCGCACAGCAGGTCCAGGCCGGCGGGGCCCATGCCCTGGTAGGCGTACGGGGAGGTGCGGGGCTTGTAGGCGCCGCCGCGCAGCATCGTGGCGCCGGCGGCCTTCACGCGGCGGGCGATGCGGATGAGGTTCTCGCCCTCGACGGAGCACGGGCCAGCGATGACCTGGAACTGGTCGCCGCCGATCTTGACGCCGTGGCCGCAGTCGATGACGGAGTCCTCGGGGTGGAACTTGCGGTTGGCGCGCTTGAACGGCTCGGAGACGCGCTGTACGCGCTCGACGACGTCCATGGACTCGAGCAGGAACGGGTCGATCTTGGTCGTGTCGCCCACCAGGCCGATGATGGTCTCGTTCTCGCCGCGCGAGACGTCGGTCTTGAGTCCCTTTTTCTCGATCCAGCTGACGATGTGGCTGACGGCCTCGTCGCTGGCGCTCTGCTTTAAAATTGCAATCATGGTGTGCCTCTCACCTCGATGGATAGTCCTTGCAAAAACGGCCCGCATTGCGAGCCGTTTTATATGGTGCATGAGAGTTTATACTATCTGACTCGCTTTTGCCGCCTAAAGCGTGCCGTCGCGGCGCGTCTTCCACGTAATTGCAAAGCTTTTTCTATTATTTTGTTAGCCCGTGGCGCACTTGGGTATAATGCCAACCGTTCGCCCTATTAGCTCAGGGGATTAGAGCGTCTGCCTCCGGAGCAGAAGGCCGTTGGTTCGAATCCAACATGGGGCACCATCGAACGTAAGACCGTCCGAACCTCGCATGGTCCGGGCGGTTTTCTTATACCGACGCGACGTGATGGGACGTGGTATGGCAGCAACGGATATCGAGCGCGGACTCTCGACCGCCGAGGTCGAGGAGCGCATCGCCGCTGGTAAGATCAACCGCAACATGGAGCTCAAGACCAAGTCGGTCAAAGAGCTCATCATCGAGAACCTCTGCACGCTGTTCAATTTGATCAACGTGGTCTTGGCGATTTTGGTGTTGCTGACCGGATCGTTTAAAAACCTGACGTTCCTGTTCGTGGTGTTCTTGAACACGGCAATTGGCGTCATTCAGTCCATGCGTTCTAAGCGGATGGTCGACAAGCTTACGCTGCTCACCTCTAAGAAGGCCATCGCGGTGCGCGACGGTGCCGAGGTGGAGCTCGACCTGGACCAGATCGTGCTCGACGATATCATTCGCCTGGGTCGCGGTGACCAGATTCCGGCCGACGCCGTGGTAGTGTCGGGCGAGGCGCTCGTCAATGAGAGCCTGCTGACGGGCGAGAGCGATCTCATCAAAAAGCAGCCCGGCTCCGAGCTCATGAGCGGCAGCTTTATCGACTCGGGCCTGCTGCGCGCCCGCGTGATCCATGTCGGCGCCGATAACTACGTGGCAAAGATCAACAACGAGGCCAAGTACGTCAAAAAGGTCAATTCCGAGATCATGAACGCGCTGAACGCCATCGTGCGGTTCGCGAGTATTATCATGATTCCGCTTGGTCTGGCGCTCTTTACCTCGAGTGTGAGCGAGCTGTGGGATGCCGCGGGAACCCCGGGCGATAGCGCGCTTTCCTGGTGCTTCTCCGAGCTGCTGGCCGGTCGTGTGCCTTCTTCGGCGCTGCTGTCCACGGTGGGTGCCCTGCTGGGCATGATTCCGCAGGGCCTGGTGCTGCTGACCTCGTCGGTGCTCGCGATTGCCACGGTGCGCCTGGCTCGTCGCAAGGTGCTGGCACAGCAGCTCTACTGCATCGAGACGCTTGCGCGCGTCGACGTGCTGTGCCTGGACAAGACGGGCACCATTACCTCGGGCCGCATGGAGGTCGAGGGCACCTACCCGCTGCCTGTTGAGGGTGTTGGCTTTGGCGCGGACTCGGACGAGGCAGCTGTCCCCGTCGAGACCACGGTGCTCGACTTTGCGCTTGCCAACGTGGCGCGTGCGACCTCGGCAGATGCCAACGAGACCTGCCAGGCGCTGCTCAACTACTACGCCGATCGTCCGGTCGAGGTGTCCGAACCTCTGTCGGTCATTCCGTTCTCGTCGTCCAAAAAGTGGAGCGGCGCGTCGTTTGCGCAGGGCTCCTATGTAATGGGCGCCGCGCAGTTTGTGCTCTCCGTTCGCGCATTTGCGCAGGTCGAGAATCGTGTGGCCGAGCTCGCCGATACCTGCCGTGTGCTCGTGGTGGCGCGCGTTGACGGCTTTACGCCCGATGGCGATATGGTGGGCGAGGCCGAGCCCGTGGGCTTTGTGACCATCCGCGATGAGATTCGCGCTTCGGCAGCCGAGACTATCGGCTACTTTAACGAGCAGGGCGTGACCCTCAACGTGATCAGCGGCGACGACCCGCGTACGGTGTCGTCGATCGCGCGCGTGGTGGGCGTGCCGGGCGCCGACGCCTACGTGGACGCCACGACGCTCGATACGCCTGCTAAGCTCGATGCGGCGGTGGACCGCTATCACGTCTTTGGCCGCGTGACGCCGCAACAGAAGCGCGAGCTCGTACAGGCGCTCAAACGCCGCGGGCACACCGTGGCCATGACGGGCGACGGCGTCAACGACGTGCTGGCGCTCAAGGAGGCCGACTGCTCCGTGGCGATGGCCGCCGGCTCCGATGCCGCGCGCAATGTGGCCGAGATCGTGCTTGTCGATAACGACTTTGCCTCGATGCCCGCTGTGGTGGCCGAGGGCCGTCGCTCTATCAATAACCTGCAGCGCTCTGCCGCGCTCTTTCTGACTAAGACGCTGTTCTCGATGGGCCTGGCGGCGTTGTGCATCGCCCTGCCGCCGTATCCCTTCGAGCCCATTCAGATGACGCTCATCAACTTCTTCTGCATCGGCGCGCCGGGCTTTGTGTTGGGCCTGGAGCCCAACGACGCCCGCGTGAAGGGGTCGTTCTTGACCAATGTGCTTAAGCGTGCGCTGCCGGCGTCGATTGCGGTCATTTTGGCCGCGGCGCTCGATATCTTTGTGGCGCGCGTATTTGGCTTTAGCCAGCTTACGCTTTCGACCATGTGCCTGCTCACGTCGTGCGCGGCGAGTGTCAGCCTGATCTGGCGCATCTCGCAGCCGCTCACGCCCTTGCGCGTGGTGCTTTTCGTGTTTGTCATCGCTGGTATTTTGACGGGCGTTATCGGGTTCCCGGGGCTGCTGTCGATCGCCAACTTGTCGATGGGTCAGATTGTCATCTTGGCGGTTATCGTCGTCTTTACCTGCGCGGTGTTCTTTAAGCTCGCCACGATGATGGACTCGCTTAAGCCCCGTCGCCGTCATGCGGCCACCGGCTTTGGCCGTGGCGTGCGTGTTCGCCTGGGTCGCGGCGGCGGCAAGGTGAGCTCGACGGGGTCGACCGCCGAGCGTTTTGCCAAGCGTGTTGCCGCCGATATGGCGCAGCGCCGTGAGGCGCGCACTGTCCGCGAGGCCGAGGCCCGTGCACTCGAGGGCGTGGAAAAGGCCCAGCCCAAGAAAAAGAAGGGCACGGGCGCCAAGCGCTCCCGCGTGACCAAATCGGCCCAGGGCATCAAAGTCTCGATGCCGAGCAAGAAGAAAAAGTAACCACACCTCACCTTAGCGATGTTGAATTGGTGCCTTGCGCTTGTGGGGCCGTGTCGATGTTATGCTCTAACCTCGATTGTTTGAATTGCTTCGGAAAGAGGATGCCGTGATCTGCCCGCATTGCCTAAAGACCATCGAGGACGGCGCCTCGTTCTGCCCCTATTGCAACGCATACGTTGGTCCGGGCGATGGCCCCGAGCATACCGAGTTTGTGTTCTGCGACGGCTGCGGCGCCCGTCTGTCCCCGCATGACCGTACCTGTCCCAAGTGTGGACGCCCCGCGCCAGGTATCCTTTCCGAGGACGCGGCCGCATCCGACCTGGCCGCAGGGCGCACGGCCGGCTTTCCGCGCCTGACGCAGGAGCAGATCGATACCGAGGTGCCCCACGCACCGGCATCTGCTGCCGCGGTGCTCTCCGACGCAGCCGACCCCAACGAGACCTGCGTGCTGCCTGCCTTCGATAAGGACTTTGGCATCCCCAAGGTCGATATCCCCACGCCGGTGTCCCTGCGCGATGATGCCCAGCCCAAAAAGCAAAAGCCCAAGCGCAAGGTCCACCCCGACGAGGATGCCTATCATAAGCACAAGCGCCATATCCCCAAGCCGCTCATCGTCATCGCGGTGCTCGCTGCCGTGTGCGGTGGTGCCTACTGGTTTGTGACTGCCGATCCCATGGGCGTCATGCCCGGCTTCTACGACCAGTTTGGCCAGGCCGCCAAGACCACCTTCCCGTCGCGCCAAAAGGGCGAGGCCACCGACAAAGAGCCCAAGCAAGAGGATACGTCCGAGGTCGTTCAGGAGGAGACCGTCTTAACCGACGACCAGCTCTACACCAGGCTTGACGGCCTGTACCAGACCATCGTCTCGTACAGCGACGAGGATCAGATCGGCGAGGTCATCGATTCGTTTAATAACGGCTATCTGCGTACACCGCTTTCCACCCGTCAGGAGCTGTCGCAGAGCGCCTATGCCCTGCGCGACCAGATTAAAAAGACCCAGGATGAGCTCAACAACCTCAAGGTTCAGGACGACACGGCCTATGCCGAGGACATCGATCATCTAAAGCAGCTTGCCCAGTGGATGTACGAGCGTGTCGACGTGATCTGCCAGAGCTGGGATATCTCGCTGTCCATTCCCGACGGTGAGTCGCTGAGCGCCCGTCAGAGCGAGATCCTGGCGCCCATCGCGCAAGGCGGCAACAGCGCGCTTAACCAGTACGACGCCAACGTGAGCGCGTGGAGGCCGCAGCAGCGTTCGTAATTTGTTGCCCTCCGGCGGCATAACCTGCGTGCGCAATTGATGGAAGCCCGTGCTTATTGCTACAATTCGTACAAATATGCTTTAAACGCACGAGGAAG
>CAVCHM010000053.1:0-13986 GCA_963602135.1 bacterium | reverse complement strand
TGCCATGCGGACTCCGTTCCGGACCTCAACGGTCCAACTTTTTGTCCGCAGTCCCGCACTCAAAACGGGATGTCATTTCCGATAGAGCGCTCAACCGGAAAGCACATCCCAGAATCAGCGCTCGAAACGGGACGCACTTTCCGCAGCCGCTACAGCAACGCCTCGGTCCAAGCCGCTTCCTTAAAGCCAGGAATCGCAAAGTCATCGCCCACCAGTAGCGGACGCTTAACCAGCATGCCGTCGGTCGCCAGCAGCTCGCAGCATTCCTGGTCCGTCATACCCGCATCCAGGCGCGCCTTCAGGCCCAGCTCTCGATATTTCATGCCCGACGAGTTAAAGAAGCGTCGCACCGGCAGCCCCGAACGAGCAATCCAGGTCGCAAGTTCATCGGCCGTGGGATTGTCCGTAACGATATCGCGGTCGATATACTCAACCCCATGTTCGTCCAACCATGCCTTGGCCTTTTTACAGGTCGAGCACTTGGGATATTCAACAAACAGTACGGTCATGGGAATCCCCCGAATATAGATCGGCCAACGCAGGTGCGCACCATACGAGGCGCCTTAGCATGATGGGCCAATTGTAGCCCACGGGTCACACGCTAAACGAACCGTATCCCGAATCCGCGTTTGATGAACGGCAGCAGCTCCATTGCCTCGGGCGTGATATGGCCCGCAACGTTCATGCGCTTGTCACCGGGAAGATCGACCCGCGCAATCTCAAGCTCGCCTTCGTAGCGCCCATAGCCGCTATTGCTCACAGCGATCGACCCCGTCTTTCGCGGCAGGCCGGCACCGGTATCCGTCGGCACAGAATCCGGCTTAAGCGTCGTGCGCGACTCCTGAGACCTAAAGATGAGGGTACTCGAATCGGGCCGGTCGTGATGAATCTGCCCGCGCACATAGGCATAGCCGGGGTCAAGCTCGCATTGCAAATCCACGTATCCGGCGGAAACTTGAGCAAACTGCGCCCAGCCAGCATCGGAAAGATCGGGGTCGCCGACCAACACAATGTCGCAATCGGCGCCATGTGCGAGCTCAAGCATGTTGAGGGCAACCTTTGACGCGCGACCGCGCTGCTCCTCAACCGTCGGCAGTCCTTCGAATACCGGCCCGCGAACGTTGGCATCACCCGGCACAAAAGCCATGATTTCGAAGCCAAGCGCCGCAAGACGAAGATTCGTCCGAGCAATGTCTTCCAGAGCTAAACCGGTATAAGGCTTGGGATAAAAATTGTGGCAGGCGGCAAAACGAGTCACATCGGCACCGGCTTCTCGCCACGATGCGATTTCATCAGAACTCACCGTCGATGCATTGACCACAATGTGAAATACACCGGACAACTCCGCGACCCGCTGGGCGCTAAAGCCATAGTCCAAACGAAGATATTCGAGCCCCAGGTCACGCAGATCCTCGATACGCTCAAGCTCGAGCAAATCGCACGTGCGCGGCCCCACATCGGCAATGAGCGCAATGCCGCGGGCGGAAAGCAGCGACAGCACATGACGGACCTTATCGGCATATGCCGCTCCCCCATCCTCGGGAATATGCAGCGAGGTAAACGCATAGCGCGCACTCGCCGCGGCACCACGCTCAATCGTCCGCTCAATATCCTGCAGAGGGCTGGAAAGATAAATCGAAATACCCGTTTTCACGCTTCAACGCTCCTTTAAAAAAGGCCGGCGGAGCAGTTAGCCCCGCCGGCACAACCATAGCATCAAGAGATCTGCGGCACGTCAAGACGTTCGAATGACATGGCGCGCAGCATCAAACTACTCGCCAAAGAACTCGTTGATCTTCTGCTCGTCGACGCCAAAGAACCACGTCAGGACAAAGCCGGCGGCATAAGCAAGCAGCATAGCGGCAACGTAGCCGAGCTGCTGACCAGGAACGACGATCAACAGGCCAAACAGACCGGAAACGCCCTGAGAAACCGTGCCGATGTGAAGCAGCGCCGCGAGCGCGCCGCCAAATCCAGCACCCAGGCAGGCCGTCACAAACGGACGAACGAGCGGCAGCGTAACGGCATACATCAGAGGCTCGCCCACACCCAGGATTCCAACGGGAATGGACTCTGCGACGTACTTCTTGAGCTTGGCGTTCTTGGTCTTAAAGTACAGCGCCAGACCGGCACCGACCTGGCCGCCGCCAGCCATCATAAGGATGGGCAGCAGGTAGTTGATGCCCTTGGTAGCCCCGTCGGGATCGTTGAGCATAGCGTGGATCGGCGTGAGCGCCTGATGCAGGCCGACGGACACCAGCGGCAAGAAGCCTGCCGACAGGATATAGCCGCCCAGGACGCCCAGCTTCTCGAAGATAAAGGTGAGGACGCTAAAGATGGCAGTCGTCAGCCATGCGCCAACCGGCTGGATGACGAGCATCAGAGCAAAGGCGCCGATGATGAGCACCAGCAGCGGGGACAGGAACGTATCGAGCGCGTTGGGCATAACCTTGCGAATCTGACGCTCCATCCAGGCAAAAAATGCGCCAGCGATGAGAGCCGCGATCATGCCGCCCGCTGCGGGGTTGTACTGCGCACTGGTGAGGGGCAGCAGAATGGCAGTGGCAGGATCAGCCGCGCCAGGCGCAAGCAGGGGCATGGCACTGTTGGCGATACACATCATGCCGGCGATGCCGCCCAGCGCAGCGGAGCCACCAAACTCACGTGCCGCGTTATAGCCCACCAAGATGGGCAGATAGGCAAACAGGGCCCAGCCCATGGAACGAATGCCCTGGTACCACCACTCGCCTGCAAGCGCGCCTGCCGTCGAGACGTTAATGACGTTGCAGATACCGTTGATGAGGCCAGCCGCAATGATGCCGGGGAGCAGGGCGACGAAGACATTGGAAATCTTCTTGAGGAAGGCCTGAACCGGCTTAGACTCGTACTTGGCCTTCTGCGCGGCCTTGTTTGTGGCCGCAGCGTCAACCACGCTCTCGTCAGCAACGCCTTTCGCGAGGCCGGTGAGCTTGGAGAACTCCTCGAGCACCTTATTCACCTTGCCCGGACCCAGCACGATCTGCATCGTGTCATCCTCAACCAGGCCCATCACGCCGTCGAGCGCCTTAATACCCTCCGTGTCGACGTTGCCCGTGTCTTTGACGGTCACGCGCAGGCGCGTCATGCACGCCGCGTTTGCGAGCACGTTGTCTTTACCGCCCAAAAGGTCCAGCAGCTTTTGAGCCAGCTCTTTGTTCGTCATAACTCCTCCTTGTATTGGGTATCTCTTCTTGATGTCATATCTGCTCACGCCGTGCACCTATTGGGCATCGGCGTTGCCCTTCTCATGGCCACTCACCGCAGCACGGACATGGCCGCGCGCCCGCTCGAGAGCCACCGCAGCCTGCTCGACATCGCAGTCCAGCAGCACCGAGACAATAGCGGTCTTTACGTGGCCGCCGGCATCTGCAAGCGCCTGAACAGCGCGCTCGCGCGTGCAGCCGGTCGCCTCCATCACGATGTTCTGGCCGCGCACCACCAACTTCTCGTTCGTCTGCTGCACATCGACCATCAGGTTTTGGTACACCTTGCCAATCTTGACCATGGCACCGGTCGAAATCATATTGAGAATGAGCTTTTGGACCGTTCCCGCCTTGAGCCTCGTTGAGCCGGTCAGCACCTCGGGACCGGGCACGGGCTCAATGGCAAGATCTGCACTCTCCCCGATCTTCGACCCTTGGTTACAGGCAATTGCGATGGTCTTGCACCCAGTTGCTTTGGCGTACACAAGGCCGCCCACCACATAGGGAGTACGACCGCTTGCTGCCAGGCCAACGACAAGATCCTTGTCCGAAAGTCCACGCTCCCGCAGGTCGCTCGCGCCAAGCTCCTCGCTGTCTTCGGCACCTTCGACAGCCTTGATAAACGCCGTCTCGCCTCCGGCAATGAGCCCGACAATCAGATCGGGTGACACACCAAACGTGGGCGGGCACTCCGAAGCGTCGAGCACGCCCAGACGACCACTGGTGCCTGCACCCATGTAAAAGACGCGCCCGCCGCGCTCGAGCGCCTCAGCAGCCCAGTCGATTGCTGTGGCAACCTGGGGCAACACTTTCGTGACCGACTGGACGGCACGAAGATCCTCATCGTTCATCGTCGTGACGATTTGCAGCGATGTCATCGTATCGAGGTCCATTGACCTTTGATTACGCTGTTCAGTCGTGAATTTTGTTAAATCGAGCATTTCATTCACCTCATCTTTCCTGTTTCTCGATGTAGTTTTGCTTAATGACATGCGTCGCCCGCTCGTAGTCGCTGGCAACGTAAGCAGCGTACAGGGCATCGACAACCATAAGCTGGGCCATACGCGAGGCCATGGCACCGCTGCGGACCAAGGGCTCGCTTGCAGCAACGCCGAGCACGGCATCGGCCATGGTGGCAAGCTTGGACGATCCGTCTACCTTGGTCACGGCCACAACGGGACAGTTGTGACGTTGAGCCTCGACGGTACAGTCCAGCACTTCTTGCGTTAAGCCCGAGTAGCTAAAGGCGATTGCCATATCGCCCTCATGCATGTTCTTGGCACACAGGAGCTGATCATGCCAGTCGTCGTACAGATGGCACTCTTTGTCAACACGCATGAGCTTTTGCGCTAGATCGTGCGCGACCAAACGAGAGGCACCGATACCGAACAGATTGACCGCGCGTGCCCGTTTAAGATGGGCCGCGCATCGCTCCAAGACGGTGTAATCGAGCGTTCGCGCCGTCGCCTCGATTGTGCGCACGTTGCTTTTCATCACCTTCCCCACGATACGTTCGACGCTGTCGTCCATGGAGATGTCCTCGAGGGCAACGTCTTTCTTGTCACCCAAGAGCGCCAGTTCGGCAATCAGTTCGCGCTGGAACTCCTTGTAGCCCGCAAAACCCAAGCGCTTGCAAAAACGCAAAATGCTCGAGGGCGAGGAGAACGTGGCATCGGCAAGACCGCGGACGGACAGCCCGACTACCTCATGCGGATGAGCACTCACGTATGCAATGACATTGCGTTCCGCCGGACTCGCGCTGAGCTCACGCTCGCGAAGCCTTAAAAGCAATCCGTTTGTCATCTCAAACACCTCCGTTGAAAAGAATTAAAGACCAACGAATGATTCGTACCGGATATAAACAGCTTTTACGGTACATTGTGCCGCATCGTGGCGCACAAAGGGCGAGCGTTCTACCGCTCGCCCCTCAAATCCGACCGCTCGGAAATACGCGCGACGCAAAATGATTCATCGAGGTCGCATTATTCGTAACAGGGTTGTTAACGACGTTTCGTATGGGCGCCAATGGGACAGGTCGTGCGCTGAACCAGCACGGCGGCCAACAGCACCAACAGCATGGCGGTGACATAGCCCGCGGCATCGAAACCCAGGTCGATCATGTCGAAATGACGACCAGGAACAAAGATCTTGTGCACTTGGTCACCGACAGAGCAGACGGCGCAAAAGAGCAGAGCGAATACGTACCGGAATCGCGCGCACGGCAGGCACTCGCCCAGGCATGCCACTGTCGCCGAAGCAAACAGTCCTACAAAGAAGAACTCAACGGTATGTGCGACGCGACGAATGTTGGCACCCATCCACAGGCGAACGGGCGCAAGCGGGTCGGGATGAACGGTGGCAGTCGTTGAGCCCGCGCCCCCGACGGCATCTCCCGCCTGGGTCTCCCCCGCAGTCTCGGACTGCACGCTGACGCTTTGTCCTTCCACCGCGCGCGCAGTGGACTCGCTGAGCGACGACGTCTGCTCCACGTTTTGCTCCGTCAGCATCCAAATACTTGCCAGCGTCACGACCAGCAGGACAACCGAAATCCATCCGACTATGTGCTTCACACGCGCCAAGGGCTAACCTCCGTCATTTTTTGAGCAGCAGCGAGTGTACCCCCAAATGCAGTTGTCGCCGTAGCGAAATCCAAAATGTTCGAATCGGGGCGCCAAAGGACCGTGGCGCCCCTACTCCATCTCGCGCATCCAGCGATCGAACGTCCCCACGCACACGCCTAGCCGCTTTGCCGCCTGACTCCGCGTGATATCACCCGCCTCATAGGTATCGCGCACCAGCTCGAATTGCGGAGGACAGGGCTTGCGGGGCCGGCCAAAGCGCACGCCACGCGCTCGTGCCGCCGCAATGCCCTCGGCTTGGCGCCGGTGAATGTTCTCGCGCTCCACCTGCGCCACATAGCTCAGCAGCTGCAAAACAATATCGGCAATCAACGCACTCGTCACGTCCGACCCACCACAGTCTCTGGCGCGCGTGTCGAGCAATGGCATGTCCAGTACCACGATGGCGGCGCCGAGCTCTTTGGTTATGCACCGCCATTCCTCGAGGATCTCGCTGTAGTTACGGCCCAGCCGATCAATGGAAAGTACCACCAGCACATCACCGGAATCCAACGCGCACAGCAGCTCGCGATACCGCGGTCGATCGAAGTCCTTGCCACTCGCATGGTCGGCAAAGATATTCGCCGGTTCCACGCCATAGGCGCCCAGCGCATCCAGCTGCCGATTCAGATTTTGATCACGCGAGCTCACCCGCGCATACCCGTACACCGTTGCCATCTCATCCCCGCTCTCTCGTAAACCTCCCAAAAAGGGACAGGTTTATTTTGGTAGGTTTTATCTCCCCTATAGCAGGTGGAAGACGCAAGCGCGCGGGCGGCAAGACGATTGAGCCGCCACAAAAAAGGCGGCCCCAAAAGACCGCCCCGTTTTCTATCAATCACCAAATTCCGGCTAATGAATAAGCCTGAAATCCAAGTGCCCGCGCGTGGTGTTGACGCGCGAGACCTCGATAATCACGCGCTGCCCCAGCTCATAGCGAGTCCCCGTGTCGGCACCCGTGAGCGTGAGCGCGTCCTCATCAAACTCGAACCACTCGTTGCCCAGACTCTTGATCGAAACCAAACCCTCAACCTGTGTCAGATCCAGGCGCACAAAGAGGCCCATGCTGCTGACCCACGAGATCGTTCCGGCGTAGCGCTCGCCCAGGCGGTCCTCGTAGTACTGGGCGATCTTGATCTTTTGCGTCGCATGGCTGGCGGCGTCGGCCGCACGTTCGGCATCGCTGCACGCGCGGCAGATTTGCGGCAGGATGCGCGGCAGGGACTCGCGACCTTTACCGATCAGCCGCGGCGTACGCACCAAGGCATCCTTGCCGCCCAGCCGCTCGTAGGCCAGCTGCAGCTTGAGTACGCGATGCACCACCAAGTCGGGATAGCGACGAATGGGACTCGTAAAGTGGCAATAGCACGGCGCGGCAAGTGCAAAGTGGCCCTCGTTGCGCGGCTTGTACAGTGCGCGCTGCATACTGCGCAGTAGCAACGTGTTGACGAGCGGCGCGTTGGCCGTACCGGCTGCGGCATCAACCGCCGCCTGCAGCTCGTCGGGGCTTCCCAGAGCAATGCCTGCCGCGCGACGGTCATCGATGATGCCCAGCTGTGCCAGCGCCACGGCGGCACCGTGCAGGCTGTCGGGACTGGGATCGTCGTGCACGCGATAGCAGGCCTCGATATCGCGGTCGGCCAGCCACTCCGCCACGCACTCGTTGGCCAGCAGCATGGCTTCCTCAATCAGCGACGTGGCGCACGAGCGCTCACGGGCCACGATCTGCACGGGCACACCGTCCTCGTCCAACAGCGCACGGATCTCGGCCGTATCAAAGTCGACTGAACCGCGTGCGCGACGAATACGACGGCGAAGCTCGGCGAGCTCGTTGGCCGCTACGAGGAAATCCCCCAAGTCGACGTTATAGCCGCGAGCGGTTTCCTCGCACGCAAGCCCGCGCTCGAGTGCTTCCTCGCGCGAGGCTTCAACTGCGGCAACATCCTCGGCGGCACCCTCCAGCACCGAATACTCCACCGCACCGGCATGCACCAGCAGCGCCTCGGCGCCGTCGTAGTCCATGCGCACGCGCGAACGAATCACGCTGGGATAGGGATCGTAGTGACGCACACGACCCTTTGCGTCGAGCTCAATATCGACGGTAAACGCCAGGCGGTCCTCGTCGGGACGCAGCGAGCACAAATCGTTGGACAGGCGCTCGGGCAGCATGGGCAGCACGCGATCGGCCAGATAGACCGACGTCGTGCGATGGCGGGCTTCCAGATCGATATGCCCGTCCCAGGCAACGTAGTGCGAGACATCGGCAATATGGACGCCCAGCCTGTAGCCGCCCTCGGGCGTGCGCTCCAGCGAGATGGCGTCGTCAAAGTCGCGCGCGTCGACCGGGTCAATCGTAATGACAAAGCGGTCGCGCAGGTCTCGGCGGAGCGGGTCCTTGAGCGCCGAGGCCACATCGAGCGAAAGTGCCTCGGCCTCGGCTAGCGCGGCCTCGGGATACGTATCGGTATAGCCATAGCGCGCCATCACATACTGAACGCCCAGATCGGGCGCATCATCGCCGCCAATACGGCGCTCGATCGTCACGGTGCCCGATTCCAGGCGCGTCGGATACGTCAGAATGCGTGCGACGACCGCATCACCCGGATGAACGCCCAAGCGCTCCGCCGAGGTGTCCTCCGGCAGAATAAAGAAATCGGCCTTAAGGCGAGAATCAAGCGGCTCGATCACCCCGAGCGGGCCGGCGGTCTGGTACGTGCCCACCACACTAATGGCTGCACGCTCGACGACGCCCTCGATTACGGCGCGTCGCTCGCCATGCGGGCTGTTCTTAATGCTCACGGCAACGGTATCGCCGTCCATAATCTCACGCTTGCCGCGGCCCATGACCTTGTAGTCGCCGTTTTCGGTTACAACGTAGGCGCTATGCTCATGGAGCTGCACGCGTCCGGTCAGACTCGGGCGACGCTCGCTGCGCACCGGCCCGCGCTTATTGCGAGCTCCACGCTTATGCTTGTTATTGCGCCCCATGGCGCCTCCTTACTATCGATGGCCGTTTACACCCCAAGAGTCTACCCAAATGATCCCTAGGGGACGACAGGATTGCGGGCCACATAGATAGACCAGCGCCACGATAATCCGCAATCCTGCCGTCCCTTAGGGATCAAAAAACGGGCCGCCCCAAAAGAGACGACCCGTTGAAGGAACGAATTCCAAGCACGCCTACACGCGCAGATAGCGGCGCATGGCGATGGCGGAACCAAAGAGACCGATAATGACGCCGACCAGAATCAGCGCGGCGTAGGTCACCAGGTAGTACTGCATCGGCAGCGCAAACGACATCCAGCCGATGCTCTCCTGCAGACGCGGAACCATCAGGTTACGCAGCAGCTCCAGCACGCCGATGGAAAGCAGCGAGCCCAAAATGGCCTGCAGCACGCCCTCGGTAATGAACGGCCCGCGAATGAAGCCGTTGCTTGCGCCCACCAGACGCATGATCGCGATCTCACGACGACGCGCCGTAATGGACAGGCGAATCGTGTTGTTAATGAAGATGAACGCGATAAAAGTCAGCAGGCCGACAAGCACCACAGCGGCGATACGGATGTAGTTCGTCACCTGGAACAGGCGGCTCACTTCCTCCTGGCCGTACAGAACGCTCGCGTTGACGTCGCCGTCGTCCGCGATCTTCTGAAAATCGGCGTTCTTCTTGAGCTTCTGAGCCGTGCTCTCGACCATGGACGGATCGTCCATCTCGATGGCAAACGAAGCCGGCAGTGGGTTCTGACCGTCGAGCGCGCTCATGGTAGCGTCGGCGTTACCCGACATCTTGCTCGTGTACTCGGCCAGCGCGTCGTCCTTGTCCTTGTACGTCACGGACTTGACGTTGCTCCACGTCTTAAGCTCGGCCTCAAAGGCCTGAACATCTGCCTGGTCGGCGTCATCGCTAATAAAAGCGTTGATGACGACCTGATCCTCGACGGTGCCGATCACGGAGTTCAGCATCGCGGAACCCATAATGAACAGGCCGATGATAAACAGCGAAAGGAAAATCGTGATGACGGCGCCGAGCGAGGTGGTCCAGTTACGGAAGAAGTGGCTGATTGCCTCTTTGAGCGAGTAGCCCACGTTAGTTGGTGCCATAGTTGCCGTAACCTCCCCTCTCCTGGTCGCGGATTACGTGGCCGCCCTCGAGGGCGATCACGCGACGGTGCATGCTATCGACCATCTCGCGGTCGTGCGTAGCGACGATCACGGTGGTACCGGTGCGGTTAATGCGCTCGAGCAGCTTCATGATGCCCAGCGAAATCGCCGGGTCGAGGTTGCCCGTGGGCTCGTCGCAAATCAGCAGCGGCGGGCGGTTGACCATAGCGCGGGCAACGGCCACGCGCTGCTGCTCGCCACCGGAAAGCTGATCGGGCAGCGAGTCCATCTGATCGGCCAGACCGACCAGACGCAGCACCTCGGGCACCTGGCTGCGAATGACGCCCTTGGGCTTGCCGATGCACTGCAAGGCAAACGCCACGTTTTCGTAGGCGGTCTTTTGCGGCAGGAGCTTAAAGTCCTGGAACACGGCGCCAATCTGACGACGCAGGAACGGAACCTTGCGGTTCTTGATCTTCATGAGATCCTGACCGGCAACCAAAATGCGACCGCTCGTAGGCTTGACGTCGCGGTTGAGCGTCGACAGCAGCGTGGTCTTACCCGAGCCGGAGTGACCGACCAAAAAGACGAACTCGCCCGGATAGATCTCGATGTTGATGTCGTCGAGTGCGGGCTTGTTGGGCTGCGCCGGATAGATCTTGGTGACGTGCTCCATAAGGATGACGGGTTCGACACCGGCCTGCTTGGCCATCTTTTTGCGGCTGGCCTGCGGGTCGATGGGCGCAAACACCGACGTGAAGTCGGGGTTGTTGAGCGCGTTGTCGAGGCTTGCGACCTCGGCGGCCTGATCGCGCTCGACCACGGGAGCCGCAGGCTGCGTGGGGTCGGGAATGCCGGCAAAAAGACCGGACTGCGCGGGCTGCGGCGCGGGAGCCGCAGGGGCCATGGGATCGGGGATGCCGGCCATGGTAGGCTGCGGCGCGGCGGCACTCATCTGAGGCTGAGCCACGCGGGCGGTCACCGTCTGAACGGGCTCAAAGCCAGCCGTGCCGGAAAGCGCAACATCGTTGGTGGGGTTGTAGGCAAAGGAATCTGCCGCCGGCTGTGCCTGATCTGCCGGCTGTGCGGGGATCGGGCTAAACAGCTGATCCTCTGAATCCGGAGTGGCGAAACGACTGCCCGCGACGCTCGGCTGCGTCTTGGGGGCTTCATCGCCCGCACCGGAGGTACGGAAGTGGTTACCCACTGGTGCTCCTTATCGTCGTGCGTTTAAACTACATGAGCGCTTTGTATTTTAGCAGCATTGCCTTTGCTGCACATAAGAAGCATGGCGGGCTTTGGGATCCCACCGGTCGGGCACAGGGTTACCTCCCAAATCGTCCTCGGACATGTCGGAACCCCCGCTGCGCGCTTCGCGCTGCGGGGGCTCCTCCGTCCTGCGGAAAGATTTGGGAGGTAACTCTGTGTCCGGCCTGCGGCTACTATGGGGCCGGCGCGCTTATCTTGGGGTGCAACAGCGCCATGCCTTGGGTTGGCTGAATTGCACTTTGCTGTATTGGGCCCTTTTCCCAATAGAAGCCCTGCTTGATAAGGCCCCAATATAAGTTGCGGTGAAATAGGGACTGTTTTAGCAGTTAAAAGCCCTAATCAGTCCCTATTTCACCGCAACTCATATTGGGGCTCATTGTTGCGCAACTTGGGTTGGGGTTTTCGCTTTACAATTGGGCTAGATGGGTAGCTCTAGGCTTGCTGGAGGTTGGTATGGTTTGTCCGTATTGTGGTGCTGAACTTGCTGATGAGGCTCGGTTTTGCGTGGGATGTGGGGCTAAGCTTGACGGGACACAGGCTATGCCCGTAGCCAACCCTGCGGTTGCGCCGGCACCTGTGAGTTCGCCCGCCCCCAGCAAGAAGCCCAAGAAAGGCGTCGTGATCGCTATCGTCTGCGCGGCGATACTTGTTGTTGGCGGGGGCGGCGGGCTGGCGTATCACCTGTATCAGCAGCATGTTCAGGAGCAGGAACAGTATGAGTCGGCGCATTCCAAGCATGCGCTCGTGGTGAGTGTAAAGGCTGAAGGGTGGGACACCGATAACGGCGCCTCGCGTGTGCCGGTGCGCGTAAAGGGCAAGACGGTCGACGGAAAGAAGGTCGACAAGGTCGAATATGTTGCCTCTGACGGCTCGGGCATCAAACTTATCCAGGGCAAGTACACGTTCAAGGCGGCAGGCTCCCCCATCGCCGCCGATGGCACTATCTACCAGGTGTCTTGCACAAAGGCCGAGCTCACGCTCGACGACGCTTTTGCCAAGGGCGAGAAGATTGACTTGGCAGAACTCGCCGAGCAGGATTCGGTTTTGGACTTTACACCCATCGATGCTGTCGACGTGACCGACGACGAGATCAACGACGCCGTGACGCTCGCCATGGCATACAAGGGCAAGGACGCGCCCAACGTCGACGCGCTGCGCCACGCCGCAACCAATCGCCGCGACACCGCCGTCGCTGCCAAGAAAGCCGCCGAAGAGGAAGCGGCGCGCCAGGCCGAGGAACAGCGCAAAGCCGCCGCACGCCACATCGAGGCCCAAACCTTCAGTGTCGACCTGCCCGAGTACTGGGATGGTAGGGTGACAGCAGAAGTCGACGGAGATGTGATAGGGCTGTACTCGACTGCCTTTCCAGATAAAGAGCTTGGATATCTTGCCATGAAAAATGAACCGTATGGAAACGCGGGAGATATCGAGTGCGGCCGTATTCGCGACATCAAGCTCGACGAAAACCACTATGTAAAACTAGTAATTTATCGTTGGGCCTTTGATGCGGGGCAAGACCATTTATCAAAAGCTGAATATCGTCTTAACTTGTGTTCAGATGATGCCGCACGCGAGATAGTCGACCTCCAATCGTTGGGGACAATCTCCTACGACTCCATTCTTGCTGATATGGTTGCGGCAAATGACGCTAATGTCGCAGCGGTATGCTGGCCAGACGACATCTTTGCCAACGCCCTCGCCCCGACCGTGAAGCTCCTCTAACCGTTCCTCCCCCCAAACAAAAAGCCGGGGCGCCTCCACATGGAAGGCACCCCGGCTTATTTATTGCCCAATACGGGAACGGCTCTCAAATTAAGGCCAACGCAAAATGCCTTAGGCCAAGAACTCCTTGGTGGTCGCCACGATGTTGGCGGCATCCAGGCCGTACTTGTGCAGGAGCTCGGCGCCCGGACCGGACTCGCCGAAGGTGTCGTTGACACCGATCTTCTTAAGCGGCGTCGGACACTGTTCGCACAGGACGTCGGCGACGGCGCTGCCCAGGCCACCGATCACAGAGTGCTCCTCGACGGTCACGACGCGACCGGTCTTGGTGGCGCTCTTGACGATCAGGTCGGCATCGATGGGCTTGATGGTGTGCATGTTGATGACCTCGGCATCGATGCCCTCGGCAGCAAGCTGCTCAGCGGCCTCGAGCGCCTCACCGACCATCAGGCCACAGGCGATGATGGTGACGTCGGCGCCTTCGCGCATGACGATACCCTTGCCTACCTCGAACTTGTAGGTCTCGGGGTCGTTGATAACCGGCGAGGCTAGACGGGCGAAGCGCATATACACGGGGCCGTCGCACTCGTAGGCGGCGCGCGTCACGGCGCGGGCCTCGACATCGTCGGCGGGAACAATCACGGTCATGCCGGGGATGACGCGCATCAGGGCGATATCCTCGCAGCACTGGTGCGTGGCGCCATCCTCGCCCACCGAGATACCGGCGTGCGTGGCACCGATCTTAACGTTAAGGTGCGGATAGCCGATGGAGTTGCGGACCTGCTCAAAGGCGCGGCCGGCGGCGAACATGGCAAAACTGCTCGCAAAGGCAACGCGACCGGTGGTTGCGATACCGGCGGCAACACCCATCAGGTTGCTCTCGGCGATGCCCACATCGAAGAAGCGGTCGGGGCAGGCTGCCTTGAACTTGCCGGTCTGCGTGGCGGCGGCCAGGTCGGCGTCGAGGACCACAAAGTCATCGTGCTCGTTGGCGAGCTCGACGAGGGCCTCGCCGTAGCTTACGCGCGTGGCGA
>CAVCHM010000052.1:0-14636 GCA_963602135.1 bacterium | reverse complement strand
GCGCATTCGGCGAGATGCGTTTGCGAAAGTGGTTAATTTTAGATTAGCGCTAACAGGCCGATGCCGCGGCGACCCTCTGCTCGAATGTGTACCTGGATTGTTTCCCGCCCATGGACAGCAGCGCCTCGCTTCCGAACGCCCGGTATACCCACTGCCATTCTCTCACGGTCTCGCGGGGGACGGACAGGGCCTCGGCCGCCGGTTTGCAGCCGACGCCGGCGTCGAAGAGCTCGACGGCCCGCCTCCTGGACTCCAGGTCGTGCTTCACCCTGAGGTCTATACTCATGGAAAACCTCCCATTTCCCGATGTCCAAGAAATGGGAGGCAGTTCACAGGCACCTTTGTGGTGGTTTCGACATTTGCCCAGATAAAACCTGCCAAAATAAACCTGTCCCTTTTTGGTAGGTTTGGGAGAGGAAGCCGGGATGGACAAGGCCGAGTTGCGGCGGGCGGTGATTGCTCGGCGTGATGCTCTTGATTTGGACTTGCGGGCGGCGAAGTCTGCCGCTATCTGTGCGCGGCTTGTTGAGCTGTTGGGCCGCTTGGATGCCGCGGCGCCGCACACCGTTGCCGTCTATGCCGCGATGGGTTCCGAAGTCAATCCCGCCGCGTTTGCCGCCGCGGCCGTCGCGTGTGGCTGGCGCGTAGCCTATCCGTGCATGCTCTCGGCAACCGAAGCTGCTGCCTGCGGCCAGCGTATGTGCATGAGAACGGCCGCCGCCGGCGACGCACCCGCGGCCCCGTTTATCGCCCACCCTACGCGGGCCTTCGCAGCCACGGACGTCGACAGCGACCGCTTCCCCATCGTGCCTGCCAAGGCTCTCGACATGGTTGTCGTGCCGCTCGTGGCTTTCGACCGCGCCGGCGCGCGCCTGGGCTACGGCGGCGGCTGCTACGACCGCTACCTGCCCATACTCTCGCCCACATGCCAAATCATCGGCATCGCCTTTGACGAGCAGCGCGTCGACCACGTTCCCACCGACGCCCACGATCTGCCGCTGCCCAACATCGTCAGCGCCTAAATGCCAGCGTCCTTCCCGACAGCCTAGTGCTCCTCGCCGGCGCGAGCCAGGTCGTAGGGCGTGGTCTGGTAGACGTAGTAGTTGAGCCAGTTGGTGTAGAGCAACTGAGCCTGGCTGCGCCAGACGTTGCGCGGCTCGGCCGAGGGGTCGTCACCTGGGAAGTAATGCGCCGGCACTTGAGGGTTGAGGCCGCGCTTCACGTCGCGCTCGTACTCCAGACGCAGCGTGTCGGTATCGTACTCGGGATGGCCAAAGACAAAGAAGCGGCGGCTGTCGGTCGACTTGACGATGTACAGGCCCACCTCGTCAGACACGGCCACGACCTCAAGCTGCGGCTCGGCCTCCACGTCCTCGCGGCGCACATCGGTGTTGCGCGAATGCACGGCATAGAAACGGTCGTCAAAGCCGCGAACCAGCGGGCTTTGCGGCTTCACCAGATAATGCTCGAACACGCCGCTCGCCTTTGTCGGCAGGTCGTGCTTCTGGATACCGTAATGATGGTACAGGCCGGCCTGTGCGCCCCAACAAATGTGCAGCGTAGAGTGCACGTGCGTGGTGGACCAGTCCATGATCTGGCAGAGTTCGGGCCAGTAGTCGACCTCCTCGAACGGCATCTGTTCCACCGGCGCGCCCGTGATAATCAGGCCGTCGTAGTGGATGTCGCGGATGTCGTCGAACGTGCGGTAGAACGTCTCCAGGTGGCCGGCGCTTACGTGCGTGGCCTCGTGCGTCTTGGTGCGCAGCAGGTCCACCTCCACCTGCAGCGGCGTGTTGGAGAGCTTGCGCATGATTTGCGTCTCGGTGGCGATCTTGGTGGGCATGAGGTTGAGGATGAGCACGCGCAGCGGGCGGATGTCCTGGTGCAGCGCGCGGTACTCGGTCATGACAAAGATGTTCTCGCTCTCGAGCTGCGCTGCGGCAGGAAGGGCGTCGGGAATACGAATGGGCATGGATGCTCCTTACGAGTCAGTTGCAGCTATGGTACAACGAGCGGCCCCATCCGCGCGAGCACATCGACCAGCGATGCCGTCAGCGGCCCAAAACACTCCAAAAGTAGAGATTAAGGCATGTCCCAAAAATCTACGGCGCTTTAGTCTAGCAAAGTGGCAGCTGGACGCTACAATGGTTCGACGCGAAAAACTCGGCCGAAAGGATACATATATGTACCAGACGCGTAAGATCGGTGTGGTCGGCCAGGGCCACGTAGGAGCACATGTCGCCAACAGCCTGCTCATGCAGGGCATTGCCGACGAGCTGTACCTGTGCGATATCAACGAGGCCAAGGTGACGTCCGAGGTCCAGGACCTGCGCGACTCCCTTTCGTTTGTCCCGTATAACACCAAGATCGTCAACTGCTACGACCACTACGAGGAGCTGGCCTGCTGCGACGTCATCGTCAACGCCGCCGGCAAGGTCGCGCTGGCCGCCGGCAACCGCGACGGCGAGCTGTTCTTTACCACCGACGCCGCCCGCACCTTTGCCAAGCGCATCGTCGACGCCGGCTTTGACGGCATCTTCGTAAGCATCTCCAACCCCTGCGACGTCGTGTGCACCGAGCTGTGGCACCTGACCGGCTACGATCCCAAGAAGATCATCGGCTCGGGCTGCGGCCTGGATTCCGCCCGCCTGCGCACCGAGATCTCCAAGAAGGTCGGCGTGAGCCCCAAGTCCATCGACGCCTACATGATCGGCGAGCACGGCTTTAGCCAACTGGCTGCCTTTAAGGCCGCGACCATCGCCGGCAAGAGCCTCAACGAGCTTCAGGCCGAGAACCCCGACAAGTACGCCTTTGACCACATGGAGGTCGAGGAGCTCGCGCGCAAGGGCGGCTATGTGACCTACCAGGGCAAGCAGTGCACCGAGTACGCCGTCGCCAACTCCGCCGCGCGCGTCTGCGCTGCCGTGCTGCACAACGAGCACGCCGTGCTTTCCGCCTCCACGCTCATGACCGGCCAGTATGACGAGGAGGGCATCTTTACCTCCCTGCCGTGCGTGATCGGCGCCGAGGGCGTCGAAGAGGTCTACACGCTCGACCTGTCCGAGTATGAGCTCGAGGGCTTCCACAAGAGCTGCCAGCACATCCGCGACAACATCGCCCAGCTCGACTGGTGGGACGCCGAGGCCTACGACGCAAAGTAGGCCGCTGGCTGCCGCAATCTCGCGAATCTAAGCGCGATACCAAGCGGGCCGCGCCGGAAATCCCCGGCGCGGCCCGCTTTTTTGACTCACGCAGTGCCCTTGCGAATCGAAGGTGAATACTTTTCCGCGAAGTGAACGAGTAAAAACGAGCCCCCGAAGCATCGGCACTTTTTAGACGCCGTTTCCTGCGGTTTCGCCGAGTTTTTCCTGCAGTTTTGCCGTCAAAAAGTGTGGATGCTTCGGGGGTCCAAAATAGGTCGTTCACTTCGCGGAAAAGTATTCACCTTCGTTTTCGCGCAGACACGAATCCGGCCGCCACAACGCAAAACGGGGCCCTCGCGCAGCGCAGACCCCGTCAAAAAAGATAATTCGCGGTACCTAGTATTGCTCGACGCCCATGTAGCGACGAACCTCGGGGCTGTGGTCGAAGACCTTGCCGCGGGCGGCGCGCAGCTCGCAGCTCATGTTGTAGAAGAAGATCGGCTCCAGATACGAACGCACGCTGGCAGGCACTTCGTCCACACCGTACTCGAGCGCATCGAGCACCATGACTGTATCGGTGTGCGTGTTGAGGAACGCAAGAGCGCGCTCCTCCATGGGGCGGCACTCGCCCGCGCCAAGCTGCACAAAGTAGAACACACCGGGCTCGGTGGCCTCGAACGGGCCGTGGAAGTACTCGCCGGAGTGGATGTAGCAGCAGTGCTGCCACTGCATCTCCATGAGCGAACAGATGGCCATGGCGTAGGTCTGGCTAAAGTTGGGTCCGGAGCCCAGGATATAGAAGAACTTGTGCTGCTGGCAGAGCTCGGCAAAGCGGGCGCCCAGCTCGGCGTTGACCTTCTCGCGAGCGACGGGCAGCAGCGCATCCATCTGCTTGAGGCCCTCGTACATGTCGGCGAGTGCCTCGTAGCCTTCCTGCTGGTCGAGCAGCTCGGCGGCGATCAGAGCGCCGATACCCTGAGGCACCTCGGCCTGCGGCACGCCTTCGCCCCACGGATAGACCCAGGTGGTCCACTTGCCGTTATCGATCTTGGAGCCCTCGCAGTCGGTGAGGGCAACGACCTCGGCACCGGCTGCCAGAGCCATCTCGCAGCCGTCGACGACCTCCTGCGTGTTGCCGCTGTGACTGCAGGCGATGACGAGTGACTTCTCGCCAAGACTCTTGGGGGCCATCAGGCAAAACTCGCGTGCCGTGTAGACCGTCGAGGTAAACGTGGTTGCCTCGCGCTTGAGCAGCTCGTTGGCCGGCATCAGGTCGATCATCGAACCGCCGCAGGCGATCCAAAAGACGTTCTCGATCTTGCCCTTGCGCTCGATGATTTCCTGAACCAGATCATGTGCGTTCATCCTGATGTTCCTCCTTGTGGGGCGGCTTTGAGCGACGGCAGCTCGTACCTGCTGTCGTTCTATGTTGTCCTATTTATAACACGCACGGCAACGCCCGTGAAGTCATTTCACCAAAGTTGTTCTATGTTGTTCTATCTGTGGACGTTAGATGTCGAAGACGTAGCGCGAGCCCACGATCTTTTGGCGTCCGAGCAGCAAGGGCCGCTCGTCCTCATCGGTAAAGTATGCCTCCATATAGAAGAGCGGCTCGCCGACCGGCACCTCCAGCAGCGGGGCCGCCTGAGCATCGGCAAGCGCAATCTCCACGGTGCAGGGGTCGGACTTGAGCGGCGCGCGACCCGAATGCGCGGCGACGAGCGCAAAGATCGAGTTATCGGTGAGGTCCTCACCAGCCAGCGTCTGCAGGTAGGGATGGTCGGCGAGCACAAAGGCGTTGTTCTCGAGCATGACGGGGATGCCGTCGGCCGTGCGCACGCGCTCGACTACGATAAGCTCGCAGCCGGGCTCCACGCCAAAGAACGCCGCATCCTCGCGCGTCGCCGCGACCACCGTGCGCGACACCAAACGCGCACCCGGCACCATGTCGTTGGCAGCACAACCCTCAGTAAAGCTCTGGACGTCACCCTTCTGGCGAATCTTGCGCTTGAGCTTGGGCGCACACACAAAGGTGCCCCTCCCCTGTTGGCGGTTGAGATACCCCGCACGCGACAGCTCCTCGATGGCACGGCGCACGGTGACGCGTCCCACGCCATAGGACTTCGCGAGCTCCATCTCGGAAGGAATGCGCGAGCCGGCAGGGTACACACCGCGCGCGATCTCGCCCTTTAGGTCGTCCATGACCTGCTGGTACAGCGGCACGGCGGACACGTCAGTGCGGTCGGTTTTATCGTCGAATGCCATCGTTACGCTCCATCCCGCGCATGCTCGGACTCAAATTCTACAATCGCCGCCATAAACTGCTCGCCAAAGGCGTCGGCCTTTTTCTCGCCGATACCGTTGACCTGGATCAGCTCGTCGCGTGTCTGAGGGCGCAGACGGCACAGGCCGCGCAGGGCCTTGTCGGAGAAGACCATGTACGGCGCCATCTCCAGCTCCGTCGAGATCTCCTTGCGGAGGGCACGCAGGCGCTCGAACAGCTCGGCATCGTCGCCCACGCGCGGGCGTTGATCCAGCTCGGCCTCCTCGCGCAGCAAATCGACGGCGCGGCGTGCGCGGGCCGAGGCCTTGCGCTTGGACGCGCGACGCTTAACGGTAAAGGCGAACGCCTCGTCCTCGACCTCGCCGGCACGCGGACCCAGTCCCACGACCGGGTACTGCCCCTGCGAGGTGGCCAGGTAGCCGCGACCGCACAGCTGGCCGATGATGTCCTTGATGCGCCCGACCGATTCGCTCGACAGCTCACCGTAGCCGCGGTCCTCGTCCAGATGCATCTGGCGAATGCGCTCGGTGTTGCCGCCGTGGAGCACATCGGCGATCAGCGACTTGCCAAAGCGCATGGGACGCGTGGCCACATAGCGCACAGCGGCGCGGGCCATATCGGTGACGTCCTCGACCTCGAACTGCGTGAGACAGTTGCTGCAGTTGCCGCAGCCCTCGGCGTCGTCTGCCGTGCCGCCCGCGACGGCTGCCGCATGCTCGGCCGCGGCCTCGTCGCCAAAGTAGCGCAGCATGTATTCGCGCAGGCAGCCGGTGGTATTGCAGTAGCCCTCCATCTGGCTGAGCAGACGATAACGGTTCTGGAGCGCCCACGCGCGCTGCTCGTCATCGAGCGCCTCGTCGGCAGCATCGCCGCGATCGATCAGAAAGCGGCGCATGCGAAAATCGTTACCGTTCCACAGCAGATGGCAGCTGGCCGGATCGCCATCGCGGCCAGCGCGGCCCGCCTCTTGGTAGTATGCCTCGATGCTCTCGGGCACATTGTTGTGGATCACATAGCGCACGTTGGGCTTGTCGATGCCCATGCCAAAGGCGTTGGTAGCAACCATCACCTGGATGTCGTCGTCGATAAAGGCACGCTGACTCTGGCGGCGGGCGTCGTTGCCCATGCCGGCATGGTAGCGGCCCACGCGAATGCCGCTGGGGCCCAGTGCCTCGGCAAGCTCCGCGGCCAGCGCGTCGACCGTCTTGCGGGTCGAGCAATACACGATGCCGCTCTCGCTCGAATGCGCGATCACGTAGTCGCGCACCCACGCGGTCTTGGCCTTGTCGCCCATCTCTTCGCAACCAAAGTAGAGGTTCTTGCGATCGAAGCCCGTCACCACGGTCGCCGGGTTTTGCAGGCCGAGCATTTGCTGGATATCGGCGCGTACACGCTCGGTCGCCGTGGCGGTAAAGGCCGCCACGATGGGGCGCCGCGGCAGCGAATCGATAAACTCGCGAATCTGCAGGTAAGCGGGACGGAAATCCTGGCCCCACTGGCTCACGCAGTGGGCCTCGTCAATGGCCACGAGCGGCACGCCAATGCCGCCCTCGGCCGCAGCTTCCTGCGCAAAGGCCAGAAAGCGCGGCTCGAGCAGGCGCTCGGGCGCCACATACATAAGCTGATAGCGGCCCCCGCGCGCCCGCTTGAGCACGGTGTTTTGCTGGGCCGGAGTAAGACTGGAGTTGAGATAGCTGGGTCGCGCACCCGCCGCGAGCAACGCGCGGGTCTGGTCCTCCATAAGCGACAGCAACGGGCTCACCACAAAGGTGATACCAGGCAGCATGAGCGCGGGCACCTGGTAGCAAATGGACTTGCCGGCGCCTGTGGGCATAACGCCGAGCGCATCGCGGCCGGCAAGAATCGCATCCACCATGCGGTCCTGCCCCGGGCGAAACGAGGTGTAGCCAAAATAGGCGCCGAGCGTGTCAAGCGCCATCTGCTGCATGCTATCGGTCATGGTTTCCTAACGTCAGAATCATCTGCCGCCGATTATACGCCGCCACGCGGACCGGTGCCGCACGGCTATCAGCCACGCTCATTCTGCGGGTAGTCATTGGGGACGTTCTTGAATGACTAGCCATTTAAGAACGCCCCCAACGACTATCTTGACAAGCGCGGAAACGTCGCTGGTTGAGCATAAGTCAGCGAAAACGCCCCTAAGTGAGCAAGGTGACGTGAAAGAGAAGGGAAGCGTACTTCGGTACGCGACCGACGATTGAACGTCAGATTGCCGCTTAGGGGCGTTTGCAGCGTCGAGCCGTTACGCGGTTTGGTAAAACCGCGTAACTTACATGACCATAACGTAGCGCGATCCCACGTAGTACTGCTTACCCATCAGGACCGGCTCGCCATTGGGGCCGATAAAGCCGGCACGCAGGTTGAGCAGTGGATCGTGCGGAGCAATGCCCAACTCGGCCGCCTGCTCGGTATTGGCACGAACGGCCTCGACCGTGCGGTAGCCAACCGAGACAATCGGCGTTCCGCCAACACGCTCGACCTCGGCAAAAATCGACTTGTCCTCAAGATCGGCCGTCAACAGCTCACGGTAGGCGTCAAACGGCACAAAGATGTTCTCCTCAAAAATGGGCTCGCCGTCGGCCGTACGCACGCGCTTGATGTGCAGCAGCAGCGCGTCCTTCTGCAGGCCAAAGAACTCCATCTCGTTTTGACGTGCCGGCACAATCTGGCGATCGACCACATGCGCGCCCGCCTTCATGTCATTATCGGCACACAGCGCGGTAAACGTCTGCAGCGTCGAAGCGTGGAACTGGCGGTTGATGTGCGGCGTGGAGACAAAGGTGCCACGGCCCTGCTGCTTAACCAGGTAGCCATCGGAGCACAGCTCCTCGACGGCGCGGCGCACCGTAATGCGGCTCACGTCGTACTGCTCGGCTAGCTCAAGCTCGGACGGAATACGCTCCTTGGGTGCATAAACACCTTTCTCGATCGCGTCCTTGATTTCGTCATAAATCTGCTGGTAAAGCGGTGCATTTTTGGGCGTAGGCATATCTAATCACTCTTATCGAAATATTGAAATAACTAATACGTATATAACGTCTAGTTTCATGTTACCTCATATTGATAAAACGATACACCCTCCCTACCAAAAAGCGACAGCTTCATTTTGGCAGGTTTTATCTGGGCAAACGAAAGTCCCTCGAAAGCAACGGGGCTTTCGTGGGGCTCATACGGAAGGGTTGCGCCGGGCCGGTAAAATGCCAAAACCCTACTTGCCGTCGTCCTGCTGCAGGCTGTCCTGCTCGCTGAGGCGCGCCTGCCTGCTGGCCATGCGTGCGGGCTTGTCGGGATCGGGAACGGCCGTGGGCATGGGCTCGTCGACATGACCTCCCCACCAGCCGCCCACAAAGTTGAGCGTGTGGAACACGTTGATCACGGCGCCGGGATCAATGTCGCACACCAGCTTGATAATGTCCTGGCTCTCGTAGGTCGATACAACGGCGTGCAGCAGGTACATCTTCTCGCGGCTGTATCCGCCAATGACCTCGGCGCAGCTAATGCCATGCTGAAAATGGTCAACATAGGCGGTCATGACCTCGTCTGCCTTGCGCGTCGTGATCTGCAGCGTCACGCGGTCGTAGCGACGATAGAAACTGTCGATGGTCTTGGTCGAAATAAACTGGAACACGATGGAATACGCCGCCTTGTCCCAGCCAAACATAAAACCAAAGATCGCCAGGATAAAGCAGTTGAAACCAAAGATGACGCCCCAGATGGTCTTGCCCGTGTGGTTGGAGACCCACAGCGCGATAAAGTCGGTGCCGCCGGTGGATGCGCCGGACTTAAGCGCGATGGCAGCGCCCAGACCCGAGACTACGCCGCCAAAAATGATGAGCATGATCTTGTCGCCTAAAAACGGCGCGAAGTGAAAGACGTTGAGGAACAGCGACGAGAGCACGACCTGCATCATCGAGAAGATGACGAAGCGCTTGCTAATGCCACTCCAACATAGGAGCGCCACGGGGATGTTGAGCGCGAGCATACCGAGCGAGATGTCGATGTGAACGCCGCCGAGCGAGGTAACGCGATCGAGCAGGACCGCAACGCCGGTGAGGCCGCTCGGAAGCAGGTCGGCGGGCTGAATGAATGCCTGGATCAGAAATGTCTGGAGAACGGCGGAAATTGTGACCGCCACTGCAGTAATGGCGCGGCGGACGATGGTGAGACGGCCGAGCATGAGCACGCGGTCCGTGAGCTGATCGATGGCGTTCGCCACGTAGGCTCCTTTCGAAGGCAGATGTGGTTGTGGGGCATGCCCGCGATTGTAGCATGGAGCGTACGGGGGCGCTTCAATTCACCCTCCCTCGACAACCAAAGCGGGACCAGCAACCCCCACGACCAAAGGCCCAAATTACAAGTGAGTAGACTTTTTACGATCTGCCGAGCACACCCAAAACCGCCACCCCTGTGACCTGCGGTTTTACAAAGGAAGATATGCATTGTGCTCGGCCAGCGCCAAAAAGTCTACTCACTTAGCCCGAATCGAAGCCAAACGAACCAAAATCGAAACCAAATTGAGCCAATCCACCGCAAAAAACGTTTGTACCCGTGCTTCTCGCGGCGGATTGACACTACAAAGCGGCCAAAATGTCGGTCAGATTATCGATAACGGCATCGGCTCGCGATTGATCGAGGTTGACGCCCTCGTGCGGACGCAGCGCCAGGACTCGGGCGCCGGAGCGCTTGCCAGCCTCGATCCCCAAAGGCGAATCCTCGATAACCAGGCACTCGGCAGACTCCACCCCCAGCGCCTCCATGGCACGCAGGTAGATCTCGGGGTCGGGCTTAAACGCACTGCACTCGTGACCGCTGATGGTGTAGTCCAGCACGTCGGCGATACCGGCGATCTCCACCAGCTCGTCGATCAGCTCGCGATAGGACGAGCTCGCGATGGCGCACATCACGCCGCGCTCGTGCAGCTCACGCATCACCGGCTCCGTCTGCTCGTTGAGCAGCTCGGCATACGGAACGGGATGGTCCGGGCTGTAGACCTGCTTGTACTCCACGCGCAGACGCTCGCGCAGCTCAACATCGTCGGGCACCAGCGCCTCCCAAATGGCAGGCTCGTTAGACCCCGAAAGATCGGGGATCTCGTCAAAGTGGAACCCTTTCTCTTCCATAAACGCCACGCGACGACGGTTGTAGAACCACTCGGTATCGACCAGCACGCCGTCCATATCAAACAGCACCGCTTTGATCATACGCATCTCCTCCCACCTGCCAAAAAGGGACAGGTTTATTTTGGTAGGTTTTATCTGGGGTTTTGCGGCGCGACAGACACGCCCCCAAAGCAAAAAGGGGACGGGGCACAAACCCCATCCCCTCTCAATCAACCCGTAAGGTCTACTTACTTGTGATTAGTAGGAAAGCTTCCACATGTAGCGACGCATGGTCAGCGGGTGCTGGCGGGCCTCGGCGATCTGGTTGCCGTACTCGCGCATAACGGCGAGGTGCAGCAGCGGGTTGAAGTAGGTGACGACGCTCGCGGGCACGGCGTCAGCCAGGCCGTAATCCTTGGAGTCGATCAGAGCGACCTTGGCGCCCATGCGCTCAAGGAAGGTGAGGGCGCGGGCGTCCATCGGACGGGTAGCGCCATCGGACATGAAGAAGACGTAGGGCTTACCCTCGGTGGAAACCTCGAACGGGCCGTGGAAGTACTCGCCGGTGTTGTAGGCGGCGGCGTCGATCCACTGCATCTCGGTGAACAGGAAGGCGGCGTGAGAATAAGCCATCTTCTCGGAGGCACCGGAAGCCATGAAGTAGATCATCTTGTCGTCCTTGAAGTCCTCGGCGAACTTCTTGGCGAGCTTCTTGCAGTGCTGAGCGGCGTTCTCGCAGAGCTCGAAGACGTTGGTGAGGCCGGTGATCATGTCCTCGTAGTGGTCATAGCCCTCGGTCTGCTGAAGGATCTCGACAGCAAGAGCGATGGCGTAGCCGGGCTTCTCGCACTTGGCAGCGAAGTTGGCGTGGAAGCCGTGAACGATGACGTAGTCAGCGTCGACGGTCAGAGCGGAGCCAGCCTTGTTGGTGAGGGAGACGACCGGGCAGTTGTGCTTCTTGGCGGTCTTGTTGGCCTCGACGGTCTCGGGCGTGGAGCCACCGAGGGAGCAGGTGATCACGAAGGTGTGCTCGTTGACCCAAGAAGGCGTGTCATAGTTGAACTCGTTAGCGGTGAAGATCTGAACGTTCAGCTTGTCCGTGTTGTTGGCCAGGAAGTACTTGGCGGGGTACAGGTCGGACATGGAAGCACCGCAGCCGACGAAGGCGACGCTGTGGATCTCGTGGTTGGACAGGACGTCAGCGACGATCTGCTTAGGGAGGTTAAGGTCGATCTCGTACATCTGACACATTCCTTTCGATTTTTGCGGCGTCACATTGCCGGGCGCTCGCAGGGTTACCGTGGTTTGGACCGAGTCGCCGGCCCGTTGAGGATGCGACAAAGGGACTGTCCCATTGTCACGCATAGGGATGGAAGCCTGCCTGGGGTATGGGATGCCAGGCAGGCCCCCGGGGGAAAGCGGTTAGGCGCTTGGTCGCGACTAGGCCAGGATGCCTGCCGCGGAGAGGGCGATGCCGCCCACAATGGCGATCACGAGAAGCCAACCGGTGTTGACGTTCTTCTTGATGAGCCAGTACATAAGGCCGGTGAGGCCAAGGGAAATCATCTGGGGCATCATGCCGTCCAGGATGTCCTGGATCACGACGGTGCCCTCAGCGAACTGCAGCGGGGTGGTGGCGCCGATCAGCGTGGCGATCATGCCGCCCACGGACATAAGACCCACGATGCCGCAGACATACATGAGCTTCTCCATGAGGTCGCCGCCCTGAAGCTTGCTCAGGTACTCGTGGCCGCCCTGATAGCCCATCTTGGCTGCGAACCAAGTGATCAGCACAGAGGGGACGATGGAGATGAGCATGGCCAGGATCGGGCCCATGATGGAGCCCTGCTGAGCCAGCTGAACGCCCAGGCCAAAGGCGATAACGCGGATGGTGCCCTGGAAGAAGGAGTCACCGATGCCGGAAAGCGGACCCATGAGGGAGGTCTTGACCGCGTTGATCGAATCGGGATCGAAGTTCTCGGGATCCCTGGCGTACTCCTCCTCCATGGAGGCGGCGAGGCCCAGGACGAAAGCGCTCGTCTGCGGGGTGCAGTTGTAGAACGCCATGTGACGGTGGTAAGCCTCTTTCTTAGCAGCGAGCTGCTTGGGGTCGGACTCATCCGGATAGAGGCGATCGAGCGTGGGAACCATGCCGTAGAGGAAGCCCATGTTCATCTGACGCTCGTAGTTCCAAGAGGCCTGGATGGCCCAGGAGCGCCAGAAGAACTGGCTGACCTTCTTGTTCAGGGACTCGTCCTTGGTTGCGGTTGCCATAGTGTGTTCCTCCTTAGTCTTCGTCGTCTTCGAGCGGATCGTAGTCGGAATCGACACCGGCGGCTGCATGGGAACCGTTGAACTTGAAGCCCATGAAGACGATAGCCAGGCACACACCGATCAGAGCGACCGCGATGACGGACAGGTTGAGGTAGGCGGCGAGCAGGAAGCCGATGAACAGGAACGGAGTCATACCCTTCTTGATCATCATGGTGAGCAGCAGGGCAAGACCGTAGGCGGTCATGATCTTGGTCGAAACGTTAAGACCAGTGGACAGCCACTCGGGAACCATGTTGACGATGGCCTGAACCAGGTCGGTGCCAACAAAGACGGCGAGGAAGATCGGCAGGAAGTACATGATGGCGTACAGACCGGAGCCGGCGCAGATGTGCATACGGTAGGCGGTCTTGAAGTTACCGTTATCGATCGCGTTATCTGCCACATGGGTGAGGGCGGCGATGATGGAACGGAACACGATGCCGAGGAGCTGACCCAGGACGGCGACCGGGATGGCGATCGTCATGGCGGTCTCGGCGGAAGCATCGGTCAGGCACGCAAAGGCAGCGGCCACGATGCCGCCCAGGACCATATCGGGCGGAACGGCGGCGCCGACCTGCACCAGGCCCATGGACACGAGCTCGACGGCGGCACCGACGGCAAGGCCGGTGGGCACATCGCCCAGCAGCAGACCGACGAGCGTAGCGCCAACGAGGGGCTGCTCGAAGTTAAGACGACCGAGCAGGCGGGAGTCCCACATGCAGAACACGCCGACGAGGCCGACGAGCACCGCACTGATGAACGTATTCATACCCTTCTCCTTTCAGTCAGGCAAAAGCCTGGTTGATTACAGCTTGGCGTCGATGTCGACGCTCTGATACGTAGGGGTCTGCTGGACATAGAGCTTAATGCCCATGTCGAGCAGCTGGTTGACGTCGGCCTTCTGGGTGGCGTCGAGGAAGACGGAGCTGTCCTTGCCGCCGACCTGATCGGCACCGTCGTGGTTGGCGGTGGCGCCCAGGTTGATGGCGTCGAGCTTGTAGCCCTGGCAGAACTGCAGCATCTCGGCCGTGTTGCCAAAGACGAACATGACGCGCTCGCCGAGGGTGTTGAGCTTGTCCATCTTGGCGAGAGCACGCTCGACGGTGAAGACGTTCAGACGCACGCCCTGGGGCTTGGCCAGCTTAAGAGCGCCCTTCTTGATGTCATCGTTGGCGGCAGCGTTGTCGACGACGATGATGCGCTCGGCCTGGACCTTGGTGGTCCAGGTAAAGACGACCTGGCCGTGCAGCAGACGGTAGTCAAGACGTGCGAGGACGATCTTGGCGGGACCGGAGCTGTGACGGGACGCCTTGGCCTTCTTGGCGGGAGCCGCGGCGGCCTCGACCGGTGCGTTGGGGTTGGTCAGACCGGTGCGGGCCTCGTTGATGAGGGCCGCGAGCTCGGCGCCCTTGACGGGGACGGGGCTCATAGCGAGCGTGAGCGCTAGCGGGATGTTGAAACCGCTGACAACCGTGAACTTCGTGCCGTTCTTGGAAAGCTCGACCATGTTGTTGTTGACCGAGCTGCCGAGCATATCGGTCAGCACATAGACGGTGTCGTCCGCGTTGAACGTGGCGATCATGGCGTCCACCTTATTGGTGATGGGCTCCTTGTCGTCACGAGCAAGCGACACGACGTGGACGTTCGACACGTCGCCGAGAACCATCTCGAGCGTGTCTTTGGCGCCTGCGGCCAGGCCGCCATGAGATGCGAGAATGATCTGATTCATCTTGCCTCCTCCTTTTCGTTATGGTCATTATAACGTCTTATACGTTG
>CAVCHM010000051.1:0-15336 GCA_963602135.1 bacterium | reverse complement strand
CGACTTACCGCAGCTTGGGGTAGGTGCGGTATCACCCGTTATCTAAACCGTTAGATTTGATTTTAGATAGCGGTCGAGCAAAGGACCGGGGCGCCTATTCGTCGGCGAGCTGGATGCCGAGCAGGCCCGAGAGTGCCAACGCCTGCTCGGCATTAACCGTCAGGCCACGCAGCTCATGGTAGTCGCCCGAGACGACAGGAGCCGCGAACGTACAACACGATACATCCACGCCGGAAAGCGGCGTCTTGAACACATCGATTCGCGTCAGGTCGCAGCCATCCAGGCGTATCTGACCCAGCTATGCCCCCTGGAGTGCAGCCTCGGTCAAACGCGTATCGCGCGCCGTCATGGGACCGATGCGTCCCTCCGAAAAGTTCGCATAGCTCAGATCGCACGATACAAACGAAACGCTCGACAGACGCGCCTTGAGCAAGTTGAGTCCCGGCGCCGAGCAATCGACATAGTCGCAGCGGTTGAGCCAGCAACCTTCCATATTGCAGCGGATAAAGCGGCAACCGCGAAACACGACGTCGCGAAACGTCGAACCGCTCCAGTCAACACCATCGAACTCGCAAGATCGGAACACAACGCCATCGAAGGTCGCGCCGTTCGCCACGTCATAGGCAAGATCCAAATCCTCAAAAGCGGTATTGGAGACGAGCTCATCGCCCTCGGCAAAGAGGTCGATGAGCTCGTCCATGCCCATATGGCAGCCAATCCGTTCGTTTACCCGGGCAAAACCACCGCAAAGGCGCCTGTCCCCTTTGCGGTGAATTGGGGTCGCGCTACTCACCGAGCATCTCTTGGAGCTTGGCTGCCACGGCATGTCCCAGGCTCTCATGGCTTTCGGGCATCATATGCAGATAGTCGATATCGCCCGGCTCGGCAAACTCGGCGGCATTCAAAAAGTCGCAGCCAAATTGCTCGGCCACGTGCGCATAGTACTCGCCAAAATGCTCCGAAGCTTCTGCGGAATGCTCGTCAAAGTCGGTCATATATACATCGGCGATTTGCGGCTTAATCTTGATAGGAGCCATCAGCAGAATGCGCGGACAAGGCGCGGCGTCGGTCCACGGAAACGCGCGGACGGCGCGAATCAGCGCCATGGCGCCACGAGCGATATCGGAAGCTGTCACGTTAAAGACCGTCTTACAGTCGTTGGTGCCCAGCATGATCACAATGGCGTCCAGCGGCTTATGGGCCTCGAGCAACATCGGAAGCGCGCGAATGCCGTTGAGGTTGGTGTCCAGATGGCACATATCGTCGCGCACCGTCGTGCGGCCGTTGAGTCCCTCCTCAATCACATGCCAGCCCTCGCCCAGGTCACGCTGCGCCACGCCGCACCAGCGCACATCCTGCGCATAGCGCACCGCGGTGCCATCGCGCATGCCAGCCGGATCATAGCCATAGGTGTTGCTGTCACCAAAGCACAGAACGTTTTTCATCGTAAGCTCCCCACTCAATAAAAAGCCGACGGTAGCAGCCCCCGTCGGCTCGGCATGTCACATCACGCGCACCGATTACAGGTACTTGCGCCAGTCGTCGTCATCCTCGTCGTCCTCGGCAGCGGCCTGAGCCTGCTCGGCAGCACGGGCGGCCGCGGCGCGAGCGGCAACCTGAGCATAGGACTCCTCGTTACGCTCGGGGAAGCTTGCCAATACGTGCTCGAACTTGGCAAAGTCCTCATCCCAGCGCGTAGAAGGCACGGCAAAGAACACCTGCTTGACCTTAAAGTCGCCCGACGCGAGCTCCTTACGGAAGAGCTCGGCCACGGCCTCGGCATCAAAGCCGTTATTGTCGCAGCCCCAAGCACCCAGCACGAGCTTCTCGCGACCCAGCTCATCGCAGATGGCAAGGACAAAGCGGATACGGTCGCGCAGGGCATCCAACAGGGCGTCTTCGCTCACGCGGTACTCCTGACGAGCACGCTTGGCGTTGGGTGCAGCGGCGACGATTACGTCGGCATAGGCGTGCACATGGTTGCGGTCGAAGCGCACCGCGGGCACCACCAGCGCACGGTTGCGGTACAGCTCACAGTTGATGTTGCGGCGACGGTTCTCGCCGTACCATTTACGCTGCTTATCGAGGACGTTGTACAGATACGAATCAGCGCACAGCGTGGCCTCCTGGCCCAAATAGCCCTGGATGTAGCCACCGCCCGGATTGGTGAACGAGGCAAAGGCGAGCACAGCCATGTCGCAGAACTGCGCATAGCCGCGGCCGTTGTCCAGAATGGCCTGCGTGGCAGAGGCGTCGAGCACGGTGACCTCGGGCAGGACCGGAGCGGGCTCCTCGGCGGCAGGCGCGGGCTCGGTCTCCGCGGCCTCCTCTGCGGGCGCAGGCTCGGCCACGGCCTCGGTCTCGGCGGACGCAACCTCAGCGGTCTCGACCTCGGCGGCCTCAGACTCCTCGGCAACCTGCTCCTCAGCAGCCACTGCCTTCTGGACCTTGACCCTCATCGCCGCGACAAAACCGGCAGGCATACCATCGAACTCGCGCACGCCGGCAAGCGAACGCTCGATGTCCTTGGCGCAGGCCTCGGACACAGCCGTCACATGGCGCTCGGCGGCCTTCGCACGCGCCTCGCGCTTGGGATTGGGCTGACCCGCTCGGTTGGACCTGCGGTTACGGTTCCTGTTGTCGACGTCTGCCATACATGGCCACCTTTCCTGTCGCTGCCGCTATCGGCTTTTCTCATCCATGATACCCCGCCGCGCACAAAAAAGACGGCCCCGAAGGACCGCCTTTCGCATCGTTTTACCGTGTCCGGCAGGAAGCATCGCAATGCCGCGCTTTAATCGCGACGGCCGAGGATGTTCAGAATGCGCAGGAACACGTTGATGATGTCCACGAACAGGTTGGATGCCATGAGCACCGCATTGGGAAGCGTGGGCGGCACCGTCGTGGCAACATAGGTGTCGTAGCCAATAAAGCCGGCGAACACCACGATCACGATCAGGTCGGTGATGGACTGCGAAACGCCCATGAACATCAGCACGATCTCGACCAGAATCGTGGCAAGCAGGATGCCAAAACCAATGCCATACACACGCTGGAAAAACTTGGGGAAGGTCACGCCCAGCGCACCAAAGACAAAGGTGATGGCGGCCGTGGCGATAAAGGCGGTGTTAATGGTAGGCAGGTCGTAGTTGGCGAGACCAAACGACGCGGTCAGGCCAAAGGTACTCGCAAAGATTACGTAGCCCACAAGGGACAGGCCCACGGACTGCTTGCCCGCAGCAGCCGACATCATGACCATGCCGACGATGGTCAAAATAAACGAGCCAAAGACCAGCGGTAGGGCGGCACCGCTCATCATCATGCGCGCAAACGACATGGTGCTCGTAAAGTAGGCGCCGGCGCCCATGGCGCAAAAGCCCAAGAAGATCAGGGCAGACATGGCGAGATTGTACGCGCGCGGCGACATCTCCTTGGCGCGGCTTGCGCCGGTCTCGACGGGGCCGTTCTGATAGCCCTGGATATCGTTCATATACTTCGTCCTTTCAAAAAGCGCCACAAATAACGGCGCCGTAGGCGACAATATCCCTGCCATTGTACCCGAATGCCGTGCGCTCTTACCTGCGGCGCTCGCCCTCAAGCGTACGGTCAAACGCCCATACCCACCAACGCATCACGTGCGCCTGCGAGCCATCCGCCCGCTCGCGCGTCTGGTCCTCCAGATACAACTCGGTCGCATGTCCGCCAAAACGTACCTTATAGGTTGCCGTACGAACGCCGTGAACCGTCAGGCCAAACCCGGTGGTCGAGATAATTTCGTCGATCGTAAAACAACGGCCGTCGACCCAGCAGACGGTGACCGGCACGACTTGCCCGCCCGCAAGGATGCGGGCCACGACGTCCACATACTGCTTGTGCACGCGTCGAGTTTTGCCATCTGTCTGTCGATATTCCATGCCCCCTATTATCGAACGCATGTTTGTATGTTGTAAAGCGAACAGGCTGTGGTTTTGGCGTGTCGGACCGCAGGCGCACGTCCGCACGACGCGTTAGCAAAAAGAACACCCGCGGTCAACAGGGCTAATATTCAATGTTAGTGCCAAAAAATTCACTTCTCCCATCAGAACTCGGTAAAGAAACCAGCAGGAGGTGATACGATTTATCATGTTTTTGTAACGTGCCTGCAAACTTCGAGAAAGCCCATATATGGACGTAACGTTCTCAACCTTCCTCGGCCAACTTGTGTCGAACCCAGTCCTTGCCGTCACCGTGATCCTCGCGCTCGGCGCCATCTTCGTCAATGGATGGACCGACGCACCCAACGCCATCGCGACCTGCGTCACCACACGTTGCATGCCCGCCCGCGCCGCCATTCTCATGAGTGCCGCATTCAACTTCTTGGGCGTGCTCATCATGACGCACTTTAACGCGAGCGTCGCCAACACCATCTCACATATCGTCGACTTTGGCGGAAACAGCACCATGGCGCTCGCGTGCCTCTGCGCGGCGCTGTTCTCCATCGTCGTCTACGGCGCCACAGCGTCGCGTTTTGGCATCCCCACCTCGCAAAGCCACAGCCTTATCGCCGGCCTGACCGGTGCCGCCATCGCCCTCGGCGGTGCGAGCAGCGTCAACGTCCACGAGTGGATGAAGGTCATCTACGGCCTGGCGCTCTCCATCGGACTGGGCTTCGTCATGGGCTGGGTCCTGTGCAAGCTCGTCTCGATTCTTTTCGCCGCCGCCAACAGGCGACGCGCCAACGTCTTCTTTAAATACGCTCAGATCGCGAGTGCTGCGGCCATGAGCTTTATGCACGGCGCGCAGGATGGACAGAAGTTCATCGGCGTGCTCTTTTTAGGCGTGGCCTTTGCCAGCGGCCAGACGAGCGTCGGCGATGCCGGCATCCCCATCTGGATTATGCTGCTGTGCTCGGCAACCATGGGCATCGGCACCAGTGTGGGCGGCGAGCGCATCATCAAGTCCGTCGGCCAGAGCATGGTCAAGCTCGAGAAATATCAGGGCTTCTCCGCCGACCTCGCGGGCGCCGCGAATCTGCTGCTTGCCACCCTTACCGGTATTCCTGTGTCCTCCACCCACATCAAGACCTGCGCCATCATGGGCGTCGGCGCCGTCAAGCGCCTTTCGGCCATCAACTTCGGCGTGGTCAAGGACATGATGTTCACCTGGTTCTTCACCTTCCCCGCCTGCGGACTCATCAGCTTTGTCATGGCCAAGCTGTTCATGATGTTCCTCTAGTCAAACCGAACGTCCACCCGGACCGCATTACCTCGCCCACCCGCCTTCGCCTCGAAAGGACCCACTCATGGCAAAGAAACCCGATTCGTTCTACTTTGACAACTACGTCGCCTGCGCCGACCTTGCCGTCCAGGCTGCCGAGCTGCTAACCAAGATTTTCGAGAACTTCGATCCCGCGAAGATTCACGACATGCTCGAGAAGATGCATGCGATTGAGCATGCGGCAGACAAGAAGCACCATGAGCTCGAAGACGCCCTGCTCACCGCCTTTATCACCCCGCTTGAGCGCGAGGATCTAGACCTGATGAGCTGCTCGCTCGACACCGTGCTCGACCGCATTGAGGGCGTCGTGCAGCGCGTCTACTTCACCAACATCCAGAGCATCCACCCCGATGCCATCGTCATCGCTCACAAAGTGACCGACGCCTGCCGCGCTATGAAGGACCTGATGGTCGAGCTGCCCAACTACCGCAAGTCCAAGACGCTGCGCGAGCTGGTCATCCAGATCAACACCATCGAGTCCGAGGCCGACGAGCTCTACATCAACGCTATGCGCAACCTGCATGTCAACGGCAAGGATCCGCTCGAGGTCATCGCCTGGCGTGATGTCTACGCCTTCCTGGAGTACTGCGCTGACTGCTGCGAGAATGTGGCCGATGTTGTGGATTCGATTGTCATGAAGAACAGTTAATTGGGGGTACGTGTCCCATCGGTCGCGGGCCCGACCGCTAATACCTTTTTCACTCCGGCTGCAAGCAGAGTCGTTCAAAAGGTATTAGTGGTCGGGCCCGCTCCCTTATGTACCACCATTGGGAACTTTGGCTGATGGTTTGAGTGTAATTGGGTCTTGGCTGATATGGCCCTTTATGCCCAAATGGATACTTTGGGGCTGCGCTGGGCGTTTGGCTGGATAGGGCTTTGGGTACCCTTTTGCTTAGTTTTGGGTTGTTTTATTAGCTTTGGAGGGCTTGTATGTCGTATTTGGATTTGGCTCGGGGTCGGTATTCTTGTCGTTTGTTTGAGGATCGTTCTGTTGAGCGGGCTGTGGTGGATGCTATTGTTGAGGCTGGGCGTATTGCTCCTTCTGCTTGTAATAATCATCCAACCCGTGTGATGGTGTTGGATACGCCTGAGCTTCTGGAGAAGGCTGCTGCTTGTCAGCCTCGGTTTGCTCGTGATGGGTCCATCTTTGGCGCTCCGCTTATCTTTCTTATTTGCAGCGTTACCGACGATGCTTGGGTGCGCCCTTATGACCAGATGAACTCCAGTGCCATCGACACCTCGATCGTGTGCGATCAAATGATGATGGAGGCCGAGGAGCAGGGCCTGGGTACGTGCTGGGTGTGCCATTTTAAGCCCGAGGTGGCCTGTGAGCAGTTCAGCCTGCCCGAGGGCATCTATCCCTATCACATGCTCGTCTGCGGCTATCCTGCCGACCATATCGCCGATCCCGAGCACCGCGAGGCCCGCACCATTCCCCTCCCCGACTTCCTCCTCAAGTAGATTTTTAGGACATGCCTTAAAATCCACCTTTGACCGCTCACCCGTTCGCCGAGTTCTGTGCCCTCAAACGCAGGACTCGGCGTTTTGTTTTGCAGACTGCATACAGCCACAAAAAAGGACCCACAAGCTGTGGGCCCTTTCTAGGCGCTAAATGATAGCTGGATATTAGTCCAGGTCGTCGGCAGCGAAGTTGTCAATCGGTGCAAAGGGATCGGCAACGGGGATAACCGGCTCGGCGACGGGCAGCGGCTCGGCAGCAGGAACGGTCACAGCCGGAGAAGCGGCGGAACCGACCGGCGTGGAAGCCATGAGATCGGACGGGAAGGAGTTCTGAGCATCGTCCATGAAGTGCTGGATGAGCTTGAGGTACTCGGCCTTAAACTCCTCACGGGAAGCCTTCAGACGGTCGATCTCCTCAAGCTCGGCCTGCTTCTCGGTCAGGGCCTGACGGATGACCTCGCGGGCCTTGGCGTCGGCCTCGTTGCGGATGCGGTCAGCATTCTCGTTGGCGTCGTTGACAATGCCCTCGGCGGTCTGCTGGGCAGCAATCAGGGCAGCGGAAATCTGACGCTCCTGAGCGGAGAAGTCGGGCGCGGGAGCGGCCACGGGGGCGGCAGGGACGGCCTGGGCGGCAGCATCCTGAGCCTGAGCAAGCTGGGCCTGCGTGTCGGCGAGCTGCTGCTCGGTGGCGGTCAGACGACCCTTAAGATCGACAATCTTGGCGAGCATGGCGTCGACCTCAGAGGACAGGGTCTCCAGGAAGACGTCGACCTCGGCGGGATCGTAGCCGCGCTTGGCCTCAGAGAAGGTCTGAGCCTGAATGTCAGCAGGGGTAATAGCCATAACAAGTTCTCCTTTATCTTCGCCTTGGCGCCGTGCGCCCGACGTGAGTTACTATGCCAGTTTTATATGAGTATACCTATAAGAAGTTGCAGAACCAGCTTCTGCACCAACTGCAACGCAATAATCGCAACGACCGGTGAAAAATCGACGCCGCCCATGGGCGGGATAAACCGGCGGAACAAATTGAGCCACGGGCCGCACACGCTATCGAGAACGGCGGCGATATCCTGTAGCAATCCGCCCTGCTTCATAGGGATCCACGTCATAAGGCAGTAGACCACGATGAGCGTGGAGTAAAAGTTGAACAGCGTATTGACCAGCTGGACAATGGTGTAGATGTTGATGAGAATCTCCTCGTCTTGTCTTTACTTAAGGTAGCCGTCGGCACGGAGCTTCTTGAGGTCCGAATCCTTGACCTCGCAACCGGCGGGCAGCACCATAAACACGCGGTCGCCCACCTCTTTGACCGTGGCGCCCAGGCCGCAGGCAAAACCGTAAGAGAAGTCCAGGACGCGCTTGGCGACCTCGGTACGAACGCCCACAAAAATCAGCGCGACAGGCTGCTTGGTGCGCACGCGGCGCACGACCGTTTCCACGTCGTCATAGCTCTCGGGGCGCAGGACATAGGCCGGCAGCTGTGGCGTTGCGTTGATGATGTTGCTCGCATACGCCGAAGCATCGCTCGGTGAGGGAGCAGGTGCGGGGGCAGCGGCGCGAGCACGTGTGCTCTCGGCGTAGCTCGACGGCGTGTCGTAGGCACCGGGACGATAACCGCCAGCAACCGTCTCCTGCGAGCGCGATGGCGGGTTGTAGGTCGTAGCGTGGCGAGAGTCGTCGCCGACCAGCTGACCGGAGCGCGTGTACACGGCCACCGACTCGGCCTCGCCGCGGCGCGTCTGACCCAACAGGCCGTTGCTCGGCTCGTCCTGGGTGTAGAAGCCCTCGCCCGAAGCACCGCTGTAGCCGTTGTTCTGGTAGCCGTCGTCATAGCCATCATCGTAGCCGTAGTCGTCGTCCTGACCATAACCCTGGTCGTAACCCTGCTGGCCGCCCAGGTGCATCTTATTTTTAATCTCGTCAAGGAAGCCCATGGTTGTGTCCTCTCGCGGTTTAGTGCAGGCGCTCTGATAATCAGTGCGCACTTCAGAGCCTTATTTTACTGCAAACTCCGGGCTAAATACTACCCTGCCCAGGCGAACGAGCGTAGAGCCTTCCTCAAGGGCAGGCTCAAAGTCCTCGCTCATGCCGCAGGAAAGTTCGGGCAGGCTCAGATCGGAGTGCGTCGCCTCAAGCTCATCCCTTAGCTCGCGAAGTCCGGCAAAGGTGCGGCGCGCCACATCTTTATTACCCCGTGGTGCCATAGTCATAAGGCCCTGCACACAAATTCCCTCAAGCTCCGCAAGCTCACCTGCGGCGTCTCGGACCTCGTCGGGCGAAAAGCCGCCCTTGGACTCCTCGCCGCTCACATTGACCTCGATCAGCACGCGCTGGGGGCCGGAGAGCTCGCCCGCCTCAATCTTGCGGACCGCACGGCTCGAGATAGCCTGAGCCAAATGCAGCGATCCCACCGAATGAATCAGCTCGGCCGAGCCCAGAACCGCATTGATCTTGTTGGTCTGCAGGTTGCCGATCATATCGAAGCGCACCTCGGGTAGCTCCGGATGCTCCGCGAGGCCCGCAAGCTTGCGAACGAGCTCCTGCGGGCGGTTCTCGGCAAAATGGCGATACCCCGCCTGGATAGCGGCAACGGTCTCATCGACGCCAACAGTCTTGGAGACGGCAATCAGGCGCGCGGCATCGTGGGGACGGCCCGCGCGATCGAGTGCTGCATAAAAACGCTCCAGAATCTGCTCGCGGCGAGCGCGTATCAAGTCCAAATAGTTATCCATTGCCAATCGCCTCCGCAGACAGCCAAACAAGTAGTCCCATGCTAACGCAAGAGCGCGGCCTCGCATGTGCAAGGCCGCGCTCCCTCAGGTATTTACAATCTCTCAACGAACGGGGCTACCCTACTCCTCGTCGTCCTCGGCGTCGTCCTCGTCCTCAAGGTGCTCAAGCAGATAGCGAAGGCTCTCATTCAGCTCGTTAGCAGGCACCTTGGCAACAAAGTGTGCATCGACGGCGGGCCTCATGATGACGCCCTCGCCCGAAGGCACGCGCATACTCTCGAGCTCGTCCTCGTCCGTGCGGGCGATATCGCCGGCAGTCATACGCTGGCCGGTCAAAAGGAAGGTCAGACGGCAGGCGGCATCGATGGAAATCGAGGCGATACGATCGAGGTAGCGCGAGACCATGATGGCGCGGCGCAGGTCGTCATAGTTGCTGTCGTCGTCCATAAAATCGCCCGTGTCCATGCGGTTAAAGGTGCGGAAGAACTTCTCGTACGCCGCATGCACCGGCTCGTCCTCGACGGCCAGATTGCAGATGATGGACATGTCGTTGGTGACGAGCGCAGAAAGCGACGAACCCAGCACCTGATAGACGGCCTCGGCCTCGGCTTCAACCAAGGTCACAAGCTCCTGAGGCAGCGAGATGTCGGCCTTGACCATGTGACGCGTGGCGCGGCAGATCTGGCGAACCTTATCGGTCATGCGCTGCAGGTTAAAGTCGACGTAGATGATTGTCTGCAGCAAGCGGAAGTCGGAGGCGACCGGCGACTGCGTAGCGATCAGGTTGTAGCACACGGCCTCCAAGTTGGCGCAACGGGCGTCAATCGAAAGCGTGCGCTTCTTGGTCTTGGTGGCGAGTTTGCGATCGTCGGTCGCGTAGGCCTTCACGGCGTCGTGAAGCGCCAGGTCAACAGCCTCGTAGATGCTCAGCATCTCGTGACGGGCCTCGATGAGCTGACGGGAAAACAGTTTGCGCATGGTTCACTCCAATCAGTTGGGTGCGGTCATGCCGCCCGCACAGTGAATACGCACCGGACCAGGTCCGATCGGTTTGGGACTAGTCGCACCGATCAGCCAAAGCGGCCGGTGATATAGTCTTCCGTCCGCGAATCCACCGGGCTGGTGAAGATCGCGTCGGTTTGACCATACTCGATGAGCGTGGCGGGCTCGCCGGCAACTTCTTGCAAGAAAAATGCGGTGTAGTCGCTAATACGAGCGGCCTGCTGCATAGAATGCGTGACGATGATGATCGTCATCTCGGGCGCCAGCTCGGCCATCAGATCCTCGACCTTAGAGACGGACGTGGGGTCGATGGCGGAGCAGGGCTCGTCCATCAGCAGGACATCGGGCTGCACCGCAAGCACACGCGCGATGCACAGACGCTGCTGCTGACCGCCCGAGAGCGCCAAACCATCCTTGTTGAGCTGATTGGATACCTCTTTCCAGAGGTTGGCACGCTTGAGCGATTCTTCCACGATGTCATCGAGGTCGCTTTTGCTAGTCACGCCCTGCAGACGAGGGCCAAAAGCGACATTCTCGTAGATGGATTTGGGGAACGGGTTGGGCTGCTGAAAAATCATGCCCACGCGACGGCGAAGGTCGACCGGGTCGACGCCCTCGGCATAGATATCGTTGCCGTCGAGCGTCATGGTACCCTCGACGCGGGTGCCCTCGATAAGGTCGTTCATACGGTTGATGCAGCGCAAAAACGTCGATTTGCCGCAGCCCGAAGGACCGATAAACGAGGTGATGGCGTTTTTGGCGATGTTGAGGTCGAGCCCCGTCAGCGCATGAAAGTCACCGTACCAAAAGTTGAAATCCTTGGCCGTGATGGCCGCTTGCTCCGGCGTGGGAGCGGACTGATAGACGGACATGGGACTCCTTAACTAGCGGCGTTTGCGCGACAGATAACGCGCAAACAGGTTGAAGGCCAGAATAATCGCCATCAGCAAAAGCGCAGTGCCGTAGGCTGCGTTCATGTTGATGCCGTCATTGGCAAGCAGATAAAGGTGAACGGTCATGGGACGACCGGAATCGAGCGGCGAAATAGGCAGGTTGATGGCCTGACCCATGGTGTAGAGCACCACGGCGGTCTCGCCGATGGCGCGGCCGATGGCAAGCACGATGCCGGTGGCGATGCGGCCAAAAGCCGAAGGAAGCACGATCTTGGAGACGACCTGCCACTTGGTGGCGCCCAAGCCATATGCGCCCCAACGGATATAGCGCGGAACGGCGCGGATTGCCTCCTCGGTGGTACGCATGACGATGGGCAGCATCAGAAGTGCCAGCGCCAGGGCGGCCGAGACCATCGAAAGGCCCAGACCCATGGCCTCGACAAACAAGGCGTAGCCAAAGAGGCCCATAACAATGGAGGGCACCGAGGCCAGGGCATCGGCAGCATAGCGAATAATGTCGACGACCTTGCCCTGCTTGGCGTACTCGGCCAGATAGACCGCAGCCAGGACGGCAACCGGCGTGCAGATAAGCATGGCGAGCGCCGTCACGTAGATGGTCGAGACGATCGTGGGCCAAATGCCGCCCTCGGCGTTGACGCCCTGCGGCCAGCCAAAGATAAAGTCGAGCGAGATATGCGGCAGGCCGTTGATGACCACGTAGGCGATGATGGCGATCAGCACCAGCGTGGTGATATAGGCCGCGGCGCGAAACACGCCGAGCATGATCTTGTTGGAGAGGTCCTTGTTGATGCGGCCCTTCTTGCCATGGGAAAGGGCACGCTTGATGCGCTCGCGCGACGAGGTCGTATCGACCCTCGTGTCAACGGAATCGGACATAGCCTACCCCCTCTTCTTGGAAATCAGGCGGACGATACCCACCAGTGCAGCGGAGATGATAAACAAGACAACGCCCATGCCAAACAGAGCCGAGCGGTGCAGGCCCGAGGAATAGCTCATGTCGAGCGCGATCTGGCTCGTGAGCGTCGAGATGGGGCTCGCAATACTGTCGGGAATAACCGGGGCGTTGCCCACGACCATCAGCACGGCCATGGTCTCACCGATGGCGCGACCCATACCCAAAACGATGGCGTCCACAATGCCCAGCTTGGCGGCCGGCAGCACGACTTTGTAGATGGTCTGCCACTTGGTGGCACCCATGGCATAGGATGCCTCGCGAATGCCCATGGGAATGGAATTGAGGGCATCGATGGTGAGCGTGGTGATGGTGGGAACGATCATGATGGCGAGCACGAACCACGCCGTCAGCGCGCCAAAGCCAAGACCGCCGGTCAGCTGCGCGATAAACGGACGGATGATGACCATGCCAAAGAAGCCGTAGATGATGGAGGGGATGCCCGCCAGCAGGTCGACGGCGGGGCTGATGAGCCTGCGCACGCGCTTGCTGGCAATCTCGACCAGGTACACGGCCGTGCCCACACCCAGGGGCACGCCCATGGCAAGTGCACCGACCGTCACCAGGCCAGAGCCCGCCAGCAGCGACATAATGCCGTAGTGACCCTCAGAGGGCGCCCACGTAAAGCTAAAGAAGTCCGCCAGGCCGATGTCGGTAAAGACCGGCAGCGCCGAGTACGTGGTAAAGACAAAAATCAGGATGACGGTGACGACCGCCAAGAACGCGCAGGCAAAGAAGATCCACTGCAGCGCCTTCTCCTTAAGATAGGTACTGCGCGTCACCAACGCCAACTCACGCTTTTTGGGCGCCTGGGTCTCCTGCTCAATCTGGGGGGTTTCCTGTGTTTCCACGCTACTCACTCCCCTTTCCGTCGTTGGTGACGGGAATAAAGCCCGCCTCGCGAATCTGCTTGTCCATCTTTTCGGACGTCACGTAGTCGATGTAATCCTGCGCCTGCTGCGAAGGCGCCCCCTTCACAAAGAAGTAAAGGTCACGCGAGATGGGATAGCCGCCACTTGCGACCGTCTTCTCGGATGCCTCGACATGGTTGACCGAAACGGCCTTAACCGAGGTCTTGGCGTTGAGGCTCTCGACAAAACCCAGCGAGATGTAGCCAATGGCGCCACGTGAGCGGGATACGACATCGCGTACCTGGCCCGTACCCGAAAGAACAGCCGAGCGGCGATCGAACGGCGCGCCGTCCATCACGATAGTGCGGAAGGCCTCGCGCGTACCGGACGCCTCGTCGCGGTTGATAACCTGAATCTTCAGGTCCTCTCCGCCGACTTCTTTCCAGTTGGTGATCTTGCCGGCGTAAATATCGCGGAGCTGCTCGGTCGAGAGATTGTCGACCGGATTGTCGTCGTTCACGATGACTGCGATGCCGTCGTGCGCGATTACGATCGGGGTCAGGCCCAAATCCTGTTCGTCGGCATTGAGGCCACGAGAGGAGCTGGCGATATCGGCGGTGCCGGCGCTAACAGCTTCGATGCCAGCAGATGAGCCCAGACCAGAAACCAGCACGTCGATGCCGGTCTCTTCCTTAAAGCCCTCGGCGGCAATCTCGGCAATGGGAAGGCAGGTGGTCGAGCCGGCCACGGTAATAGAAGACGTAGAAGATCCCGAGGAGCAGGCGCACAGCGTGAGCGTGAGCACTGCCGCACTCAGGACCGATGCGATCTTTCTCATAGCATCACGCCGATCGCAGCATGGCGCCCACAGGTGCCGCCCTCGTTGCGATAGGAATAAAAGCGGTCGTTCTGACGCACGGTGGAAAGTTTGGTGTCCACAATGCCATTCACATCGACACCGGCATCCACCAGCGCCTCGCGAATGGCGGCGGAAAGATCGAGCATACGGGAAGCGGTAGCATCGATGCACGTGAACTCGGCGGCAAAGCGATCCATAAGTTCTTGGGACACCTCATACTCGTCGCCCAGGATATGGGGCCCAATATAGGCAGAAATGTCCTCCGGCGTGCAGTCAGCCGCCTCGCAGAGTGCTTGGCTGGCCTTGGCGGAAATGCGCGCAATCGTGCCCTTCCAGCCAGAATGCACCACGGCAAAGCCGTTGGGAGCCACCAACACCACGGGAACGCAGTCGGCAAAGCAGAGCAGCACGGGTACCTCATGGGCCGTACAGACGATGGCATCGCAGCCCTCGGCAATCTGTTCGCGAATGTTCTCAAGATCATCGGCGCCGTTCGAGGTCACCGTCACGACATGGTCACCATGTACTTGATTGGGCACGAGCAGATTATGCTCGCACTCGGCGGCGCCCATGGCCTCGAGTACGCGGCGACGATTTTCTTGAACGGCAAAGGGGTCATCGCCTACATGCGAGCCCAGATTGAGCGAGGAGTACGCGTCTTCGGAAACGCCACCGGTGCGCTCGGTAAAGGCAAAGCGAACATCGTGCGTCGCGCCCTCTACCAACGTAACTCCATCATGGTCGACACGCGAAACGTTGTCCGCACGTGCTGCCATACTAAAGCCTCCTAATAACACAAGTATCGCGGCGAAGCCGCAGCAGTCCGTGTCATACGGCTGCCATACTTCATCAAAAGGATACCCGCAGCAGTACGGACCAAACGTAAAGGGAACGTAAGGAGATTGGAGGCTTTCGTTTACAAAGACGAACCACAACAAAAAAGGGGTGCGCCCAATCGGACGCACCCCATGCAGGTCGTTGAGAAAAACGACTTAGAAGCTACCACGCTTGAGGAAGTCGGGAAGCTCAAACTGATCGTTGCCAAAGTTGGGCAGCTCGGTACCGCCGACATTGCGAGTCGGGGCAGCCTGAGCGGGGCTGGCAGCCGGAGCGGTGCGCTGCGGCTCGGTAGAAGCAGCGGCCTTGCTCTGGGACTGCTGAGCAGCGAAGAGCTCGTCCTGACGGTTGACGTTGGAGTCGGAGAAGCCCGTGGCGATAACGGTGATGCGCACCTGGTCGCCCAGGGACTCGTCAACAACGGTACCGAAGATGATGTTGGCCTCGGGGTCGACGGCATTGGCGACAACGT
>CAVCHM010000050.1:0-15811 GCA_963602135.1 bacterium | reverse complement strand
ATATCTCGAGCGTTCACAAGACCACTTCCTCCACGAGAAAGACCTTATTTCTCATGAACTAGTGTGCCCCGCGCCCATATGCGCGACGTACCGTCACGGTAAGGGCTCTGTTAGCTCAAGCGCATACATAGAACGGGCGTCCTTACGTTGCCCTAAAGCTCGGTAAAGACGCCCGTCCGCCAAATATCCGTGATGCAGAAAAATTACCAGCCAGTGTAGTAGTCGGTGGTTCCGGCGGCGCAGCCGGAGTCATAGACCTTGCACTCGCCCTTGGAACCGGTAAACGTGGAGCCCTGAGCCTTATCACCCGCGGCCACGACGTAGTAACCATCAGAATCGCGCCAAAAGCCCTCGGAATCCTGCGTCCATTCGCCCGTGCGGTGGTGATACAACACGTTGCTGCTGTAATAAGTCTCGCGGCGGCCGTTATAGTTATTGACGCCGCTCGAGCGCGTCAGACCCGAGCCGTTCGCGTAATACGCAGCAGACGTATAAGACGAGCCGGAGCCGGCGTTGTAATACGAAGCCTGAACGGCCTCAGCGGCCTCGGCTTCGGCTGCGGCAGCCTCGAGCGCCTCGCGCTTGGCATCCTCAAGCGTGGAGCGAAGCTCGTCGAGCTCGGTCGACTTGGCGTCGACTTCCCTCATCGTCAACAGGCTACCCGCACCGTCGATGCAACCCTGCAACACAGCGCGCTCGTCATCGGTAGCATAGTCGCCATACATATTCATAATGATCTGAGCGCGCATCTCCAGGGAATCGCGCTTTGCCCCCATCGAGGCGTTCCACTCCTGCATAGAGCCATAACCGTCGCCGCGGTAGTCGACGGGCTGCACCAGCGTCGCCTCGGACGGCGCAGAACCGACCGTATCGGATAGTGTTGCCGCGTGGGCATCAGTTGCGCCGGCGCCCGCCAAAAGTGCCACGGTCAGAGCGGCGGAAAGGGCGGCGGCTTTCGGTTTTCGTGAATCGATCCTCATGTAGCTGGAAACCTCCGTAGTGCGTTTTTGCTGCGTTTGAGCTGCGTGTGATTTAATCGCGCTGCATAGTACCCCGAGCAAATCGCGACCTGCGGTTTTACTCAAAAGGCGCACGTCAATTGCGTAAAACTCACATCCTCTCAACAGGAGTTTTCCACATCTCGATTGCATAAAGCGTGTCAAAAACCCTGTTTTTGCACCCTCTCTATGCAAAAAAGACGCCTGTGCAACCATTGTTCGCACAGGCGCCTTGAGCAGGCATTTTATGCAGTTATACCTATCGAGTCGCAAGGGGTCCTTGCACAAGTCGCCTTACTCGTCCAGCGTGGCAAAGGCCTGCTTCAGATCCCAAATGATATCCTCGGCGTTCTCGGTACCGATGGAAAGACGGATCGTGGAGGGCGTGATGTTCTGCTCGGCGAGCTCCTCGGCAGAGAGCTGGGAGTGCGTGGTGGTAGCCGGGTGCACGACGAGCGACTTGACGTCGGCCACGTTGGCGAGCAGCGAGAACACCTGCAGATGATCGATGAACTTCCAGGCAGCCTCCTGGCCACCCTTAATCTCAAAGGTGAAGATCGAAGCGCCGCCGTTGGGGAAGTACTTCTGATAGAGCTCGTGATCGGGGTGCTCAGGCAGGCTCGGGTGGTTCACCTTGGCGACGTGGCCGTCACCAGCCAGGAACTCAACAACCTTCTTGGTGTTCTCGACATGGCGGTCGACGCGCAGCGACAGAGTCTCGGTGCCCTGGAGCAGGACCCAGGCGTTGAACGGGCTGATGCAGGCGCCCTCGTCACGCAGCAGGATAGCGCGGACATAGGTTGCGAAGGCGGCGGGACCGGCAGCCTCGGCAAACGAAACACCATGGTAGGAGGGGTTGGGCTCAGCGATCTGCGCGTACTTTCCGCTCGCCTTCCAATCGAAGTTACCGCCGTCGACGATCACGCCGCCCAGCGAGGTGCCGTGGCCGCCGATGAACTTGGTTGCGGAGTGGACGACGATGTTGGCACCATGCTCCAGCGGACGGAACAGATACGGGGTGCCGAAGGTGTTGTCGACGACAACCGGCAGACCGTGCTTCTTGGCGATCTCGGAGATGGCGTCGATGTTGGGGATATCGGAGTTGGGGTTGCCGAGCGTCTCGAGATAGATGACCGTGGTGTTGTCCTTGATGGCACCCTCGACCTCGTCCAGGTTATGGGCATCGACAAACGTGGTCTCGACGCCAAACTGGGAGAGCGTGTGCTCCAGCAGGTTGTAGGAACCGCCGTAGATGGTCTTCTGAGCAACCACGTGGTCACCGGCCTGGGCGAGTGCTTGCAGGGTATAGGTGATGGCGGCAGCACCGGAAGCAACGGCGAGGCCGGCCACGCCGCCCTCGAGCGCGGCGATGCGGTCCTCAAAGACGCCCTGGGTGGAGTTGGTCAGACGGCCGTAGATGTTACCGGCGTCGGCAAGACCAAAGCGATCGGCGGCGTGCTGGGAGTTGCGGAACACATAGCTCGTGGTCTGGTAGATAGGCACGGCGCGGGAGTCGGATGCGGGGTCGGCGCTCTCCTGGCCAACATGAAGCTGCAGGGTATCGAAACCAAAGGTGTGCTCGGGGTTGTTGATGAACTGGCTCATGATGATCTCCTTGATCGAACGAAAGTAAATAAATAAGAGAGAAGTAAGTCGCTGTCTCCTGATCACGCCGACGGGCGCAAACAGGAGCCCGGCATTCGTCTTGGTAAGCAGTTCATATGCGGTCCTCCTTTTGACATCCCGGTTCCGTGGTCGGCTTAATTACCTACCGCCTTTGTGTGTTTTGAATAGTACGAGCATTGTTTCACTCGGTCAATCACTTAAAAGCGCTAACCTGTTATCGGTTTTTTAGATAGCTATCGAAAGGACGGGCACCGATGACACTCCAGCAGCTTCGTTTTCTTATCGCCGTGGCAGAGTCCGGCTCAATCAACGCCGCAGCTCAGCGCCTCTATACCGCTCAGTCCAACATCTCAAACGCCGTCAAAAGCCTAGAACAAGAGCTCCATCTGGAGATCTTTACGCGCTCCAGCCGCGGCGTCACGCTCACCAACGACGGCACCGAGCTTTTGGGCTATGCGCGCCAGGTCGTAGAGCAGGCCGACATGCTCGAGGCACGCTACGAGGACGGTGGCACCCCGCAAGCCCGCCTCGCCATTTCCGCCCAGCACTACGCCTTTTCGGTCGAGGCCTTTGTCAACGTAGTCGAGCGCTGCCGCGACAGCAAGTTCGAGTTCATCATGCGCGAGACCACCACATCGCAGATCATCGATGACGTCCGTGCGTTTCGCAGCGATATCGGCATTCTGTATCTGGATGACTTTAACGCCCGCGTTCTGCAGAAGGCCTTCGCCGATGCCCGCGCAAGCTTCCATCCCCTATTCGACGCGACGGTCCACGTCTTCGTTAGCGAGCGCCACCCGCTCGCACGCCGCCCGCAGCTGTCCCTTGCCGACCTCACGCCCTATACGCGCTACAGCTTTGAGCAGGGAACCTCAAACTCCTTCTATTACGCCGAGGAACCTTTTAGCTATATCCCTTGCGACCGCAACATACGAATCTCGGACCGCGGAACACTTACTAACTTACTTATCACGTCGAACGGTTACACCCTGTCGACCGGTGTCCTCTCCAATGAAATGCAATGGGGCATGGCATCGATCCCGCTAGCAGACGCCCCAACGATGCACGTTGGCTACATCATGCACGACGAGCGCAAGCCCTCTCTCCTCTTGCAGCAATACCTCGACGAGCTCAACCGCATCATCCATGCCAACTAACAGTCGGAAGACGGGGTAGAAATCGTAGATTGCTGGCCCCCGGCGGGCATGGCGCTACAATGGTCACTCACACGAAATGCACTCAACGAAAGGAAGCCCGTGAAGGTCATCATCTATACCGACGGCTCGGCCCGATCAAATCCGGGACGCGGCGGCTACGGCGCCGTGCTCAAATACACCAACCCCGCCGGCAAGACCTTCACCTCCGAGCTTTCGCGCGGCTACGCCAAGACCACCAACAACCGTATGGAGCTCATGGCCGTCATCGTGGCGCTCGAGGCGCTCAACCGCTCCTGCGAGGTCGAGGTTCATTCCGACTCGCAGTACGTCGTCAACGCCTTTAACAAGCACTGGATCGACGGCTGGAGAAAGCGCGGCTGGAAAACCGCCAACAAGCAGCCTGTCAAGAACCGCGACTTGTGGGAGCGCCTGCTCGCCGCAAAGAGCAAGCATAAGGTTGAGTTCATCTGGGTTAAGGGTCACGCCGGCCACGAGCTCAACGAGCGCTGTGACGAGCTCGCCACCACAGCGGCAGACGGCGCCAACCTCGATATCGACACCGGCTTTAACGAGAGCGACCTGTAACAGCGTTTTCGCGCGCTTCCCGTGCTCCCACGCGCTACACTCATCCTGTAGACCAAACAATGCAAGGGGGACGTATGCTGCGCATCGCGACCATCGGCACATCCATGATCACTGACGACTTTATCCACGTCGTCAACGCCAACGACCAAGCCGCGTTTGTGGGCACGCTCTCGCGCGATGCCGATCGCGGCGCCGCCTTTACCGCCGAGCGCGGTGGCGAGCGAAACTTTACCTCACTCGACGAGCTCGCAGCAGCCGCCGACGTCGACGCCGTCTATATCGGCAGCCCTAACGCACTCCACTACGAGCAGGCCCTCGCCTGCATCGCCGGCGGCAAGCATGTCATCGTCGAGAAGCCGTTCTGCGCCACCGAGGCACAGGCGCTCGAGGTCTTCCGCGCCGCCGAGGCCGCAGGCGTCGTAGCCCTCGAGGCCATGCGTCCGCTCCACGACCCCGCCTTTCACGCTATCGAGGACGTTCTGGGCGAGATCGCCCCCATCCGCCGCGCCTCATTGCGCTTTGGCAAGTATTCTTCGCGCTATAACGAGATTCTCGCGGGGCACGCCAGCAATATCTTCGACTGCAACATGGCCTCAGGCTCCCTCATGGACATTGGTGTCTACACCGTCGAGCCCATGGTCGAAATTTTCGGCATGCCCTCTGGCCTCACCAGCATGACCACGCTCCTCGATCCCGCCACACAACAGCTCACGCACGGCCCCATCGACGGCTGCGGCTCCATCCTCGCCAGCTACGGCGGCGGCCGCATCTCCGTCGAGCTCGCGCACTCCAAGATCACGAACGACCTACTGCCCTCGCAAATCGAAGGCGAGCGCGGCACCATCCAGATCGACCATCTGTCCACGCCTCGTAACGTCCGCATCGACTATCGCGGCGATGTCGTTCGCGGCTCGGCCACCGAGGCTCCGCGCGAGCAGGGTGACAACGGCCGCGTGCTCGACCTGCCCAAATCGAGCAACACCATGGAGTACGAGCTCGCGGACTTTATCGCCGCCATCGGCGGCATCGATAGCGTTAAAGAAGAGATTTGGGAAACCCCGGCAGGGCGCCACGAGCTTGGCCACTACCGCGATGTCACGCTCGTCTCGCTGCGCATCATGGATGCCGTGCGTCAGCAGGCAGGCATTACATTCCCGGCCGACGCAGGCAAGCAGGCCTAGCGATGGGTTTCTTCGATAAGCTCTTTTCCGGTGTCAATCGCGAGCCTCAAAAACCATCAAACATCGAGCTCGAGTTGCGCCGCAGGCTTACTGTGCTCGCAAGCGACGAGGCCACTCAAGACACTCCCCTGCGCTATTTCCTGCGCTGGGCGGGGCAAGTCCAGGGCGTTGGTTTTCGCTTTACCAACACCAACCTCGCGCAGGCACGCGCACTCACCGGCTGGGTGCGCAACATGGAAGACGGCTCGGTCGAGATGGAGATACAGGGAGCTCCGGCAAACATCCTATCTCATCTCGAGGCGCTTCATGCCTCCTACGAGCGCATGGGAACGCGTTTTCGCCTCGTAGAAGCCCAGGCCCAAGCCCCACTTGCCAATGAAGACAGTTTCATTCCTCGTTATTAGTATTGTGTGCTAAATACGGTATCATTTACCTACGACCGTTGATAGAAAAGAGGCGAGGCGCATGGCGGTGCAGAGAAGGAATACCAGGCAGCGAAAGCTGGTTCTTGACGCCGTGCGCCAAAGTTATAACCATCCCACCGCCGACGAAATCTACAACGTCGTGCGCGCGCAGGATGACAAAATCAGCCGCGGTACGGTCTACCGCAATCTCAATCTCTTGGCCGACGCCGGCGAGATCCTCTCCATCAAGACGCCGGGCGGCAGCCGCTTCGATCGCACGATCGAGCCGCATGCGCATATCATCTGCACCTCGTGCAGCCGCGTCATCGACGTACCGCTCCCCTTCGATGACCAGCTCGACGCCAAGGCGTCCGAGCAAATCGGCTGGCACGTCACGTCGCACTACACCATCTTCGAGGGTCTCTGCCCCGACTGCCGGTAGATGTTTGGGGCATGCCTTAAAATCCACCTTTCCGCACTCTGCAGCAAAAAGTAGATTTCTAGGCATACCCCAAATATCTACTCAACAAGCAGACGACGCAGCTCTTCTTCGACCGTGCGCACGTAGCGGACACGGTCATTGACACCGCGCATGCTGGGATTGCAGCTCTCCATCAGATAGGGATGGCCCACGACGTTGAGCATGTCGCGATCGTTCTCATTGTCGCCAAACGCCATCATCGCATCGGGCGAAATCCCCAGGGCGCGACCGTAATCGGCAAGCGCGGAGCCCTTGCCCGAACCAAAGCCGATAAAGTCCGTCCATTCGGTTCCCGATGTCATGACATCGACTCGATCGCTAAAGCGGCGCTCGAAATACTCCAGCGCCGCCGGCTGCTCTGTCTCGGGCGTCTGGAAGGCAATCTTAATGACATCCTCGTCAATATCTTCGGGACGGTCGACTACCGCCACATCGCAGTGGACCTCATAACGCAGGTGGTCAACAAACGCGTCGTTGCCGCTCGTGGTGTAGAGGTGCCCCTCACACGAAAGGGTCACGTCGGCATGGGGATACGCAACCACGGCATTCGCGATATCCATAGCAAGGCAACGCTCCATGGAACGCTTGACAACGGCACGCCCCTCGCTCATCACCAGAGCTCCGTTTTCACATACATAGGCGAGCTCATCGGCCACCGGGGCAAACAGGTAGCGCAAGCTCGCATATTGACGGCCACTCGCCGGCATAAACACGATACCGCGACGATGCAGCTCATCGATAAGCTCAAAGGCCTCGGAACGCGGCTCGCGCTCCCCCGGATGCAGCAAAGTGCCGTCCAAATCGCATGCAATCAGCTTGATTCCCTCAAGACCCATATGCTTCCCCCAAAGCCTCATATCAACAGCAAGACGGACTTTGATTGGTCGCCCCTCAAAGCCCGTCTTGCGCATACGCGCACTTAGCCGCGCGTCTTTTTTACGATGGTAAAGTCGGGAGCCATGCTCACGACGACCTCTGCCGCACTCGACGCAAAGCGCCGGTCCGCATCGAGCTCACGGGTAACCACCGAGAGCCGAACACCCTCGACGCCGCGAAGCATACGGCCCAAAACAGGCTGCACCGGCGTATACATGCGCATGGTATGCTCATCCGAGTCACCCCGGAAGAGCGGCGCATGCATGTTGCCGATCTCCCAACACGCATGCGCGAGTGCAGTCGGATCCATGCGGTCGACTTCGACCAAATAAACCTCGGCGCTGCGCAGGCGCACGACAACCGCCACGGGCACCACGCCCGAACGGTCAATGGCGAGCACGTCGCCATCGGCAAGACGACCGCCATCAGCAGTATCCAGCCGAACATCGACCGTGCGCCCCAGCTCCGTCACGCCCACAAACGCGCATACATCAGCCTGGTCCCAATCGAGCAGCAGCTCGTCAACCTCAAAGACACCGCCCAGCTCCCGGCGAAGCAGGAGTTCATAGGACGGATCGTTGAGATTTCCCAAGCATGTCGTCGAAACCAAGCGTTCAGGCATACTCTAGCCCTCGACCTCGACGAGCTCGATATCAAAGTTGAGGTCCTTGCCGGCCAACTCGTGGTTGGCGTCGAGCGTCACGGCCTCGGGCGTCACGTCGATGACCACGGCGGGGACGGGCATGCCGCTCGGCGTGGACAGGAAGAGCTTCATGCCCTTCTCGATCTGCTCGATATTGGGAACCTGTTCGGCCGGGAAGGTAATAACCATCTCGGGGTTGTGCTCGCCGTAGGCATCGGCAGCAGGAATGTGCACGGTCTTCTTCTCGCCCACCTGCATGTCGACAACAGCGGCGTCGAAGCCCTTGATCATCTGGCCGGCGCCGCAGGTGAACTCCAGCGGCTCGCCGCGATCGTAGGAGCTATCGAACTGCGTACCATCGTCGAGCGTGCCGCGATAATGAGTCTTGACCTTCTTGCCCTGGTTGGACATGGTAACCTCCGTGATAAGGGCGGCGCACAACGCGGGCCGCCGTGAACATATGGCGCTAACTATACCCTAGTCATACAATTCAAAGACAGTTTGCAAAGAAACGCTGCAACCGGAGGAACCATGGCATATCCCGTATTTGACCTACACTGCGACACCGCCGACCGCATCGGCTGGGCCACGCTCGATCTCGACCTGCGCTTTACCGCCGGCACCGACGGTTATTTCCCCGGCGACGAAACGCATCCGCAAGATTTCGACCTCATCGAGGGCAACGCCTGCGCCATCTCGCTCGCAAAGATCGGCAACACGCCGTGGGCACAGTGCTTCGCCACATTTGTCCCCGACGAGATTCCCACCGCCCACGCCGCGCGCTTCCAGGCGCAGATCATGGCACACATGAGCGGCCAAGCAATGCTCAACCACGACCGCATGGTCAACGTACGCAACGCCGCAGACATTCGCCCCGCGCTCAAAGACGGCAAGGTCGCCTGCATCCACACCATCGAAAACGCCACGTTCTTTGCCGAGGACCCCGCGCTGATCGAGGTGCTCAAGAGCCTGGGCGTACTCATGTCATCACTCAGCTGGAACGCGCAGGGACCGCTCGCGAGCGGCCACGACACCCACGCCGGTCTCACCGCCGCCGGCATCGAGGCACTTACGCAGATGGAGCACGCCGGCATGGTACTTGATGTCTCCCACCTCAACGATGAGTGCTTTGACGAGGTTGTCGCCCACGCCACGCGTCCCTTCGTCGCCAGCCACTCCAACTCCCGTGCGGTTTGCGGTGTCAAACGCAACCTTACCGACGACCAGTTCCGCACCATTCGCGACATGGGTGGCATCGTCGGCCTCAACTACTGCAGCGAGTTCCTTTCCAACGACGCAACCGACGAAACCGCCGCAGACGTCACCTTCGACCAGCTGGCGGCACATATCGAGCACTGGCTCGACCTGGGCGGCGAAGATGTCATCGCACTCGGCGGCGACTGGGACGGCGCCAAGGTACCCGACTTCCTCTCTGATGCCAGCAAGATGCCCGAATTCCAGAACATGCTCTCCAAGCACTTTGGCAAGACCGTGATGCAGAAGCTCTGCAGCGACAACGCGCTCGCCTTCTTCGAGCGCTATTAAGAGCGCAATTAATTTCGCATCCCTTGAGCGGCCCGGCATGCCGAGCGGTCGACATGCCGGCCCGTCCCCAATCTGAAGGATCACATTTGACGCAGCAATTTACGATTTCCGTACCCCGACCGGATGGAACGCTCATCCCCGTCGTCGTTACCAAAAAGCGCGTCAAGAACTTTAACCTACGCGTCACATCGAGCGGCGAGGTCCACGCCAGCGCACCGCTCGGCGCCAGCCGCGAGCGCATCGAAGCGTTTGTGAAGCGCAACAGCGCCTGGATTATCAGCCGACTTGCCCAACGTGAGCAACGTCAGGCAACAGCGCGAGAGCCGCTCAGCCCATCGTCCATCATTGCACTTTGGGGCAAGCCCATCACGGTACAGGACGCACTCGATCACAACTTTGCATCGCCCGCACCGCGACCCAAGCAGGCCACCTTCGCAAGTTTTATGGGTACCGACGAATCGGACGAAAGCCCACAGGCCAAGCGGCGCGCAATCCTCGACGGCCTAACGTCCGACGAGCTCCAAGCCCACATCGACCAGCTCTACGCGTCCGAGGTCACCGCAGCGCTACGCGACATCGTGCACGCGTACGAAATCGCAATGGGCGTCACCGTGGCCCGCGTCTCCGTGCGCAGCATGAAAACGCGTTGGGGCTCCTGCACACCCAAAACCGGCGCCATTCGTATCGCGCGCGAGCTCGCCGCCTACCCTGTCGAATGCCTCGACATGGTTGTCGCCCACGAGCTCGTCCATCTGCTCGAGCCGAGCCACAATCAGCGCTTTCACGCCCTGCTCGACACGTACTGTCCCAACAATAGAGCACTGTCTCAGCGGCTCAAGCAGCCACCCCTCAACAAGCTCTAGCGTCGACTAGCGCACGCGCTCGATCTCGACGCCGCAGCTTGCCAGGGGCAGGCCAACAGGAGCCCACGGCTTATCGAGCTTTATGCGCACACCAAGCAGCGAGGGATAACGGCGCAGCAGCATCTGGGCTGTCCCCTCGGCTGCCGCCTCGATGAGCTTAAACGTATGCTCGCGCAGATAGCCATCGACATCGTGGCACACCGAGCCGTAGTCAATCGAGGCGTCCAGGTTATCGTGCTCCCCCGCCGCGCGCAGGTCGGCATAGAGCACCAGAGAAACGATGAACTTCTGACCCAGCGCGTTCTCCTCGGGATACACGCCATGGTTGGCAAAAACCTCCAGGCCGTCAATGACAATACGATCGGCATGGCGCAAATCGTCATAGCTCACGTGAGGCACCGCCGTTGCGGTGGATATTTCGCCCCTTCCACGGCGGGCGAGCTCGGCGCCTTCGGTCTTGGTTGCATTCTCGGGCAGTTTCTTGTTACTCAACGCGATCGTCTCCTTCGTTTAGAACCCCGACCGCGCAAACTAACTACACGCGAATCGACAGGTTCTTTTTATCATCGCTCCAGTTGCAAGCGTTGCGCGCGGGGCATGCAAAGCAGGCACGCGACGCTTTGTCGGCTGCATAGAGCAGACGCTCAAGCGGTTGGCTGTTCACGCGCAGCTTTCGATGGCCCAGAATGGCCGTCTTAATGGCTGCGGCATCGGCCGGCTCAAACGCCACGTCATCGGGCATGCCGCCGAGAATCGCATCAGCGACGCGTTCGCTTGCAACATCATGGGATATACCCGATTCATACTGTTCATCTTTGCCGATATCGTGAAGAAGTGCTGTGGCGTAGATGACCTCGCGGTCAAATTCGAGCTGCTCCTCGAGATTCTTGATCCACATAATGCGCGCGACATCGAGCAGATGGTCAATACCGTGGCGGCAGAAGATGCGCCCCGATTCCAACTGTACGATGTTGCCCAGGTGCCGCCGGAACAGCCCGTTGGCACAAATGTAATCAATGCGAGGCATGGCACCAAAGGGGGCCAGGCCCGAAGCCATAAAGCCGCGACGCGACGTCCCCTCATCGGTCTTCGATGTAAAGTCGTTGACGACTCTCATGGTTAGCGGCCCAGCATCCTAAAGAAACGCTCCTCGAGCGCGGGATCGGTCTCAAAGACGCCGCGGCGAGCAAGCGTCACGGTCTTGGTGCCGGGCTTTTGCACGCCACGCATCGTCATGCACATATGCTCGGCCTCCATCAACACAATCGCTCCCTGGGGAGCGAGATAATCCATGAGGGCATCGGCAACCTGTGCGCACAGTTGCTCCTGCAGCTGAAGACGGCGGGCATAAACCTCAACCGTGCGGGCGAGCTTGGAAAGCCCAGCCACCCGACCGTTAGGGATATAACCAATGGCGGCCTTGCCATAAAACGGCAGCAGATGATGTTCGCACAGCGAGTAGAACGTGATGTCGCGCTCGATAACCAAATCGTTCGAAGCGACGGCAAAGGTTTTGGACAGGTGTTCCTCGGCACTCTGGTCCATACCGCCGGCGATCTCACCATACATACGGGCAACGCGCGCCGGGGTCTCCAGCAGGCCCTCACGAGTTGGGTCCTCGCCTATGCCCTCAAGCAACAGCTTAATAGCGGCCTCGACTTTTTCCTGATCGACCATCTGGGCCTCACTTTTCCGATTTCACGTTCGCGCTATGGTACCACGCCCTCCGGCATCGACCACAAGCTACATAGTATGGGTCGAATAGACCGGATCATCACGCCAAAGTTCAACCGCATCACAAAGCGCAACACCCTCGCGCTCAGCACGGGCGCGCGTAGCGTTCATATCGATCACGCGCTGGTTGCTCGAGCCCCTAAAGCGCAACGAGATATCGTACAGATCTTGAGCAAACGGGCCGTCCACCAACATGTCGAGGCAAGCAAGAATGCGGTCCGTCACCTCGGTATGATGACGACCGCCCGGCATAAGCTCCTCGAGTACGTCGCCAGTAAAGCACCAAATAGTCTTCCCCGACCCCATAGGATAAGCGGCACGAACACGCTCAATGAAATCAACGAGCCCCGCCTGATTCTCAGGTTCCATAGGCTCGCCGCCCAAAATCGTCAGACCATCGATAAAGGGATGGTCGAGGCTCTCGATAATCTTGTCCTCGACGGCGCTATCAAAGGGCTCGCCCGCAGCAAAGTCCCACGCAACAGAGTTAAAGCAGTTCTTGCACCCACGACGGCACCCACTCACAAACAGAGAAGTACGAACGCCTTCTCCATCAGCAATGTCGAAATACTTAATGTTCGCGTAGTTCATAAGTAACTCTCCCGGGAGGCCGGGACATATCATCCCGTCCTCAAACATTCTCGGCCTGCGGCCTGCGAAACTGCGGCCGGGACGATATGTCCCGGCCTCATGCAAAGGGTAACTCAATGAACAAAGCGAACATCGAGCATAGGGTTCGAGGTCCAATAAAAACTGGGTTGCGGCTCAACCGCCATCGCAAGTAAATCGCAGCTGCAACTCGAATTATTTCCGCTAAGAACTTCGAGGAGTGAGCAGACTGCGCGCTGCATCTCAACTACATCAACTTGGCTGAGACGAGAGGGCCGCTTGGGCTTTTGCTCGATATGAGTTCCGCACGCAAAGAAGGCCACTTAATGTGGCCTTCGTCTTGCGCAGGACTGTCCGAAATAGCGAGCAAATGCCCAAGCGGCCCTCTCGGCTCAGCCCCGGAGCGGTATTAGAGATGCAGCACGCGGTCGCGGATCTCCTCGGTTCGGCCCTGGTTCCAGAACTGGGTACCGATGTAGCCGCACGTACGACGAGCGACGTTCATTTTCTCCTGGTCGCGGTTGCCGCAGTTGGGGCACTCCCACACCAGCTTGCCATCGTCCTCAACAATCTTGATCTCGCCATCGTAGCCGCACACCTGGCAGTAGTCGCTCTTGGTGTTGAGCTCGGCGTACATGATGTTGTCGTAGATGTACTGCATCACGCGAATGACAGCCTTGAGGTTGTCCTGCATGTTGGGAACCTCGACGTAGGAGATAGCACCGCCCGGCGAAAGCTGCTGGAACATGCCCTCAAACTTAAGCTTATCGAAGGCATCGATCTCCTCGGACACGTGGACGTGATAGCTGTTGGTAATGTAGCCCTTGTCCGTCACGCCCGGGATAATACCAAAACGGCGCTGCAGGCACTTGGCGAACTTGTACGTTGTCGATTCCAGAGGCGTGCCGTACAGCGAGAAGTCGATATCGCTTTCGGCCTTCCACTCCGCGCACTTGTCGTTCATGCGCTGCATGACAGCCATGGCAAACGGCGTGCCTTCCTTCTCGGTGTGGCTGTGGCCCGTCATGTACTTGACGCACTCATACAGGCCGGCATAGCCAAGGCTGATGGTAGAGTATCCGCCCACGAGCAACTTATCGATCGTCTCGCCCTTCTTCAGACGCGCTAGGGCACCGTACTGCCAAAGAATCGGCGCGGCATCCGAAAGCGTGCCCATCAGGCGCTCATGACGGCACAGCAGAGCACGGTGGCACAGCTCAAGGCGCTCGTCGAAGATCTTCCAGAACTTGTCCATGTCCTGATGCGAGCTCAGCGCGACATCGGGCAGGTTGATGGTCACAACACCCTGGTTAAAGCGGCCATAGTACTTGGGTTTGGTCGGGTCATAGTTCAGCGCGTTGGCGACATTGTTAAAGCCGTTGCCCGAGCGGTCGGGCGTCAAGAAGCTGCGGCAACCCATGCAGGTGTAGCAATCGCCGTTGCCGGCGGTCTCGCCCTTCGACAGCTTGAGCTCGCGCATCTTCTTCTCGGAGATGTAGTCGGGCACCATGCGCTTGGCGGTGCACTTGGCAGCCAGCTGGGTCAGGTAGAAGTACGGGGAATTCTCGTGAACGTTATCGTCCTCGAGTACATAGATAAGCTTGGGGAATGCCGGGGTAATCCACACACCGGCTTCGTTCTTAACGCCCTCATAGCGTTGACGAAGCGTCTCCTCCACGATCATGGCAAGGTCGTGCTTCTCCTGGGGCGTACGGGCCTCATTGAGATACATAAAGACCGTCACGAACGGCGCCTGGCCATTGGTGGTCATAAGGGTCACGACCTGATACTGAATCGTCTGGACGCCGCGACGGATCTCATCGCGCAGACGGTCCTCAACGACCTCACGGACCTTTTCGGCAGATGCCGAAACACCGAGCTCCTCAAGCTCGCGAGCGACCTCGCCGCGAATCTTTTGACGGCTCACCTCAACAAACGGGGCAAGATGGGTCAGCGAAATAGACTGGCCGCCGTACTGGGAGGAAGCAACCTGGGCGATAATCTGCGTCGCGATGTTGCAGGCAGTCGAGAAGCTGTGCGGCTTCTCGATCAGCGTGCCCGAGATAACGGTGCCGTTCTGAAGCATATCCTCCAGGTTCACCAGGTCGCAGTTATGCATGTGCTGGGCAAAGTAGTCGGAATCGTGGAAGTGGATCAGGCCCTCGTTGTGGGCATCCACGATCTCCTGGGGCAGCAGCACGCGCTGAGTCAGGTCCTTGGAAATCTCGCCGGCCATGTAGTCGCGCTGAACGGAGTTGACGGTCGGGTTCTTGTTAGAGTTCTCCTGCTTGACCTCTTCGTTATTGCACTCGATCAGCGACAGAATCTTGTCGTCGGTCGTGTTCTTCTGGCGCTTCAGGCTCTGGACATAGCGATAGATGATGTAGTGGCGGGCGACCTCGTAGCAGTCGAGACGCATGATCTCGTCCTCGACCAAATCCTGGATCTCCTCGACCGAAACGGTGTGGCCCGCGTTCTCGCATGCCTCGGCGACGTTTTGCGCCGCATAAACCACCTGGCGGTCGGTTAGACGAGAGCTCTCCTCGACCTCCAAGTTTGCGGCGCGAATCGCATTGACGATCTTATCGATGTCAAAGACAACCTCGGTGCCGCTGCGCTTGATGATCTTCATCCTCTTGCCTCTTTCGCGTCGTAGTCTCATTGCGCTTCAGAGCCAAACGATGCCCGGCAGGGCTTGCCCCTGTCTTGCGGCGCCGTCGCGCAATCTGTGTTCTCGATAAACCATAGGTCCTCATGCGGACAATCCTCGCGGCCGATCAAGCGGCTCAAAGATCTATCCAAATGGGGCAAATAAGGTCCTCGTTCTCTGTCCGCCATCTATTATACGACAAAGAGGCATCTATATCCTGTATTCTTTTTTTAGTTCAAACACAACATATAGTGTTTCAGCAGGTCAAAGCAATTGGTCATTTTGCAGACGCATTAATTATGAGGGGTTCTTGGCAAGTCGGTAAAACGTTACCAACACGGCTACCTGCATGGCAGTTATAAAACCCCCTTAGTCAAGCCGCTGACAAATCCTACCAAAACCAAGCCGCTCACGCCAAAAGAATCCAAAAGATTATGCTTGACCAACATGTTGCGGTCG
>CAVCHM010000049.1:0-15867 GCA_963602135.1 bacterium | reverse complement strand
GCAAGAAGCCCTCGCTGCGCACTTCGTGCGGCGAGGGCTTCTTGCGTCCTGCGGAATATTTTGGGAGGTAGCCCAAACAGCCCCGGCGGGGTCCTGTGTAGTCACCCTTTAGGCGGAACTCTCCTAATGGGTTGAGCGTTCTGGATTCTTGCTTGCTACCGTTTATCGCGTATAGCTACCGTTTGCGGAATAAGTAACACTCCTTAATAAACCGTGTAGAATCTCAGATAAGCACGGAGTTTTCCAGGGAGACGCTGTCCTTTGTTGTGTGCAAGGGGCGGCGTCTCTTTGGCGCTTGGAGGCCGTTCTGCAGCAAGACGGCGGACGTGCGTCACATATTCAAAAGCCAACGTCGAGATGGGTTGTGATGATAATGGGCAAGTACGTAATCGTGGTTGAGTCTGGTTCGGATGTGACGCCGGAGCTCTGCGAGCGCTATGGCATCGTGCGCGTGCCCATGCATGTCACGATTGGTGACGAGACCGTCGAAGACGGATCGATCGACCCGCTTGAGATTTACTCGCGCTGCAACGAGTTTGGCGTGATGCCCAAGACCAGCGGTTGTTCACCGGCGGATTTTGCACATGTGTACGATCGCATTCATGCCGAGCAACCCGATGCGACCATCTTGCATCTTGCGTATTCCGAGGTCACGACCTGCTCGCATCAGTCCTCTAAGATTGCGGCTGCGAATCGCGATTACGTCTTGTCCATGGATACGCGCTTTGTCTCGGTTGGCCAGTCGCTGGTCGCCGTCGAGACCGCCAAGTATATCGAAACCCATCCGGATGCGACGGTCGATGAGATTTTTGCTTTTACGAACTCCGTCATGGATCGCGTGCTGCTGGGCTTCGTTCCTACCGATCTTGCCTTCCTTAAGGCAGGCGGCCGTCTGTCCAACGTGGCGTTCCTTGGTGCCCATCTGCTCAAGATTAAGCCCTGCATCGAGGTGACGGGTGGCAAGTTCGTGGCAACCAAGAAGTTCCGCGGCTCCATGCTCAAGTGCGCCCGCGCCTTTATTGACCATATGGTCGCCAAGGGCGAGATTGATTACTCGCGTATTGGCCTGGCGTATTCGGTGGGCCTTTCCGAAGAGCTGCGCGGCGATATGGAGGCCTATGCGCACGAGATGGGCTTCGAGGACATTACTTGGACTCAGGTCGGCGGCGTTATCTCGAGCCACTGCGGTCCGACCGCCTTTGGCGCGGTGCTTACGCTTAAGGCGTAAAGGCTGCAGGCGAGCATTCGTCGGCTTCACTTCTTGACATCTCGACATAGCCTCCGCCACGCTGATGGGGGATAGATTAAAACGTGCCATTCTGGCCCGAGACGTTTAAACGCAAACGCATGGGCTAGAATGGCTCTGGCATTTTAATTGGTTGCATCCAAGGAGAGGCAAGGTAGCGCGAATGGCAGAAATGACGCTTGAGGGTGTGGACGCTCGTCCCGAGGACTCTGCGTTTGCCCTGGGCCGCGTGCATTCGATCGAGACGATGGGAACGGTCGACGGACCCGGCATCCGCTTTGTGGTGTTTGTCCAGGGCTGTCCCATGCGCTGCGCGTATTGCCACAATCCCGATACCTGGTCGGTCAACGGCGGCACGATGGTGACCGTCGAGCACCTCATGGATGAGTTCCAGAGTAACCACGAGTTCTATCGCAGCGGCGGAATTACGGTTTCGGGCGGCGAGCCGCTTCTGCAGCCCGAGTTTTTGGCCGACCTGTTCCGTGCAATGCACAACAACCCCGATGGTCGTGTGCATACCTGCCTGGATAGCTGTGGCTACGCCTTCGACCCTCAGCATCCCGAGAAGTTCGATGCCGTGCTCAACGAGACCGACATGGTACTGCTCGATATTAAGCATGCCGACCCGGTCGAGCATAAAAAGCTGACCGGTTGTGATCCCGCACGCATCCTGGCGTTTGGCGATGAGCTTGCACGTCGCAATATCAAGGTCGTTATCCGCCACGTGGTTGTGCCGGGCATTACCGACACGGTGGAGGAGTGCGAGAAGCTCGGTTGCCTCATCGCTCCATGGCACAACGTTGTGGGCCTGGAAATGCTGCCGTATCACACGATGGGTGTCGTCAAGTACGAGCAACTGGGTATTCCCTATAAGCTCGAGGGCGTGCCCCAGATGGATACCGCGCGCATGCCCGAGCTGCGCAACGCCGTCATGGCCGGCATGAAAAAGCGCCGTGCGGAGCTCAGGTCGGCCATCGGCTAACAAGCCCGTCCCAAATTGACTACCCTTTAAGATGCGCAACAAGGCGGGCTGGATTAGCGAGGATGGTTACTATTCGACATGCGATGCCGGACTGATCGAAGTCGACAGCCATAGCCATGTTATGAGTATCATGACATTGATGTCGTGGAGCGACCGCTCGAGCGAGGTTACGGCCGCGATTGCAAAGGCGCTGTTTGATACGCGAGCTGCACTGGCTTGGCGTGTTCGTTTGGCGAGGTCAAACAAAATGCTGGTACCATACCGTGGTTGAGAATTTCGTATAGGTTTGGGGAATGGTATGGCTACCATCGCGATTATCGGTGCGCTCGAAAAAGAGATCATGCAGATTAAGGAAGAGCTGAGCGACGTTTGCGAGGCACGGGAGGCAGGCTTGACCGTTGTGAGCGGCGAGCTCGACGGCCTGACAGTTGTCGCCACAACGGCGGGCATGGGCACGGTGAACGCCGCCGCTGCAACACAGCACCTCATTAGCAAGTATGCTCCGCAGGCTGTTGTGTTTTCGGGCATTGCGGGCGGTTTGAACCCCAAGCTCCATATCGACGACGTGGTCATTGGCAAACGCCTGCGCTATCTGGATACCGATACCGCGCTTATCGCCGAGTCTGCACCGGGGCTTGAGGAGTTTGGTTCGACGCCCGCGCTGGTCGATATTGCCGTCGACGTGCTTGCTGAGCGTGGGTTCGTTGACGCTTCGACAAATGCAGTCGCTTCGAACGAGGGCACCAAACAGTTCCTGGTCGGCACGATTGCCACGGGTAACCGCTTTGTGACGGGCGCCGCCATGCGTAACGACGCTATCGAAGCGACGCATGCCGATTGTGTCGGCATGGAGGGCGCGGCGATTGCTCATGTCGCAACCAAAAATGGTGTCGATTGCCTGGTGTTGCGCGCTATCAGCGATAATTGTGACGAGGCGTACGATGCAATTTGCGACCGAGAGTTCGATCTGTTCGAGTACGCGCGTGTCGCAAGTAACATCACGCTCGATATCGTCCGCCGCATTGCCGCTGCGCAATAGCGCGCTCTTTTGTAAGAACCTACGACCAAGGAGTGTCCATGGCCGATTCCATTAACTACCAGCTTGCCAAGTTCGTCGCCAGCTACGGCAAGGTTTCGCAGATTCCCGAGTCCACCTGCCCCGAGGTGAGCTTTGTCGGCCGCTCCAACGTGGGCAAGTCGTCGATTATGAACAAGCTCTTTGGCCGCAAGAACCTGGTCAAGGTTTCGAGCACACCGGGCAAGACAAGCAACATCAATTTCTTCGAGGCCGACGACGTGCACTTCGTCGACCTGCCGGGCTATGGTTTCGCCCGTCGTTCTAAGGCCGAGCGCGACCGCTGGGCCGAGCTTATCGGCGACTTTTTCGACTCCGAGCGCAGCTTTAACTTGGTCGTCTCGCTGGTGGACATTCGTCACGACCCCAGCAAGCTCGATCATGACATGATCGACTACCTGCAGGGCAACGAGTTCAACTTTATCGTCTGCCTCACCAAAGCCGACAAGCTCAGCCGCACCCAGCAGGCCCGCCAGGCAGCAGCCATCAAAAAGCAGCTCAACGTCCCGGCCGAAAACGTAATCATCACAAGCTCCCAGACTGGCACCGGTATCGATGAACTCAAGCGCCGCATCGCCGAGGCCTGCCTCTAATCGAGCTGCAACCCCTCAAAAGCTCTTATCTATATCACCTCAGTGATAGTTATTGGTAAACTATCACTGTGGTGATATTTTTTAGGAGGCCGATATGGAGCTGTGGCACGGGTCGGAGGTTGTTGTCGAGCATCCGTCGCTGGATAGATGTAAGCAGTTCAACGACTATGGACGTGGGTTTTATTGCACGCCACATGAGGAAATGGCGATGGAATGGGCATGCCGGACCGAGTCCGATGGTATCGCGAATCGATATGAGCTCGATATGGATGGTCTTGCGGTCTTGGATTTGGAGTCCGGGGAGTTTTCAATTCTTAATTGGCTTGCGATTTTGGCCGACAACCGGGAGTTTAATGTCTCGACGCCGCTGGCACGCGAAGGACTTCGCTATCTGCTGGATAACTGCCTGATTGATATTTCTCCCTATGATGTTATTCGAGGCTATCGCGCCGACGATTCCTACTTTTCGTTTGCAAGACAGTTCGTTAACGGCATGATCTCGCTCAGGCAACTGCAACTCATTATGCGTTTGGGCGATTTGGGCATCCAATACGCTCTTATGAGTGAGCGCGCGTTCTCGGCGATCAGGTTCCGCGATTGGAAGCAGGCCTCGGGAGCTGAGTTTTATCCCAAACGATTTGAGCGAGAACAGAATGCTCGACGTAAGTATCTGGATACGATAAACGGATTTGACACCGAGGGTGTCGACATTAGGGATTTGATGGCAGGGAGGGTTGATTTAAATGATCCAAGAGTTAACGGATTGTGGGCCGAGTAGGACATATCCCGTCTATTACCTCGAGGACGCAATGAACAACCTAGGCGACTGCTTTGACTATGCCGTTAATGATTATGGAGCAGAGGGATCGGAAGTTGCTGAACTCTTTTGCCTCAGCGGCGTAGCTCGCGAGTTCGAACGCGGCAACGCATGGGTCGTATCGGGAAAATCGGGCGTTGAGCTGTTCGCACTTATCGCTGAAAGATCGGGCTATCAAAACAGGCCTATACCGGACTGCACCTATCGATTTGAGAAGACGCCGGAATATTGGGCGGGCTGGATGCTGGCATACCTGCAGTGGCGTTTAGGGGAGTCTTTCGAAGATCTGCTGCATGTCGTTCCATTTGATGCGCTGCGCGGTCTGTACTATCCCTGGCATGAAGCCTCAGAGGAACGTGTGGCGCGTCTTATTTGCGATATGGCGAAGAAAACACCTCGTCAAACTAAACTGGCGCAAGCAAGAAAGAGGCTCAAGAAAACCCAACAAGACCTGGCATACGAATCGGGCGTATCGCTCCGCTCAATCCAAATGTACGAACAGCGCCAGAGAAACATCAACGAAGCATCGGTAACAACCGTAAGGGATATGGCGAAAGTCCTGCACTGCAGCATCGAAGACATCTTAGAGCCAGTCTTTGAATACAAAGAAACTAGCGCAGCCTAAAAGAGATGCTGGCCGCTGATTGCTCAAGTTGCAGTTCGAGCAATTTGAGCAGCGAAGCCGGCTGCCTAGTGGGGGCATGTGGGCCTTCTAGGTATCAAAATCCGCCTACGTATTGAAATGCCCCGCCAAGCTAAAGTGCTCGGCGGGGCATATTTCGATTGACGATGCTAGCAGGGGTTGAACTTTAATATGCCGCGAGTAAGAGGCGTCTGCATTTAGCAATTAAAGTAAATTATTCAATTCGGGTGCTCAGCCAGTATTCTCCATTTGAAGCTAAGATTGCGTACGTAATTCCATTTTTGACAGTTGGCGTACCTACGCAGGCAGCGCCAATCTCCTTAGCGTCGGAAAATGAGAGTGTTGGATCAATTGCTTGTATGGTTGCTAATGCTGTCGCCGCGGCATAATCTGAATTTTCGAAGTACATGACTATGTTTTTGAAGCAGTTTTCTGATCCAAGATAGCTGAATAGTAGTTGACTGCTCGAGTCCGAGAAAAAACCTCCAATACTGGCAAGCGTAGAGCCATTTTTTATCTGAAGCTCGAGTCCCGTGCCGCTATCGTCTAACTCGTAACTCGCCTTCATACTGCTGCAATTGGGAATATCGGAGAATTCCTCGTTAAGTCGTTCAATAAAGCCTTCAGGTGAAATTGAAAACGATCCGTCGCCAAGAAAGGAAGTAATTTCCTTTTCATTGCGGGTGTCAACGACCTCTCCGCATCTCCCGCATTCTCGAATTTCCTTCGAGGTGGCGTCAACGTAATCGACTTCGGTAGTCCAAGAGCCTGGTTGATGCCCAAGGGGTTTCCCTTCGGTTTTGCCGCAGCGTTGACAGGTCTTCGGAACCGTGCATGTTGCTTCTTCCCATTCATGTCCGAGCGGTTTCCCCTCGGTTTTGCCGCAACTTTTACAGGTGCGAGGGCTTGTACAGTTTGCATTGGTCCAAAGTTTGTGGGTGCAAAACATTTGAGGAAACAGCATGGGTAAGCAGAAGATGACGGCAACTATCGCAGCAGTTGCGATAGCCGCTCGTTTATTACCACCAAGTTTGTTAATGGCACTCGTTAGAAGTGAATCGTCCTCTTCCTTATTGCATGTGGCACCGTCTTCATTTGATGATCGATCGTCAGGGGAGGTGGTGTCGTCAGCACCATCAGAAACCTGCTTCCCTTCGATATTCGGCTTCTGTTCATCAGATGCACTGGGCGTTTGCTCACTATTGGGCTCTTTCATCTCGTCATCCATGCTTATCGAGTCCCCTCTCTCGTTTCAAATGTGCGATGCGAACAATTGCGATAAGTGAAACAGATACTCACATGAATATATCCTAGTTTAGGATATATCAAAATGGAATATAGCGTAAACGGTATGAACGTTGATGCTAATAGGACATGCGGAAAATGCCTCTCCCAGATTCGTCGGGAACAAGGTATCACTCAGGTTGAACTCGCAAAGAAACTGAGGGTACCTCAGTCGTTCATCTCGAAAGTCGAAACCGGGGAACGCAGTCTTAGGGTTTATGAGCAGTTCGCCTATGCAGAGGCACTTGGAATTACCGTCGGAGTTCTCGTGCAAAGACTTGAGGCGGTTCTGAGCAGCGGAGATAAATAGATTGCGCCGCGAATCGGGCGATAATTAAATCAGCGAATGCGATTATCCTGTCGAGGCTGCGCAGGTCCCCTTGGGGCTTCCCCTGAAAACAATCCGCACTGATCGAATTGCCCCGTCGCGCGAAGCGCACGACGGGGCAATTCATGATCGAGGACGTTTTCAGGGGAAGCCCCAAGGGGACCGGTGAGAGCAATGAGGCAGGGCGCTACAGGTACTCGATTTGAGCGCCCTCGGTGTCGCACGTCAGAATATGCGTCTCACACTTGGGGAACTGCTCGCGCAGCTTGACCTGCAGGAACTTTGCCACGATGGTGTCGTCGGTTACAGCCATGAGGGTCGAGCCCGAACCGCTGATCCAGATGGTCTTGGCGCCGCCGTTAAGGCAGGTGTCGTGCACGGCGTTGTAATCGGGAATCAGGCGGCGGCGATAGGGCTCCTGGATGCGGTCGTCGTTGGCGGCGGCAATCAGGTCAAGGTCGCCGGTCTCCAGGCCGCGCGTCATGCCGGCGATGCGGCCCATTTGCCATACGGCGGTGGAGAGTGGAATCTCCTGCGGCACGACCTTGCGCGCCTCACTCGTGTGTACCTCGTAGGGCGGAATCACGGTAATAAAACGCAGGCGATTGCTCACCTCGTAGCGCAGGCACTGGGGGAGCGAATCGGTCGGCGTAAAGGAGCAGACGGCGCCGCCCAGGATAGCGGGGGCGACGTTGTCGGGATGGCCCTCGACCTCGGTGGCGATGCGGACGAGCTCGGCGCGGTCGACGGTGTGGCCCGTCAGCGCGGCGGCTGCCATGATGCCCGCAACGACGCAGGTGGAGCTGGAACCCAGGCCGCGGGCGACGGGTACATCGGTCTGAATGTCGATAGCGACGGGAAAGGCCGGCTCGCCCCAAGCGGCCAGAGCATCGACAAAGCTCACATAGACCAGGTTGTTCTCGTTTTGGAACTCCTCGGGGCAGCCCGTGATGGTGAGCTTGTCGGTACGCTCGAAGGTGAAGTGCGAGTAGAGGCTGACGGCCATGCCGAGGGTATCGTAGCCGATGCCCAAGTTGGCGCTTGTTGCTGGGACGGTGATCTTGATCATGGGAATCTCCTGGGCGGTCTGCCTGTTTAGTTCGCTGCTCGGGCAGTCCTGGCTCGCTCGGAAAGCACATTAAGTGCTTTCCGGCTCGTGCGGAACTCGCGACGAACTAAACAGGCAGACCCGCATGTCAGCTCGTCATCATCCCGGTGGGTTTCTGATAAAAGAAGGTGCGCCGGCTTTCGCCGGCGCTTAATAAGGGGTTTAGTTGGTGCTCATTCGTTTTGCTGCAGACTCGACGTAGCTTGCCATCTCATCGACGTCGCAGACGTCTTCAAAGCGGACGGGCTTGGACTCGAGCTCGGCAAGTTGTGCCGGGGCGACCGTATCGGTGGCCTGCTCGAGCACACGCATAGCCTCAAAATCATCCTCGGGAACGTCGAGGCCCAGAGCGTCGCAGCAGGCGCGCGGGAACTTGTAGGGGCTGGCGGTCGAAAGCAGCACGCGGGCCTTGGCGCCCTCGGCGGGGGTGACTTTTTCAAAGACGTGATAGCCGCAGGCGGTGTGCGGGTCAATCACGTAGCCGTTTGCGTCCCAGCAGCTCTTGATGGCAGTGCGAACCTCGGCCTCGCTGGCCCAGCCGCAGCCAAAGATGCTCTGAATCTTTGCCAGCAGGTCTGCGGGAACTTCGTAGCGACCAGTCTGTGCCAGCTGCTCCATAAGGTCGGCAACAAGCTCGCAGTCGCCATCGGACAGGAAGTACAGCATGCGCTCCAGGTTGGAGCTGATGAGGATGTCCATCGACGGCGAGATGGTCGTGTAGAACGGACGGTTGCGGTCGTAGACACCGGTGGTCAGGAAGTCAGCCAGCACGTTGTTCTTGTCGCTCGCGACGATGAGCTTGGCGACGGGCAGGCCCATGCGCTTGGCATAGTAGCCGGCCAGGATATCGCCGAAGTTGCCGGTCGGTACGCAGAACTCCACGGCGTCGCCGGCCTCGATGGCGCCGGCGCACAGCAGTTGTGCATAGGCGGCAAAGTAGTAGACGACCTGCGGTACCAGACGGCCGACATTGATGGAGTTGGCGCTCGAAAGCACGGTGCCAGCGGCCTCCAGGCGCTCGGCAAGCTCCTTATCGGCAAAGATGCGCTTGACGGCGCTCTGGGCGTCGTCAAAGTTGCCGCGGATGCCGCAGACAGCGACGTTGTCGCCCTCCTGCGTGGACATCTGCAGGTTCTGGACGCGGCTGACCTTGCCCTCGGGATAAAAGACAGTGATGCCCGTGCCCGGAGCGTCGGCAAAGCCGGCAAGTGCTGCCTTGCCCGTGTCGCCCGACGTGGCGGTGACGATCATGATGCGCTCGGCGCCGCCGTCCTTGGCAGAGGTGCGGGCCATCAGGCGGGGGAGCATCTGCAGGGCGACGTCCTTAAAGGCGCTTGTGGGGCCGCCAAAGAGTTCCATCACATAGGTCTGAGGGGCATCGGCGCCCGGTGCGGCGTCGAGTTTGACGAGCGGCGTGACCTCTTCGCTCGCAAACGTGCTGCGGTAAGCCTCGTCGACACACGCCGATATTTCTTCGGCCGTGTAATCATTCAGTAACATTCCCAACACATCTTGAGCGATTTCAAAGTACGATTTATCTGCAAGCGAGCTGATATCGAGTTGCTGGGTGCCCAGCTCGTCCGAGACAAACAAACCCCCGTCGGGAGCGATGCCGGTACGGATTGCCACCTTACTTGAGCACGATAAAGTGCGTCCTCGTGTACTATGATAAGTTCCCATATAACACTGCTCCTCGGATGCCTTGGTCCCAATCGGTGAAACCATGGTATCAGAGCGCGCAAAACAGGTTTGCAGAGGCTTTTAGAAAGGTAACCTCAAGCCCATGATTAAGATTGCCAAGTTTGGCGGCTCGTCGGTCGCCGACGCCGAACACTTTAAGAAGATCAAGGCCATTGTCGATGCCGACCCGGCCCGCCGTTTTGTGGTGGTTTCTGCCTGCGGTCGCCGCTTTAAGGGCGATACCAAGGTGACCGACCTGCTCTACTTGGTTAACGCACACGTTAAGTACCACGTGTCGTGCGAGGAGCTGCTCGAGGACATTGGCCAGCGCTATTTTGATATCGCTGACGAGCTGGAGCTCACCTATCCCATCCGCGAGGAGTTCGCGGCCTTTGCCGAGCGTGCCCGTTCCGGTGGCTACTCCACCGAGGAACTCGTGAGCCGCGGCGAGTACTTTACCGCCCGTCTGATGGCCGAGTACCTGGGCCTGCCGTTCCTGGATGCCGCGACGGTCGTGGCGTTCCATCATGACGGTACGCTCAGCATGAACCGCACCGCCGAGCTGGTGCAGGAGTACGGTCAGCAGGGCGGCTTTGTTATGCCCGGTTTCTACGGTGCGACGCGTGAGGGCCAGATCAAGCTGCTCGATCGTGGCGGCGGCGATATTTCCGGCTCGATTCTGGCCAAGTGTCTGGGCGCCGATCTGTACGAGAATTGGACCGACGTTTCGGGCTTCTATTCTGCCGATCCTCGCATTGTGCCCGAGGCTCAGCCCATCGCCCGCGTTACCTACGAGGAGCTGCGCGAGCTTTCGTACATGGGCGCGAGCGTCCTGCACGAGGAGGCCGTGTTCCCCGTGCGCGAGGCCGGTATTCCGCTAGTCATCAAGAACACCAATGCGCCGCAGGACCCCGGCACCATCATTAGCGAGACGGCTGACGAGGGTGAGGCGGAGCCTATCATTACCGGCGTGACCGGCAAGCGCGGTTTTGTCGCCATCAACGTCGCCCGTGACCGCACCAAGCCTCGCGTCGGCTTTATGCGCCGCGCACTTTCGGTCTTCGAGCGCTATGACGTTTCCGTCGAGCACATGCCCACCGGTGTCGACCGCTTTGGCGCTGTGGTGCAGGAGCAGGACGTTCACGATTCGCTGTACTCGCTCGTGGGCGACATCCAGCAGGAAGTCGAGCCGCTCGAGATCGAGGTTGTCGAGGGCCTGGCGCTCATCGCCACCGTCGGCCGCAACCTGCGTGGCCGTGCTGGCATCTCCGGTCACCTGTTTGGCATGCTCGGCCAGGCGGGCGTGAGCGTGCGTATGATTTCGCAGAGCTGCGACGAGATCAACATCATCATCGGCGTGGAGGAGAAGGACTTCGATCTGGCGATCCAGACCATCTACCGTGCCTTTTCGGACGAGAACGGCATCGTCAAGGTCTCCGATCTGGAGCCCAGCGCGCCGCTCGAGCCCGCGCTGGTCGCGCTGCACAAGTAAGGGCCACTCCGGTAGATTTTTGGGACATGCCTGAAAATCTACCGCGGGCGTTTCGTTTCGGTTTCATTTCGGCGGGGCGGGTTTTGTGTCCGCCCCGTTCTTGTATAAACTGGGCAACAATATTCAGCCTGCTCGGCATGCGGGCAAAGCCACAACCTTTAAAGGGGGAAGCATGAAACAGTACACGGTTGCTATTTTGGGCGCGACGGGAGCCGTGGGCACCCAGATGCTCGAGTGCCTGAACGAGCAGGAGTTTCCGGTCGGTAAGCTCAAGCTGCTGGCGAGCGCACGCTCTGCGGGCAAGACCGTCGAGTTCCGCGGCGAGCAGGTTGTGATTGAGGAGGCTTGCCCCGAGGCCTTTGAGGGCTGCGACATCGTGCTCGGTGCTGCCGGCGACGATATCGCCAAGGAGCTTTTGCCCGAGGCTGTTAAGCGCGGCGCCGTCGTGGTCGACAACAGCCATGCCTTCCGCCTGGATCCCGAGGTGCCGCTAGTCGTGCCCGAGATCAATGCCGACGACATCAAGTGGCACCACGGCCTCATTGCCAACCCCAACTGCGCGACCATTATCGGCCTGGTTCCCACGTGGCCGCTGCACCAGCTCGCGGGCGTGAAGCGCATGATTGTGTCGACGTATCAGGCGGCTTCGGGCGCCGGCGCGCCTGGCATGGCAGAGCTTGAGGCTCAGCTGGCTGCCCTGGGCCGTGGCGAGGAGATTCCCGAGCCGCGCGCGTTTGCCGCCCAGCTGGCGAGCAACCTGATTCCGCAAATCGGCGGCGTCAAGGAGGAGGGCTTTACCTCCGAGGAGATGAAGCTGCAGAACGAGGGCCGCAAGATTATGCACCTGCCCGAGCTGCGCGTGAACTGCACCTGCGTTCGCGTGCCGGTGCTGCGCTCGCACTCTGAGAGCATTACGCTCGAGTTTGAGCGCGATATTACGGTGGATGAGGCCCGCGCCGCGCTGGCTGCCGCTCCCGGCGTCAAGCTGGTTGACGATATGGGTGCCGAGGATGCGCACGATCGCTTCCCCATGCCGATGGATACGTCCGATCAGGATCTGATTTGGGTCGGCCGCGTGCGTCGCGATATCTCGAGCCCCGAGGCGGCGCGCGGCATCACCTTCTGGTGCTGCGGCGACCAAATCCGTAAGGGCGCGGCAACCAACGCCGTTCAGATCGCTAAGCTGCTCTGCGAGTAGCGGTGGACCTGTCCGGCGGGGGCCGGGCTTAGTTTTCAGAACGTCCTCGACCATGTGTGGCGCCTTGTCCTGCTCCTTCGGAGCCGCGGACAAGGCGCCACACTGGTCTGCGGAGTGTTCTGAAAACCAAGCCCGGCCCCCGCCTGCGGTGACGCTGCTACGAGCGGCCTGCGATGGGGCCGTTGTCGGTTGGGGCTGCTGGGCTGATGTGGGGGCACGTGGCTGTTGCGGGCCCTGGTCCCGGCGGCGGCCTCGGCGCTTTGCGCCTGCCGCCTTGGGGGACTGTGGGGCGCGGCCGGCAGCTGCGGCGCGTTGCGCCTGCTGCCTGGGGTGACTGCGGGGCCGTGACGGCAGCCGCGGCGCTGTCGCGCCTGCTGCCTGGGGCGACTTTGGGGTTGGGGTGAATCGGGGTCTAATACTTTGCCGAGAAGTGAACGACCTTATTTGGGCCCCCGAAGCATTGGCATATTTTGACCGCTATTTCCTGCGGTTTTGCAGCGCGAATCCTGCGGTTTTCTGGTCTAAAGGTCTGGATACTCCGGGGCTTCGTTTTTACTCGTTCACTTCTCGGGAAAGTATTAGAGCTCAGCTGATAGAGGTACCGCTCTGGCGTCGATGCCCCGCGTCTTCTTCGCTTGATTGGGGAAAACAGCCTCGCTTAAGCAATTGCGAGCCCGCCCAGACGTATCTGCGGGGTTGTCTGCACAATTCGCGGTATTATGTTGCGGAGTTTTGAAAGGAGCCGCTGGTGGTCACGACGACGTTTGCCTCGCCTTTGGGCGAAATCTTGCTTGCCGCTGATGGCCGCGGTCTGACGGGGCTTTGGTTTGAGGGGCAGGAACATTTTGGCTCCACGCTTCTCCGGGAAGACTCCGAACATGTTGAAGGCGCCGACGCGGTTTCCGGTATTGGCGGCATGTCGTCGGTGAGTCCGGCAAATGGCGCGGCTTCTTCGGTGCTTGAGCGTTCTTGGGCGTGGCTGAATGCTTATTTTGCGGGGCAGGAGCCTCGGTTTACGCCGCCGTTGCATATGATTGGTACGGCGTTTCAGCGCGAGGTTTGGTTTGAGCTGCTTTCTATCCCGCGTGGCGAGGTCGCTACGTATGGTGAGATCGCCCAGCGTGTTGCGGCTCGACATCGTGTGCCGGGAAACGAGGCTCCTGTTGTGTCCCCACGTGCCGTGGGAGCTGCGGTTGCACGCAATCCCATTTCGATTATCGTGCCGTGCCATCGCGTGGTTGCCGCCGACGGCTCGCTTAACGGATATGCCGGCGGGCTTGATCGCAAGGAGTGGCTGCTTCGGCTTGAGGGCGCGTACGAGGAATAACGTTCGAGCACTTTGCATAGCCAAGACGCCGTTTCCGGTTGAGACCACCTGCTTGGACATCCATCTACGCCCGCTTTTGCAGGGCGTAGATCGACTTATCCATGTTGAACAGGTAAGCCACGACGCAGACAATAAAGAACTTCGGCAAGTCGCCAAAGCCGAAGACTTCGCAGCCAATAAGGATCGGCGCGAGCAGCGTATTGGTGGCGCTGCCAAAGACGGCGGCGTATCCCAGCGCGGCGCAAAGCGCGATGGGCATGCCGAGTTGAGCCTCGTTATGGCGACATCTGGGTAACAGAAAGGCCCGCGTTCCTCAGAGGCAAGATAGGCAATTCTGCTTCTGAGGTAGATCTCAATTCTGTCGACCGCATCAAACATTAACTGCCGGAGGGCTCGGTCAAATTCATACGTGTAGATGATGGTTTCGAATGTTGTGCCTTCGCGAAAGATGGTAATCCCGGACTTGCATTTGGTTTTGCAGGGAAACCAGTAGGCCGACAGTTTGTAGTGGCCGACTTCGACCAAAGCTCGCTCGAGTTCGTTTTGATCAGAGCACTTAAGACCCTTGTTTTCTGTCAATAGTGCTATCTGTTCGTTGATGGATATCCGCGACTTCCGGTATTTCATTTAAGCCTCTTGATAGAAAAAGGGCTGGAGTTGCGCATCGTTGAGAGGCTTTCCAGCTTTAGCAAAACAAACTTATAAGATGCGACGGGCCACGTCAGGATAATTACCGGACGGCCTAGGTGGCGGCTGGTTGACTGGCTTAAAACCTAGCGCGTGAAATGACGCTCCATGCTATTCGGCGCGCTTGATAGGATGACGAACCACAGTCTTAAGTTTCTCCGGTGCACTTTTGCGTGGATCGGAGAGATAGATTTCGTGATGGAAACGGGTGTCTGAGAAGTCGGGGACATAGCCCTGCTTGGTCGTGTATTCATTCATAGCGTTTACGGTCGCCGGTTCGTTGTCGTAGGGCCCGGTGTGCATGCATTGAACGCAGAGACCCTCGTCAACTTTAAGCAGCTCGACGGCAGAAAAGTCCAGTTTCTTTTTGGTCGTGGCTTCCGCGACTGCCCAGTCAAAGTCATCTCGGGTGACGAAATCGGGCAGGCGAATGCACGAGATAAAGTTGAAATCGTCCTTGCGTACATAATCGATGTCGCCGCTCGGGGAGTCTTGCCACCAGAAACCCTCGAGCGGCGGTACCACAAAGTCGAAATAGCCCTCGATACTCCTTGAGCCTTTCTTCGACATCTTGACGGTATAGGCGATGCCGTAAAGTAGCGGCAAGGCGTTTTGATACTCGCCACCTTCGGTATTTGGGTCGCCCTTTCCGCGAACGGCAACGTAGCTCATAGGCGGGACAGTTACGATACTCGGCTTGCTTGCAGGTTTGTAGAGCTCCTTGCATTCTTTCTTAAAGTCGAACGCCATGTTGGCCGCCTTTCTGCGTATTGGCCTGCTTAGATAACGGAATCATATCATAGAAACGAACAGCTGTTCGAATGATTCGGCTGACAGATAGAGATGCGTGCGTTGTGTTTGGCGGTCGGCCTGACCCCGCCGATGATTTCTCTGCCTCCCGGCGCTTGCCTGCGCTCCCCGTTTCCCCATATAAAACCTGCCAAAATGAACCTGTCCCTTTTTGGTTGGCGTGAAATGGGTAATACTAAAGAGTTATCCGACCAGATGGGAACCGATCGATGGCCTATATCGAATTCAAAGACGTCATCAAAGCATACGGCGAGGGCGATGCCCGCATCCATGCGCTCGACGGCGCGAGCTTTACCGTTGAGCGCGGTGAGCTCGCCATTATCCTGGGCGCCTCGGGTGCCGGCAAGACCACGGCGCTCAACATCCTGGGCGGTATGGACACGGTAACTTCCGGCACCGTGACGGTGGACGGGCGCGACGTGAGCGCTGCCAACGAGGCGCAGCTCGTGGAATACCGCCGCGCCGACGTGGGCTTTGTCTTTCAGTTCTACAATCTGGTCCCCAACCTGACGGCGCTCGAAAACGTCGAGCTCGCGGCGCAAATCTGCCCCGATTCGCTCGATGCCGAGCAAACGCTTCGCCAGGTTGGCCTGGGCG
>CAVCHM010000048.1:0-15908 GCA_963602135.1 bacterium | reverse complement strand
CTTTGCAATTTCGAAATACGATTGGGCAGAATGTCAATGCTGGTCTAACAGAGCCAATTTAATCGACTCCTCGACCCCAATCTGCTCCTTCTTGTAGCCGTACTCACGAACGAGGGACTTCAAGATTTCCTGGCGCACACGCTCCTCGGGGGTGTCCCTACGCTGTGTCACACCGTCGATGAAGTCCAGTATGGTCTCCGGCTGGATGATCGAAGCCTTGCTCACTTGTGACATTACGATTCCGTCCTTCCAACCTTGGTGTTGCTGCCAACGTGCACGGGGCCGTCCGATGCGCCGCCCATCTCGCGGCTAATCAAATCTTTAAGAAACCCCTGTTTGTTCTCCTGCGCAGAGAGGAATGACCAGATTTCCTCTTCAGCGGGATAGAACCGCAGACAGAACTGCTGGGTCTTGTCGTGCTTGTACTTACGATCGGCCCGCTTTTGAGCTTCTGACGGCATGACACCTCCCAAGGACATAGCTTTGCCATAATAGGAATTAGTATAGGTCTATACCTATATATAGACAAGCAAAATAACGCGAATCAGCAGGTAAAGGATGATTTTTAATTAAAGAAACAGAAGCCAACAAATGTAAAAACGGCCTCTAAGACGTTGGGCGTTTTTACGGTTGAGGAAGGTGGAACTTGAGAAATGGTCCGTCATGAGCGCTCCCTGCCGCTCATGCATGGAGTGGCAGGGAGCTATTTTTGTTGTATGAGACTGCCGTCTCGCGAGGTTGCAATGCCCGATTGGGTGTCGACTTCAGTTGGATCAACCATACGCGCTGTTGCTTGACGCTGTGCGATGCCAGGCGACGGAGGATATGTCCTATCACGACTGGCAGTCAGGCACGTTCTGGGCTAGTTGCGCACTTGGCTTGGAATGTACTTGTTTGGCAGAATCGAAATCGCGAGCTATATCACTCGACTACGTGCCACTCAGCAGCCGAAGTGCTTCCAGCGTTGGTGATGTGGCCAGCTTTCCGTAGGCTTTGGAGCAGATAGCTTACATGGTCGCCTTTTTGCTTTGCCGTAAGGTCTGCCGGCAAGGCATGATCCAGCCCCGCGATAATCTCCGCTCTTGAACATGGGCGCACGCGCAGGAGTTCCAAAATCAGTTCCTTGAAGACACTGTTGTCTACTCCCTTGTTTCGCACGTACTCACTGTGGGTGCCGGTGACTGCTGCCACCTCGGCTGAGACCGTCAGCTTGGGGTAACGACCTCTAACGAGGCCCTGTTCGTGAAGCAGGCGTGACTGTTCCTTTGTGACGGGTAGTCCCTTTTGAACGAGGTCTAACAGCAACACTGTCGCCAAATCAAGATTTCGATTGCTTGCGAGAAGTCGAGAATAGTCCTCGTTGAGTACCGTACCGTACAGTGTCACGGCAACGCGTCCAACCTCAGATAGATCGTAGGTGGGCATTGGTAGCAGGCGGTTGCGCTGAATATCGAAGACGTTGCGAATACCTATGGCGTTGCGGTCCATCATGCCCGTCTTGTTCATGGCACTTGAAAGCAGAGGATTACGATAGTACGGCGGCTTGTAACCGCTCGCGAGCGCATTCTCTATCGTCCCGGGGATAAAGGCGCCCTCGTTCTTGAATACAAGTTTGTCCTCATACTCGAGAACGTTGATCTTCCCTGACATCCTGAAATCTTGATGTGCTATGGCGTTATGGAGAAGTTCTCGAATGACTTCGGGACTGTAACGATGCGCTTCGGTGGGAAACAGCGTCTCTTCACGGTCGAAGAAGCGATATTTTTCGTTTCTTATCTTTCCCAGGATACGATCGACCTGCAGAATGAAGGGTGGCTCAAAGTGTTCGTAGGCCATAGTGGAGCCATCGCTCGCGTAGAGCGTCCAAGTGATGCGCGGCTCGATGCCACCCAGAAAGACGCTCGATTCCGGTTTGCCCAGAAGAACGAGTGCCGCATTGCTCACGTGGCCGTGAATCACAAGCGCCATTTTGCTGAGGATAGATTCTTCATCGAGGCTACGAACGGCAGGCTGACTTTCTCCGAACTTATCGACGAATTTGGAGCACGCAAAGCTAACTGCCTCTGGATCAAGGTCATCGAGGTTTGCCTCGTAGGCAATCTGACGCGACCAGTCGGGTCGACTCTGCCCGTAGATGGCGTCGAGTTTGAACTTCGGCATCTCTACGAGGGATTCATTCTCACGTGACCAGGGGATTCCGTGCCAAGTCGTTGGCGTTGCGAAGCTGCCGGCCGGTATCTGGAAAGCAATGACTCTCTTGCCATCAACCTCAAACTCGTAAATTTCTTCGAAAGTCATGCCGTTATTTGTGTATTGGGCGATCTCGTGCTTTAGGCGTCGCAGGCCGACGCTTGGCGCTTGGGGCTCTTTACGGTAAGCGGTCCCCTTTATTTGGCGGTCGTTTGAAATGCCAAAGAAAAGCCATCCGCACTCTGCCTTGCGCAAATTGGCCTCATTGCTGAGGGCGGAGAAATACTTGCCAATATCCTCGAAATCATAGTTCTGCTTTGCTGCCTTGTATTCGACGACCTCGGTCTCGACGTCGGCAATGATACGCAGAAGCAGGGAGGGCATTTCACTCGATTTTCGTATCATGGCACTCCATATAATGTAATTTAATCCGCAACTAATGTAATTATATCTCTCGTTACATTAGTCAGTCGCATATAAGACTGTAGACCAGCTGTGAGCTTATGTATTTCAATGCATACAATGTTTGCGCTTTTCATTGATCTTGCAGGGCAGCTGCCAGGGGAAACGGCAAACAGTACGTCTCCTTCTAATGTAATTTTGCATGTAGCTTCGCAGATAGCGAATGAAATTACATTAGTTCACGGAACTATTGCCGCTTGCTGCGGTGACACCGCAGCCCATTTTCTGCCCGCTTCAATTCCAAAATGTTTGGTTAATGCCTGCTGCCCATACTCGCACCTGCGCACGGTACAATGGTTGGGTTACGACCAACGTGCCAATAACCAAAAAGGAGCCGCTATGATCGATCGCTATACCCGCCCGGAGATGGGACACATCTTCTCCCTCGAGAACAAGTACGCCATTTGGCAGGAGATTGAGGTCCTGGCCTGCGAGGCTCAGGCGGAGCTCGGCAAGATCGGTATTTCCAAAGAAGAGGCCCAGTGGATTCGCGACCACGCCAACTTTGAGAAGGCGAAGGTTGACGAGATCGAGGAGGTCACGCGCCACGATGTCATCGCCTTCCTGACCAACATGAAGGAATATATCGACGCCGATGTTCCCGAGGGCGAGCCCAAACCTAGCCGCTGGGTTCACTATGGTATGACCAGCTCCGACCTGGGTGATACGGCTCTATGCTATCAGCTTACTCAGGCGTGTGACCTGATTATCGAGGACGTCAAGAAGCTCGGCGTGATCTGCAAGCGCCGCGCCTTCGAGGAGCGCAATACACTCTGCGCCGGCCGAACCCATGGCATCCATGCCGAGCCGATGACCTTCGGCATGAAGTTTGGCTCTTGGGCGTGGGAGCTCAAGCGCGATCTCGATCGTCTTGAGGACGCTCGCAAGAACGTTGCCTTCGGTGCCATCTCCGGTGCCGTCGGCACCTACAGCTCCATCGAGCCGTTCGTCGAGGAGTACGTCTGTGAGCACCTAGATCTGGTTCACGACCCGCTGTCCACGCAGGTCATCAGCCGCGATCACCACGCCTACCTTGCCGGCGTGCTTGCCACTACAGCGGCCACCTGCGAGCGCATCGCGACCGAGGTCCGCAACCTGCAGAAGACCGATACGCTCGAGGCCGAGGAGCCCTTCCGCAAGGGCCAAAAGGGCAGCTCCGCCATGCCGCACAAACGCAACCCCATCACCATGGAGAAGGTCTGCGGCCTGTCGCGCGTCGTGAAGTCCAACGCTCAGGTCGCCTTTGACAACGTTGCCCTGTGGCACGAGCGCGACATTTCGCACTCTTCTGCCGAGCGTGTCGCCCAGGCTGATAGCTTTATCGCGCTTGACCATATGTTCCAGTGCCTCATCCGCGTTATCGACGGCCTGCAGCTGTATCCGGCCCGCATGATGGCCAACCTCAACAAGACCCGCGGCCTCATCTTCTCTTCTAAGGTGCTGCTTGCCCTTGTCGACACGGGCATTACCCGCGAGGACGCCTACGCTATCGTTCAGGAAAACGCCATGGCCACCTGGCACGAGGTGCAGGATTGTGTCTCTGGCCCCACCTTTAAGGAGCGCCTCGAGGCCGATCCGCGCTGCACCGTCAGCCAGGAGAAGCTCGACGAGATCTTTGACCCGTGGGACTTCCTCACCCGCATCGATACGGTCTTCGATCGCCTGGAGCAGCTGAGCTTCGAGTAGGGTTAGCCTAATTCGACCGCTTGCGGATGCATTTCAACCTTTGGCGCCTTGCCCGTCTTGGGCGAGGCGCTTTTTTACTGTCGCATATGCGCCCGGGTAATAAAATGAACTTCGACTGCTGTTTCGATGAAAGGGGGCACGTGCCCAGACGCATCAAGCGGGCCACCATCGTCTCGTTCGCGCTCATACTCCTTGTTGCCGTCTGTGCGGGCGCCCTGACGTATACCGTTCGAAGCAGTTCTTCCTCCTCGAATGAAGCCGACAGAGATCTCCCGGTGCTCAAGATTGGCGTTACGGATAATGACCCCTATGTGTATGTCGATACCACAGGCGATTATGCCGGTATCGATATCGATATCGCCCTCGAGGCCTGCAAGCGTGCTGGAATCAAACCGCAATTTGTTGACATATCTTGGAATGATCGCGATCGCCTGCTCAAAAACGGCGATATCGATTGTCTGTGGTGCGACTATTCGCCCAATTATCGCGAAGACGATTATTACTGGACTGAGCCGTATCTGACCGTGACAGTCTCGGTTGCCGCCAAGAAAACGAGTGGTATCAAGGGTTTGGCGTCTCTCGATGGAAGCAAGACCGTTGCGGTGATTGCGGGTTCGGTGAGTGAACGCCGATTGCTTGCCGGGGACCTAGGGATCTCGCCGGATGTGCATATCAAATCATATGGCTCTGCCGAACTCTGCAAAGCTGCTCTGGTCAAAGGTTATGTTGACTGTTGGATGGCGGACGTTCAATCGCTCGACCGGCTCGTCGCGCAGTATCCCGGTGTTTATCGCGTGTTTGCCGACAACGTTATGACAGTTGACCTGGGCGTTGCGTTTGAGAACAGCTATGAGGGGGAGTACGTCAAAAACCTCAATACCGTGCTGTTCGACATGGACCGAGATGGCACGATTGAGCGCATTGTGGACAGTTACAAGGCAGGGGCGACGACAGGTAGGCAAGGAGCGGAATCATGACAAATGATGAGCGCCGCTTGCATCGATAGCATTTAGTTACCGCGGCTGTCGCCGTTGTGACCAGCATTGTCTTGTTGGGCCTGCTGTATACGATCGGCACGCATCGCTGCCTCGATAAGACGCTTGGGTTTGGCCGGGAAGCCATGGTGTTTTTACAGGCCGCCTGCGAAAAATATGACCGATATGAGCAGGGAAGAAAAACCGAGGCGACGCACAATTTGGATGCCGCGGTCGAGTCGTTTTCGACGTTCTTGCCGCCTGATCGCGTTGAGGTCAACGATGATCGTGTCGAGGAGTACGTCCATACCGAGCACCTTTCGGGAATGCTGGTCATGGACGCCGACGGCCATATGGCCGCTCATTACGATATCGACGGTCGCGATCCGCTGATGCTGTGGCGAGAGGAGCTGGCCTGTTCGTCGGTCGTATCGATGTATCGAGGCTCCAAGGTGTCCTACTCCACCGTCGTCGAGCGTCGCGATGTCGACTTTGCCGTGAGTGCCGTTCCGTACGGTGATGGCGTAGCGCTGGGGTACCGATCGCTTGCGCCCGAGCCCGCCGATGATTATTCGTACACGATCGCCGACGTGCTCGTGAACAACACATTCCATCAGAGCCCAACGGTGCTCGTGATGCGCGATGCACAAATCGTTTCTTCAAACGATTCGACCGTCGATATAACCCTTGCTCGACTTCTCGTCGATAGTGGAATTGACTGGAAAGACGAAGGACTAACACGTGTCGAATATCGGGGGGCTACCTGGTATGCCGTGCGTGCGGCGTATAAGGACTACCGCCTGTTTGCGCTGTATCCCAAATCTGAGGTCATGTCTGGCAGGATCACATTTGTCGCTGCTGGCGTCTTGGTGAGCCTTGCGTTTTGGGTCGTGGTGCTGTTGGCTCGAAATATCGTTAACCACCGCAATTTGGTCGAAAAGGATAAACAGCTCGGCATTATCAATGCCATAAGCGCCATCTACGATTCGACCTTCCTTTTGCATCTCGACACCCTCGAGATCGAGGGGATCAATATGTCGCCGGCGATAGCGAAGATATTTGCCGAGCACAGCGAGGCATATGACTTTATGGACACGGTCTGCCGGGATATCGTGAGCCCCGAAAGCCGCGAAGCGGTCGTGGGGCTCGTAGATATAAGCACTCTTCGTGAACGTATGGAGGGCGTACCGTACTTGGCTGCCGAGGTGCGAGATTGTCGAGGCGCTTGGTACTCGCTACAGGTTGTCCCCCAGCATCGCGATGAGCAAGGCCGGCTGGAGTCGGTCGTCGTGGCGACGCACAACATATCGATGGTCAAGCATGCCGAGGAGCTGTCATACCAAGATAAACTGACGGGGCTTCGCAACCGCAACTATCTTGAATCGCGCGGAGATAGCCTGGTAAACGAGGACTTGCCCGTGAGCGTGATTATGTTGGACTGCAATTATCTCAAGCGGACCAACGACATCTATGGTCACGAGATGGGGGATGAACTGCTGCGACGGACGGCGTCCGTGCTGCGGCGGGTGGCTGGTGCGGATTATCTGCCGATGCGCCTTGGCGGCGACGAGTTTTTGCTGGTTTGTCCCCATACTGACACCGAGTCTGCGCTCGGGCTGGAACAGGATCTTCGTCTCGGTCTTGCCGCGGTAAGCGATGAGGCCCTGACGGTCAGCGCATCGATTGGCGTGGCGACCGTCGAGACGGCTGGAAATACGCTGGCCGATGTATATCGTGCCGCCGACCACAATATGTATCGGGAGAAGCGCACGGTCCACGCACAGGGTGCGGACTGCTAATCTTGCCCCCACGAGTCCACGCATCGTAGGATGTTGAATCGGTGCTTGCGATCATAAGTCGGCCCAGGCGGGGATAATAGACGTCTGAAATTTCTTTCTGAGAGGGGATCTCAATGATTAGTTTTGACTACAAGCCTCAGGGTGTATGCTCTCGCAATATTCACCTTGACCTTTCCGATGACGGCAATAAGGTGCTGGGCGTTGAGTTTACCGGCGGCTGTGACGGCAATCTCAAGGCAATCTCCAAGCTGGTCGAGGGTGTTCCTGCCGATCGCGTAATCGAGGTTCTCGCCGGTAATACCTGCGGTATGAAAAAGACCTCTTGCGCCGATCAGCTTACGCGCGCTATCGAGGCCGCTCGCGCCGAGATCGCCTAATGGGTATCGCCGACCACATCAAGAATGGAATATCGCGCCGTGGCTTTGTGCTCGGCGGTGCTGCCGCGGGCGCTGCCACGGTGCTTGCCGGTTGCTCGAAAAAAACGGGCACGAGTGATGACGCCGCTGGCGAGCCGCAGGTTATCAAGGACGATTCGAAGATTGTCTCGATCACTGATGAGTACGAGGCTGTCGATATCGATCTTGAGCCCGCAGCCTCGTGGACGCTGCCGCTGGGCACGCTGCTGTACTACTGCGATGGCGACTACGCTGCCGCGATGATGGCGCCTGCTTCTGCCCTGCATGCCAATACGCTTGGTGTGCTCAACCTAGGCGATGGCTCGCTTACCACACTTATTGAGGATCCCATTGAGGGAACCGGTTATGCGTTTTACGACGTTCGCGCGGGTGATGGCGTGTTCGCGTGGGTCGAGATGAACTTTGCCAATGCGTCTTGGAAACTCTATGCGCAAAACCTTGCAGGCTCCTCCCTTACCGGCAACGCTGTCGAGCTCGACCGCGGTGGCGAAAACTACGATCCGCCGCTCTTCACGGCGTATGGGTCGTCGGTCATCTGGTATAAGATGCCCTCGTCCGGCGGCAGCAAGACGAGTAACGATTCGTACTGCTACCGTCAGTCGCCCAGCGAGTCCAAGCCTGAGACTATTTGGAAGTCGACGGGCCGCTTCGCATCCGCCCCGCGTGTGAGCGACGGCATCCTGACCATCTCGCCCCGTGTACACAATGATGAGGGCGTCTATTACGGTATGACGGCGATCGACCTGACTGACGGCAACAACACGAAGCGGGCTCAGCTGGTGCTTCCTTCGTCGGTTTCGCCTTTCGAGGCCGTGTATATGGGAGACACCTTCGTGTTCTCCATTGAGGCGACGTATAGCGGTGTGGGCAGCCTGGGCAATATGGGCACCTATATCGGTAACGAGGGCGGGCCGTACCTCTTCCTTTCGCGTGAGCCGCTCGCGTGCGCTGCGGGAAGGAAAAACAAATACCTGGTTAAAGTTCAGGCGTCGCATTTTTTGATTGACACTTCGGCTAAGACCTACGGCTCGCTTCTGTCGCCCGACCGAGCCTTGGAGTATGGCGATTATCCTGCTACGGCGGGTAAATCGAGCTCGTTCTTAACGTACGCAACGGTGCGTAACAGCCAGGGAATTCCCGAGACGGTTACCGCTCGCTTGTTCTCTCTTTAGTCTCCGAGGGGTTAAAAAGGCGTCGACAGGGGAATAAGCGCGTTGTGACTATGAGTACCGCCCGCCGAGCTATCGCACCCATGCGATGCCCGGTGGGCTCAGGTGCGTTAAAATGAGCTTGTTCTTAGCTAATTGAGACAGGGGGGCCGTGTTATGGCTTCAGATGCAAAAAAGATTCTGCTGGTCGAGGACGAGAAGGCAATCCGTGACGCTGTCGCTGCCTATCTCGAGCGCGAGGGCTATTGGGTCGTGGGCGTGGGCGACGGCCAGTCCGCTATCGAGGAGTTCGAGAAGCATCAGTTCGACCTGGTCGTGCTCGACCTCATGCTCCCTAAGATTCCCGGCGAGCGCGTTTGCCGCACCATTCGCGATACCTCGGATGTCCCCATCATTATGCTGACGGCCAAGGGCGAGATCGAGGACCGTATTATCGGCCTCGAGCTCGGCGCCGACGACTACCTGATCAAGCCGTTCTCGCCGCGCGAGCTTGTCGCGCGCGTGCGCGCCTTGTTCCGCCGTGCCCACCAGGCCGATGAGCCGGCCGTCGAGGTGCTCGACTTTGGCGATCTGGTCATTGATATCTCGGGCCACAAGATTTTGGTCGAGGGCAAGGAAGTCGACCTGACGGCTTCCGAGTTCAAGCTGCTCACCACGCTTGCCCGTCACCCCGGCCGCGTCTACAACCGCATGGAGCTGGTCGAGAAGGTGCTCGGCTACGACTTTGAGGGTTACGAACGCACCATCGACAGCCACGTGAAGAACCTTCGCGCCAAGCTGGGCGACGACCCCAAGAAGCCCAAGTGGCTCTACACCGTCCATGGTGTCGGCTACCGCTTCGAGGCTCCGACCAAGACCGATAAGTCGGACGAGAAATAAAGGAAATCACAAATGACACCTGCGCGCTTTGAAATCGGGCAAAAGCATAAGCAGGAGAACGAGGCGGGTTCCAAGGCTAGTTGGAACACGCCTCGTTCCGATTCACGGCCAACGATGAGCTATCCCTCGCGCATGGCCCTGGCTTTTGCCCTGACATCGCTCATGACGGTATTGGTGCTGGTGGGCGTAGTCTCCGTTGTATGGGGCACGGTTTTTACGGATTACACGCGCTCCAATATTGTCGAAATCGCCAATTCCGCTGCCGAAAAGTTGGCAACGTCATATGAGGAAAATGGTTCTTGGACCGCGGGGGAGCTGCGTACGGTCGCGACATCGAGCTTGGTGTCCGACGATCTTGGTATGCAGGTTGTCAATAAAAAGGGCGTCATCGTCTACGACGACTCGTGGCCCTCGGCAAGCGCTACTGCCGATGTACGCGAAAATCAGGCGACAACCGACGGTACGAGCGGAAAGAAGGCGTCGCACAGCCCAGTCTCGTCTGCTCCCACCGATTCCAATAGTGTTGCCAACGTTGAGATCGTGACGTCCTCCGGCGAGCACGTGGGTCAGGTCAAATTGTGGGCGATTGGCTCCGATGCCCTGCTCACCAGGGCAGACTCAGCATTCAGAGAGAAGACCTTTAACGCCATGGCCCTTGCCGCGGTTGTGGCCGTCTGCATCTCGGTCGTTATCGGAGCGCTCATGTCGCGCATGCTCACCAAGCCGATTCATCGTATTACCAGCACCGCCAAGCAGATTCGCGATGGAGACCTGTCCGCTCGTACGGGCTTGCGCGGCGATGATGAGATCGATCAGCTGGGAGAGACCTTCGACGAGATGGCCACCTCGCTCGAAAAGGATATGAAGCACGAGAAGCGCCTAACCTCTGATGTTGCCCACGAGCTGCGCACGCCGCTCATGGCCATGCTTGCAACGGTCGAGGCCATGCAAGACGGCGTGTATCCCACCGACGACGAACACCTGGAGACAGTCGCATCCGAGACGCGTCGTCTGGCCCGTCTGGTGCAGCAGATGCTCGACCTGTCGCGCATGGAAAACAGTACCGCGCCGCTCAATCTGGAGCCGGTGGATATGGTGCCGTTTGTGCGTTCGATTGTGAATGGCCAGGAGCGCCTGTTTGCCGACCGTGACCTGCGTTTGCGCTTTGCAGATGAGACGCAGGGCCACGATGACGTTGTCGAGGCAGATCCCGACATGATCACGCAATGCGTCATCAACCTCTTGAGTAACGCCATGCGCTATACCCCCGAGGGGGGTTGGGTCGTGGTGTCGGTGCTCAGCGACCGCAAGCACGTCGATATCGCGGTTTCGGATACGGGCATCGGTATCGCCAAGGATGATTTGTCGCGCATCTTCGGACGTTTTTGGCGTGCCGACGCCAGTCGCGCCCGCGAGGCGGGTGGCCTGGGCGTGGGCCTCGCCGTGACCAAGCAGATTGTCGAGCGTCATCACGGCTACATATCCGTGGAGTCGGAGCTTGGAAAGGGTACGACTTTTACGATTCATCTGCCTCGCGAGCACACGGCGGACGCGGCATCTACTACAATGGAGCACTAGCTTTTCGCTACTCGGTGAAGGAGGGGTTTCGTCCCTGCCGTTCCGAGTTTGCGAAAACGTGCGGGAAAGAACCCGCATTACTGTCGTATTTTGGTAAGGAGTGACTCACGTGACAACGATGGAGCGTCGTCCGGATTCCCGTGGCAAGGTTCGTGATATCTACGATGCCGGTGAAAACCTGCTGATGGTCGCCACCGACCGCATTTCTGCGTTCGACTTCATTCTTCCCGACGAGATTCCGTTTAAGGGAGAGGTGCTCAACCGCATCTCGGCATTCTGGTTCGATAAGTTTGCCGATATCGTTCCCAATCACCTCGTTTCCATCGATCCGGCGGATTTCCCCGAGGAGTTTGCCGAGTATCGTGACTACCTCGCAGGCCGCGCCATGCTGGTCAAGAAGGCCCAGACGATTCCTATCGAGTGCATCGTCCGCGGCTATCTGACCGGTTCGGGCAAGAAGACCTATGACGAGAACGGCACCGTCTGCGGCATTCAGCTGCCCGAGGGTCTGACCGAGGCCTCCAAGCTTCCCGAGCCGCTGTTCACGCCGTCCACGAAGGCCGAGATCGGCGACCACGACGAGAACATTTCGTTCGAGCGTTGCTGCGAGATCGTGGGTGAGGACATCGCCGCGCAGATTCGCGACCTGTCCCTCAAGATTTACAAGGCTGCTGCCGAGTATGCAGCGACCCGTGGCATCATCATCGCCGACACCAAGTTCGAGTTCGGTGTCATCGATGGCAAGGTCACGCTGATCGACGAGTGCCTCACGCCCGACTCCAGCCGTTTCTGGCCTGCCGCCAGCTACGAGGAGGGCAAGATTCAGCCCAGCTACGACAAGCAATTCGTCCGCAATTGGCTCAAGGCCAACTGGGATATGACGGGGGAGACCCCGCACCTGCCCGCCGAGGTCATCGATGGCACGTCCGAGCGCTATCGAGAGGCCTTCCAGATCATCACGGGCTCCCAGTTCACAAGCATGAAGGAGAACGCATAAGTGAGTACCCGTAGCGCCACGAACAAGCGCACGCAATCCCACGAGGTTACCGGGGTTGCGCGCAAGTCCGCCGCATCTGCTAAACCCGCCCGCCAGGCAGCGAGCTCCGTTCGCGTCGTGCCGGCTTCGTCTAAAGCTCGCCGCAAAGAGCTCGAGAAGGGTGAAAACCTGGAAGGCCTTTCCAAGGAGGAGAAGCGCGCCCGCAAGGCCAAACAGCGTACTCACGAGGATCGTATCTACACGGTGTCGAATATTCTCCTCAAGCAGGACGAGGACTACACCAAGCGCCGTCGTATCTGGTGGGCCGTGCTCGCCATCGGCATGGTACTCGTCGTGGCAATTTGGGCTTCGCTCTACTTCGCTCCCGGCGGCACGGTGTCCAGTCCCGTCCAGATGGTCGGCATCGTTTTGTCCTATGTCATCATTCTGGGTGATTTTATCTACGACTTCGTTCGTATTCGTCCCCTGCGCAACATGTACCGCACGCAGGCCGAGGGCATGTCCGAGAACAAGCTCAACGCTCTTATCGAACGCTCGGCTGCCGAGGAGGACAAGAAGGACTCCAAGAAGAAGTAGCGTTTGTATCCATACATATCGCTAAGATATAAGGCGCGTCGTTTTTGCGGCGCGCCTTTTTACTGTTCTATAGATAGATGGAGTGGCACATGATTCGAGCTGCCCTGACGGTCGAAGAGGCTCTGGAGGGCATGAAGGCCCTGGAGCCCAAGATTAAAAACTACGCGCGCCTGGTCGTCCGCAAGGGCGTAAACGTCAAGCCCGGCCAGGAGGTCGTCGTTCAGTCTCCGGTCGAGTGCGCGCCGTTTGCGCGCGTGGTGGTCGCGGAGGCCTATGCTGCCGGCGCCGGCCACGTGACGGTCATTTGGGCCGATGATGCCGTGACGAGGCTCACGTACGAGCATGTCGAGAAAAGCTATTTTGAGCAGACACCCGAGTGGAAGCGCATGCAGCTGGATTCCTTGGCCCAGGATGGTGCCTGCTTTGTCTTTATCGAGGGTGCGGATCCTGCGGCCCTCAAGGGCATCGATCCAGCCAAGCCGGCCGCGGCATCCAAGGCGAGGAATACGCAGTGCAAAGTTTTCCGCCGTGGGCTGGATTACAACATCAATCCGTGGTGCATCGCCGGCGCTCCGGTCGTGGCTTGGGCGCGCGAGGTGTTCCCGGGAGACGCCGATGAGGTTGCAATCTATAAGCTGTGGAATGCGATTCTGCACACCGCTCGCGCCGATGGCCAGGACCCAGAGAGTGACTGGGAACTCCATGACGCCGCATTTGAAAAGAACCTGCGTTTCCTGAACGACAATCGTTTCGACCGCCTGCGTTATACCGCGGCAAATGGAACCGACCTGACGATCGGCATGACGAAGGGCCACGAGTGGGCCGGCGGCAAGGGTAAGACGCCCGATGGGCACCCCTTCTTCCCCAATATTCCTACCGAGGAAGTCTTTACGTCGCCCGACCGCATGCGCGCCGACGGCATCGTTTATTCGGCCATGCCGCTCATTCACCACGGCAACAAGGTCGACGACTTTTGGATTAAGTTCGAGAACGGCCGCGTGGTGGACTACGACGCTCGCGTAGGCAAGGCAACGCTTGCAAGTATTATTGACACCGATGAAGGCGCCGCTCATCTGGGCGAGGTCGCGCTCATTTCCAAGAACACGCCGATTCGCGAAAGCGGTGTCCTGTTCTATGACACGCTCTATGACGAGAACGCCAGCTGCCACCTTGCGCTGGGTGTCGGCTTCCCCGAGTGTATCGAGGGCGGATACGATATGTCCAAAGAGGAACTCCTGGAGCATGGCGTCAACGTTTCGAGCACGCATGTCGACTTCATGATCGGCACGGACGACATCGATATTACGGGCATTACACCTGATGGACGTGAAGTTGTGATTTTCCAGAACGGCCAATGGAGTTGGGAATAGTCCCAGACCGTGGTACAATGCCACCCGCGGGCCGTTAGCTCAGCTGGCAGAGCAGGGGACTTTTAATCCCAAGGTCCAGGGTTCGAACCCCTGACGGCCCACCATAGAATAGAAAAGCGACTGGCGGATGCCGGCCGCTTTTTTGTTGCCGCGTCACGGGTTCGAACCCGTCGGGGCGTGGAGCTGAGTAAACGCGTGAGCGTTTGCCAGCGCAGCGCGCAAGGCGCGAAAGCGCCGCAGCGACCGCCTGCGGAGCAGGCTGAACCCCTGACGGCCCGCCCAAAGGAAGGAAAACGAAATGAAAACAGATAGATACGGAATTAGCGGCAGCACATTAAAGATAATAGCGGCCATCTCGATGGTTCTCGATCATGTAAGCAGGATCGTCCTGACCAATGGAATCATGACTCACGCATCGTACAATCAGATATCAGACGAACAATGGGCGATTCTAAGCGAGGCTTCGGATGTGCTTCATGTTCTTGGCAGAATTGCATTTCCCTTATTTTGCTTTTTGATAGTTGAGGGATTTTTGCATACTCATGACATAAAGAAGTACCTGCGAAATATGCTTGTCTTCGCAATCATTGCGGAGCCAATATACGATTTCGTTCAAACCGGGCAGCTATTTGACCTTCGGCAACAAAATGTTATGTGTGAGCTCCTGCTTTCCTTGGTCTTTTTGATTATTCTGGAAAAGATACAAAGTCTTTCAAAATGGAAGAGGCACATCGCAGAAATTGCTCTGATTGTTTTGACAGCACTGGCAGCTGAATACACTAAACTAGATGGCGGCGTGTATGGCATTCTGCTTGTGGCTGCGTTCTATTTATTCCACGACAGCAAGGCCAAGATGTTCTTTGCTGCAGTATGCGCAGTGCTCCTTTCGTCGTGCCATATAGTTGGCGGCGGATTTGAGTTTGCTACAGCTAATGTATTTAATCCTGATGTTGCCGCCGCGGTCGTTTCGTTGCTGCTCATCAATCTTTATAATGGCAAGCGAGGGCTGAAGCTGAAATATTTCTTCTACATTTTCTATCCGGCACATCTTGCTCTGCTTTATGGTGTCTCACTTATTGTTTTGAACTGTCTTTAAAAACTCTCAAACAAATCTCTGAAAGCAGAAACAAATTGACCCTAAGACTGCTTGTGAATTTCCGGAAGACCTGAGAGATGTGAGGATAGACAACGAGGGCTGCAGAAAGATGCTTCTCAGTTCTCCGGCGGATCGACGTATCTGTATGAGGGTCACTTCCACACACTCATTAATAACAGTGATAAACACGGCGGATCCTCAAAACATGAGGCTGCGGAGGTCGAACGATGCTTCGAAAGCATGAATGGCAGCGAGAAAATGAGTTCGGAAACACCCTCTAGATGCTCCAGCATAGAATAGAAAGCGATCGACTCCGGTTGGTCGCTTTTTTGTTGCCGGTGCACGGGTTCGAACCCGAACTTCTCTATATATAAGAACGCTTGGCGAACAAAACCTGCCTTTTACCGACGGGAAACAAATAGCTGATGCTTTTGGAGTAAAGTGGCGCTCCAGAGATGACCGATGCCTTAACACCTTTAAACCAGCTGGTCATCGCCAATATCAGAAGCTGCTGCTTCGAATACGGCCTCAGTGAAGCAACTGAGGGTTCTATTCATTTGTGAACAAAATATGGAGTGCTGGATTCCCGCCCGCGGGGACCCTCCGGTCTGGCAATATATCTCCTTGCCGCGCGGCCCGGTCGAACCGGATCAGCCGCAGAGCGTGCACCTTGAGAACCGGATACTGCGAGGATGGACACTTACTTCAGTGTCGCA
>CAVCHM010000047.1:0-15960 GCA_963602135.1 bacterium | reverse complement strand
TGTGGTGGTTTTGGCAGGTTAGCGGAGCTTGCTGGTTTCGAAGTACTCGGGGAACTGGTCAAGGACCTCGGTTTGGTTGCGGAACATCATGTGCAGGTGCTTGCTCACCAAAAAGCTCGCCTCGATGGGATCGCGACCGGCGATGGCGCGGCGGATCTGCTTGTGCTCATTCACGATATCCTGATTGTCCAGAACCTGCGTGGCGGCGCGCAGCCAGCGGAAACGCTCCAGGTCGGCGTTGGTCGCCTCGAGCCACGACCACACGGTGCTGCGGCATGCAATGCTAAAAATCATGTGATGCATGAGGTTGTCGCTCAAAAAGAAGCCGATGCGATCCTCTTCGGCCATGGCCTTTTCCTGCAGCGCGATAGCGCGGTCGAGTTGCTCGATACCCGCCGACGTGGCGCGGGCGCAGCACTCCACAATTACCTGTTTTTCCAGGTGCTCGCGAATGTAGCAGGCGCTTTCGGCAAGGGTGAGGTTGATGGGTGAGACATAGGTGCCGCTCTGGGGTACGGTGCGCACCAGGCCTTCCTGCGCCAAGCGCACCAGCGCCTCACGCACGGGCGTGCGACCCATATCCAGGTCATCGCAAAGCTGTTTGACGCCGAGTTTTTCGCCCGGCTTGTAATCCAGGTAGACGATTTTGCGTCGAATGGTGTGGTAGGACTGGTCCTGTAGGCTCGTTTCCTGCTCGCCGATGTGCATCGAATCTTCCATAGCGCCTCACTGCCGTTGTATCACACTCATATGTCAGTTGTTTATTATGCCGCGAATCAGCCAGCTGCGGTGGGCAATTCAATTAACCGATGGGAACTTTTGCGGCCCCGTGCAACGTTGTGCCCCGCTCGTTGCCGTATCATGAACCGTCGCAAAAAACAGACCGAAAGAAGGAGTCCTGCATGCAATTGGCGAACATCGTACGCGAGCGCTGGAAAGGCGTCCTGTTCTGTCTGATCATCGCCGTCCCCGCAACATTGCTTGGCAAACAGATTGAGGTGGTCGGCGGGCCGGTATTTGCCATCCTCATCGGCATGGTTCTGGCGCTTGCCTTTCCCAAGGATCGTCGCGAGCCCCTTGCCGCCGGCGTCACCTATACGTCCAAGAAGATCCTGCAGTATGCGGTTATCCTGCTTGGCTTTGGCATGAACCTTTCGCAGATCCTTTCCAAGGGCGCCCAGTCGCTGCCGATTATCGTGGCGACCATCTCGACCTCACTCGTCATCGCCTTTGTGCTCTGCCGCGTCATGAAGGTCCCGAGCAAGATTGCGACGCTCGTGGGCGTGGGCTCGTCCATCTGCGGCGGCTCAGCCATTGCCGCGACCGCGCCCGTCATCGACGCCGACGATCGCGAGATCGCGCAGGCCATCTCGGTCATCTTTCTGTTCAACGTCATCGCCGCGCTCATTTTCCCGACGCTCGGCGGTATGCTCGGCTTGACCAACGAGGGCTTTGGTCTGTTTGCCGGCACCGCCATCAACGACACCTCGTCCGTAACGGCTGCGGCGAGCGCTTGGGACAGCATGCATCCCGGCGCCAATGTGCTCGAGAGCGCCACGGTGGTCAAACTCACCCGAACGCTGGCCATCATCCCCATTACGCTGGCGCTCGCCTTTTGGCAGATGCGCAAGGCTCGCAAGGCCGGCGGCGATGCCAAAAACACCTTCTCGTTTAAGCGGGCGTTTCCGATGTTTGTCCTGTTCTTTGTGCTGGCGAGCGTGGTCACCACGGTGTTTCAGCTTCCCGTGTCCATCACGGCGCCCATCAAGGAGCTGTCGAAGTTCTTTATCGTGATGGCCATGGCGGCTATTGGCTTTAATACCGATATCGTCGAGCTGGTCAAAAAGGGTGGCAAACCCATTGCGTTGGGCTTTTGCTGCTGGATTGGCATTGCGTGCATGAGCTTGGGGATGCAGCACGTGTTGGGAATCTGGTAGGCGAGACAGCCGATTTACATGCTGCATGCCGGTGACCGCATCCTCGCGGTGGAGCGATAGGAGCTCTTGCGGGTATGGCTTGTCCGCAGGTTTATAGGTCCCGAAGAGCTCTTATCGCCCCGCCAGGATGGCGATGCGGGGCAACTCATATACTCGCAGGACGGCGGCTTCTGCCCTATAGTGTTTTGTGAGCAATATCGTTCAATTTTGAAACACTTGCCCGCGCGGCCGTCGGTGGCGGCGTGGCGACGAGGACGGGGCGCAATATGAACAGTGACGCCAAGCTGCAAATCTTGATCGAGGCCCTGGCTGCTGCCGGGGCCTCGGCGTTGGCAATCGATGGGCATGGACACGTGGCGATTTCGACCATGGATGATGCCGTGCTCGAGCAAGATGTCGCGGCATTTGTCGCCGAGCGCCTGGGGCGCGTGGGCAACGGCACGCGCCTGGTGATGGGGCATGCGGGAGGGCGCTTGAGCCTCACGGTGCGTCCGGTCGCCAAGGAATACGGCGCGCTTTGGGTGGTCGTGGTCCGTGAGGTGCACGGCGTGGCGGCACACGCGGGTATTGAGTGGCTTAACGCAGATGAGGTCGAGGCGCGCTACGAGGCAAGCGCGTACGGCATTGTCGAGGGTGCCGCTGCGGTCGCTGGCCCCGTCTGCGAAAGCTATGCCCGCGGCGTGCCCCTCATGTTGGAGGGCGAGCTGGGTGCTGGCCAGGCAGAGATTGCAAAACGCCTCTATCTGGATGGGCCTTATGCTGACGAACCCTTTGTGTCCGTGGCGCTTGACGAGCTCACAGATCGCGGCTGGCGCCATCTGCTCAAAAGCTCGGAATCGCCGCTGTTCCAGGCAAGGCTGACCCTTTGTATTGGCGGCTGGCATGCACTTTCGCCGCAGCGTCTGCGCGAGCTTGTCTCTACGATGACCGACACGGCGCTGGCCGCGCGTTGCCATGTGGTTCTGACGGCAAACGATATGCCGGGCGGTGGCGAAAGCGATCAGGCCGCTTTTGTAACCGAGCGCTTGGCCTGCGCAGTAAGTGTGGCGCCCGCGATTGCCGAGCAGGGTGGCGCATCGAAAAAGGTTGCGCAGTATTTGTCGTATCTGTCAGATGTCTTTGGAACTGCCGCTCCGAGTATGTCCGAGGAGGCCGCCTCGACGCTTAACGGCTATCGCTGGCCGCGCAACTATCTGCAGCTTCGCGAGGTCTCGGAACGACTCTATATATTAGTGGGGTCGGGTGTGGCGGAGCGCGCGGTGGCGGAGGAGGTGCTCGCCCAGGAGGACGTCATCAAAACCGCAACCTTTGGCGCTCCGACGCTCGACAGCGACCTGTATATCCTGCGTCCACTGGCCGATACCGAACGCGACATTGCGCGGCTGGTCGTAGGCTACCTTCAGGGCAACCGGACCCGCGCTGCCGAGGTGCTGGGAATAAGCCGCACGACCTTGTGGCGCTTGCTGAAGGACGACGACCGCTGAGCGAGGTGCCCGTGACCGCGTGCGGCGCGTGTGCTACAGTCCAAAGCAGTAATGTTTCGATTGTGTTACGGCGTGCGGGGGCGTATGGCGGAGACTTCAAAACCAAACCGGAATAGACGGGGCGCGGTTCCAGTTAACCGCCGCACGACGTCCCGGACGTGGGGCAAGCACGCGTCGGGGTTCGACGGTTCGTTCAAGCGCACCAAATACGGTTATCCTTCGGCAAGCGCTCGCTTGGCCATGCAGGCCGAGTCATCGCTGCGGGGGCGCAAGCGCGTGGTGGGCTCTAAGCTCAAGCACGACGGAACGCTGGGCTATATTAGCCGCGGTGCGGCTCGCCGCAGTGGGCTCAATCCTGCTGGCTGGCATCGTTATGTGCCGATTGCAGTTGTTGTTGCGGTGATTGTGATCGCGCTCGCGGCGCTTGGTTATGCCGGCGGTGGCGCCAACTTGGACGCAATGCTTAAGTCGCCCGAGCTCGCGCATGCCGGCACGGAGCTTGTCGAGGGCGCTCAGGCGCAGACGGGTGTGGCGCCTCATCGCGGTATTGTTGCCGCTGCCGCAACGATCGCCGATGCCCAAAAGGGCGAGGATACGGACAGCGAGGATAGCGAAACCGGTGCAAACGGCGTGGATTCGCAGGTCACGCCCGTGACACAAGGCCAATAAGTCACAGGACCATCACATAAAGTCGCTGTTTGGGGCCAATGAGTGAGCAAAAAAGCAGCAATGTTGTTTCATATGGAACTCATTAGTCACAATTTGTAAAAAAGGGCTATACTACTAGGCACTTAAAGGTCCACAAGCTGCAAGTTGAGGAGTACCTAACATGAAGAAGAGATTCATGGCAGCACTGAGCGTTCTCGCTCTTGCCCTGGCTCTGCCCGTGGCTGCTTTCGCCGCCCCGAGCCCTGCCAACACCACCGCCACCGGCGCCAACAACGTGACCGCCAGCGTTAACAACGCTAACGTCAAGGTTGTTTCCACCACCAAGAACGCCAAGGGCACCCCTGCCGGCGCCAACGTGGTCGCTTCCTTTGAGATCACTGAGACCGTCGAGGGCACCGTTTCCGAGTCCAACCCGCTGACCGTCACCTTCACCCTTGGCAAGGCTTATGCCAACGCTAAGGTTACCGTCTATGTCCAGCACAACGACGACACTACGGAGCAGCTGAACCTGACCGCCGACAACAACGGTAACGTCACCTTCAAGGTCACCAAGCTCTCCACCTACACCATCGTGGCTGAGAAGACCGCCGCTGGCGCTGCTGCCACCGACAACGGTGCCAAGTCCCCGGCTACCGGCGTGAACACCACCGCCGTCGCCGCTGTGGCTGCTGTTGCCGCTACTGGCGCTGCCTGCGCTTTTGTTGCTCTTCGCAAGAACAACTAGCACGCATACGGTTTCAACCGTAAGATTTGAGGACCCGTACTTGTGCGGGTCCTTTTTTTTGACCGATTAACAGGGTGAGGAAATACCATGGCAGAGCAGCCGCAGGGCAAGCATATGAAAGCTAAGCATGTGGACGACTCGGGTAAAAAGCGTCGCGCCACGATACTCAAGGGCGTTATTGCCGTGCTGTTGCTGGTCGCGGTCGGTTGCGGCGGCTACGTGCTCTACATGAACCATCTGGAGCAGCAACGTGCCGAGGAGATGAGCGCGACGGGTAAGCCCGCCACCAAGGTCGAATCGAAGGGTAAAGAACTGCCCGATAATCCCATTGACTTCGCTCCGCTTATTCAAGAGAACGCTGACATTTATGCGTGGCTCTACATTCCGGGTGCGGATATCAATACGCCCTTGCTGCAAAGCACGACGGATGACCTGTTCTATCTGGACCACGACAAGGACGGCAAGTACGACCCTTACGGCACCGCGTTTAGCCAGATGGTCAATGCGCGCGACTTTAGCGACCCTGTCACGGTGATTTACGGTCATGTGAACGGCGGCGTGTTCCACAACTTGCATAACTTTGAGGACGCGGACTTCTTTAACGAGAACACCGAGTTCTATATCTACACGCCCGGCCATATTCTGACGTACAAGATTGTCTCGGCCTATCAATATGACGACCGTCACATTCTCAACTCGTTTAACTTTGCCGATCCTGCGGTTCGCCAGGACTACTTTAATTCGGTCTGTAATCCGGACGCATTGCTCAAAAATGTACGTGACGGCGTGACACTTGATGCAGATAGTAAGATTGTGCAGTTGAGCACCTGCATGCTCGATAGCTCGCAGGGCAACTCGCGCTATATTGTTAGCGGTGTGTTAACAAGCGACCAGGAGACAAAATAGTCATGAACCCCCGTGGCAAGCACTTTATCGATGCGGTGGATCCCGACGAAAATCAAGTAAGCAATCCCGAGCAGCAGGTTCAGGATGTGGCGGAGCCTGTCGAGCCTCAATGGGAGGCTGAAAATGCTCCGGAGGCCCAGTCTGACGGACGGCCCCAAAGCGAGGCTTCACCTGAAGCTGCGGCAAAGAATGCTGATGCTGCGGCCGAGTCTGGCGATGAGACGGAATGGCCTTCGCTTGATGAGGCGGCCCCGCAGCGCCGTCGACGTTCCAAGGAGTCGATTAAGCGCATGAAGCGCCGTCGTCGTATCCGCACGCTGGTAATCGTGCTGCTTGTGATCGGTGCGATTGCCGCTGCCGGCTGGGGTTTCGTAAACCACAGCGTGAACCAGGGCAAAAAGAAGATTGAGGAAAAGACCGAAAAGGTCATTAAAGCCAAGGGCGATACCATTACCTATAACGGCAAGAAGTATGCGCTCAACAAGCATATGGCCACGGTGGCGTTTATCGGCTTTGACGGCCGCAATAACGATGACGGAACCCAAAAGGGCCAGTCCGATACCGTTATGGTCGTAGCGCTCAACACCGATACGGGCGAAGCCCGCGGCATTATCATTCCGCGCGACAGTATGGTGCCCGTGGATACGTATTCCAACGGATCGTTTTCCGGTCAGGTGACCGAGCAGCTGTGCTTGCAATTTGCCTATGGCACCGATGGCGACAACTCATCGGCGCTGACGGCCGCTGCTGCTTCGCGTGTGCTCGATAATATCCCGGTAGATTACTACTACACGCTCAATATTGAGGGCGTGGCTCCCATTAATGACTCCATCGGCGGCGTGACGCTGGTGCCTACACAGACCGTGCCGGGCACGTCGGTTGTCGAGGGCCAGGAGACCACGCTGTTTGGTACGACAGCGGAAAAGTACGTGCAGTGGCGCGATACGACGAATTTGACATCTTCGCTGGATCGTACGGCGCGCCAGGTGAGCTACGTGCAGGCGTTCGCATCTAAGGTGCTCAGCAGCGCCAAGAGCAACCCTGCCATACTCATTAACTTGTATCAGACCATGGGCGACTACACGTGGACCAATCTGGGCCTCGATGAGTTTAGCTATCTGGCGACCACGATGCTCGAGCACGGCCTAACTTCGTTTGACGTGGTGACGCTTCAGGGTACCATGCAGCAGGGCGACACCTTCGCCGAGTTCTACCTGGATCAGGACAACGTAAAGCAAACGGTCGTTGATACCTTCTATCATCCCGTCGATTAGCCGCCTAAGCGCCGGATGCCAACAGTGGTTCGCTCGATGCCAGTCACCAACAGCGAGCGGGCCGCATTTGCGCCAAGGTGACGTGAAATGAGAGGGCGCTGACCTTTTGGTCGCGCCCTCGAAACTGAACGTCAGATTGGCGTGAATGCGGCTCGCGCAGCGTCAACGGGTCCGCCGTTCGTTAGAACGGCGGAACATACACCACATTGTCGCGGCGCGGCTTTGCTTCGGGGAGCGTGTCTTCGGCGTAGCCCAAGATGCAGTTGCCCACGCCGCGCAGGCTGCCGTCGGCGGGCAGGCCCCAGCTGGCCAGTAGCTCCAAGCCCTCGGGCGAATCGAAGACCTCGTGCGCGCGGTGGATCCAACACGAATCGACACCCAATGCATAGGCGGCGTTGAGCAGGTTGCCCATGGCAAGCGAGCCATCTTCCACACGTGTGGGCACGCTGCGGTCGACCAGCACTACGACAACGGTCTTGGCGCCGTAGAAGGGATCGCCGTCGCTGCCCATGACCTGAGCGTTGAACTGCGAGAGGCGCTCGACGGTCGCCGGATCGGTAACGGCGACAAAGGTCACCGGCTGGCGCCCCATGCCACTGGGTGCGTACTGTCCGGCTTCGATAATGCGCGCAAGCTTTTCGGCCTCGACGGATCGATTGCTGAATTTGCGGCAGCTGCGGCGATGGATGAGCGCTTCGATGGTCTCCATGGGTCCTCCTGACGTTGGTTTTAGATGCCCCGTTCTTACCCGTCGAGCCAAAACTGTAATCGCGCGTGATATTCAAAAAGTGATAGTTACCAATAGGAATAGTTGGTTTGCATAAAACTTCAGCCAGAATGTGACAAACAGGTGGGATGATTAAACGTTTTATCCCGTCTACCCTGCGGTTTTTTACCACTTGCCTAAATGATGCGCGCATAAGCTCTGATAAAGGTTTTACTAAAGGAGTACCAACGTTTATCAACGCGCCATGGTGGCGCTGGGCCAGGAGGTAACATCATGTTCCAGGCTGGAGATGTCGTCGAGACCGACTTCGAAGGATTTCTGAAGCTGCTGCGTTCCAAGACGCGCGCTTTTGTGACGATCGACGATCACGAGTACTACATCACGCACACCGATGGCTATTGGCGTGTTCAGGATTGCGAGGCCCTCAACGATAAGGGCCACTTTACTGACTGCTCCGAGCTGGTCAACACGGTCTGCGAGGTTGTCGAGCTGCCTTGGATCTGCGGCAAGAGCCTACACGATAGTTTCTCGGGTGCTACGGTCTACGAGGCCGTCGCCGCCTAGCAGCCAACAATCGATTTTCTCTCGTGACCGCCGGCGCTGCCCCCGCGCCGGCGGTCTTTTTTGTCGATATGTTGTATAGGTCTCGCGTCTTGCTCGGCCGCCCTTGACGATAGTCAAAACTCGGACTAATCTAAAACCTCAATTAGTCAAAACTCGGACTATCGAATGGTGGGAGAGATGAACAACGCAGTTAGCCCGGTCGATTTCGACCGGATGCTCAACGGGCTTGACCGCATCTATTCGGAGTTCGCGCGCACCTGCGGCCTTTCGGATTGCGCCTACTGGATGCTCGTCGACACCAGCGCGGCGGGCGGAAGCGTTGCCGTGAGTCGGCTGACGAGCGAATGGTTTTACAGCAAACAGACCATCAACTCGGCAATTAAGACCCTGACGGCGCGTGGGCTTGCGACGCTGGAGTTCGCCGAAGGCAGCCGCAAGAACAAGGTTGTTTGCCTGACCGAAGAGGGCAGGCGGTTTGCCGAGCGCTATGCGTTGCCGGCGCAAAAAGCCGAGCAACAGGCATTCGAGGCGCTCGAGCCATGGGAGCAGCGCGAGATCATGCGCTTGGTCGGCAAGTTTTCCCATGTGCTCAACGAAGAGTGCGAGGCGTTTAAGCGGCAGGTGGCCGCCGAGAACGAGGCTGACGATAAGGGCGAGGGGGAGACATGCGACTCTTAATGAGGTTTATGAGGCCGTACCGCGGTCTGATCGCGGTGACGCTGCTGGTGCTGTTGATAGACAACGTCGGCACGCTGCTGGTGCCCACGATGTTGGCGAACATGGTCAACACGGGCATCACAACGGGCGACGTCGATTACATCTTGCGCAACGGCCTGTATATGCTCATCGCGACCGGCATGGCCAGCGGCGGCGCGGTGCTGGGCTGCTATCTTTCGGCCCGTCTGGCGGCCAATGTTGCCTGCGACATCCGCAATGCCGTCTACGACAAGTCGCTCGAGCTGTCCGCCAGCGATTTTGAGCGCTTTGGAACGGGTTCGATGATCACGCGCTCGCTCAACGACATCAACGTGATTCAGCAGGCGATTCTGCAGACGATTCAGCTGGTGCTGCCCGTGCCGTTTTTGGCTGTGGCGGGCATTATCTTTGCCTGGTTTATCGATCCCGCCATGGGCACGCTGCTGGGCGTGGTCGTTGCGATCGTGCTGGTGGCGGCGGTCTTTACCGTGGTCAACGCTGCGCCGATCTTTATGCGCCTGCAGAGCTTTATCGACCGCATGAACGTGGTGCTGCGCGAGAACATCGTGGGCGTGCGCGTCATTCGCGCATTTAACAAGGAGCGCCACGAGGAGCAGCGCCTGGACGAGGTATTTAGCGATTACGCGGCCAATGCCATCAAGGTCAACCACCTGTTTGTGGGCCTCGACAGCTCAAGCTTCTTTTTGATGAACATCGCTGAGGTGGCGGTGTTGTGGGTGGGCGGCAACCGCGTGGGCGTCCATGCCATGCAAATCGGCAGCATCTCGGCCGTGCTGGAGTATGCGCTTCTGATCCTGTTCTTTGTGATGATGGCACAGATGGTGGTGCTGACGCTTCCGCGCGCTGCGGCGTGCCTCAACCGCGCGCAGCAGGTGCTCGAGATTGAGCCGAGCATTGTGGACGGCGGGCGTACGCTGGGCGACGGGGCGCCTGAGTCCGCAGATAGGCCCAACGCGGTGGCCGTGTTCGACCACATGTCGTTCCGTTTTGACGATGCCGACGAGGACACGCTGTGCGACCTGAGCTTCGCCTGCCGCCGTGGCCAGACCACGGCAATCGTGGGCTCGACGGGCTCGGGCAAGTCGACGGTGGCAAAGCTGCTGCTGCGCTTCCACGATGTCACCAGGGGTTCCATTCGCCTGAACGGTGTCGACCTGCGCGATCTTTCGCAAGACGACATCCGCGGGCGAATCGCCTACGTGCCGCAGAAGGCATGGCTGTTCTCGGGCACCGTGGCGAGCAACCTGCGCTTTGGCAACGAGGGCGCGACCGAGGCCGACATGCTCCATGCGTTGGAGGTTGCTCAGAGCACGTTTGTGCTCGACCATCCCCAGGGTCTCGACACGCCGGTGGCACAGGGCGGTACGAACTTCTCGGGTGGCCAGCGCCAGCGCCTGGCGATTGCCCGCGCGCTCATGAAACGCGCCGACCTGTATATCTTCGACGACAGTTTTTCGGCCCTGGACTTTAAGACCGATGCGGCCCTGCGCCACGCGCTGCAGGACGAGACGCGCGATGCTGCGGTGCTCATCATCGCGCAGCGTATCTCGACGATTTTGCATGCCGATCAGATCGTGGTGCTCAAAGACGGCGAGGTCGTGGGCTTGGGCACGCACGACGAGCTGATGGAAACCTGCGAGGTGTACCGCGCTATCGCGGAATCGCAGATGAAGGGAGGTGAGTAGCATGACCGAGGAGCTCAAGAAGCAGGGCGTCGCCGATGACGCCGCAATTGCGGAGACAGTCGAGGAAACGGCCGCCGCGTCTGACCTGGACGCCGCGGCCAAGGCGGCGGCTGAGCGTGAGGCTCGCCGCCAGGCGCTCTACGAGGAAAACGAGCGCGCCGAGGACGAGCGTGCCCGAGCCGAGGCGGAGCGCATGCGCGATGTGGACGACGAGGGCGAGGACGAGACGCCCCGCGACACCTGGGCGACGGTGCGCCGCCTGTGGAGCGAGGCCACCGGCGACCACTGGCGCTTCTATATCGTGTTCGCGAGCATCGTGTTCTACGTCATCTTTAACACCGCGGCGCCGGCTTACAGCGCCCGCGTGATCGACGAGCTGTGGGGACACATGAAGCTGGCGTTTGCCAACAACACCACCTTCAGCATCACTTGGGAAAACTGCGGCAGGACTATCTTCATCTACTTTATGATCTGGACGGCCGCCGCCTCGTTCTATGCGCTTCAGAGCTTTTTGATGTCGAGTGTCGCCGAGCGCCTCAACTTGCGTCTGCGCAACCGCATCGCGCAAAAGCTCAACCGTCTGCCGCTTGCCTACTTTGACGCGCATCGTCCCGGCGAGGTCGTGAGCCGTGCGACCAACGACCTGGACAAGATGTCCGAGAGCATGCAGCGCGGATTGCTGCAGCTGCTGGTGTCGATCGGCACCGTGGTGGGCGCTGTGAGCGTGATGTTCGTGTTCAGCGTGCAGCTCACGCTCGTCTTTTTGTTCTTTACGGCGTTGTCGCTGCTGGTGACGAAGGTCGTGTCGCGCCGCACGCACGATGTGACGGGCGAGCGCCAGGAGTGGGTGTCCAAGATTACGAGCGCGGTCGAGGAAGGCTACTCGGGCCGTCTGGTGATCCGCGCGTTTAACCGCGAGCGCCAGAGCTCCGCTGAGGTGCACGAGGCCTCAAAGGAGCTGGCGCGCGTGAGCACCAAGGCCGACTTTATGATCAATGCCGTCGGTCCCGCGGTGCGCTTTATCGGACGTTTGGCGCAGATCGTGATTGCACTTGTGGGCTGCAGCATGTTGGTCGCCGGTCACATGACTGTCGGCGTGTTCCAGGCGTTCTTCCAGTTTATCTACGAGGCGTCCGAGCCCATGACGCAGCTGTCGTTTACCTTTAACTCGCTGCAGAGCGCGCTGGCGAGCGCGGAGCGCGTGTTCGATCTGCTCGACGAACCCGAGATGGACGCCGACCCGCTGCCGGCCGATGCCGCCAAATTGCCGGGCAAGGTTGAGGGTCGTGTCGCCTTTGAGCACGTGCGCTTTGGCTATGCGCCCGACAAGCCGCTCATGCGCGACGTGTCGTTTAGCGCCGAGCCGGGCCAAAAGATCGCGGTGGTGGGAACCACGGGCGCGGGCAAGACCACGCTCATCAATCTGCTCATGCGCTTTTACGAGATTGATGGCGGACGCATTACGCTCGACGGCGTGGACACGAGCCGCATGGACCGCGGCGAGCTGCGCCAGCAGTTTGGCATGGTGTTGCAGGACGCCTGGCTGTTCGATGGCACCATTGCCGAGAACATCGCCTATGGCTGCCCCGAGGCAACGCGCGATGAGATCGTGGCGGCAGCGCGCGCCGCGCAGGTCGACTTCTTTGTGCGCACCATGCCGCGGGGCTACGACACGCGCGTGGCCAACGATGCCGAGAGCATCAGCCAGGGCCAGCGCCAGCTGCTGACCATCGCGCGCGTGCTGCTCAACAACCCGGCGATCCTCATCCTGGACGAGGCGACGTCGAGCGTGGACACGCGCACTGAGCTTGCCATCGGCCGCGCCATGGACGCGCTCATGCGCGGGCGCACGAGCTTTGTGATCGCGCACCGTCTGTCGACGATCGTCGATGCCGACCTCATCCTGGTCATGGATCACGGCAATATCATCGAGCAGGGTACGCACAAGGAGCTGCTGGCTGCCGAGGGCGCTTACGCCGACCTCTACCTAAGCCAGTTCGCATAAGGTGACAAAGGGGCAGTCCCGCATGTCGCATCGAAAAGAAGGTGCGCCGGGGGCGGATTCCCTGGCGCGCCTTTTGTGTTGGCGTTCATGCTGTGGCGGCTGCCCACGGCCCTAGCGCTCGTCCACGAGCTTGGCGACGAGGGCTTTGAGCTCGGCCACCTCTTGCTCGAGTTCCTTGACGCGACGGGCGTTCTCGGTGATGCCCTGGCGGTTGAGGGCGCTCTGCTCTGCCGCGTCATCGGGCATGTACTCGCGGTGCTGCTTGGCGTCGAAGCTCTCCTCGAACACGCGGCAGCCGTTGCGCTTGATGATGCGCCCGGGCACGCCCACGACGGTGCAGTTGTCGGGCACGTCCTTGACGACGACCGAGTTGCCGCCGATCTTGACGTTGTTGCCGATGTGGATGTTGCCGAGCACTTTGGCGCCCGTGCCCACGGTGACGTTGTTGCCCAAGGTGGGATGGCGCTTGCCGGTCTCGTTGCCGGTGCCGCCGAGCGTGACGCCCTGGTAGAGGACGCAATTGTCGCCCACGATGGTGGTTTCGCCAATGACGACCCCCATGGCGTGGTCGATAAAGAAGTGCTTGCCGATCTGCGCGGCGGGGTGAATCTCAACGCCGGTGATATGGCGGGTAATCTGCGAGAGCACACGGGCGAGTGAGCGGTGACCGTGCTCCCACAGCCAGTGCTCGGGCACGTGGTTCCACTTGGCGTGCAGACCGGGGTAAGACAGGAAGATGACCAGGCCGTTTTGCGCGGCGGGGTCCTGCGCCTGGACGGTCTTGATGTCCTCGCGAATGGTATTGATAAAGCTCACCGGCCGCCCTCCCTTAGCGCCGCGACAATGCAATTCAATAAAGTATAGCGATTCGCTAGGGATTAGGAAGGGCAATCTTGCGCGGCATTGCGCAACAGATGTCAGTTATGCACACTTGCTGGGAATGAAGTCGCACTTTTGTGGGATTACGCCCGCGCCCGCGTTGCAACCGTATACTGGTCAACTTGGACGTGTCCGCGCCCACAACTGAGAGGTTTTACTTCATGGGTTTCATCAACTTTATCGCCGAGCTGCTTAAGGATCCGCGCACCGCAATCGCCAGCTGGATCGCCGCCGGCCCGCTTATGGCCTACGGCTGCGTGTTCCTGATTATCTTTATCGAGACGGGCGTGGTGTTCTTCCCGTTCCTCCCCGGCGACTCGCTGCTGTTCGCCTCGGGCTTCTTCGCTCACAACGGTGGTTTTAACATCGTGGCACTTTTGGCCACTGCATGGGCCGCTGCCATCCTGGGTGATCAGTGCAACTTTATGATCGGCCACTTCTTTGGCCGCAAGATCATCGCCTCGGGCAAGGTGAAGGCCATGACGCCCGAGCGCATCAAAAAGTCCGAGGACTTCTTGGACAAGTGGGGTCACCTGGCCATCTTCCTGGGCCGCTTCTTCCCGTTCATTCGCACCTTTGTGCCCTTTATTGCCGGCATGGGCGGCATGCACTGGCGTAACTTTGTCGTCTTTAACGTGCTGGGCGGCATTACCTGGTCGACGGTCTTTACGCTGCTGGGCTACTTCTTTGGCGGCATCCCCTTTGTGCAGGAGCACTTTGAGCTGCTGATCGTCGGCATCGTCGCCGTGTCGATCATCCCGACTGTGGTCGGCCTGGTCAAGTCTAAGCTCGGGAAGAAGAACGCGTAGGCTGCGTCTGCTTTCAAATGTTGATTTTGGGGCCCGTCACCAATTGCGGTGGCGGGCCTTTTGTGTTGAAGACAAATGAAAATACTTTACTTAGTTAAAGAAAAGCGTTTTATCCGCGGCACGCGGGGAGTACAATCTCCTGCATGCGAATCGACGCGCCATCGGCTTTGACGTTGCCCGCGTGTCCCGCCCGGCCCTACGCTCCGGGTATGCGACGTTGCGACGCGGCCGGCTTCGGTCCTTGCGTGCGGGTTCGCGAGTATGCAACCGTGTATGTAAGGAGCGACATATGACTGTCGAGAAGAAGGATATCGATTGGGGTAGCCTCGGCTTTGGCTACATGAAGACCGACTACAGCTACGAGGCTCATTGGAAGGACGGCGAGTGGGACGAGGGCGGCCTGACCACCGACCACACCATGCACGTCTCCGAGTGCGGCGGCATCTTCCATTACTGCCAGGAGGTCTTTGAGGGCCTGAAGGCCTACACCGCCGAGGACGGCAGCATCGTCTGCTTCCGCCCCGACATGAACGCCGAGCGTATGTACAACTCCGCCGAGCGCCTGGAGATGCCCCCGTTCCCCAAGGACAAGTTTGTCGAGGCCGTCAAGCAGGTCGTCGCCGCCAACGCCGCATGGGTTCCGCCCTTCGGCTCCGGCGCAACCCTGTATGTGCGCCCGTTCATGATCGGCTCCGGTGACGTGATCGGCGTGGCTCCCGCTCCTGAGTACACGTTCCGCATTCTCGTGACCCCGGTCGGTCCGTACTTTAAGGGTGGCCTCAAGCCCGTCAAGCTGCGCGTTTCCGAGTACGACCGCGCCGCACCGCACGGCACCGGCAACATCAAGGCCGGCCTCAACTACGCCATGTCCCTCAAGCCCACGATGGAAGCTCATCGCGAGGGCTATGCCGAGAACCTGTATCTCGACTCCGAGTCCCGCACCTATGTCGAGGAGACCGGTGGCGCCAACGTCCTGTTCGTGAAGGAGGACGGCACCCTCGTCGTTCCGCAGTCGCACACCGACTCCATCCTGCCCTCCATCACCCGCCGTTCGCTCGTTCAGGTCGCCGAGGACCTGGGCATGACCGTCGACCAGCGTCCCGTCGAGTGGGCCGAGGTCAAGGCCGGCACCTTTGTTGAGTGCGGTCTGTGCGGCACCGCCGCCGTCATCTCCCCGGTCGGCGAGATCGACAACAAGGTCTACGGCGCCGACGAGACCGTGACCTTCCCGGCTGGCTACACCGAGATCGGCCCCGTGATGAAGAAGCTCCGCGAAACCCTGACCGGCATCCAGTCTGGTGCCGTTGAGGATAAGCACAACTGGGTCTACGTCGTCGCGTAATCTGTTTTTCCTGTCCGGGCGGAGAGCAAGTTCCCTCCCGGCGCGTCCTCGGACATGCAAGAAGCCCTCGCTGCGCACTTCGTGCGGCGAGGGCTTCTTGCGTCCTGCGGAGTGCGCCGGGAGGGAACTTGCTCTCCGCCCTGCGGGAACGGCGTTGTCACAACAGGCAATATTAATCTGATATCTAACAGTTTAGATAACAGGTGATGATTCGGGGACCGGAAGGCCCCCGAATGCT
>CAVCHM010000046.1:0-16224 GCA_963602135.1 bacterium | reverse complement strand
AAAGAGAAGATGCGGGGCATGCCCCGCCTCTTACACCACATCTCTGCGCGCTACCTAACGATGGGCAAAAAATGCCAAATATGAGTACTGTTGCTAGACTGATGACATTTACGGCCAAGAAGATAATGAACATAACCTATAGTATGTTCATTAAAATTGGCTCCAATACACCTTAAACAAGTCAGGTTGGCTGCTTTAGGGGGGTTGTAGGGGTTGCTCGGACGTCATTTTGGGTGGTTTTGCCTGCTACTAAAATGGTAACAGTACTCATATTTGCCCTTTTTTGCCCACAGACCTTTGAGGTTGCGGCGAAAAGGGCTTGTTTTGATTGTTTGGGGCAGGCGCGAGGCGCGGAAACGATGCCTGGAGCGGCGGAGCGGCTTGAAATTCATCTCTAGAGGTCTTCATTGGCTGCGCCAGAAGTGCCTCAAGGTGCCGGTGCAAAAGGAGCGTCCCTAACTGCCGCAGGGGGCGTCGGCCACGGCCGACGCCCCCTGCGGGTGGAAGCAGATTTGGCCGCGTGTTACTTGTCGGTGCCCAGCTTGTGTGGTTTGTAGGCGAGGGCATTGACGAGTGCGTCGGCGGCGGATTTGACGGCTGCCGGCTGCGGATCGTTGACGTGGTCCTCGGGGTGCACGGGCAGGTCTTTCTTGACCGCATCGTGGATCAGGTTGAGGTATTCGGTCACGCCGGTGGTCGACAGGTGCGTGCCGTCGCCGTCGAACAGGTCGTTGCGGTTGGCGCTGTACCCGTACCAGTCGACAACGCGTACATTCTTGTAGCGCGTGGCGGCGTTGGCGATGGCCTGGTTCGTGGACCCGACCCACGGCTGCGGGCTACGCGTGTTTACAAACACGACAATGCGCTGCTCGCCGGCGTCAGCCATGATCGCGTCGACCTGGGCGTCCGTTACCAAACCGTTGGTGCCCAGGGCAAAGACCACGATCTTGCCGGCAAGGTTCTGCTGGATATAGCCCTCAAATGTCGCGCGGCCAGCATCAAACTGGCGGCCCTTTTCGGCATCGATATGGCTGTGCGGGAACACGCCGTCAAAGGAATCAACGGCGCGCAGCGACACGGAGTCACCGATCATCAACAGGTCGTAGGAACCATCGGGGAAGCCGTCGTTGTCCTTGTCGGTGTCGTCGGCCGCCTGCTGGTCGGTGGGCGCGGTGTTTTTGGCTTCCTTGTTCAGAACTTCGGCGCCCTCGCCGCTCAGCGCAGACGTCTCGGGCACAAAAATCAGGCCGCCCAGTGCAACGACCAACACGACAGCGCAGGCCGCGCAGACAGGGACGTGCGCGCGAGCCCAGTTGGCGGGCGTGGTGGTGCCATCGCGGAGTTCGGCGACGGTGCGGCCGAAGGCGCCCTTCCTAAACGGCGTTTCGATAAAGCGATAGGAGCACTCGGCTACGGCGACCACCAGCAGCACCTGCAAAATGTACTGCCACCAGGGCGTATCGTTGATGTTGGCGACCGGGTTCATGAGCAACAGCAGCGGATAGTGCCACAGGTAGATGCTGTACGAGCGCTTGCCGACCCACACGAGCGGCTCGGCTGACAGCGCGCGGGCAACCATTCCCTGGGGCTGCACGCATGCCGCAATAACCATGAGCGTGAGGATGGAGCATAACAGCGTGCCGCCGCGATACTGGAACGCGGTGTAGCCGTTGGTGAGCGCGACCATGGCGGCAAGGCCAACCAGACCCACGACGCCCAACACATCGATAGATGCGGGCGAGGACCAAAAGCGCACGAGGGCGCTCGGCTGTGCCGGAGCGGTCTCGGCTGCTTCGCCGGCCTTCTCGCCAGACTTGCCCTCGGCGTTCTTGCCGTGCTTGGCGGCGCCAGCCAGGCGATTGAGCCCCAAACGATGAGCGAGACGCACTGGCGCCAGGTCGCGATCGGGGATAAAGGCCATCCAGGCACCCAGCAGTAGCGAGAACACGCGGGTGTCGGTGCCGTAGTACACGCGGCTGGGGTCGGCGGCAGGGTTGTAAAGCGCCATCATGGCGAGGGCAGATGCCGCGGCAAGGCCCAGAACCACGCGGCGCGTGTTGGGCTTGCTCACATGCATGGATACCATGGCAAACAGCAGTGGCGGCCAAATCAGGTAGAACTGTTCCTCGATGGCAAGCGACCAAAAGTGCGTGAGCGGCGAGGGGTCGCCCAGGGCATTGAAGTACGAGACGTTTTGGGCAATCTGCCACCAGTTGTTGAAGAACAGCAGCGACGGCAGGATGTCGGGGCGCATCTTGGTGAGCATCACGTGGTTAAAGATGGTGCACAGCGCGCAGGTCACGAACACTACCGTTACCACGGCGGGGACCAGGCGACGGATGCGGCGAATCCAGAAGCTCTTAAGGTCGATGCGGCCGGTCTTAGCGACTTCGTTGAGCAGCAAGCGCGTGATCAGATAGCCCGAAAGCACAAAGAAGATCGTGACGCCGAGCAGGCCGCCCTGAGCCCACGTGAGGTTGAGGTGATAGAGCACCACCGCGACGACGGCAAGCGTGCGTAGGCCGTCGAGCGCAGGAATGTAGCGGGACTTGGGGCGAGCGGTCGCCTGCTGGTCGGTAGCGGACGAGCGTGTGGCGCCGGTGTTGGTCTTGGCTGCATGGACGCCCTTGTTGGTGGGCGTTCGATGCGGGCTCGGGCTGCGTCGCGACTCGCCGGTGCGGCGGTCGGCGCGCGGGCGTTCGTGCGGCGCCTGGTTATCGGGCGCGCGGCGCGGGCCGCGTGGGCTCGATTGTGGGAATTGCTCCATAAAACATCATCCAATGACGAGAATAATCGGCACATATTCATTGTAGCTGCCTGCTCCTGTGAATGCTTGCTGCTGGCGCAACCTCAAGGGTGCGTTCACATCAAAGTGAACTAAAGTTATAGGGGTGCGAGAGCGCACGATCGACGCCGACGGTGGGCGTAAGGCCTGTAGACGAGGAGGTTTCCATGGCAGACAACGGCATTGTTGCGGTGTTCGGCAGTATGAACATGGACCTTTCAGTGGCGTGCGAGCGCATGCCGCGCGCGGGCGAGACAGTCGGTGGCAGCGGTTTTATCACCAATGCTGGTGGCAAGGGCGCTAACCAGGCCGTCGCCGCCGCGCGCATGGGTGCGCGCACGTGCATGATCGGCGCGGTCGGGCGCGATGCGTTTGGCGATGCGCTGGTGGCGGGGCTTCAGGATGCCGGCGTGGGCGTTGAGTTCGTGGCGCGGCGCGACGACGTGGAGACGGGCACGGCGACCATCATTCGCTGTGAGAGCGACAACCGCATCGTGCTGTCGCCGGGTGCCAACCATGCGCTTGCAGGCGATGATGTGGCCTGTGCGCTGAGGCACCTGGTGGCCGATGGGCTCGACGGAGGCGCCAGAGAGATTGCCCCGGCTGCCGGAAGCGTCTTTATCGCCCAGGGCGAATGTGACCTTGCGGCGACGGCCGCAGCGCTCTCTTGCGCCCACAGGCTGGGGTTCTATACGGTCTTTAACCCCGCGCCGGCCTGCGCCCTGCCGGCGGGTGCGTGGCCCGCAGTCGACCTGGTCTGCCCCAACGAGACCGAATGCCAGGCGTTGACGGGCATTCTACCCGCAGATGACGCGAGTTGTGTCGAAGCGCTTAATGCCCTGCTCGGCAAAGGCGCTGGCGCCGCGGTCATTACGCTGGGCGGTGCCGGCTCGGTTACGCTCGGTGATGACGGCGAGCTGCTGCGCATGCCGGCGCTTTCGAGCTCGGTGGTCGACACCACGGCGGCCGGCGATACGTTTATCGGCGCGTTGGCGGCGGCTCGTCTAGAGGGTTTGCCGCTCTTTGAGTGCATGGCCGCGGGCGCTCGCGCCTCGGCGGTGACGGTGTCGCGTCTGGGCGCTCAGCAATCGATTCCCACGCGCGCCGAAGTTGAACATTGGTTTGGTTAAACGATAAAGACGGAGAAGCGGAGTAGAACAATGGCAACCAAGAAGCTGATCCTTGATCTGGATATGGGTGTGGACGATGCGATGGCGCTGGCCTATGCCATCGCGAGCCCCGAGGTGGAGCTCGTGGGCATCACCACGTGCTTTGGCAACGTGCGCGTCGAGCAATCGGCGCACAACTGCCTGGCGGTGCTCGATCTGCTGGGTCGCCCCGAGGTTCCGGTGTACCTGGGCGCCGATCGTCCCATTAAGGCGACTGAGCCCTATACGCCGCCGGCGTCCACCACACTCATCCATGGCAAGAACGGCATTGGCGGGGCGAGCGTGCCCGCGTCGCCGTACGAGCCGGTGGGGGCGACGTCGGCCGACGGTAACGCGGCGGTCGATTACCTGATTGATGCCGCGCGCACCTATGGTCCCAATCTGGTCTACGTGGCGACCGGCCCGCTCTCCAACCTGGCACTTGCCTTGGAGCGCGATGCGGCGACGATGATGTCTATCGGCCGCGTGGTCGTGATGGGCGGTGCGCTTACCGTGCCCGGAAACGTGAGCGCGGGCGCCGAGGCCAACATGGCAAGTGATCCCGAGGCGGCCGATGCCGTGCTGCGTTCGGGCCGCAAGCTCACTATGGTGGGTCTGGATGTGACGCATCGCGTGGTGCTCACGCGTCGCGACATTGCCGGCTGGACGGGCTCGGGCACCATGGCCGGTTGCGCGTTTGCGAGCATGGTGGAGCACTACATTGGCTCGTACGAGATGAACGCCTCCTACCTGGGTGGCTGCGCGCTGCACGATCCGCTTGCCGTCGCCGTGGCGATTGACCCCACGCTCGTGGGCGCGCTCGGCTGTAACCTGCGCGTCGACCTGCTCGGCGAGTATCGCGGCCGCACCATCTGCGACGAGCGCCGCGTGGCTGATCCCGATAAGAGCGCCCTTGTGGCGCTGACCGTTGATGTCCCGCGCTTCCTGGCAGAATTCAAGGCACGCATGGCCCACGTCCTGGGCTAAGCGCTTCCTACGCCCCGTCCCAAGTAGCTAATTCGGGACGGGGCTTTTTTAACTACCCTAGAGCCCCGTTCCAACTTAGCTACCGAGTAAATGCGCCCGTTGGGGGAATAGTTGTGCCGCTTCGCTTGACAACAGGCTAAACTAGCTAATAAACATTTACTATTCTGTTTAGATTGAATTTGCGGTCGTTTAGTTGCCGAGCCACGGGGCGATCAAGCCACGATGCTCGGCCGCGACCGATGCTAGGGGGAACGATGGCTAAAGCAAGCGTCCGCGAGATCAGCCGCATCACCGGTTTTTCGCCCGCGACCGTGTCCAACGCACTCAACCGCAAGCGCAGCGTGAGCGAAGAGACCGCCAAGGTCATTCTTGAGTGTGCGCAGTCGCTCGGCTATCAGCAGTCGACGCAGCTCGAGAGCATCCAGTTTGTGCTCGCGCGCAAGACGGGCGCCATTCTGGACGAGAGTACCTTCCACCCTGCGGTCATCGAGGGCGTGGAGCGTCAGGCTCGTCGCCACGGTATGAGCACGAGCTTTGTCTCGCTCGACTTTAGCGACCTGGACGCCGTGCGCCCGCAGGTCGAGGGCCTCATCGCCGATCCGTCGGCCGCCATCGTGCTGATGGGTACGGAGCTGGGCGAGGAGGACTACGCCCTGTTCGCCAACGCTGCCGCCCACCTGATCGTGCTCGACGGCTGGAGCGACCGCCAGTACTTCGATGCCGTGGTCATCGCAAATACCGACTCGGTGCTGCGCGCGGTGGACCATCTTATCGAAAAGGGCCACAAGCAGATCGGCTATCTTGCCGGCGACCTGCGTATCCGCAACTTTAAGGATCGCGAGCGTGGCTACCGTCAGGCGCTTGAGGACGCGGGCCTTGAGCCCAACCCGGCATGGCACATCACGCTGGGCACCACGCTCGAGGGCGCCTATCACGACATGGGCGCCTGGCTCGATACCGTCTCGCGCGACGACCTGCCGACGGCCTTTTTTGCTGAGAATGACGTGCTCGCCGTTGGCGCCATGCGTGCCCTCAACGAGCACGGCGTGCGCGTTCCCGACGACGTGTCGATGATCGGCTTCGACGACCTGTCCGTGGGCGCCTTCTCCAATCCGCCACTCACCACGGTGCATGTTCCCAAGCACGAGGTGGGCGAGATCGCGGTGCGCCGCCTGGTGGGCAACATCCGCAACCCCAAGAGCTACACCTGCAAGACGGCCGTCTCGACCTACTTTGTCGAGCGCCAGAGCGTACGCGAGCTCTAGGCGAAAGCGGCGCCTGCTCGCGTTAGATGCGCCCGCGCCGCGGGCAGACACACAGAGCGTCACAGATAGAGGGTCCTTCGGGGCCCTCTTTTTTGTTCCCCTTGTATGTTCAGATTGTTTACATACCGTTTAGGCTGATTTCTCTACCGCTTACGGGTATTTCGCGTTAAACTACTAAACAAAAGAGTAAAACATTTAGTAAACAGAACAAAACGAAACATGCGTCTGTTTACTGAACATGTGACTAGGGGAGGACGTACATGGATAAGATCAAGCTCGGTTTTGTGCCCACGCGCCGCAGTATCTTTAGCGCGCCGGATGCGATCAAGTATCGCGGCCTGACGGCTGATCGCCTGCGCGAGATCGGCGTCGACATCGTGGATATCGACGACATCAACGACGAGGGCCTGCTGTTCGACGACAGCCATATCGAGCCTATCGTCGAGAGGTTCCGCGCCGAGGGCGTCGACGGCATCATGCTGTGCCACGCCAACTTTGGCACCGAGTACGTCTGCGCCCGCCTTGCCCGCGAGCTCGGCCTGCCCGTGCTGCTGTGGGGCCCGCGCGACGAGCGCCCCGAGCCCGACGGCACCCGCCTGCGCGACAGCCAGTGCGGCCTGTTCGCCACCGGCAAGGTTCTGCGCCGCTTCCAGGTCCCCTTCACCTACATGACAAACTGCCGCCTGACCGATCCCGAGTTCGAGCGTGGCGTCTGGGACTTCCTGGCCGTGTGCAACGTCGTTAAGACCTTCAAGCACACCCGCATCCTGCAGATGGCCACCCGTCCGTTCGACTTCTGGTCGACCATGTGCAACGAGGGCGAGCTGCTCGAGAAGTTCAACATCCAGCTTTCGCCCATCCCTATGACCGAGCTTGTCCAGGCTGTGCGCGACGCTCAGGCCGATGAGCAGGCCATGGCCGCCATGCTCGCCCACATCGCCGACAGCTTTGAGATCTGCATCCCCGAGGACAAGGTCCCCGCGGTCGCAGGACTCGCCATCGCCATGAAGCGCCTGGTCGAGAAGTACGGCTGCAACGCCGGCGCCATCCAGTGCTGGAACGCCCTGCAGGACGAGCTGGGCATTATGCCCTGCGCCGCCAACGCCATCCTCAACGAGATGGGCATCCCCGTCGTCTGCGAGACCGACATCCACGGCGCTATCACCGCGCTTATGGTCGAGGCGGCCGATCTTGGCCGTCACCGTGGCATGTTCGCCGACTGGACCGTCCGCCATCCCGACAACGAGAACGGCGAGCTGCTGCAGCACTGCGGCCCCTGGCCCTGCAGCTGCGCTGCCGTCAAGCCCAAGCTCACCTACCCGCTGGCCTTCGATCACCCCGGCGCGCTGACGGCCGAGGCCAAGCACGGCGACCTCACCCTTGCCCGCTTTGACGGCGACAACGGCGAGTACTCGCTGCTGCTGGGCAACGCCCGCGGCATCGACGGCCCTGCCGGTATGGGCACCTACCTGTGGGTCGAGGTCGAGAACCTCAAGCGCCTCGAGGCCAAGATCGTCGAGGGTCCCTACATCCACCACTGCGTGGCCATCCACGCCAACGTGGTGCCGGTGCTCTACGAGGCATGCAAGTATATCGGCATCCAGCCCGACCTTTATGACCCCATCGAAGAAGACGTCAAAGCCTACCTGCGAGGAGAGTAGAAATGGCAACTATCGAAGAGCTTGAGTCCCTGCGCTGGGACCTCCGCCGCGATTGCGTCGACATCATCATGGCCGGCGCCGGCGGCCACATCGGCGGCGACATGTCGGTCATCGACGCGCTCATGACCCTCTACGCCAACCATCTGAACATTTCGCCCGAGACCGTCGACGATCCCAACCGCGATCGCTTCGTGCTCTCCAAGGGCCACGCCATGGAGGCCTACTACGCGGTGCTGTGCCACGAGGGCTATCTGGACCTCGACGACGTCAAGGCCCGCTTCTCCAAGTTCGGCAGCCCCTACATCGGCCACCCCAACAACAAGCTCAAGGGCATCGAGATGAACTCGGGCTCGCTGGGTCACGGCCTGCCCGTGGCCGTGGGCATGGCGCTCGCCGGCAAGATGGACGGTCGCGACTACCGCGTCTACACCATCATGGGCGACGGCGAGCTTGCCGAGGGCTCGGTCTGGGAGGGCGCCATGAGCGGCGGCAACTACCAGCTCGATAACCTGTGCGCGCTCGTGGACCGCAACCGCCTGCAGATCAGCGGCAGCACCGAGGACGTCATGAAGCAGGACTCGCAGGAGGAGCGCTGGGCCGCCTTCGGTTGGAACGTGCTGTCCATTCCGGGTAATGACGTCCAGGCCATCGACGCCGCGCTGACGCTTGCGGCCGAGACCAAGGGTAAGCCCACGGTCATCATCCTCAACACGGTGAAGGGCTACGGCTCGCCCATCATGGAGGACAAGGCCGGCTGGCATCACCACCTGCCCAACGACGAGGAATATGCCCAGATCATCGCCGATTTCGCTGCCCACAAGGAGGCCATCAATGGCTAACAAGATCGCCAACCGCAAGGTTATCTGCGACACGCTGCTCGAGGCCGCTGCAACCGATAAAGACATCGTCGTCCTGTGCTCCGACTCCCGCGGCTCCGCGTCGCTCACGCCGTTCTTCGATCAGTATCCCCAGCAGTCCGTCGAGGTCGGCATTGCCGAGCAGGACCTGGTGAGCATTGCCGCCGGCATGGCTTCGTGCGGCAAGAAGGCCTGGGCCGCATCGCCGGCGTCCTTTGTGACCACGCGTTCGTATGAGCAGTGCAAGGTCGATGTTTCGTACTCCAACACCAACGTCAAGCTCATCGGTATCTCGGGCGGCGTGTCCTACGGCGCCTTAGGGATGAGCCATCACTCCGCGCAGGATATCGCCGCCATGAGCGCGATCCCCAACATGCGCGTGTACCTGCCGAGCGACCGCTTCCAGACCGCCGAGCTCGTGCGCGCGCTGGTCGCCGACAACAAGCCGGCCTACATCCGCGTGGGTCGCAACCCGGTCGAGGACGTGTACACCGAGGACGAGTGCCCGTTCCAGATGGACCGAGCCACCTGGGTGCGTCGCGGCACCGATGTGACGATCGTTGCCACCGGCGAGATGGTCCGCCATGCCGTGGACGCCGCCGACCTGCTGGCCGAGCAGGGCATCTCGGCAACGGTGCTCGACATGTACTGCGTCAAGCCACTCGACGCCGAGGCCGTGATCGAGGCCGCCGGTGCCACGCGCGCCGTCGTGACCGTCGAGGAGCACAGCCCCTTCGGTGGCCTGGGTTCCATGGTCGCGCAGGTCGTGGGCGAGCATTGCCCGCGTCCGGTCAAGTGCCTCTCCCTGCCCGATGCGCCGGTCATCACCGGCACGAGCCCCGAGGTCTTCGCGCACTACGGTCTCACGGGTGCCGGAATTGCCAAGACCGTCAAGGACTTCCTGCCCGCAGAGTAATTGGAATGTGACAAAGGGACAGTCCCTTTGTCACATTCATTTTGAAAGGGGTGGCCATGGGCCGCTACATCATCGGAATCGATCAGTCCACGCAGGGCACCAAGGCGCTGCTGGTGGACGAGGGCGGCCATCTGATTCATCGTGCCGATCGCTCGCATCGCCAGATCGTCAACGAGGCCGGTTGGGTGAGCCACGATCCGGCCGAGATCGCGGCCAACGTGCTGGCCGTGGCGCGTGCCGTGGTGGAGGAGACCGGGGTTAACCCGGCCGACGTTGCCGGCATCGGCATTTCCAACCAGCGCGAGACCACCGTTGCCTGGAACCGCACGACGGGCGAGCCGCTGTGCGACGCCGTGGTGTGGCAGTGCGCCCGCGCCCGCGAGCTGTGCGACGAGTTTGCCGCACGCGAGGGCGTGGCCGAGCTGGTGCGCGATACGACGGGCCTGGTGCTCTCGCCCTACTATCCGGCGGGCAAGATGGCCTGGATTCTCGCAAACGTTCCGGCGGCTGCCGAGGCCGCTGCGGCGGGCGAGCTGTGCCTGGGCACGATTGACGCCTGGGTGGTCTGGACGCTCACGGGTGGCGCCGAGTTCCGCTGCGACTGGTCCAACGCCAGCCGCACGCAGATCTTCGACCTGCGCCGCGGCTGCTGGAGCGAGCCGGTGTGCCAAGCCTTTGGCATCGATCCGGCCTGCCTGCCGCAGGTGACCGATTCCGACGGCCTGTTCGGCACAACGGACCTGGGCGGCTTTTTGCCGGCGCCCGTGCCCGTTCACGGCGTGCTGGGCGATAGCCACGCCGCCCTGTTTGCGCAGGGCTGCCACAGCCGTGGCATGGCCAAGGCGACCTATGGCACCGGAAGCTCGGTCATGATGAACGTCGGCGACGAGTTTGTCGCCAGTTCGCATGGGCTTTCGAGCTCGCTCGCGTGGCGCATGGACGGCGTGACCGAGTACGTGCTCGAGGGCAACGTGAGCTATGCCGGCGCCGTCAAGACGTGGCTGCGCGACGATCTGGAGCTCATCAACAACCCCGAGGAAGTCACCGACCTGTGCTATGCCGCCAACCCGGCGAGCCGCGTCTACTTCGTGCCGGCGTTTACCGGCCTGGGCGCGCCGCACTGGGCAAGCGACGCCGAGGGCTGCGTCTTTGGCATGACACGCACCACGGGTCGCGCGGAGTTCGTGAAGGCCGCCGACGAGTCGATCGCCTATCAGATCTTCGATGTGATCGATGCGATGGTCGAGGATTCGGGCGCGGCGCTGGCCGAGCTTCGTGTTGACGGCGGTCCCACGCGCGATGCGTACCTGATGCAGTTTGAGAGCGACCTGGTGGGTTCGCCCATCCGCATCGCGAGCAACGACGAGATGAGCGGCTTGGGTGCGGCTTGGGCCTGCGGCATTGCGCTCGGCATGTACACGCGCGACGTCGTCGACGTCTACGGCGCCCGCGGCATTGTGGAGCCTGCCATGCCGGCCGACGAGCGAGCCAAAAAGATCGCCGGCTGGCGCCATGCCGTACAATCTACGATTGCGTATACCGCCTAGCATGATTTTTCTGGGACGGGGATTAAAAACTCATTGGTCCCCGTCCCAGGTAGCTAATTTGGGACGGGGCTTTTTTGACTGGTATGATTGGTGCGATCATTTCAACCAGCTAAAAGAGTCCCGTCCCAAATTGACTACCGAGAGGATCTGCCATGGAGCGCATTGCGAGCTTTTCTGTCGATCATCTGCTGCTTGAGCCCGGCGTGTACGTGAGCCGCATCGACCGCGACCCGGCGACCGGTACCGCCGTCACCACCTTTGACCTGCGCCTGACCACACCCAACAAAGAGCCGGTCATGAACACCGCCGAGTGCCATACCATCGAGCACCTGGGCGCGACGTTTCTGCGCAATCACGCCGAGTGGTCGAGCCGCATCGTCTACTTTGGTCCCATGGGCTGCCGCACGGGCTTTTACCTGGTCGTGTTTGGCGAGGTGACGAGCGAGGAGATCCTGCCGCTCGTGCGCGAATTGTTCGAGTTTGTTGCCAGTTTTGAGGGCGAGGTCCCCGGCGCGGCGCCCGAGGAGTGCGGCAACTACCTGGATCAGAACCTTCCCATGGCCAACTGGCTCGCGCGCCGCTACCTCGACCGCGACCTGGCCGATATCGACGAGAAGCACCTGTACTATCAGCAGGCGTAAGGGTCGTTTCCAGTTTCTGAACCGTTCACACGGAGATATCGACCGTTTAACTGTTTAGAAGTGTTTATACGAGGTAAACAGCGGTGTTTCGCCTAAAATAGCTTCCAGAGTGATATTCAGGCAAGGCTCCTGAAGCAGCATCTGTCGACATTGATTGTCGGATTCTGCTTCGGGAGCCTTGTTTTGTTTAGGGGGGACACATGGAAATCGTTAAACGAATTAATACCAGCGCTGTCCTCTGTGTCGATGGAAATGGCAGACAGCTGGTTGCGTTTGGGCGTGGCCTGGGATTTAAGAATGTCGGCGACGAAGTACCGCTCTCGGAGATTCAGCGAACGTTCTACAACGTTAGTTCCCGCTATGTCGCTCTTGTTGACGAAGTTTCAGATGAACTTCTCGAACTTACCTCGGATGTTATCGATATGTCGACAGGCCTGCTTCGCTATGAAGTGAGCCCCAATTTGCCGTTTATCCTTGCGGACCATATCGCGTATGCAATTAAGCGCAAAGAGCAAAACATTGTTGTCCATATGCCCTTGTCGTTTGATGTGCGCCAACAATATCCTGTCGAATTCAAAATTGGCGAGTATGCGCTTCGGATAATCAGAAAACGCCTTAACGTTAGGCTTCCCGCCCATGAGGCAGCTGGAATTGCCATGGCGTTTATCAATAACATGGCCGATTCGGATTCATGCGAACTGGCTGAAGAGCTTAGTACGGATATCTACGATCGCGTTCTCGAAGAATCTACCGTGGCCGTTGAAAAGCGGCTTGATATCCAGGTTGATCGGGAAGGTTTCGATTACGCGAGATTCGCGACCCATCTCCAGTACCTATTCAATAGGCTGAACTCTGGCGAAAGCATCGTGAGCGACAACCGCAAGATGTACCTTTCGCTGAAAGATGAATATCCGGTGGCATCGAAGTGCGCCGACGATATCGCTTCTGTTCTCAGTCGATTGACGGGCCAGGAACTTATAGATGAAGAAAGACTCTATCTCATGATGCACATCAACCGAATTGCATCGAAATCTAGGTAATTGGTCGGCGAAGGCGCGCGCTTTGCCGATGGTTACATATAAAACTCAACATGGGAGAAATGGTATTTATGGCAGATACAACCAAGCTCGCTGCCGAGATCCTCGAGATGGTGGGCGGTGCAGAAAACGTTACATTTGTAGCTCACTGCATGACTCGTTTAAGGTTCAATCTTAAGGACGAGAGCATCGTGGACGATGCGAAAGTCAAGGCAATCGATGGCGTAATCGACATTCGCCATTCTGCAGAGCAATACCAAGTGATCGTGGGGCCCAAGGTCGATAAGGTCTACGAAATCGTTGTAAAGGAAACCGGGATTGACACCGGGAAATCCGAGGCCGATGAAGGGGAGACCAAAGGCTTCCTGGGAAAGTTGATGAAGCTCATCAGCGGCATCATGATGCCTGTTCTTCCTGCCTTGATCGCATGCGGAATGATAAATGCCGTCCTGAGTATTTTGACGACGGCGGGTGTAGTTTCCGCCGAGAGCGGAATTTACACCCTACTGTACGGTATGGGAAATGCCTGCATGTATTTCCTGCCCGTTCTTGTCGGATCGTCTGCGGCCCAGTTCTTTGGAATCGATCGATATATCGGTGCGGTTCTCGGTGCAATCCTGATTTACCCGACGTTCGTTGCTGCGGCCGGAGCAGGCGATGCGCTGGATCTGTTTGGCATGAAGTTCACGATGGTGAGCTATGCCTCTACGGTGTTTCCTGCTATCGTGGCGGCTTGGTTTGCATCCGTCCTTTATAAGGGGCTGCGCGCGGCTCTTCCCGATGCCGTAGCATTTGCGCTCGTCCCGTTCCTGACGGTTGCTATTGCTGCCCCCATCTCGCTTCTTGTTGTCGGCCCTGTTATCCAGCAGGCAAGCTCCTTGCTTGCAACTGCGGTACTGGCGGTCTATCAGTTCAGCCCCATCCTTTGCGGTGTCATCCTTGGACCGATATTCGGCCTCGTTATGATCCCTCTGGGACTCCATTGGGCCCTTATCGTGATTTCGATCAACAATATCATGACCGTCGGTTCCGATCCTATCCTTGGACTTGTCTGCTGCAGCATGGGTGTCGTCGGCGCTTGCCTGGCGTTTGCTCTCCGCTCGAAGGATCCGAGCGAGAAGAGCCTTGGATTCAGCTGTGCCATTACGAGCTTGTGCGGAATCACGGAACCGGCCCTGTACGGCATCATCTTGGATCACAAGAAGATCGTTATCGCTTCCATGATTTCCGGAGCAATCAGTGCTGTTATCCCGGCTATTTTCAATACCCGCACATTCGTTATGACATCGAGCGGCATTTTTAGCTTCCCCGGTTATATGAATCCTTCTGGCGATATGAACAGCCTCATCGGTGCAATCCTTTGCAATGTCGTTGGTTTTATCCTTACCTTCGTCCTCGTCTACTTCATGTATCGCCCTGATGCAGACACGTCGGCAAAATAGGCAATTATTCGGTATGTAAGCTGCTGAAAACCCCGCGGCAGATTGCATATGGTGGGCTTGCGATTGATCGGCGCGAGCCCACTTCGTTTTTGGAGTGACTAGCTATGACCATTACTGCTGACATGACGTTTGGAGAAATCGCGCTTCTCCCTGAGTTCGCTGGGTTCGGCGAGCACCTCATGCTTTGCCGGCCTTCAACTTGGGAGCGCATGTGGAATAAACCCATCGCGGCCCATTTGAATTCCGACACCAATCCGTATGAAGTTGCTCGCGTTCTGCGCGGATTGAATCGGATCGTTGAACTCGTGGATGACGGAAAGCAGGTTGCCTACGATATTTGGGGCGAAGCCGACTGTATTCGCGATCCGACTCGGCGAAATACAAAGCTGTTTTTCTTTCCCGGGCGACCGGGGGCGCCATTTGTCATTGCGATTTCGGGCGGAGGCTATCAGAGCGTTTGCCATCAAATGGAAGGGTTCCCCGTTGCTCCCGAGCTCAACGATGCAGGCTATAACGTGTTTGTGCTGTCGTACAGAGTGAGGGTCGAGCCGCTGATGCCGCGTCCGATCGATGATCTTAATCGCGCGGTCCGTTTCGTTCTCGAGAATTCAACGAGATTCGATGTGGCTCAACGCTATGCGGTTATCGGGTTTTCCGCCGGTGCGCATTTGACTGCCGAGTGGGGGACGGATAACAAAGGGTTTGCGGCTTACGGATGCGAGCCACCCAAAGCATTGGTTCTGTGCTACGCGCCGATTGACCTTCATGAGTCCGAAGACGCACCAGACCAGAGATTCCTTGATTCGGTATGCGGCGGGGTTGGACGCGATGCGATTGATGAGTTCTGCATTAATCAACATGTGTGGGAGCAGTATCCGCCGACATATCTTTGGCAATGCGCCGACGATGATGTCGTATCGCCCAGCAATCTCGGAAAGATGGTAGCTGCTCTGGATGCGGTCGGGGTGCACCATGAGGAGGTTATGTATCCAGAAGGAGGACATGCATTGATGAAGGCCCATGTACCCGAAACCGACTACTGGTGCTCGCGCGCCGTTGAGTTTCTTAGGGAATACCTCGGCTAAGAAGGAGATGCATGCCGCTTCTTCGAGCGGGCGATTCCGCTGCGCATTGTTTGCGGTATTGATCGCTTCTGTAGCCGAATAATGTTCTAGAATGTTCATACTGTCACATAAATGAACAGGAGTGAACATGCATATCTACTCTGTTAACGACCCCGAGTTTAAGTCCTACGGCCGTGTGTGGGATGATGTCCCGTCGGCCCTGACCGCCCCGCTCACCGAGGCGCTTGCCGCCACGCCCATCCCCGACGGTAGCAAATACGTGGCCTCTGCGCCCGAGCTGGAGCATGTTGAGGGCGCCGACATGCTCGGTTTGCTCATGTACGGTGGCCGTCCCTTCCAGCTGGGCTGGTGCAACGGCCACAACACGAAGCTCAACTGCCTGGAGTATCACCGCGCCAGCGAGTTCAACCTGGGCGCCCGCGACTTTATCCTGCTGCTGGCCAAGCGCGAGCAGATCGTCGATGGCAAACTCGACACCGCGCAGGTCAAGGCATTCCGCGCGCCGGCCGGCACGCTCGTTGAGGTCTACGCCACGACGCTCCACTACACACCGTGCATGGTCGACGACGGCGGCTTCCAGGTGATGGTCGCGCTGCCCGCCGGCACCAACGGCCCGCGTCCCGAGGCCGCAGCCGACATGCCTGTCGCCGGCGATAGCTACTGCTACTGGAAGGCCGACAAGTGGGTCCTCTGCCACGCCGATAGCCCCAAGGCAGCTGAGGGCGGCTACGTAGGCCTCACCGGTAAAAACCTCGACATCACCGTGGACTAGCGCTTCGTCCAAACCCACCACAAAGGGGTGAACTGCCTCCCATTTCTTGGACATCGGGAAATGGGAGGTTTTCCATGAGTA
>CAVCHM010000045.1:0-16982 GCA_963602135.1 bacterium | reverse complement strand
AGCATTCGGGGGCCTTCCGGTCCCCGAATCATCACCTGTTATCTAAACTGTTAGAATTAAAATAAGGGATTATTCCGTCTGTTGTCTTTTGCTGAGGCTGAGAGAGAACCTCTAACCACGGGTTTGCACTGGAAGTCATAACAGCTCACCTAACTTAAATCGATATCAACTAACAGCGGCAAATGGTCGCTTATCTTGCTGTTGGGGCGAACTTTTGCAATCAAGTCCCTATCCCCTATCCTCTTTAAGTAGCTATAGGAATTAATGGAGTCCATCAATTCTGGGCTCACCAGGGCTTGGTCATAACAGTTCCAAATAGTGTTAGTGCAATCCCCGGAATAGTAAAAGGAGCCGTAGTTTTCTAACTCTTCCGATAGTCAATGAATAGTTGGGTTATACAGAAAGGGATATTCGTTGCCGCACCACGTTCTTCCGGTTTTATTCCTGACTATTCCTTTAAATAGCATCGCGTTTAATGCGTTAGGGAGAAGCAGCTCCTTGTCATATGGATTTGCGTTTAGGTCGCCCATCACGATAGTCCTATTAATTGATAGCTCGTTTTCATACCCGTGAATCACGTCCATCATCTTGCCTATATCTACTAGCCTTGGTTCCGGATCAGCTGAGGACATACGGTCAACAAGATGCGCGGCAGCCATGACGAAGCAAATCTTATCGATTTTCATTGGCAGTACGGTAAACCGAGATTCCTCGAAGCAGTCAAGAACTTCAATGGACTCCTGAGCAATAATTTTGACTTTGTCGCACCCACCATAACCTATTGGGCGATATCCAGAGCTCTTTACGAGCTCATCTGAGAATTCAGTTCCAGAAAACTCACCAAAAGCAGCAATGCCGACCTCTTTCTCTCGCATGCACGCGAGGGCAAGGTCGGCATTGTCTTTATTATTTATGTTCCAAAAGAGCAGCTTCATAAAACAGCTCGGAGAAAACTACTGCGCAAGCACGTCCGCGATGCGTTCGCTCGCATGTCCGTCACCATAGGGGTTCGACGCATGGCTCATGGCCTCGTACTCGGCCTGATCGGAGAGAAGGCGGCTAAACTCGCGGTAGATGACGTCCTCCTCTGTGCCGACGAGCTTCAGCGTGCCGGCGGCAACGCCCTCGGGGCGCTCGGTGGTGTCGCGCATGACGAGCACAGGCTTGCCCAGGCTCGGGGCTTCCTCCTGGATGCCGCCGGAGTCGGTGAGGATGAGGTGGCTCGCCGCCATGAAGTTGTGGAAGTCGAGCACCTCGAGCGGGTCGATGATGTGCAGGCGGTCGAAGCCGTCGAGCTCCTCGTGCGCCGCCTTGCGGACGAGCGGGTTCATGTGGATAGGGTAGATAGCCTTGGTGTCGGGGTGCTCCTCCATCACGCGGCGGATGGCGCGGAACATGCGGTGCATGGGCTCTCCCAGGTTCTCGCGGCGGTGCGCCGTGATGAGGATGAGGCGGGAGCCCTCGGCCCAGTCGAGCTCAGGATGGGAGTAGCCTTCGCGCACGGTGGTGCGCAGGGCGTCGATGCCGGTGTTTCCGGTTACCCAGATCTTGGACTCGGGCTTGCCCTCGTCGAGCAGATTCTGCTTGCTTGCCTCCGTGGGGGCAAAGTAGTACTCGCTCACGATGTCGACGGCCTGGCGGTTGAACTCCTCCGGCCAGGGGCTGTAGATGTCGTGCGTGCGCAGGCCGGCCTCGACGTGGCCCACGGGGATCTGCAGGTAGAAGCATGCCAACGCAGCGGCGAAGCTGGTCGTGGTGTCCCCGTGGACAAGGACGACGTCGGGCCTCTCGTCCTCGAGGACGGCCTTGAGCTTGACCAGAACGTCACACGTCACGTCGAACAGCGTCTGGCCCGGCTTCATGATCGCCAGGTCGTGGTCGGGATTTACGTCGAAGACGCGCAGTACCTGATCAAGCATCTCGCGGTGCTGGCCCGTCACGGTCACGACGGTCTCGAACTCATCCGCGCATGCCTTCAGCTCGTTTACGAGCGGACACATCTTGATTGCCTCCGGACGTGTGCCGAAGACGAGCATTACCTTACTCTTATTCATTTCTCAAGGTCCCTTTCAGTTTATTTATCGCTCTCAGACGATGCCCATGCCTGCCTTACGATGGGAGTCTCTTTATCAGTTTTGCCGGGACGCCTCCGTAGAGGCAGTTGGGGTCAAGATCTACAGTCGCGACTGCGCCAGCAGCGACCACGGTTCCCGCACCGATTTTGCAGCCGGGGAGCACCACGGCATTCGCGCTTATCCAGCACCGTCGCCTACTTTGATGTCACCACCAGACACCTTGCCGGCCCTGCGGGTCGGGTCGGAATGATCGTGGGTTGTTGTAACGAACACAACACCGAAGGCGACAGCGACATCATTTCCAAGCTCCACCGTTCCATGCTGGTTGTAAACCTTGCAGTTCTCATTGAAATAAGAGCCTTCACCAACCTTCAAATTGTTTGACTGGATTCTCACATGGGGGAAGACGCCACCAAGCACCCCCCCCCGCACCATTTGCGTATGACGACGTTCCGGAGCCTGCCCGGAAAGAAAGGACTTGTAACGATTCCGCTCGTGAGCCAGCCCACTGCCTTCATCGACCCCACCTGCAGGCCACCCTCCCCATATCGTAGTTGCCGCTCAATAGCGACTCCTCCAACAGGCGAGCCCGCCGCCGATGGTCGCATTCTCCATGTTTGGGTAATACCGCCCGATGCATTCACAGCAGAGCGCGAACAAACACTTCATCGACTCTTCGTCTAGGCTCTCGACCCTACTGACCAGCAGCGGACCAAACTGTAGAATGGTCTGGCGATAAACGTCTGCAAACGGGATGCCAAGCTTGTCGCACCAGTCGAGCATCTCCTCGACCACCCAATACGAGTCGAGTCCCTTGGGGCTCCGCGAGGCGGTAGAGGTTATCGAACCCGCATGAACGCGATGAAAGTAACCTCGGTCATTGGCGAAAGCCTCTTTGAAAAGCGGCTTAATACAGTACGCTATAAGCGTATCCTCGAACCAGAAGCCCTCGGGGAAACGCACATGCGCCCACATATGCCTACGGTACATACGGACCCACGGACCTCCATGCGTTCGCACGCGCTCCGTAGGCCCGAGGTAACGTCCGTCCTCGGACATCTTGCTGTAACAGGCAGAAATCCAGTCTGCGTCGGAACGCTGAAGTTCGTCCCACAGGGTTTGAAGGTGGCCCGGGGCGAGCACGTCGTCAGAATCCACAAAGCACAGCACCCCCCCCCGAATCGCATCGATGGCAACATTACGCGCACCGGAGAATCCGCGATTAGCCTGGTCGATCACCCTGATACGTGCATCCTTTGCCGCAAAATTCTTGATTACGTTAAGGCTACCATCAGAAGAACCGTCGTTTACCACCACTACTTCCATGTCGAAATCCACCTTTTGTCCGACAATGGAGCCAAGGCATTCCACAAGGTACCTCTCAGTGTTGTAGACGGGCACAATAACTGAAAGGTCGCACGTGACGGGGAATTTATACGAGAAGTTCTCGAAGCAAGGCTTCGGGGGGGGGGACACCTTCTTGAGCTTTTCCCGTGCAGTCGAGGGATCGGGCAGAGAGCATGTTGATTTGCGCTTTACCTTGATGAGCACCTCGGGAGCGGCGTCATCTGAGCCAGCCTTTTGGCCACCTATGCCGGCATACTGTTATTCATCTTCGCGTGTCTCGCTTTCAATCATTAACAAATTCTACTGACCCGGTGCCACCTCGCGGAGCATCCCTGCCAAGTTCCTCGCCTCATCACGGCACACCGCGAAGTGAGCGAAGAGGATGCCGACGCAACAGACAAAGCCCCACCCGAGCGGAAGGAAGTAAGCGAGGACAATAAATACGACGGACTCCGCGAACATGCACGCTAACATCTTGAGATTGCGGACCTCGTACACCCCGCCGAGATAGACAGTTCCGATGGCGTAGCGCATGGCAATGCCGAACAGTGAAGCAAGTACCGATGCTATTGGGCTGTCGAACGCCAACACCGCGACTGCTTGGGCACCCAGTGCGCATAGCAAAGCTGCAGCGTTTATGACAAGCAGCGTCCGAGGCTCGCACCTAACCTTGAGAAACGTGACCACCGTGAGGTTTGTCTGCACCTCGAAAAGACAGACGGGGAACAGAAATGCAAGGTAAAGAAGGCTTCCGGCGTATTGCGGGAGCCAAAGACCAACTAGTGCCCTAAGCGGCGCGTACAGGAGCATGGCTACGGGAAGTACAACACCAAGGCCATCACGAAGCTTCACGTAGTAGCCCTTTTCCCTGCCGTCCCCGGCCGCCCGCAACGCCGGGAAGAGCACCATGGCCGCTTGCGATATGAACGTAAGAGCAAAGTTCACGATGGAAAGTGAAAGCGACACTTCACCGAATGCGGCAAGCCCCCATGTGGAGTCGATGACGATGCGCGCCATGCCCATGATGAGCATGGAAGAAACGTTCGCAACCGTGAGAACGATGCCAAGCTTCATGGATCGCAGCGTCTCGCGTGCGGCTGTTTTGAAGGGCACGGAGCTTGCCCTCACGAAGTCGCGACCCTTCCAAAGCAGATAAACCAAGGCCAGGGCTTGAGCGATCTCATAGAAAACGACGTAAACAAAAAAGTCGTCAACACGCAGCAAAACGCAGGCTACAAGAGGGAACAAGTAGAACCCGCGGTTTACGATGGTGGAATAGGATGCCACCTTGGTCTCATTCATCGCTTGAAACACGAATGCCATATAACTTGCAAGGTTCGTGAGCAGGAGGTATGCTGCTGAAGAGAGGATGACGAGCGTCCTTGCGTCGTTCGATCCGCAAAACACGCCGTAGCCCGCGATAAGCAAAGCGGCCACGGCCTGGTAGCCCATGCCTACGCAAAGCTCGCCTCGAATCAAGCCCTTGTCAATGCTCTCACGAGACTCGCCACCGTGCTGCAGGTAGACGCCGTCGTTGAGCCCCAGCTGAAAGAAGCTTACGTAGCTCGTGTAAAACACGAATAGCTGCCAATAGGCGAATTCCTCGACGCCAAGAATCTTCGGGACGAGGAGCGTCGTAACGACGCTGCATACGAAGGAAATACCCTGCGCACCGAACGCAATGAACAGGTCTCCTATCAGCTTTCTAAGGTTCATTATCGCCCTTCGGTCTTCGAGCCATGAGCGCGATGGCAATGGTGGCCCAGAACGGTTTGAATGGGTATGCGGAGAGTGTCATAAGGAGAGTGAGGAACGCGAGGATAGTGATGGCAAGGGGCATACGACCTGCGTGGAGCGCCCGGACCAACGCAACGGCAACTGACCCCAAATAGCATACAAGCCCCGCTAGCCCGAATGTATACAGCACCTCGACATAGGAGTTGTGAGCCACCAGTCCATTGAACGTGACCTGCGTAGTCGCGCCGTAGCCATGGCCGAATATCTGACGAATGGGGTCGGACGAGATATATGCCGTCAGCACGTCTACCCAAGCCTGCGTACGAAACGAAGCAGTTCCGCTTGACATGTTTGCACCCGTAAATCTCTCCGCCACCGAGGGCGGCAGCGATGCGAGCACTTCGTCGATATTGACGACGACGGCGAACATGACCACGCCGGCAAGAACCGCCCAGACCATGCGACGGTTCGTTTGCTTGAAGCCCACACAGAACGCCGCGACGAACGCCACCGCGTTAGCAATGAGGCCCCCACGCGAACCCGTAAGCAAAACGCAATAGAATATGACGGCTACAAGCGCCAGATTCCACCAGTGCTGGCGTTTGACTGCCGTATAGGTGAGCAGCGAGACGGCGAACAGCATGTATCCACAGAACTCGTTGGGGTCCTGCTGGGAACCGGCAATGTTCACCACGACGCGATCGGAAACCCAATCAGTGCCAACAGCGCCGGGACTGACGAACAGCAGCACGCACATCACAAGCCCAACTGCCACCATTGCGAACTCGCACAGCTTCACATCTCCCTCTTTGAACGGGAGACAGAGCGCGAAGAACGCAATGGCAACGCTGAGCTCAAATGAAAAGAATGGGTTTATTCCCGACTGCGGATTGTCCATGAGCAGCAAGGGGATAAGAGCGACCCCCATCGAAGCGAAGAGACAACCACACGCCGAAGACCTCTCGAACCGAAGATTCCTAGCGTTGAAAAGGCATATGACAATTAGCGCCACCGCGATAAGACGAGCAAGTGAAACTCCTGAAGCTATAGCGAGGAAATCGAAGCCCGTTGAGAAGAAGTAAATCGCGAAGCAGATACCAAGGAGAGAGCAGTCACCAACAAAAACCCTTACTCCAGCCAAAGTGAAATGACGGCCTGTATGCCCCTTCGATTCAACCGAAACAACCCTCGTCATTGACGACCGTGCCTTTCGTACAACGCCGAATAGCCCTCGGCAACCTGTCCGCAGTCATAAGAAGACACTATAGAATCAGCCTCACGGGACATTGATTCTAGGCGGGCATCACTGAGAGCGATTCTCTCCATTGCCGCCACCAACGCATCCTCATCTCCTGCGGGGACAAGCAAGCCTGTCACTCCGTCCTCCACCACGTCAGGCACCCCACCTACGGAAGTGGCGAGCACGGGCAGCCCTGCCGCCATTGCCTCTAGGATGGTCATGGGAAGCCCTTCGTAGTCGCTTGGGAGGATGAAGCACTTGGAGTCATGCATGAGGGCAGCGATGTCGTCCCTTTTGCCCAGGAAGTCTACGTTGCAGGCTATGCCGAGTTCGCGGGCGAGATGCTCGCATGAGAGCCGGAGTGAACCGTCCCCGGCGATGGCCAGTTTGGAGTCAGGATGGCCATCCCTAATGAAGCGTGAAAACGCTTTGATGAGACCTGCTTGGTTCTTCTGCGGCTCGAAACGGGCGACGTTTATGAAATCGTAGGTTCGATTCTCCCACGGGATGCGCACATCATCCTTGAACGCGCCAAGATCAACGGGGTTCACGACCATCTCAACTTTTTTCGGCGATAGACCGTAGAACTGGGCTGTCAGCTCGCGGTTGCGCTCGCTGATAGCAACGGGAACGGCCTTGCCGATTCTGTACAGACAGCCCATGAGCCTGCGCCGGAAACCAGCTGCCTCTTTTTCAGGGACGTTGTGGATGGTGTGCAGCATTTTCGCCCTATGGACTATCACCCAAGGGGCACAGTACATGCAGGCATTGAGGTGTGTATGCACGATGTCGGGCTTGAACTTCGACAGCTCACACCAAGTCTTGGAGAGGTACTTCAGCGAAAAGCCGAGGCCCTTTCGTATGTAGGTTATAGGCACACCGTGGTCGAGCACCGCACGCTCCATAACGTTGTCCTGCGGATCCCCGTAAACGCAAAAGACCCGCACGTCGAAGCGCGACAAGTCGAGATGCGAGGCCAAAAGCGATACCATTCGCTCTCCGCCGCCATAGTTGAAGTGCATAAGTACAATGGCGACTTTCAGCCTGCCGTCCTCACCTGTTCGCAGCATCACATGTCGCCTTTCAAGGGTGATACTTGACCGGTATCGATTGTCTTGATACATCTAGCCGGCACACCTGCCCAGACTGTATTGTCCGGTGCGTCCGAAATCATGACCGCGTTGGCACCGATGGTCACGTTGTTGCCACTTTAGATAGGGCCGAGAACCTTCGCTCCCGTGCATTTCTCGCGGTTGTCGCCGATAACGGGAACCCCGTAATGCCCACTGCGCCCGCCGATGGTCGCCTGTTGCCCAATTATGCAATTGCGGCCCACCTTCACCCGCTTGTGTATGACGCGGCCGATTCCCTTGTAGCCGAAGATAGTACCCCCCCAACTCGCAACTAGCTGGGATAAAGCTGTTGCGCACCAGATAGATGTGCATCTCGTACGCCTTGGCCATGGGTTTGAGCCCGTGGGTATAGCACCAACGAGCACGGCGGTATTTATTCATTGCATTCATTAAGTTAGACACGAAAGCCCTCTACAACTTGTAGACATTCTCGCCCTCGCCGCAGACGTTGCGCGGGTCGATGAGGACGCGGTCGCCGAAGATGCCGGGGTTGTCCTTGACCTGGGAGTGGCCGACCATCACGATCACCATCTCCAGGCCGTCCAGGAACTCATCCATGGAGTGGACCTGGCCGGGGACCTCGTCGCGCTCGACCCACGGGTCGTAGACCTTGACGGAGCCGGCGCAGAGGTGCTCGGACATGGACTCGAGCATCTGCAGCGTCGGGGACTCGCGGATGTCGTCGACGTTCTCCTTGTAGGTGAGGCCGTAGATGCCGACCTTAGAGGCGTCGGAGATGCCACGCTCCGCCATGACCTCGTGGGCGCGGTGCATGACGTACTCGGGCATGGAGGCGTTGGTCTGAAGGGCGAGGCGGATGAAGTTGGCCGTCTCGGGGTAGTCGCCGACCAGGAACCACGGGTCGACCGGGATGCAGTGGCCGCCGACGCCCGGGCCGGGGTTGAGGATGTTCACGCGCGGGTGCTTGTTGGCGATGCGGATGACCTCGGCGACGTCCATGCCGCCGATTCGGCAGATCTTGGCGAGTTCGTTGGAGAAGGCGATGTTCACCGCGCGGAAGGTGTTCTCGACGACCTTGGTCATCTCGGCGGTGCGGATGTCGGTGACGGAGATCTCGCCCTGGCAGAAGCTGGCGTAGACCTTGGCCACGGCCTCCCCCACCTCGGGGTCGTCGGCGCCAATGGTACGGTTGTTGTGCAGCAGCTCGTAGACCATGTTGCCCGGGATGATGCGCTCGGGAGCGTGGACGAGCCTGACGTCCTCACGGGCGGCCTCGGTGAGCAGCGGGCGCACGAAGCGGTCGATGGTGTTGGGCGAGACGGTGGACTCGACGACGAGCACGGCGCCCTGCGGCGCGACCTCGAGGACGGTCTTGCAGGCAGCCACGACGTAGCACGGGTCGATCTTCTTGTCGAGCTTGTCGTAGGGCGTGGGGACCGAGACGATATAGGTGTCGCAGACCTGGTAGTCGGTGGAGAACTTGATGCCGGACTTCAGGGCGTCGGCGAACAGCTCGTCCAGGCCCTCCTCCTTGAAGGTGGTCTTGCCGGCGTTGAGCGTGGCGACGAGCTCCTCATTGTAGTCCGTGCCCACGACCTCCACGCCGTGGGAGGCCATCATGAGGGCGGTGGGGAGGCCGATGTAGCCGAGACCGATAACGTTAACCATTGGTGATTTCTCCTTCTTTATGTATGAATTTGCCCGTCGCGCTACGCGACGAGGTCTTGCACTATCCAGCCGATGTAGCGATCGATGTAGAAGCGTTCCGCCGAGGCGAGCGCCGATGCCTTCATGGCGTCCAAACGGTCGGGGTCTTCCGCGAGCCCCCGCACGGCCTTGACGAGACTTGGCGCATCGCAGCGGTCGAGGACGATACCGTCTGCGCCATCGCGCACGATCTCGGCATTGTGGCAGCAGTCGCTGACGATGGAGGGCACGGCAGCCATCTTGGTCTCTACAAGCACCCCTGGCACCCCTTCATTCGGCCAGGAGGTGGGCAGCAGGTGAAGATCGTACTGGTTGAGCTCTGCGAGCACGTCGTCCTTCACAGAATCGAACACGCCGTGATACGAAGAGTTGGGAAGCTTGGCGAGTCGGCGTTCAAACTCGTCCTTAAAGTCTTCCTCGACCCTGCCGTAGAAGTGGAACTCGGCCTGGGGCAGCTCCTTTGCGGCATCGAGCACGAGGCCAGCGCCCTTCACCTTGCTCACCAGCGAGAAGAACACGCATCTCATGCTGCTAGCCTTCCCTGCCTGCTTCCGACACCACAAAGCGCAGCTTGCACGACTTCGAGCGCGGAAGCTCTGATAAATACTCGAAGCGGACCGGCAAATCCTCGCCGATGGATGCGCGAAGCGCCACGAGCGCTGTCTTCTCGTCTTCCTCGCATAGGTACGGCTCCCCCACTACGCGCAGGCATAACGAGTAGTCCTTCGACTGGTAAATCTGCGCCTCCTGGAAATGAGGTGTGTCCTTGAAGACGTGGTCGAGCTTTCCGATCCTGGTGCCATCCGGAAGGCAGACATAGTCCTCCTGGCGCCCATCGATGGACGCGACCTCTCGGCGCGGACCTGTGCAGTCGCCGAGCCTGACGACGTCGCCAGTGTCGTAGCGCAGAAGCGGGGTGGCGTAGTTGAACAGGCATGTACCGACGACTCGGTACCCCCCCCCAACGACCTCGGGCATGAACTCGACAACCGAGAAGTCCTCATCCACCAGGATGCGCCCATCGGGTTCGGTGGAGAAGATGGCAACGTTCTCGGTCTGGCCGTAGGTCTGAACTGGACGAACCCCGAACGCCTTTTCCATAGCAGCGACCTGATGGTCGAGCAGGTTCTCTGCACCGCAGGTGACGGCACGCACGAAGTCGTAGTAGAGTCCTCGCTCGTTCATCCACTGTGCCAGCAGGACCATGAGGGACGGATAGCCGCTAATCCAGGGAAGCCCCTCATCGCGAATGAATTCGTAGTAAGCACGCATGTTCGCCGGACTCTCGTGAAAGGCGCTCATATAGTAACGACGGCCAGGCTTATCCACGCGCCAAAAGGGCGGATTGACCATGCGCCTGGGAACCGCAGCGCGGGAGGAGAACTGGGCCTGCCACGTGCCTAGGTCGAGACCATGCTTGCGGTAATAGCGCCAGAAGCAAGCGAACTGAGCCTGCTGGCACTCCACCGTGCTTTCGAATTGGAACCCTGACCCGGTGGTGCCCGAGGTGTGCACGTGCAGGAGGTTCATCCCCTTGGCCTTCGAGGAGACGAAAGACTCAGGGTCGGCCCTAACGTCTGCCTTGGTGATGACGGGCAGGCGCTTGAGGTCTTCGCCTGTCTTGATGGAAGCCGGGTCGATGCCTCCCTCGTCCATGACGAAGCGGTAGTGCGGCACCGTGTCGTAGCAATGCCGTACGAGCTCGCTCAGGCGCTCGTCGCGCCATGCAAACAGTTGATCTCGGCTCCAGCCCTCATGAGACTCAAACTCGGAGAGCATCTGGTGGAAGCCAGCCCCAAAACGAGTCTTCTGGATGCGCCCACCCATGTAGGAAAACGCCATGTTCTGCGCAAAGACCGGGAGTCGATCGTAGACGCTCATCAAGTTCATTTCATTACCGCCCCTTCAGGCATATCAGACACGATCCAGCTCAGATAGCGGTCGACATAGAAGCGCTCGGCGGATTCGAGCGCCGCCGCCTTCATGAAGTCGACACGGGCTGGCTCCTCAGCGAGAGAGCCGATGATCCCAGCGATCTCCCGGGCCGAATCCTCGTGGGTGAGAACGCCGTCAACACCGTCTTCAATTAGTTCGGCGTTGTATCCACGCGCAGAGGCCACCGTGGGCACCGCTGCAAGCTTGGTCTCGACGATGACACCCGGGACTCCCTCGTTGGGACACATGGTGGGAAGCACGTGCAGGTCGTACTGGTTAAGCTCGGCGAGCACATCTCCTTTCACGGAGTCGAACACGCCGTGGTATGAGACATTGCCAAGACCTTCTACGCGCTCGGCAAACTCCTGCTCGAAAGTGGGCTCCACGCGGCCATAAAAGTGGAACTCGATGTTTGACAGTATGCCGGCAGCGTCCAGCACGAGCCGTGCGCCCTTGTCAACGGCGACGAGACTAAAGAACACTACGCGTACCCCCCCCACGGTTTTACGCACCCGACATGGTGCAGCGGGACGCTTACGGCAGTTCGGGTAGACCGATACGTTCTGAGCGCCCGCAGCCTCGAACGCCTCACGCATGCTCTCCGTCTCGACGTACATGCGCTTGTAGCAGCCCATGCGACGGATATACTTCGCGTCCTCGGGCACCTTACCGCCCATGACGAATAGTAGCGACCGACGTATTTTCTTGCGGTTAAGCAGATACATGAGGTCAGTAATGCGGCGGCGCCAGTCGGCGCTCGTGCCGATGACCAGAGCTCCCTTGCGCCCCAGGACTGCCACCAGAAATGTGACAACGGCCCTAGGCTTCAGAGCCTTAACGTCCATAAGGTTGAGTCTGCCGATGTCAACGTGTTCAGAAAGCGCTTCGAACAGCAGCGCGTTCTTCACCGTGACGCCACCATAGGGCGGCGGGAAACTGCCGATATAGAGGATTTCACTCATCGAACGTCTCCAAATCGCAACTCATAGGAGACGGATGACAAATTCGCAACTGTTACCAGCCCGGATTGCTCCAAAACACCGAACTGAGGCGAATAGTCGTATTGTGATTTGTCCTTGGATGCAGCGCCGACAGGCTTAATGCACACGTTGTCGATATGTGGCGCTATATGGATACGAGTGGTAACGGGTACAGGACTTCCGTCCTTGCTATTAGCTCTATCCTTGACCTTGAGTACACAACCTTCCAGATCGAAAGAGCGCTCGTAATGCATACCACGGCAACTGGTGAAGCTCGCGCGAATTCGATTCTCGCTAAATTCAATAACCTTGATGTTGCGCGCTCTGCGAGCCACACGATGCTCGGCCCAACATTCCATTTGTTCGTCGCCCTCTACTTGAGGAGCATTGTGAGCAATAGTGCTCCTGAAGCGGGAACGAAGCTTGCTCTGGTATGCGTAAGTGCCGGAGTTGACAATTACGGGCTTTCCATCCATGGAAAGTTCAAAACTCAGTAAATCGCAGTGTGCGTGGCCCAGCATGTAGGACGGACCAGGCTCCCCCGCGAAGAAGACCAGGACGGCGTCGCCGTCGTATAGCTTGTAGAAGCCGGAGTCAGGGAAGGCAGTCTTGGCGTCGTCAGGCTCATAGCCGTAGACGTCGCGGCAGGCGCGGGCGAGCGGTCCGCATTCCTTGGCAACCCCATCGGCCGAGTCGTTGAAGAAGGGAGTCTTGCCCATGCCACGCTCGATAGAGGCCATGGCATCGAGCATCTGCCGCGCCTTGGAGGCTACCTTTGTCGGGGCGGCCTTGCCTACAGAGCGGTACGCAAGCTCCACGCGCAGAAGGCCCTCCAGAATGAGTTTGTGGTACATCATGGAACGCTCGTAGTGCACTCCATCGGGCAGCACCTGCTCGTCGAGCTGCGTAAGATAGTCGCGCTCGACCCGCGCCAGCACATCGTCCTCACCGAACAGCAGCGCGCAGACGACGAGCGTCTTCAGGTTCTCCAGATAGTGGTTCGCCAGCAGATGCCTCTCCTGGTTGGCCAACAGGTGGCGGTACTGACGGTACATGCTCCTGGCGAGAGCCCCCATGAATACTTTGTCGCACGTAAGCGCCTCGCCGAAAAGATCGATGCAGATAAGCCAGTTGACAAGGCGCAACGAAATCGTATACGGGTGCCACGCGTCCCCTCGCGGGTATTTACACGCAGCCATCCACGTCAACGCCAGGCGCTTAAACAAGTCAAGGTCCTCGCGAGATCCACCCGCCGCGTAGCGAGCAGCCAGCGGCACGCAGTACTCGAAATAATGCAGGTTGAAGTTCCAAAGATGCGAAGCCTCAGAGACTGCCCACCTGGTAAGGTCCACCTTGTGCGTCTCGTTGATCAGCAGGAACTCGTCGTGGACAAGCGCGTCAAGGTCGAAGCGTGACGCATAGGCATAGCTTGCATCGAGCGCACCGCAGGCTATGCCCAGGGGGAATAGGCTCACATCGGAGGGCGCCTCAGACACGCTTTTCGGCCGTCGCAAACGAGCGACGACCATAGACGGTTTCATCCGCGCCACGGTACGGGTATACAGCAGCGCTTTGTCCAGCGTCGACATCCCCATGTCTATCGACCCCGCCCAAAGCGGTCGAGCAAGGTCGCGGCAAAGGCACGAGCCGCATTCTGGCGGGAATGCCCAGAAAGCATGTTCTGAGCAGCAGTCACCTTCTGCTCAGCGCTGAAGCCACGGACAAGCAGCCCATCAAAGGCACGCAGTAGTCCCTCGAAGTCCTCTGGTGCAGCATGCGCGCCCAAGCCCGTCTCCTCGAGCAGGTCGACCGAGTCGCCCTGGGCGGCAAGGAGCACGGGGCACCCACAGGAGATGCACTCATAGAGCTTGGTTGGTATGCTGTCCCTGAGCCGCGAGCTCACGAGGGGGACGAACGACAGCGTGGAGTGCCTGAGCACCGTGTAGACACCACGGGCGTCAACGCTACCGCAGAACTCCACGTTAGAGAGTCCCTCGGAGGCGGCGCGCTCCTCGAGCGCTCGCCTGTCGGCACCCGCTCCGAAGAGCAGGAAACGGATTCCGGGGCGCTTGGCGGCGATGTCGAGCAGCGTGTCCAGCCCTTGCGCCAGGCCGATGTTGCCGACGTAGCAGCAGATGGGGCCGCGCCCGAGCTCAAAGCGCTCGACAACGGCGGGGTCCTCGTCGTAGCGGACGAAGGCCTCGTCGATGCCGTTGGGCACAAGCTCAACTGGGGTGCCGGCGGGGACGCGGCTCTTCAGCTTCTCCGCCTTGCCAGCGGACACAGTGGACACGATGTCGGCGGCCTTGAAGCCGCGCTTGGCTATGTGGGCGAAGAAGCGGCCATAGGGGCTTCCGGGGGTGAACGAGCCCATCTCGTAGGCCACGTCTGGCCACACATCGCGCACGTCCAAAACAAGCTTGGCCCCCTTGCGCTCCGCAATCTTGATGGCGGAGGTTGTCAGGAGCAGCGGCGGGGTGGTACAGACCACAACGTCGAAGTCGCCCATACCCTCGGCGGCTTTAACGGAGGCGCGCTGGCCCCCGAAGTTGTTCCGCAGGCGGTTCACGAGCGTCTTCTCCTGCAGGGGGAAGGTCTCGAAGAAGGTCACGTAATCGGGCTTCGCGTAGCCCTCGGACGAGTTGAGCAGGCTGTCGCTTGAAGCAAGAACTTGCACATCGATGCCGGCCTCGCGCATCGCGTCGACAAGAACGCATGCGCGGTTGGCGCATGCGGAGCGGCTGGGGCGGAAGCTGTCGGTCAGAAACAGAAGCCTCATCATCGTGCACCGTCTCCCGTGCTGACAACCCCAAGCGTCTTAAGCATGATTACGACATCCATCTTGATGTTTCTTGTTTTAATGTACCGAAGGTCAAACATGACCTTCTCGCTGGGGAGCAGGTCGTATCCGCCGGTCACTTGTGCAAGCCCAGAAATTCCTGGACGCACCATGGTGCGGTAATGCCAACCGTGAATACGCTTCTCAAACTCTTCGCAAAACGCAGGACGCTCGGGACGCGGACCGATTAGACTCATATCGCCTTTGAACACATTCCAGAACTGAGGAATCTCGTCCAGGCGCGTCTTACGCATAAACTTGCCAAATGGGGTAACGCGCGGATCTTCGTCCTGTGCCCACTGAGCGCCTCGAGACTCTGCATCGGTATACATGCTACGGAATTTATAGATGTTAAAAACCCTGCCATCTTTGCCAACACGACGCTGGGCGTAAATAACCGGGCCTTCAGATTCCGATTTAATCTTCACTGCAATGACGGCCATGGGAATAGCGAGAACGATCAAGGCACAGCCGCAGGAAACAACATCAAAGGATCGCTTAATAAAGCGATAGAACAGTCCGCCATTAACGACAGGCTTTTCTAATTCAATAATGTCGCTACCGGGCAAAAGCTTCTCCAGCACGTCCGCCGGAATACCATTCTCGGTTAGCTTAGGTTCGTGTTTTCCCACATTATGGAGCTTAGCGGCCTCGCGCCTGCTCTCATGCGTTACAGCAACAGTAGCTGTAACCCCCATTTGATTTTCTATCACAATTTCCTTCAAACCTACATCCCCGCCCCGGGGATCCTCCCTGTCCCGTTAAACAGTCGCCCGTAGTTAGGCGATCGCCTTTTTAAGGTTTCGCATCGTGCGTTGCTCGGCCGAAAGCACGGCAAGGCCAACGCGCGTAGTTACGCGTCGGCCGCACAGATCGAGCTCCAAATAAGCAGTGCTCTTACGTCTATTAATGGTTTTGATAAGGCCTTCGTGGCCCAGCAGCGGACCTGCCGTCACTACGACCTTGTCGCCGTCTTTAAAGGCCTCGCTCATGGGCACTACGCGGTCTCCCCTATGCGTAAAGCTGCCAATAAGCAGGACTTCTTCTTTTGCCAGCGGCACAAACTGACCGTCCTGAGAAAGCACCCGGGCAAAGTCGTCCATGTGCAGCAGATACTGTTGCACGGTTCGGGGATCTGCTGTATCGCAGATAAGGTAACCGGGAAAGAGCGGCTTGGTCGTATTGACCCATTCGCCGTGCACCTTAATCTCGGTTTGAAATTGGGGATAAAAGAGCTCCTGCATGGCGCCAGCCGGCACCACGTGCTCAATGCGCTCGCACACTACATCTTCGCGACCGTTAATGACCTGGATCACATACCACACGAGCACCACCCCCTTGCTGTCTTACGTGTGGCTCACGGGGTTTGGGTATGGCTTCGCCAGGGCGCGCGTGCGCGAAGGCGCTCCATATTCAAACCCTGAGCCCAGTTAGACAAGCGCGTGGCTCTGCCCCACCGTGAACGGTATGTATAAGCACAGTGGCTAGAGACGCGGACGTGTATCGCAAAATGACCGCGTCTCCAGCTGGCTGCGTGCGATCCAGTCAAGCGGGAACAAAACTGGACCGCACGCAAACAGCTGCAGGACTGCTGCGATTAGTCATGAAATCTCAAACCGAATGAATAACTTGCACATAGACAAGAACAAATTCATTCGATGCGATACGCATGACGACGCTATTGGAGCTCGTGGCTTTTCTGGCACCGCCGTTACGGCCGGATGCTGATCGACCCTGTGCTTTGCGGCTTGTTGGAGCCATGAGCACAGTTGAACCCATGTAACGTTAAGTATCCTAGCACAGCAGGTGACCCATACGTTTTGGGGTGTGTTGAGCAACATATTGTTTATTTGCCGTGGTTAAGGGGGATATTGTGCCGTCTTGCACGCATTGCCGCAGGTTTATGGGGGTGTGCGGGTTGGTGAATACTGCCTGAGTTGTATAGCTGGCGGCGTGAATTGCTCAAACTATTAGGCTCTGTTAGACCAGGATTGACATACATATGTCCCCACGGTGGCATATAGTAAG
>CAVCHM010000044.1:0-17146 GCA_963602135.1 bacterium | reverse complement strand
TCGAGGTTTGCACCGTCAGCGAACACCTTGATTGCCATCTGCCTGATTCCTTTCGCTTGCATACGGCCGGTAAACTGCTAAACACTTTACCTACGTTTATCAAGGCGTGAACTGCGGGTTTTTACCTTCTCGGTGAACGGTATAAACACTTTAGCGTTTTTGACCATGCGCTCCAGCGGCAAAACGATTTTGCAGGGCGAGCCGAGTTGAGCCGTTCGCCGCGGGCGAACGGTAGCCGAGCGGGCCCCTTAAATTAAACCGAAATGCTGCATCGCCGTGACGGTGCCGTCGTGCGCGACGTCGTCGGTCACGTAGTCGGCGACGGCCTTGACCTCGGGCATGGCGTTGCCCATGGCTACGGCCGTCTCCACGGCGGCAAGCATGCCCAGGTCGTTGCCCGAATCGCCAAAGCCAAAGGTGCGCGCATTACCCGCGCGACCCAGGTACTCCAACGCACGCGCCACGCCCACGCCCTTGTCGATGCCCTTGGGGCTCAGTTCGCGGTTCTGGCCGCCGGTGTTACACAGCTCAAAGTTGCGATCGATGAAGCCATCGTCGTTGGCCACGCACGCCAGGCTCGGCACATTCAGGCACACCTTGCCTATACGCAGACGGCCGTCGATGCGCATCTGGTCCACGTCGTGCACCACGAGGGTTCCAGGCAAAGACGACCGCTCGACACCCGCGGGCTCCGTCGCAAAGGTCGCAGCATTAGCCTCGAAAAAAGCCTCGACGCCGGCAGCAAGAACGCGGCGCGCAAGCTCCTCGATAACGTCCTCGTCAAAGCAGTCCTCGTGCACCACGCGGTCATCGACCTCGAGCGTGGCACCCGCCATGGCAACGATGCCCGCGGGGTCGAGCGCACGCAAGCTGTCGGCGATGAGCCACAACGGACGGCCCGTACAGATAAACGCCTTATGCCCCGCATCGCGCAGATGATGGAATGCCTCAGCCACCGCTTGCGAGGTGCGAATCGCCGAAAAGTCCTTATCGGTCATGTCATCGGGGTCGAACGACGTCAGCGTGCCGTCCACGTCAAAAAAGAGCACGGCGGAATCGGGGCACGCATCAATCATATGGGTTCCTTTCGGGGGCGAGGGCAAACGAAGCATCCATCATATAATGGAGCGACGCAACCAGAGAGGTCACCCATGGAATTTTATGCAAGCTGCCCCGAGGGCTTTGAATCCGCACTCGCCGACGAGCTTAAACGGCTCGGGCTTTCGCATGTCCGCCGCCTGAAGGGCCGCGCCACGTTTGAGGGCGAGCTTGAGCAGGGCTATCGCGCGTGTTTGTGGTCGCGCCTGGCCAGCCGCGTGTTCGTGGTGCTCGGGCGTTTTGAGGCGCAGGATGCCGATGAGCTGTACGACGGCGTTTACGACATCGCCTGGGAGAACATCGTCCGCGCGCACGCCACCATCGCCATCACCGCCCGTGGTGTGACCGAGCAGCTGCGCAACACACGCTTCTCCGCCCTGCGTGCCAAGGACGCGCTGTGCGACCGCCTGGCCGAGGCCACGGGCCGTCGTGCCGATGTCGACGCCGCCGACCCCGACGTTCACCTGCTGCTTTCGCTGCGTCAGCGCCGTGCGAGTATTAGCCTGGACCTTTCGGGCGATCCGCTGTTCAAGCGCCTACCGCCTGCCGCGACCCGCGCCGGAGAGGGCACGCATGTGCTGCGCCCCGACTACGCCGCACTGGTGCTGGCGCAAGTTGGCTGGACCGCGCTGTGCGAGCGCGAGCTGACAGCCGACGATTACGAGAACGAGGCCCTGCCCACGTTGATCGACGCCTCGTGCGCCGGTGGCGGCCTGTTGCTGGAGGCCGTGAATATCCTGACTGACCGTGCACCGGGTGCTGCCCGCGAGCGCTGGGGATTTGAGGGCTGGCAGCTACACGATGCCGCCCTGTGGGAGCAGCTGCTTGCCGAGGCGCGCGAGCGCGAGACCGCAGCCCGCGAGCGCCAGGCGCGTATCGTTGCCGTGGACATCGATCCCGCCGCCCGCAAGACCGCCGAGCGCATGGTCAAATGCGCCGGCTACAAGCGCTTTGTCGATTTTTGCGCCGCCAAGCCTGCCGCCGTGCTGGATCACACGGGCGCCGTCGCCGGTGCCGCCATCGTCGCGGACACCACCGAGACGCCGTTGTCGCTCATGCACGACGCCATGACGCTCATCGGTGAGCTGCGCCGCGCGCCCGAGCTTGCTTCGGCACCGGTCGCCGCGCTCACCCGCGATGGCCTTATGGCCCGCGCGCTCCACGCCGAGCCCGAGCGCTCCATCGCCGTCATGCCCAATAACGAGGAAGCCACCGTTGAGGTCTGGCCTTCGCTCGACCATGCAGCCGCGGCATTTGAAGCCGCGACCAGCGCGGATGCCGCTGGCGAGACTGCGGATGCTAGCGACGCCGATGATGAGGCCAGCGCCGCCCCCATGCCCGAGCCCGCCGCCACGCTCGACCTGGGCGACGGCAAGCCGCTGCCCGTGCTCATCCCCGAGTCCGAGCAATTTGCCAACCGCCTGCGCAAGAATGCCCGTCTGCGCCGCAAGTGGGCCAAGCGCGAAGGCGTGACCTGCTATCGCGTCTACGATGCCGACCTGCCCGATTACTCCGCCGCCATCGACCTGTACGAGGGCTGCTCGCAGACGCCGGGCCGCTGGCTCGTCATCGCCGAATACGCCGCGCCCAAGACCATCGACCCCGCACTGGCCCAGGCCCGCATGCTCGATATTCTGGCCATCGCGCCGCGTATCCTAGATGTTCCCGCCGAACATGTGCATGCCAAGGCCCGCATGCGTTCGCGCGGCGGCTCGCAGTACGGCAAACAAGGCGCCGGTAAGGGCGGCTCGGGCGAGCGCGCCAACATCGCGCGCCGCCGTCTGCCGCTCATCGAGGAGGGCGGCCTTACCTTTGCCGTCAACTTCGATGATTACCTGGACGTCGGCATCTTCCTGGACCACCGCGTCACCCGCAACCTGGTGCGCGAGCACGCCAAGCAGGCGCGCCGTTTCCTCAACCTGTTCGCCTACACCGGCACCGCCACCTGCTACGCGGCCGATGGCGGCGTCGAGGAGACCGTGACGGTCGACCTCTCGAACACCTACCTGGACTGGGCCGAACGCAACATGCGCCAGAACGGCTTTGTGGGCCCGCAGCATCACTTTGTGCGCGACGACGTGCTCGCCTGGATTCGCGACCAGCGCCAGACGCGCAATCGCTGGGACCTGATCTTTGTCGACCCGCCCACGTTCTCGAACTCGTCCAAGATGGGCCGCCGCACCTGGGATGTCCAGCGCGACCACGTTGAGCTGCTGGCCGGCGTGTCGCGCCTGCTCACGCAGGGTGGCCACGCCATCTTTAGCTGCAACCTGCGTGGCTTCCGCCCCGAGACGCGCAAGCTCGCGCGTGCGGGCGTGGTGCTACAGGACATTACGGCGCAGACCATCCCCGAGGACTTCGCGCGCAACCAGAAGGTGCACCACTGCTATATCGTGCGCCGCCTGCCCATCGAGGACGCCATGGCCGAAGTCGGCTTTAGCGCCGAGGAAATTGCCGAGCGCGTCGAGGAGCTGCGCAACCCCGAGGTTCGCAAGCCTCGCGCGGCAGCGCCCGCGCCCGCTCATGTGCACGCCGGCGACGGCAAGCCGCACGGTGCCGGCAAACCCTCCCCCGCCGGCAAGCCCAAAAAGAAGAAGTTCTACGCCAGCAAGCCCAAGGGCAAATAAAAAAGTTGCGGTGGAATACGGACTGTTTGGCCGCCAAATAGGCCATTTCCGTCCGTATTTCACCGCAACTCATATTGAGATGGCGGTTGGCGATCTAGCCTTGGGTGACCAAGCGGTAGCCGATGCCTACGTGGGTTTGGATGTAGCGCGGGTGTGCGGGGTCGGACTCGATCTTTTTGCGCAGCGTGCCCATAAAGACACGCAGGCTCGCCAGGTCACTCTTAGTTGCCGTGCCCCAAATCTCGTGCAGGATAAACTGGTGCGTCAGCACTTTGTCGGCGTTATGCGCCAGCAGGCATAGCAGTTTGTACTCGATCGGCGTCAGATGCAGCTCCTCGCCATCCATCGTGGCGATGCCGGCGTCAAAATCGATATGCAGCTCACCGGTATCAAACGAACCCTCAGAGACAACGCCGCCCGTCTGCGCATACGAAAGACGCCTGAGCGTCGTGCGAATGCGCGCGAGCAGCTCCTCGACCGAAAAGGGCTTGGTCAGGTAGTCGTCGGCGCCGGCATCGAGCGCGCGAATCTTGTCCGCATCCTCGCTGCGCGCCGAGACCACAATAATCGGCATGCCCGACCATGTGCGCACCGACTCCACCACCTTGACGCCGTCCATATCGGGCAGGCCCAGATCGAGCAGCACGATGCTCGGCGTCTGCGATGAGGCGGCGGCGATGGCGGCATGGGCGGTCTCCACGGCCATATGGCGCAAGCCGTGCGCCTCGAGCGCGGCAACGATTAAGTTGCGAACGGCGGGGTCGTCCTCAACGACCAAGATGAGCGGTTTTACGGCAGAGTTCGGCACAGCGTTACTCCTTATCAAACGAAACGTCGGCGACGGGAAGCTCAATCGTAAAGACCGAGCCGTGCGGGTCCGCCGCGGCAACCTCTATGCTACCGCCATGCGCCAACGCAATGGAGCGGCAGAGCGAAAGTCCCAGGCCCACGCTGCGGTGGCTGTCGGCCAAACCGTGGTTGGCGGCGTAGAACGACTCAAAGATTCGCTCGCGGTCCTCGGGCGCAATGCCCGGGCCGTCATCGGCCACCGAGCACGCCACGCGTCCATCGTCGACGCCAATCGAAATCACGATATGCGAGCCTGCGGGCGTATAGGTGATGGCGTTGTTCACCAGATTGACCACCAGCTGCACCATCAGGCGCGCATCGACGTTAACGAGCGCCGGCTCGTCGCACGGCACCACCTTAAGGTCGTGCTCACGCACGGCCGGACTTACGTGGCGCAGCGCCTCCTCGACGATATCGTCCATGAGCTCGAGCGTAGTCGACAGATGCATGCCGCCGCCCTCGAGCTTGGTGATGGCGAGCAGGTTCTCGACAGTGGCGTTGAGCCACAGCGCATCCGAGCGAATGGATAGAAGCAGGCCGCGGCGCGTCTGGGCATCGAGCACCGCGGTGCCGGTCGAGCCCTGGTCGAGCAGCACGTCGGCATTGCCCGAAATACTGGTGAGCGGCGTGCGCAAATCGTGCGAGATGGAGCGCAGCAGGTTGGCGCGCAGCTGCTCGTTTTTGGCGAGCACCGCCGCCTCCTCGCGAGCCTCCATGGCGCGGGCGCGATCGAGTGCCAGCTCGCCTTCGCTCACGATGGCATCGGCAAGTGTCCGCTCCTCATGCGTCAGCACATCGGGCTCGGCAACGATAGCCAGCACGCCCACCACCGAGGCGGGGTCGCCCGAGCGCACGAAGCCGTCGCCTGTGCGAACCGTCAGGTAGATGCCATAAAACGCCGAACCGCCAAACGTGGCGTCAAGCGGCGTTCCCACATAGGCGGACGCCGAGAGCCGCGGCGGCATCTGCGGCGGCAGCTCGTGCACCGGCGCGGCATCGCCCACGGCCGTGTATGTCGCACGCGGCAGCAGGTCATCGCCCTCGGCGTCGGCGCCGTACCACACGACCGGACGGCCCGAAAGACGCGCCAGCTGCGTTGCCATAGCGTGAACGATCTGCTGCTGATCGGCGCAGCGCTGCAACATGCGGTTGGTCTCGAGCACCATATGCGTGCGGCGGTCGCTAGCGGCAGCCTGTGCCAAGGCGCGGCGCAGGGCCAACGCAATCGAGCTCGACACATGCGAGACCACAAACATGATGAAGAACATGCCGGGATAGACGCGGTCGATAAGCGACAGCGAGTAGCGCGGGTCAACAAACAAGAAGTTGTAGAGCGCCACGGCGGCAGCCGAGCTCAGCAAGCAATACAGGCGACTCCAGGTAAAGAATGCGCACAGCTGAACGGCGAACACATAGACGATCATGATGCTCGGCGCGAGACCCGGATGGTCGAGCAGCGCGCCCACAATCGTCGCCGCGACCAACAGTCCCACCGATACGCAGGCGTCATACAGAGGAGTGCGGCGCGTCAGCGTTGTGCGCCGCCACCAAAAGCTATCGGCAATATCGCCGTCCGTACGGACGTCCATCAGCGCCCCGCCCCTCTCTCAAAAACAAAAACCACCACAAAGGGGACAGGCACCTTTGTGGTGGTTTCCCTTGTGGTGGTTCTAAGTGTAAAGCCTTCTACGACCGGCAGCCGCTAGACAAACAGCACGTGCGCGAGCAGTGCGCACATGCACACCGCTCCAAATACCAGTGCCACGATCGAAATCACGCGATCGGCCATGTCCATGTTGGCACGATTCGTAAAGAACCGATCTTCGGCGGCGTCGACGCGCGCCTCACGCACCATTTCGACCACCGCCTCGCGGCCATCGAGCGCCTTTGTATCCATGTTTGCCTCCCCAGCCTCATGCTTATCCATCAAAAGCCAACTCTGTGTAGCCGCCGACGTCTACGGCCGCTCGTTGGGGGCCAGGCGCTGCATCTTGTTCACAGCCTTGAACTTGGTGAACAGCGGCACATACTCAAAGCTCACGTTGGAGTTCTCCAGGCCATACCAGCGCGCCGGCGTACCGGCGGCGCGGCGGATGATGTACTTAAGCGTGATGGCCGTGCGCTCGCTCGGCTCCACGTCACTCTCGGGCGCCAGGAGCTTACGGATCAGGACGAACTTGAACGTGCCGATGTTACCCGGATCCTTGTAGACCGAGTAGTCATGCGTCTGCGGCGGCAGCTCGCCGGTGGCAGCCAGGTCCTGAACAACCTGACGCAGGTAGGCATTGACGCGCTGGTTGATCTTGTAGCCCAGGTACAGATGCACGCGGAACACGTAGTCGGTGCCGAACGTCTCGACCGAATAGGCAAAGGTATGCGGTTCGTCCATGGTCTCGACGTTCACAAACCACCAGGCGTGGGCACGCTTGGGATGCTTGTCCAAGATCGAGTAGACAATATCGCGGTCGATGTAGTCGGTATGGGTGTCCTTGGTCAGGTACACGACGTTGTCGCTCATGCGCTCGTAACGGTCGTCGTCGCGCAGGCGCTTGAGCTGCGGCAGGTAGCTGCGCAGCGGCAGCAGCGTAAACTGGCGCTGCTCGACCGCCGTGCCGTTGTACCAGCACACCATAATGCCCATGATGAGTGCAGCCATGAGGATGGTGAAGTAGCCGCCGTGGAAGAACTTGGTGAGCGAGCTCACGAAGAAGAAGCCTTCGAGCAAAAGGAAGAAGGCCGCGAAGATCCACGGAGCAACCTTGAGCTTGCGCTCCTCGTGCAGGTAGAAGAAGAGCAGCAGCGTGGTGCACATCATAGTCAGCGTAATGGCAAGGCCGTAGGCGGCTTCCATATGCGCCGAGTTCTGGAACAGCAGCACCACGATGACGCAGCCGACAAGCATGACGTTGTTGACCATGGGGATGTAGAGCTGGCCCTTGGTCTCGGCAGGGTAGAAGACCTGCATGTGCGGCATAAGGTCCAGGCGGCTGGCCTCGGACACCAGCGAGAATGCGCCGGTGATGAGCGCCTGCGAGGCGATGATGGCCGCGATGGTGGAAAGGCCGACGGCAAACGGGCGCAGGCCCGGGGCGAGCATCTGGTAGAACGGGTTGAGGTCGGCAATGCCCATGAGCTCGGGGTTGGCAGCGTTGTTCATAAGCCAAGCACCCTGGCCCATATAGGACAGCAGCAGACAGCACTTAACGAACGGCCAGGTGGCGTAGATGTTGCCGCGGCCGACGTGGCCCATGTCGGAGTAGAGCGCCTCGGCACCGGTAGTGGCGAGGAAGCAGCTGCCCAGAATCATGATGCCCGCGTGGTTGTTGGGGCTTAGCAAAAAGGCGATGCCGCGCACCGGGTTGAGGCACAGCAGCACGGCGGGGTGCTGGAAGACAAAGAACAGGCCCGTGCCGCCCAGGAACAGAAACCACAGCGTCATGATGGGGCCAAAGGCGTGACCGATCTTGGCCGTACCGATGCGCTGTACCAAGAAGAGCGCGATGATGATGGCGAGCGTAATGGCGACGACGCGGCCCTGGTCATCGCCCAGCACGGCATGGACCGCCGGGATGGTGCGCAGGCCCTCGATGGCCGTGGTAACGGTAACGGCCGGCGTCAGGATGCCGTCAGCGAGCAATGCGGCGCCGCCCAGCATGGCGGGGATGATGAGCCACTTGCCGCAGCGCTTGACCAGGCTGTACAGGGCAAAGATACCGCCCTCGCCGTGGTTATCGGCACGCAGCGAGATCAGCACGTACTTGATGGTGGTCAGCAGCGTGACCGTCCACACGACAAGGGAGAGCGCGCCGAGCACGAACTCCTCCGTAACGCTTCCGATGCCGCCGTTGCCGGCAACGAGCGCCTTGGTTACATACATAGGGCTGGTGCCGATATCGCCATACACCACGCCCAGCGTGACGAGCATCGCCGAGATGCTCACAGGAATCGCAGCGTGCGAGGCTGCCTCCTTGGCCTTTTGTTCCATAAGCCGGTTTCCTCCCAACTTTAATGTTCGAAGGGATTATAGGCAATCGGCCCATGTTTTAATGCACTGTTTTCCCAGCTAGATAAACATTTATACGGCCTTTAGGCCACCGCAGCGATATGGAATGTGACAAAGGGGCTGTCCCTTTGTCACATTCGTCATTTTCCGAGCCAATTTTTGAACCACCACTCCATGGAGCGGCTCATCTCGGCCATAAAGGGACTCGTGTGCTTGCGGGTATAGATGTCCACGACGCGCTCCCCCACCTCGCGGGCATGCGGACGGAACATCGCGTCCATCTCGGCCACCTGCGCGTCCATAGTCGCGTCGTCCGCACGGCGGTAGCGTTCCTCGTGCACCAGGTTCACCACGGGGTGCGCGATTACCGGGCGCTCTTTGCGAGGCGTGCCGATGATAAGCATCGACAGCGGCATGGTATAGGGCGGCAGATCCAGCAGCTCGGCCACTTCCTCGGCATTCTCGACGATATCACCGATATAGCAGCTCCCCAAGCCCAGAGCCTCGGCGGCAACCACGGCGTTTTGCGCGGCGATCACGGCGTCCTGGGCCGCGATGGCAAAGTCGCCCAAACCCGGCGCGCGGCGGGGCGCCTTGCCCGTACGCTCGACAAACTCGGGCTCAAAGCAGCCCACGTGCTCAAACAGATCGATCCACTTGGCATAGTCGACCACAAATATAAGTGCCCACGGGGCCTTGGCGATCATGGGCTGGTGGTCGCACAGGTCGGCCAGGCGGTCCAGCGTGGCCTGCTCGCGAATGCTCACGATGGAGTACATCATCATGGCGCCCGCCGACGGAGCGCGACTCGCCGCATGCAGGATCGCCGCACGCTGCTCGTCGGTCACCGCCACGGGACGGTCGTCATCATCGCGCGCGAAGGCACGTGTGGAAGAACGGCGCTCCAAGATGTCCAGCACCGCGTTGCCCGCAGCTTCGACCGGATAGCCGCCGGCGTCCACGCCCGTAGCTCCACCGCAGCACTCAACGTCCGTCTTGCAAACCTGCTCGCTCATCGCCTCATCCTCGCTAATTCTTTAAGAAGCCTTTACGTTTCCGTGTATTTCCCGTCCATTATCGCGCAGGTCGACACTCCATTGCGCAACACCGCCACACCCGCGCGTTATTATGGCTGGTTGTTGTGCGCAGCCCTCAAATGCTGCGCATATCTTGGTAACAATCGGGTAAACCCCCGCTTTCGTAGGTTTTAAGTTTGTGAGGAGTCTCAGCATGTTCGCAGCCGCCATCTCGCTCATCGGTCTTGCGGCGACCGTCTACCTTGTTTTGCGCGAGGCCAAGGCCATTCGCGCTCAGTCGGGCACTGTTGCCAAGAGCGCTCTTGGATGGAGCGCCGCCTTCGGCCTGTTCCAGCTCTTTTTGACCGTCTGGGGCGCTATTGGCCTCGTGGCACAGAACGAGCCGCTCGCCTTTGTGATGCTCATCCTGACCAACGCCATTCTCACCGGTTGCGCCTGGGCAAGCATCGCACGCGACCGCATCGCCCCGCGCGTCTTTGCGTTCGCCTCGACCGACGCCCCCGCCCCCACGGGCAAGCTCGCCCGCCTGCGCGGCGCCTTTGTGGGCAAACCGCTCGTCGCCGCCGTGCTGTGCCTGCTGCTCGCCGGCGTCTTTGCGCTGCTGGGCATGGAGGTCTCGTCCAACCACGACTTTACCTGGGTCTACCCCCTGTGCATCCTGCTCGAGTGGGCCATCATCACCGCACTCATGGCCGGCCTGTTCTTCCTGTTCCAGCGCCACGGCGCGGCCCCCGCGGTCTTGGCCTTCGCCCTCTTTGTCCTGGGCATTGCCGAGTTCTTTGTCATCACGTTTAAATCCATGCCCATCCAGCCGGGCGACCTCTCGGCCATCTCCACCGCCGCCGCAGTCGCCGGCAACGGCTACACCTTCTCGATCTCGCTGTTCTGTGTGCTGTCGATGGGCTTTACCGCAATCTCGATGCTGCTGTGCGAGTATGCCGGCATCGTGGCGCCCCACCGCCAGAAAGGTGCTGCCAACGCCAAGCGCATGCTGCTCACCAACCTGCTCGTGGCCGTGCTGTGCCTGGGCGGCGTGACCGCACACGTCACGCTCATCGACTACTACAACACCCTCGGCATCACCGTCTACACCTGGCGCCCGCTCGAGAGCTACTGGCGCGAGGGCTACCTGCCCGCCTTTATTAGTGCGGCGCAGTCCATCAAGCCGCCCAAACCCGCCGACTACTCCGTCGACGACGCCAAAGCCACGCTTAAAAAGTATGCCAAGGCCTACGACAAGTCCGATGCCGCCAAGAGCGACGAGCGCGCCGCAGCAAAGGAGCAATTCGATAGCGAGAAGCCCACGGTCATCGCCATCATGAACGAGACCTTCTCGGACCTGTCGATCTACCAGAACATGCGCGCCGGCTACGAGGGCCCGCAGTACTTTAAGAGCCTGTCCAACTGCCTCAGCCGCGGCAAGCTCTACGTGAGCGCCTATGGTGGCGGCACCGCCAATACTGAGTTTGAGTTCCTGACCGGCAACTCCATGACCAACCTGGGCTCGGGCGTGTACCCCTACACCATCTACAACATGGAGACGACCGAGAATCTGGCCGAGCAGTTCAAGTCGCTCGGCTACGCCACCACGGCCATGCACCCCAACCACGCGACCAACTGGAACCGCGAGAATGTGTACAAGGACTTTGGCTTTGATCAGTTCCTGTCCATCAACGATTTCCAGGGCGCCGATACCCTGCGCGGCATGGTGACCGACCAGGCGACCTACGACAAGATTCTTGAGCTGCTCAACCAGAACGCCGACCCGCAGTTTATCTTCGACGTGACCATGCAGAACCACTCGGGCTACGACACGGGCCTGCTGCCTGCCGACAAGCAGATGCATCTCAACATCGACACGACCGACCTGGACGCCAAGACCGTCGAGGACGGCACGCTCTCCGATGTCGACGAGTATGTCTCGTGCATCGAGCAGTCCGACCAGGCGCTTCGCTACTTCCTCAACGCCCTGAGCAAGCTCGACCGCAAGGTGGTCGTGGTGTTCTGGGGCGACCACCAGCCGTTCTTCCCGTCCAAGTTCAACGACAAGTGGTTTACCGACGAGGACGACGCCACGCACCAGGAGCGCCTGTGGCAGACCGACTACATCATCTGGGCTAACTACGACGTTGCCGGCTGCGACCAGGCGAGCGAGACCGACGACCTGTCCACCAACTACCTGTCCACCCAGCTCATGCAGCTGATCGGCGCTCCGCTCACCGACTACCAGAAGGCGCACATGACGCTGCGCGAGTCGCTGCCCGCCATCAACTCCGTGGGCTACGAGGATGCCAGCCTGCGCTGGGCGCTCTCCTCCAACGTCACCGGCGATGATGCCGTTGCCGCTGCTGCCACCAAGGCGCGCGAGGATTACGCCAAGATGCAGTACTACGAGATGTTCCGCGACGGCAAGAACGTGTACACCGAGCACTTCCAGACCGAGGCCAACGAGACCGACCCCAACCTGGCGCCGGGTACGACCAAGATCAAATAGCGACTAGCTGCGAGTTCATAACTGAAACGTCTGTCCGAGCGGAGGCATATAAGGTTCCCTGCTCGGACAGTCCTGCGCAAGACGAAGGCCACATTAAGTGGCCTTCTTTGCGTGCGGAACTCGCGATGAACCTTATATGCCTCCGCCTGGACAGACGCCCTGATGTTGGGGCGTGGCTTGTCTTGGGTGTATCGCCGAACATATATAAGTTGAAGGCCACGTTATGTGGCCTTCTTTGTTTGCGGAAAGTGTGTCCCGGAATTCTTGTCTGGAATGGGATGCAGTTTCCGCTTGGGACCCGATTGGGAAAGTGTGTCCCACTATTCAGCTGGATTCCGGGATGTATTTTCCGGTTGAGGCTCGTTGGGAAAGTGCGTCCCACTTTGGGGGCTGATTCTGGGACGTGGTTTCCGGTTGGCTCTCGTCGGGAAAGTTCATCCCATTTCTCGGCCTAATTATGGGACGCAGTTTCCCGTTGAGGACCCTTTGGGAAAGTGCGTCCCGGTCTGGGCGCTCAAACTGGGATGGATTTTCCGGATGAGGGCTTGACGGAAAATGTGTCCCGTTCCGGGCGCTAATTGTGGGATGCAGTTTCCGCTTGCGGAGTCTCCACTCAACAGAAAACCCGGGTGGCCTGTTTTTTGGCTACCCGGGTTTTTGGGTTGTCGATATGTTCGACTGGCTACTAGTGGGTCTTGCGGCGCTTGATCAGCATGATGAGGGCTATCACTACGAGCGTTGCTCCCGCTGCTGCTGCGGTGGCGACTAGGGCGAATGTTTGGTCGCCGGTGTTTGCGAGGTTCTTCGCTGTGGTCGTAGTCTTGACCTTGGTGTCGGTCTTAGCTCCGTTGTCGGACTTGGGCTTGTCCGGGTTCGTCGGGGTCTCAGGAGTCTCGGGGTCCTTTGAGCCTTCGGAATCGGTTGGGCCGGCGGTGTTTACCAGCGTATGGTCCAGGAACTTCTTGGCGCCCGCACTTGCCTGTGAGAACAGGCGGCGCGTGCGGATCGGGGTGGCGTTCACCGTTGTGGGCGCCGTCTCCTCGGCCTCGATATTCACGAGCGTCGTGCCGGTGTCGATGCCCACGTCGTTGTATCCCACGTGGCAGTAATACTGCGCACCGTCATCGTCTGCGGTCAGGTCAATCTCGAGCTTTGAGGCCGTTCCAGCCGCGAGGTTGCCATCGGCACCCACGAGCTTAAACTCTGTCTCGCCGCGGCCCTTGCGGTACCACATATAGGTCGGTGCCAGCCCTGTTTCGCTATCGTCGGCACCGAGTTGCTTCACATGGCCAATCGCCGAGAGCGTCAGGTGGCTTCCCGCCGTGCGCTCAACCGAAGAGTCGTATCCAAGATCCGACCCCTCCGCAGCATCCGCCGCAGGTCCGCTCACGGTCATCGTCATGCCATCGGGCATGGTCTTGACCGTGATGATTGCCGAGCGAATACCTGTTTCGGTCGTGGATCCATTCTTAACGGCGGCGATGGCGAATCGATACTCCGTATTGGGCTGCAGCCCATCCCACTTGAGCGAGGTCTGCGTGTTGTCGGCAATCTTCCAGCTATTGACGACCGCATCCGCCGCATTGCTCTGCAGCATGCCCACGCCGTAGCTAAAGCCACTCTTGTTTGCGAGTACATCGTCCCAGCTAAACGTAACGCTGGTCGAATCGACGGCGTTTGCCGTAAAGCCCGTCACGGCCGGCGCGTCGGGCATCTCGACGTCCTTAACGTCATAGCCCACGATCCAGAACTGGTCGGTGTCCTTGGTGCCGAGCTTGTCGCCCGAGTCTGCCTCGAACTTGTCGACATCCACCGCGTTGACGCCCAGACGCCACACAAAACCGTACTTGCCCTGCGCGGCCTCGGGCAGGTTGTCGACGGTGCCGCCGTATTCGGTCGATTCACTCGAGGAGTTACCCGTAGTAAAGCCGGCGTTGGCACCAAAGCACAGGCCGCCAAACAACTCGTGCTTTGCGAGCTTCGCGCCCATGACAACGCTGCCGTTCAGCGTCAAGCCGAGCTCGAGCTCCTGCTCCTTGCCCTCCTCGACTTCGATGGTCTGCTCAATGCTCGCCCCCGACTGCGCGGCGGCGCCGTTAAACCCATCGTGCGTGTAGGCGCGCGTTACGCCAGGCTTGCCCAGGCCAAAGGAATCCCCAACGGGAGTCTCGCCGTTGAGCGTCGTTTGATAGGTTCCGGGTTCTCCCGACCGGTTGGTCAAAAAGTAGCTGAGCGGCGTCATATTGTGCTGTTTGGCAATGCGGTCATAGGCCTCGACATTAACGACCGAGGTCTGCGCGCCGAGCGACACGGGCGCCGCCATCACGCCCTTGCCACCAGTTTCCTCATTTTCGATCTCATACTCGTAATAGACCATCGGAATCGTGTAGAGCACGGCCTTGTCACCCTCGCCGGCATGCGACTCATAGCTTACGCTTGCGCTGACCGTGCGCTCGCTCCGGTAGTCATAGCATCCCTCGGCGGCAAAATCGACTGAAGCATTCATCGCGACCAGGGGCGGACCGGTCTGCACCTCGACGGCAACGCCCAACTCGGCGCCAATGGTATAGCCCTGGGATGTCCCCGTGCCCTTTTCCTCTCCGTATGACGTGCCGCCCAACACCAGATAGCCGTATGCCTGCTCCAGGTCCTCAACATAGGGCGCATCCTGCAGCACGGCGAGCACGCGCGGGTTGGTATAGACCTTGTAGCGGTCCTTGTACGTGATCTTGACGCTGTCGTTGTCGACATCGGGCAGCGCGAGCGAGATAAACGTGCCGTAGGTAGTGCCGCGACGGTTGCTCTCGCTAATCACCTGCTCCTCGCCGCGGCGTACCTTTCCGTTCTCGTCGAGCGAAAAATGCGAGGCGGTCATCCAATAGTAGTCATCGTTCTTGCGCAGGTCCTCGTCGCGGTGCTTGCCCACCACGGCGATAAAGCTCTCGTTATAGCGGTCCGAACCCGAGACGCTGCCCGCCTTAACGTCGCTGATCCACACCTGCTCGATACCCTTGTGGTCATGCTTGTTGCTACTGTTGTATTGCTGGCCGCTCATGCTCATGGTTCCGACCATGGAACCCAAGCCCTAGGCCCCGCTCTGCGCCGTGTTGCAGGCAAAGTCGCGGAACACATCGCCGCCCACGAGCACCTCGTCGACCGCCGGCTGCTCAGACAGACCGTCAAGGTTGGCAGTGGCAAGGGCAATAGGCGCCAAGGTGCACGGATAGCGCTTATCCTGAGCACTATCCTTCCATGCGCTGCTGGGCACATGCATCAGTCCATAGGAGGCAAGGAGCCCGTCTCTGTATTCCTTGCAATCGGATAGTTTGAACTCGCCAGACTCCGAGTCAAAATACGCGTAGCGGTACAGCGCGCCGTACAGCCCCTTGCTGCCGTCATAGGCGTCGTAATCAAAAGCGCTGCGTTGCCAGTCATAGCCCGCAAGAATAAGGCCCGTGACGGTTTCACCCGTCTTCTTTCCTTCTTCATCGTAGGCGGCAAACGTGCCGAATGTCGCATTCGCGGCGACCATGGTCTTGCCGTTCGCGGAGAGGGAGATTGCGCCCGCGTCACCCAGAGCATCGACATGGACGAGCGCACCCTTGGATGCATCCCACGAGAACAGCTCGCAATGCGTTGACTTGGCGATATTCTTTTTGCCGTAGGGTGCCGAGACCACGATGGCGAGGTCATCGCAAAAATCGCGATCGAGATCGCCTGCGGCGAGCGAAACGACGGGAGCTGACTGGAGCTGCGTCCAAGAGTCGTTCCCGCCCTTGTTGGACATGGTGTAGTCGGAGGCGCTACCGGCATCGATCTTGACGACGTTCTGCTTCCAGTTGCCGCCCTCCAGGTCGTACATGTCGACTACGGCCTTGCGCACGTCGTCCTCATCGACATAGCAGCCCGCGTAGACAAAAAGCTCATCGACACCGTCGCCATCGACGTCGCCCGCCTCGACATCAAAGACAGCATCGTGCTCTTGCAGGTAACCTGCGTTCAGATACTTAAAACGGCCTCCGTCCATCATATTGGTGTTGACCGTCACCGGCAGGCGTGTATCGAGAGTGCGCGTACGCCCGTTGCTAAACGAGTAGAGGGCCAGCTCGACCTTTCCGGCGTACGACTTGCCGTCGATCGTCGTGGACGAGCTGTCACCATAGGCGCGAAGCTCGGCAACGCGGCTCTTTTTGCCCGTGGTGGCATCGCTGCAGAACTCAACGCTTGTGGCGTGAATGCCCGAGAAGCCGTTGTTGTCGTTGGCAAGTACCGTCGAGGACTCATTGTTGCTCAGATACGACCAGGTGCCGCCACCGTAGTCGCTATGCTTGTAGAGGTCGCTGTTCGTATCGAAATTGTTGACGTTTTGCCAGAACTTTGCGGCGCCCCACACACTTCCATAGCCATCGGTGAGTTTGCTGCTGCCGCCAATATCGCCGCGCTCGACGTTCTCGAGCTTGTCGCGCAGAGTGTAGCGATTGCCATGGCTGCCGTTAGCTGCCATATAGACCTCGCTGCGCGTGGCAAACGTCGTGGGGGTATCGGTGGAATAGGGGCCAACGGTATCGGCCGGAATGTCCTCGCTCGTGCCCAGGCCCAGATCGCTATAGTCCTGCTCGGTCATATCGGTGATCTCAGGCGCGTCGGCCGCCTGGGCGACGTTGGGAGCCGCCGTGAAACAGGCGACGCTCGTGGCGATCAGCGCAGCAAGCGCCGCCGTCCCGACAAGCGGGATTTTCGACAACCGGCGAATGTGGGGGTGTGGAACGTGCATGGGGGACCTCGCTTTACTCGAGTGGAGTCGGCTCATTTTTGCAAATGATACGTCCGACGCCCGATATCACGTGTCTCATTTTCGCCAACGGCGTGTCTCATTTTTTAAAAGTGGGGGTATTGGACGAGAATCGTCCAAGCTCAACTGCCATTTTTGCGATACATATTCCGCAGAGCTCCTCATCGGGAAACGACATCCCACTTTGAGCCGGGACTGCGGACAAAAAGTTGGACCGTTGAGGTCCGGAACGGAGTCCGCATGGCA
>CAVCHM010000043.1:0-17219 GCA_963602135.1 bacterium | reverse complement strand
GGGGACGTTCCTTTTCTGCCGGCAGTTGGGGACACTCCTTGGGAGGTTGGTGCATTGTGGGTGCTCGGGAAAATGTGGCCCGGTTTTTGGCCGAATTCCGGGTCGCGGTTTCCGGATGGGGTGGGTTGCGGAAACCGCGACCCGGAATATTGCTCCAAAACGGGATGCCGTTTCCCTAACGGGGCTCAACTGGAAAGTGCGTCCCAGTTTGAGGCGTCAAAACGGGACGCAGTTTCCGCACGGCAAAATCGCCGCGACTGCGCAGCACGTCGGCTTCGCTACTCGCCCAAGATCAGTGCGGCGAGCTCGTCCTGGGTGTCTACCACGTAGTCGGCGCCGGCGGCCTCCAGCTCTGCTCGGCCGCGGAAGCCCCAGGTGACGCCGGCGCTCTTAAGGCCGGCGTTGTGGCCGGTCAGAACATCGACATTGGAATCGCCTACGTAGAGCGTGGTCGCCGGGTTGGCGCCCAGCTCCTCCATCACATGCAGCGTGACGGGTGCTTCGGGCTTGGGCGGAAACGCGTCCACGCGGCCCTGTACCAGCGCAAAGCGATCGGTGCCAAAGTACTTCTCGATAAGCGGAGCGGCCGAAATGTGGTCCTTGTTGGTGAGCACGGCAAGCTGAACGCCCGCGGCACGCAGACGGTCGAGCATCTCGATCGTGCCATCGTAGGGAGCGGTGTGGTCTTCCTTGTGCTCGCCGTAATAGGCCCTAAACTCGGCAAGCGTCTGCTCAAACATTCGGCCGTCGCCCGCGTACTCGGCGGGCATAAAGCGCTCGACCAGCTTGAGCATGCCGTTGCCCACCTTGTAGCGGTACTCGTCCACGGCAAACGTGGACCAGCCGTGCACCTCGCAGGTATGGTTGCCGGCAGCCGCCAGGTCCTCGAGCGTGTTGAGGATGGTGCCGTCCAAATCAAAGATCACATGGGAATAAGCTGCTGCCATGGGTGCTCCCGTCATTGGGTTTCAAAACGCACCTCATAATACTGGGCTTCCGCGTTGGGCGTGTTTGGAATCTGAACATCTTCAGGGATATCAAACCGCATCGCGCCGACCGTGCGATTCCGCCCTAGCAAATTCTCGGCAGCTGCTCTCCCACGAGCATGTCGAGGATGCGGGTCGATCCCCAGCCGGTGCGTACACGCACGGCGGGACGGGCGCCCTCGGCAAGCGGCAGCACGCGACCGATAATGGCGGCGTTCTCGCCGTAGTGGGCGACGCGCATGGCCGCCAGCGCGGCATCGGCCTGCTCGGCCGGCACTACGGCGACTATCTTGCCCTCGTTGGCAACCTGCAACACATCGTAGCCGAGCATCTCACATGCCGCCTGCACGTCGGGGCGCACGGGCACGGCATCCTCGTCGATTTCCATGGCAACGCCGCTGGCCTGGGCAAACTCGTTGAGCGTGGATGCCAGGCCGCCGCGCGTGGGGTCGCGGAAGCAGCGCGTGCCGGGGGCGGCGGCCAGCACGTCGGCAATCAGGTGGTTGAGCGGCGCAGCGTCGCTTTCGATGTTGCTCGAAAACGCCAAACCCTCGCGCTGGCTCATGATGGCGATGCCGTGGTCGCCCAGCGTACCCGATACCAGGATGGCGTCGCCGGGCCGACAGTTTGCACCGCTGAGCACTACGCCCGCGGGCACTTCGCCCACGCCGGCGGTATTGATGTAGACGCCGTCGGCACCGCCACGCTCGACCACCTTGGTGTCGCCGGTGATAATCTTCACACCTGCCTCATGTGCCGTTTCGGCCATGGTCTGCACAATCTGGCACAGCTTGTCCATGGGGTAGCCCTCTTCGAGGATAAAGCCGCACGATAGGTAGCGCACGTTGGCGCCCGAGGTCGCGACGTCGTTGACGGTTCCGCATACGGCGAGGCGGCCGATGTTGCCACCGGGGAAGAACTGCGGCGTTACCACAAAGCTGTCGGTTGACATGGCGATTCGCCCGCTTGCGGGCAGCGCGGCGACACCGGCATCGTTGCCCGCAAGCAGCTCGGGCGACCCAAAGGCATCCAGAAAGACCTCATCGATAATGCGCTTCATCATCTGACCGCCGGAGCCGTGGCCCAACAGGACGGTGCTATCGGTGATGCTATGGGACATATCCAAAACTCCAATCGTGGGTGGTGCCAGCGTGCGGGTGCGTCCGGGCTAGCCGTGGTATCTAAAGTACGCCGCGCAGCTGCCTTCGGAGCTCACCATGCAGGGGCCGACGGGGTGTTCGGGCGTGCAGGTGCGGCCAAACAACGGGCAGTCGCTCGGCGTGATGGCACCGCGCAGCACGTCGCCGCAGCGGCACCCGCGTGGCTCGACCGTCGGTTCAATGGGCACGTCAAAGCGGGCGCCGGCATCAAAGCGCGCGAATTCGGGTCGGATGGAAAGACCCGAGTTGGCAATTGGTCCCAGCCCGCGCCACGTGGTGTCGCACGGCTCAAATACCTGCCCGACCAGCTGGCGCGCCACGGGGTTGCCGTCAGCGTTGACGCCACGGCGGTAGGCGTTGTCGATTGCGGGTCTGTCCTCGACAACCATCTGGACCAGCATGCAGATGCCCTGCAGAATATCGACCGGCTCAAACCCGGTGACTACGCCGGGGGTCTCGAACTCATCGACCAAAAACCCAAAGGGTGCCAGGCCTGTGATGGTAGCGACGTGGCCCGGCAGGATAAAACCGTCGATGGTGGTCTCGGGGTCGTTGGCGATCGCGCGCAGCGCCGGCGGCGTGGTCTTGTGAGCGCAGTAGACCGAGAAGTTCTGGAGCTCGCGTGCATCGGCCTCCAGAATGGCGGCGGCGATGGTGGGCGTTGTGGTCTCAAAGCCGACGCCCATAAAGATGACCGGGCGTTCGGGATTTTGCTCGGCAATGTCGAGTGCGTCGAGCGGAGAGTAGACGATGCGGATATCGCGCCCCGCCGCCTTTTGCGCGGCAAGCGAGGTGGACGATCCGGGCACGCGCATCATGTCGCCAAAGGTGGTAATGATAGCGCCGTCCATGTTGGAAAGCGCGATTGCGTGATCGATGTCGCGGTTGGCGGTGACGCAAACGGGGCACCCCGGGCCGCTTAGCAGTTTGAGTCCCGTCGGCATAATGGAGCGAAAGCCATAACGGCCAATGCTCACGGTATGAGTACCGCAGACTTCCATAAGGTTGATGCTGCGGTTGCCGACAAGCTCATGAATACGATCAATGAGCTCGCGAGCCAGCTTGGGATCGCGAAATGCCGAAAAGTCGATACCGGAGCGAACCGGCTGCGCCGCCGCCACTAGTATGCCTCGGCCGGGTTGGTGGCGAGCTGGTCCTCTTCGGCCAGCTCGGCCATGGTATTGACGAGCTCGAGTGTCTCTTGGGCTTCCTGCTCGTCGACAATTTGAATGCCAAAGCCGGCGTGCACGAGAATATAGTCGCCTACCTGTGCCGTCGGCACGAGGCGCAGCGAAACGGGGCGCTCGATGCCCATCATGTCGACGGTCGCCTTAAGGTCGTCGTTGCGTTTGACCACTTTACCGGGAACGGCAAGGCACATAATGTTCCCCTTTTATACGTTTTGCGCTGGACAGGCGCCTAATTACCCATCAGTTGATGGTAGCGCTCGCGGGAGTCGCGAGCAAACGCGTTACACCTGTGAGACGGTTGAGCGCAGGCCGGCAAAAAGCCTATCGTGACGCCGTCTGCGCGAGGCGAGCGCGAGCGATGGCGGCCTGACCGTAGGCGATGCAGCCGTCGTTGACGGGCACAGCGTGGGGGACCAAGACGGCAAGACCGGCGTCTTTGAGTTCGTGGGTAAGGAGCTGAAGCAAAAGCCGGTTCATGAACACACCGCCCGAGAGCGCGACGGTATCGAGGCCTTCGCGCTCACAGATCTCGCTTGCGATGCGGGCCGACGCGCATGCGATGGCGACGTGGAAGTCGAGCGCGAGCCTGTCGGCCGGCGCGCCTGCCTCGATTCCATTCAGAAGAGCTTCGATGAGCGGTTGGGGGTCCAAGATGGGGGAGTCGTCGGCAGACGTGGATACGCCTGTATGATTGCCGTCGAGGCGAACGGTCTTACCGCCGAGCGCGCGCCAGGCGGCGGCTTCGAGTTCGATGGCAGGCTCGCCTTCGTAGGTTGCCTTGTCGCAGATGCCCAGAATCGCTGCCGCGGCATCAAAGAGACGCCCCATACTGCTCGTGCGTGGGCTGTTGATGCCGCGCTCGATCATCGTAGCCGTGATGCTGCGTGTCTGCTCGTCGAGGGTGCTCAATAGCCCTGCGGCACCTGGGTGCTCGAGCAGGCCGAGCTCACTGAGCAGGGCAAAGGCGTTGCGCCGGGCATCGCGCACGGATGCGGCACCGCCTGGCAGCGCCCAGGTGCGCAGGTGCGCGGCGCGTTCAAAATCGGCAAGGCCGGCGACAAGGAACTCGCCGCCCCAAATGGTTCCGTCGGTGCCCGCTCCCGTACCGTCAAAGGCGATGCCAAGGACGCGCGCGTCGGTTGTAAGCTGGCCCGTGGCGATAGCCTCGGCCATTACGCTCGCGATATGCGCATGATGGTGCTGCACCTCGACGAGCGGCATGCCCTGTTCCTGCGCCTGTTCGCGCGCCCACTGGCTCGACAGATAGCTGGGATGCATGTCGCATGCCAAGGCGGCAGGCGCCAGGTCAAAGAGGTTTTCCAGACGCGAGCGTGCGGCGCTCCAGGCATCGAAGGTCTCGCCGTTTTCGACATCGCCGATATGCTGCGACACAAAACAGGCTGCCTCGCCGTTCGCATCCTCGCGCGTGAATGCGATCGTTGCCTTTTGCTGTGGGCCGCAGGCGAGCACGCAGGGTGCAGTGCCGTTGAGCGCCGGCAACGGCAACGGTTGCGGCGCATATCCGCGTGCGCGACGCACAGGCATGACGGTGCCGTCGACCACACGTACAACGGAGTCGTCATAGCGCGAGAGGATTGCGCGGTCGTTGCCGAGCAGCGCATCGGCAATGCCGGCGGCAATGAGGTGTTCCCAAGCAAGGCCGTCATCAGTTTCGATAGGTTCCTCGCTCAGGTTTCCGCTGGTCATGACTAGCGCGTGCATGTCATGCGACGCGGCAGCTGCAAGCAGCAGATGCTGAAGCGGTGTATAGGGGAGCATGACGCCGAGCTCGGGTAGATCGTGCGCGACGGACGGCGCGAGTGTAAGGGCGTCGGGGGAATCTCCCTCGCCAACAGTATGCCGGCGCAACAGCACGATGGGGCGGATGCTACCGGTTAGCAAGCCGCGCTCGGCATCATCGACATGGCACAGGCGTTCAGTATCGGCAAGGCTGCGCACCATAACGGCAAGCGGCTTGTTGCTGCGGCGCTTGCGACGGCGCAGCTCGACCACCGCCTGCTCATTGGCGGCGTTGCAGGCCAGATGGAATCCGCCCAGGCCCTTGATGGCGACAATACCGCCGCTGGCCAGCAGCTCGACACAGCGGTCAATAATGACATCGCTGGTTTCGCGCGTGTTGCCGACGGCTGGCGTCGCCCCCGAGCCCTCGAGCTCCATGTCGCCCGCCACCTCGCGCCAAGTAATATGTGGCCCGCAGTCAAAGCAGGCATCGGGCTGCGCATGAAAGCGCCGGTCAAGCGGGTCGCCATACTCTGCGGCGCACTCGGGGCACATGGGAAAGCAATCCATCGACGTGGCCGCTCGATCATAAGGCAGCGACCGGATGATGGTAAAGCGCGGCCCGCAGTTGGTGCAGTTGATAAAGGGGTAGTGATAGCGCCGGTCGGCGGGGTCGAACAGTTCGCGCAGGCAGTCGTCACAGGTGGCGATATCGGGGGAGATGAGCGTCGTGTGCGCGGTCTGATCCTGCGACGCTACGATACGAAAGGCCTGCTCATCGTCAGCATCCCAAACGTCGGGCTCCAGGTCTGCAACAGCGACATGCTCAACGCGGGCCGCGGCAGGCGCGTGCTCCGACAGCGCGGCGACAAAGCCGTCGAGCGCCTCGACCGAAGCATGCGCCTCGATGTGCACGCCATCGCCCGCGTTGAGCACCCAGCCGCAAATGCCATGCGCCATAGCCTCGCGATACACAAATGGCCGCATGCCAACGCCCTGCACAATGCCCGTCACATGAATATGCACATGCCGCATGCGACCCTCCTTCATTGAAGTATGTGCTGTTAGAGCCCCAGGCTTTGCTTGGTGGCGGCGCAGGTGAGCTCGCCGTGCTTAACGCCGCGCAGCCCCAGCAACCGGTCCGCCAGCTCGTAGACGCGTTTGCCGCGACCCTTGAGCGCCAGAATCTCCAGGCAGTTGTGGTGGTCCAGATGCACGTGCATGGTCGAGACGATCTCGTCGGTGTAGTCGTGCTGCACCTCGTCCAGGCGGCGCGTCAGATCGCCGGTATGGTGGTCATAGATCATGGTGAGCGAACCGATGACCTGCTCGTCGGGCGTGCGCATCTGCTCCTTGGCGATCGAGGCGCGAATCAGATCGCGTACGGCCTCGGATCGGTTAGCCACGTCACCGCGGCGCGCGATCTGCTCGTCAAAGCGGCGCAGCAGGTCATCGGGCGCGGTGACCGAAAAGCGGACCAGCTCGGAGCTGGAGCCGCTGCAGCGGCAGCTGGCATCGTCGTCCGCACCGTGATCGTGCGCGTGCTCGTGCTCGGCCACGTTACACCAGTTTCACAGAGCCGACGGAGTTGTGATCTGCCTCGATGGCCTCCTCGTAGCCCTCGAGCGCATCGTGCGCCTCGTGCAGCGCAGACATGGCGGCCTCGAGCTTGGCGCCAATGCGCTCCATGTCAAAGTTTTCGGTCGCATGCAGCAACTGATGGCTCCACTCGTGAGCGAGCTCAATGGTGTCGTCGACCTGCTTGACGCTCATGGCAAGCTGGCTCATGTTCATTCCGACGTCATGCATGGGAATCTCCTTTTGTACGGGGCGAAATGGTGGTTCAGATTCTACTACGCCCGCCTTGGGCGCCGCCGCATAAGAAAACGGGTGCGAGTCCGTCTGACTCGCACCCGTTCACTGGGGGCTGTTTGTGTCTACCATACTATCCGTGGTCGCATGCCTTGCGTTTGGCACTCCGGCGAGCGGTGCGAAACCGCTCATGGACGGCAGACAGGTAACAAGCGTATTACAGATGTTTCTCCAGCAGTGCCTGAAGCCTTGCCTTGGGTAAGGCGCCGACCGAGCGGTCGACCTCCTCGCCGTTCTTAAAGACGATCAGCGTGGGGATGCTCATGACGCCAAACTTCATGGCCAGGTCCTGGTTGTCGTCGACGTTGCACTTGGCCACAGCCAGCTTGCCGGCCTGCTCGTCGGCAACCTCGTCTACGATGGGCGAGAGCGAGCGGCAGGGGCCGCACCACGGGGCCCAAAAATCAACCAGTACGGGCAGGTTATCGTTGACGACAGCGTCGAAGTTCTCGGGGGTAATCTGCTTGATGTCAGCCATGGTGACCTCCATAATGCGACGCGGCTCGGCCGCGTAAAACTCAGTACGACCGTGCTTATACCCAGCGGCTCGTAAAGCAACCACTCGCGGGCGGCTCTTTTATATAATGGTGGGCACGCAAACGATTGGAGAGCGCATGCCCACGTCACAAAGCCAGAAAAAAGAAGCCATCGCTCAGGCGACCGAGCAGGAGCTCGCGTCGCTTGCAGATCGCGGCGTGCGTATCGCGGGCAACGCGTGCTCGCCGATTGTGCTGGTCAAAGGCGATTTGGATGAAGCCGAGTGCTCGGGCGGCGAGCTGGCTGCCGGCGCGGATGGCGCCGCACTGCGCAAGGCGCTTGGGGCTATCGGGTATGCGCCCGAGGACTTCTGCGTGCTGGCAAGCGTTGCCGGCGCGGGCGACGGAGCGGTCGCGGCGGGCGAGGCCCTGACGTGCGATCTGTTCCGCGAGGCGCTGGAGACCTTGGACCCCGAGGCGGTGCTGCTGCTGGACAACAGTGCGGCCGATGTCATGCGCGAGACCTATGCCGATATGCTTGTGGCAATTGATGACTTTGACACCGCTATGCTCAAGCCCGGCCTGGTCGCCCATGTGCAGGGGCGCCGCGTGCTGGCGCTCGACGGTTTTGAGGCGGCGCTCACCGACAAGGCCGCCAAGCAGCGCATGTGGGCCTACATTAAGCAGCTGACCCCGGCGGCTGCACCGCTGTAGCGAGGCTGGTGGCAGCCCCTACATCACGGCGCGCAGCTCAAACCGGTCGCCGTTAATGCGGAACTGGCAGTTGCCGTTCATGCGCTCGACGGCAAGCATAATGCTCTTGGTGCCAAAGCCGTGCCCAGTGTGCTGAGCCACGGGCATGCCGTCGACCATGTGCGGCGCACGGCCAAACGTGTTGGAAACCAGCAATAGAAGCTGACCGTCTTCGTAGCGAAGGTCCAGGTCGACAAACCGCTTGCCTTCGGGGGCGGCGCTCGCCGCGGCGATGGCATTGTCCAGGGCGTTCGATACCACACTGAACAGATCGACATCGCCCACGTGGACGGTTTCGGGCACGGCGGCGCGCAGGTCGGCGGTGATGCCGTGCGCGTTGATGTCCGCGAAAAGCGACGAGAGCGCAATGTTGACCGTTTCGTTGGCGCAGTAGCGGCGCACGGCGGTGCGGTCGTTGGTCTCGCAGAGCGCGTCGATGCGCTCGAGCGCCTCATCGGTGTGACCCTCTTCGATCAGGGCCGCTAGACCGCGCAGGTAGTGGCGCATGTCGTGACGGAGAACCGAGAGCTCGCGTCCGGACTGGCGCCAGGCTTCGAGCTCTTTGATGGCCGCGCTGTCGCGGGTCGCGAGCATCCAGCGCTCACGCTCGGCGATTTCCTTTGCCTCGTATTCGCGAAGGTAGACGGCAAGAAACATAAGGTAGAAGGCGCAGAGGGCGAACGCCAAAAACTCAACGGTTACCACCGAGCCCGAGTGGAAGAGCGTGGTATAGACGTTGGTGGCGTAGTCGAAGATGTAGTAGACGAGCGGCAGGATGAGCAGAATCTCCAGCTCGGTGGGGCTTTTGATCGCCAGGCGGGGGCCAATCTCGCTTGCCCAATGCAACAAGACGGCAAAGACGCCGAGCGTGGTGATGATGCGCGCCGCGTAGTACGCGACCTGCGAATCGGTGGCGGCGAATGCGGCGATGCCCATCCAGTTGCTAAACTGGCAGCTCAGGTAGGCACTGGTAACGCCCAACAGGGTGAGCAACGGGCTCAGACGATAACGCACGCACAGGTAGACGACAAGCGGCAGATGCACGACGAGTGGATAGGCCTGTCGCGCAAACAGCTCGCCACCGACGAGGTTGGCAATCGTAAAGGCAGTGCCGGTTACGGCGCCGACCCCCACCAGCTCGAGCGCATGGCGGCGGTTGATCTCGACGCCGCACAGCGCCGCCGAGGCAAAGACGCCAAAGAGCAGCGTCGTTGTGTGGTGGATTGCCCAGAGCACCAGTTCTGCCGAGAGGAACATCAGCGTCTCCCGCCCTCGAACCGCGCCGCAAAGTAGGCGTCTTGGAACCCCTGCTTGCAGCTGCGTGCGAGCGGTATGCACGCGCCCGAGCGCATGACGATTTCCGTGCGGTTAAAGTGGTCGATGTTGCGCAGATTGACCTGGTAGCTGCGGTGGCACTTAAAGAAGGTCGCGTTTTGGGCCAGTCGGTCCTCGATGCTGCGGAACGGCTCGAGCGCCTCGATATCGCGGCCGTCGCGCAGGTGGAAGACCACGTGCTTGTTGCGAGCCTCGGCATATTCGATATCGGATAGGCGCAGGGCATGGTAGCCAAAGGACGTCTTGATGACGAGCTCGTCGATCGTTGCCGGACGCAGGCTCGACAGCTCGTCAAGCAGTTGCGCCACGCGCTCGTAGGTCACGGGTTTGAGCAGGTAGTCGAAGGCACGGACCTCGTAGGACTCAAGCGCGAACTCGGGCGATGAGGTCAGAAAAACCAAGCGCACGGCGGTATCGGATTGGCGCAGCTCGCGGGCGGTGTCCATGCCGTTGACGAGCGGCATGATCATGTCGAGCATGATGATGTCGGCGCGCGATGCGGCATGGCGTGCCAGCAGGTCCTCGCCGCGCGTAACGAGTGCAACATCGACCGCCGTGCCCGTCTCGGCCGACCAGCGGTTGATCATGCGGTGCAGGTTATCTAGAAAGGCGACGTCGTCGTCGCAGGCGATGATTTTGAGCATATTGGGCCCCCTTAGTACCTCGATTTTGCCACATCGCGCACGCGCCACCCGCGGGGGTGCGTTCCGTTTGCGCCCCACGGTACGCAACTCGCGCCGAGCGGCAGGGTGTCAAAACATGCGGTTGCACAATACCAGGTGGATATATATGTCAATTTGAGCCGGCGGCTGGCGAGGGACCACGCCAACCGCCGGCGCCAAGCGACGCGAAAGCATAGGGGTAAGGGAGCCATGATGAGGGAGAAGAAGATGGGGATGCGCGCCGTGTTGACGCGTCTGCTGGGCATCGCCACCGTGGCATGCGCACTCGTGGCAACGCCGACGGTGGCAACCGCCGAGACGCAGGTCATGCCCGACGGGGTGAAGGCGGAGGTGCTGTCGCTTAAGCAGGACGGCGCAAAGTCCGTCCAAATCACCGAGCCGGGTAGCTATGTGCTTAAGACGGCCGAGGGCGAGGTCACGCCCAAATCGGGCTACACCATTGACGCGCCGAATGCGTCTCGGATTAATCCTGTGAGGATTTACATCGATGGCACGGTCTACGTGAACGATTATACGACCGCGTCGCTCAGTCAAAAGCGATGGCTGTTCAACATCAAGCAGGGCAGCAATATCGAGTTCATCGGTATCAACAATCCGTGCGTCAGCTTCCATGATAAGAGTGAAGTGCGTCAGTCCGTAAGCGGGTTTTTGACCGATCGTTATTACGACGGGGGCTACAAGAATGCATTGGGGAATATCTCAGTTAGCCTGTGGGTTGGCGACGGCTCGAAGAACTTCTCCCTTTCGTACAGCAGTGGGGCAGACCAAAAGGTGCCCGCGATTTCTCTGGGCAGCACCGAGGGCGAGCTGACCGCCAAGTTCGAAAAGCTGAAGATCCAAGACTATGCCGGCAATTCGCACGCAGTGGCGGGCAATGCCCAAGAATATGCCGTCCCCGTACACCTCTTCCGCGAGGGCCGGAGTACGACTGGCGGCAACACCAACTCCTTCACGGCGACTTTTACCGGCTGCGAATTCTACGATACGTCCGGAGACTTCAATGGTGCTGTTTCCGTCGATGGCAACAGCAGCTTCAAGATGCCCAAAGATGGAAGCGCTGCCGCAAAGTTAACGGCGACGTTCAACAACTGCAGCTTCAGTGGCCACGATGGCGGCGGCAATGGGGAGAACTTGGGCGTCAGGCAGACGAACAAGAGCTATAAGTCGGTCGAAGCATCTCGTTATTATGAGAATTCCTCTATCCTTAATTCCTATGCTGTCGCAGGCGTGATGGGCGTCACCAACGCTACGGTCAACCTTAACAGCTGCACGATGAAAAACTTCCACAGCACGCGTTCGAGCTCGGCGGACAGTACTTTGACGGTTGACGCTCTCAATGTTGCTCGAAGTGCACGTTGCAACATAAATGGCGGCACGATCGAACGCTACGGCGCGCGCGGCAATACGTGCGTGGTGTATGCTGCGGGTTCTTTGACGCTAGACGGCAAGCCAGAGATTGCGAGTTATCACAAGAACGCCAGTGCTGGCGATAAGGAAGTGGGCGACGGGTATACCGACGCCGACAAAAAAACCGGCACAGCAAAGAGCATTTACATTCCCAAGAAAAAGAATGCGGACGATTCCGTTCCTGCGCTCAATCTTGCGAGTGGATTTAGTGCCTACTCTAATGTGGGCGTCTTAGTGACCGTTGCTGAGGTTGAAGGCAATGACCCCTTTTCATCGCGCTTCCTTGGTAAATGCGACTCGACTGCCGCAATCAAGGGTATCAAGGCAGACGGTCCGTTAGACTTTGGCGCTTACACCGATGACTATGAGATCGTGAACCTCAATGGCGATCTCACCTTCCGCAAGCCCGTCCACCAGTGCGTGTGGCAGATTGATTCTGACTCGGTGACTGGGCTCTACATTGAGGCCAAATGTGTGGGGCAGATCAATAGCAACGAGTGCCCCTATAGGAATAAGCTTACCGCCTCGTATACGCTCGCTATGTCCACCAAAGGTCAGACCGGGCTGGTTTACGATGGCGAACCAATTCAGTTATCGATGGACAAGTACCAGCAAGATAACCTTGCAATGATGGGTGTCACAGCTGCTGACGTCACGTGGCATCAGTGCAAGACAAAGGGCGAGGCCGAGGCGTTTAAGAATGGCACCAAGCTCGAGGGTGCGCCCAAGGATGCGGGCTATTACTACTTGGTGGTGTCGTACAAGACGTCCAGCGGTTCTCCTAACTATGGCAAAACGCTCGAGGGCAAGACGGCTTTCGAAATCGTACCGCGTGTTCTTAAGAAAAATAAGGGCGGCTTTGAGTTCACCCTCAAGGATGGCGGCAAATACACCTACGACGAGAAGGAGCATAGGCCAATCATTGCGAGCGCAACGTTCACTAACGGTGCCGGCAAGGAGATTAAGCTCGTAGAGGGAACGGACTTTGAGCTGAGCGGAGACTTGGTCCAGGCCGAGCCGGGCGAGTATACGGTCTACGTTAATGGCAAGGGCAACTATGCCAAGTGGTTCGAACTCAAGTGGAAGATTGTTGACGTTGAACGCTTTGACCTTGAGGTTACTGGCTTCGATGGCACCTATGACGGCGAAAAGCACGGCATTACGGTCAACGTTAAGAATGACCCCGTTCCGGCGGATCTGAAGATCGAGTACCGCGAAGACGGCGGCGATTGGACGACAGAAAAGCCGACGTATCGCAATGCGGCTGAGTACACGACCTACTACCAAGTTACGGCTTCTGGCTATCTGACCGTCAAGGGCCAAGCGACGGTGAAGATTTCCAAGGCCGATCAGGAAGCGCCGGCTGGGCTCGTGGGCAACAATTGGACCACGTGCAGCAGCAAGGATGGCTCCATCTCGGGCGTGACCAAGGCGATGGAATATCGTCGCGGTTCGAGCGGGAGCTACAAGAAAGTTGCGTCAGACGGCAAGCTAACCGATCTTTTGTCGGGAACGTACTACGTCCGCTATGCCGAGGATAACAATCACAATGTGTCGGCCGATGCTGAGGTTAAGATCGAGCAAGGTCCCCATGCCGTTGCCGACAATGCTGCCTGGCAACCGGGCGATGGCAGCCACTTTAAGGCCTGCAAGTATTGCAAGCGGGCTCAGGTATGGCAGAGCTGCAGGTGGAAGTATAAGATCATTACGCCTGCAACTCCCGAGGCCGATGGTGTCCGTCAAAAGGTCTGTAGGGTTTGCGGCTACGAGTGGTATGAGAAAGAGTCTTATACCTATGTGGACACCTATGCTCCCGCCATTTATGACCTGTGGGAGGATAACGCCTATTGTGAGAGCGTTTCGTTTGACGTGATCGATGACCGTGACAAGACGGTGACGGTCACCGACAACGGCAGGGAGCTCAAGGCTGATAAGAACGGCAGGTACACGGCTAAGGCCGCCGAGGGCGACGCCGGTGCCGAGCATGTAATTGTGGCTACGGATGCCGCCGGCAATGCGGAGACCCGCAAGATTAAGATGTACGCCGAGCATGCGTACGAATGGACGGTCGACAAGCAGCCGACGGTTACCGAGACCGGCTCCAAGCACGGGACGTGCTCCGTGTGCGGCCATGAGTCGGGTGCGGTAGAGATTCCGGCCCTGGCTGTTAAGGGTTACTCAGACAAATATGACGGCAAGGATCACTCTGTCGATGCTTCGGCGCTGCCCGAAGGTGCCGTCGTTGAGTACAAGACTTCTGACGGCGGCTGGACGAGCGTTGCGCCCAGCATTAAGGACGTCGGCAGTGTGACGGTCGACTATCGCGTCACGATCGACGGCGCGGTGGTTGAGGGTCAGGTGACGCTCAAGGTCACTCCGCTCGCGATCACGGTTTCCGCTCTGGACGCCTCCAAGACCTACGGCGACAGTGATCCCGCTCTGGGCTCAGAGGTCACCGAGGGCAAGCTCGTCGAGGGCGAGAGCCTCCAGGACATCACCGTTTCCCGCGAGGCCGGCGAGACAGTGCGCAAGGGCGGCTACGCCGTGACGGCGACGCAGCCTGAGGGCGCCAACCCCAACTACAAGATTACGTTCAAGCCTGGTGCGTTCACCATCGACAAGCGCGAGCTCACCGTGGAGTGGGATGCCACCACCGAGTTCACCTACGACGGCGAGGAGCACTGTCCCCAAGCGAAGCTCCACAACGTCGTCGGCGACGACGATCTCTCCGCGTGCATTGACGGCGCCAAGGTCAAGGCCGGCACCTACACGGCGGAAATCATCGAGCTGACGGGTGACGACGCGGGTAACTATAAGCTTCCCGCCGAAGGCCTGACGTGCAAGTTCTCCATCAAGAAGGCACCCCAGGGCGCGCCGAAGGTCCAGGCCACGGCCGAGACTGTGAGTGGCAAGTCCGATGGTAAGATCACGGGTGTCGACGCGAAGATGGAGTGGCGCGCCAAGGACTCTGGCGAGTATCAGAGCGTGCCCGAAGGCGTGACTGAGATTACGGATTGTACTGTCGGCACGTACGAGGTGCGCTACCGCGCCGATGGCGACCATGACGCCTCCTCCGCCACCGAGGTTGCCGTTAATGCCGGCGGCAAGCTCGTCGTGACGCTGCCTGCCAAGCAGGTCGGCTATACGATTACGGCGAACCCGGACAAGCTTGACTGGCACGGTTCAACCACCCTCACTATCAGCATCGAGAGCGGCTACTTTACTGACAACGACTCCTACGCCGTCAAGGTCAACAACGCGGTTGTGGCGCCCGACGCGCGTGGTGAGTTCACCGTTCAGAACGCCGAGAGCGACCTCGTTGTCACGGTCGAGGGCGTGCGCAAGCACGAGGCTGTGAGCGATAAGTGGGTCTCCGACGACAGCACGCACTGGCATGAGTGCACCTGCGGCGACAAGATTGACGAGGCCAAGCACGACTTTGAGTGGATCGTCGACAAGACTCCCACGGCGATCGAGGTGGGCTCCAAGCATCAGGAGTGCACGGTCTGTGGCCATGCCCTGCCTGCGGTCGAGATTCCGGACGCCGCTATCGTTGGCTACTCCGACGAGTACGACGGCGACTACCACACGGTCGATGCGTCGAGTCTGCCCAAGGGCGCAACGGCTCAGTACAGCACCGACGGCAAGACCTGGTCCTCCGAGGCCCCCAAGATCAAGGATGTTGGCAAGGTGGCTGTTGCCTATGAGGTAACGATCGACGGTGTGAAGGCCGAGGGCGAGGTCACGCTCGAGGTCAAGCCGCGCGCAATCACGGTCACCGCACAGGACGCCTCCAAGACCTACGGCGAGAAAGACCCTGTGTTTGAGTGGTCTGTCACCGCCGGTAATCTTGTCGCGGGCGAAACGCTTCAGGGTCTCGAGATCGAGCGCGAAGATAACGACAACGTGCGCGACGGCGGCTATGCTCTGCACCTGACGCAGCCCGAGGGTGCCAACCCTAACTACATCATTACGTTCGTCGACGGCACGTTCACCATTAACCAGCGTCTGCTCACCGTGACGTGGGGTACCACCGAGTTCGCCTATGACGGCAAGGAGCACTGCCCCGAGGCAACGCTCGGCAATGTTATCGGCAGGGATGACCTTGGCGCATTTGTTGACAGCTCTCAGACCGAGGTCGGCACCTATACGGCGACCCTCGCCGAGCTGACGGGCAAGGCTGCGGGCAACTACGTGCTGCCTGCCGATGGCTTGACCTGCGAGTTCTCCATCAAGAACGCCGCGCAGGACGCGCCGGTGGTTCAGGCAACCGCCGAGACCGTGAGCGGCAAGTCCGACGGCAAGATCACGGGCGTCGATGCCACCATGGAGTGGCGTGCCCAGGGTGCTGCCGAGTACCAAACCGTGGGTAAGGACGTGACCGAGCTCAAGGACCTTGCCGCCGGTGTGTACGAGGTACGCTACCAGGCTAAGGCCAACTATGACGAGTCTCCCGCCACCGAGGTCACCGTGAAGGCGGGCCGCAAGCTCGTCGTGACGCTGCCGGGCAACCAGGTAGGCTACACGCTCACCTCGACGGCGACCGAGCTCGACTGGCACGGCTCCGCAAAGCTCGCCATCAGCATCGATAGCGCGTACTTTACGGGCAAGGACTACGCCGTCAACGTCAACGGCAAGGCCGTTAAGCTCTCCGACGACGGCACCTATGAGCTCAAGGATGTCGAGGGCGATGTGAACGTGACGGTCAAGGGCGTGCTCAGGCACGAGCCCGATGGATCCGGCTGGGCGCATGACGCCAGGTACCACTGGCACATCTGCCGCTGCGGCGAGATCCTCGACAAGGCTGAGCACACCTTTGAGTGGGTCGTTGACAAGCCGGCGACGGTCGAGGCCAAGGGCGAGATGCATCAGGAGTGCACGGTCTGCGGTGAGAAGGGCAAGTCCGAGGAGATCCTGGCGCCCGAGATCATCGATGGCAAGGGCCAGACGATGGTGGTCGACGCCGCCAAGGACCTGAGCTTCCGTTCGAGCGCGCCGATTAGGTACTTCCAGAAGGTGCTGGTCGACGACAAGGAGGTCGCTTCCGAGAACTACGTGCTCACCGAGGGCTCCACGATCGTGACGCTCAAGACGAGCTTCCTAAAGACGCTCGGCGTTGGCGAGCATAAGCTGAGCGTGGTTTCGACCACTGGCACGGCCGAGACGAACTTTACCGTTACCGAGGCTGCCAAGCCCACTCCTGGCCAGACCAGCGCTACGACCACCACGACCACGTCTTCCAAGTCCAAGAAGAAGGCTGGCAAGGAGACGTTGCCTCAGTCCGGCGACAGCGCGTACATCGTGGCTGGTGCCGTATTCGCAGCCGGCGCAGCAACTCTGCTGCTGGCGTGGGCCATGAAGCGCCGCGCGTAGTCGCGCGTCAGTCCCCAGCGGGTCCGGATCGAGCGATCCGGGCCCGTTTTTGGGGCTGCCGGAAACCCAGTGGGCAAAAAAGGCCAAATATGAGTACTGTTACCAGTTTAGTGGCAGCCAAATAGCCCCCAAAATCGGCGCCAGCGGCCAAAAATGTGCCCGTTTCCGTCTGTCAGCTCCGTGAGGGGGGGTAGCGCGCAGAGATGTGGTGTAAGAGGCGGGGCATGCCCCGCATCTTCTCTTT
>CAVCHM010000042.1:0-17251 GCA_963602135.1 bacterium | reverse complement strand
TTCCTTTTTCAAACAGTCCGCTTTTAGACGGGTCATGGAAGCGATTCGCATTCGCGAGAAGATCTGGCCCGGTCGACTCCCGGATAACTTCGCCATCCTGCAAGAAAATCTTCGTCAATTTGTCTTGCGGCGCTACTTCGAATACGGTCGCCGCATCCTGGAGGCGCACAAAGAAGAAGAGGCCACCAAGCGCGAAATTGCAAGCCAATATCCGCAAGCTGATGACCCGAGCATCAACGATGTGCCCGAACCCGATGACATGCAACACGTTGGGGCCCTTGCTGAAGAAATCAATGGGCCATGGGAATGCGAAATGTCCGCAAAAATCGATGAAAACCGCGCGGAAGACGACGCGATTATTGATCTAATTGAGAATTCGCTCTTCTAAAGGCGGTCTCTGCGGATGTCCACCTACATTTTTCGACTTATTCGGCCACCGATTTGCCTGATTGGCTGCAGCAATGCTCAATATAACTTTAGATAAAACTGATTCTGCAGGAACTCCCGTAGAAAAAGAACTGATTCTCACGGTATTTAACAAGATAAAGTACAAATATGAACAGCTCTAATGCTTCTCGAGGCGGCTTTCTTAGCATGCTGGCCGAACATCTCGAAATATGTTGGCGAGCATTGTGTCGATGCATCCTAACCCACAGAAAATCGCAGAGACAGCAAGCAGTCATCGAAATTATCGCAAATTGTATTGACATATGAACATGCGCTCATATAATCGGAAGTGAGTTATATGAGCGCATGTTCATATGAAAGGATATTGCAATGAGCGTCTGCGTTGATGAAACGAAGCCCGACACCGAGGCCACTGAGCCAATCGTCCCCACCACCTGCTCGCCCGAGGACCTTCCCGACGAGGAGCTTCTCTACGACCTCGCTGACCTGTTCAAGGTCTTCAGCGACACCACGCGCATCAAGATTCTCTATGCCCTCATGGGCCGCGAGCTCTGCGTGGCCGAAATCGCCGAGGCAACCGAAACCTCGCAGTCGGCAGTATCGCACCAGCTGCGCACGCTTAAGCAGTCGCACCTGGTCAAGTTCCGCCGCGACGGCCGCAACATCCTCTACTCGCTTGCCGACGATCACGTCTACACCATGCTCAACCAGGGCATGAGCCATATCTGCGAATAGCAACCAACCACGGTACCAGCGCGGCCTGCACCCAAGCCGCAAAACAGGGAAAGGAACCCACCATGAAAAAGCAGTTTAAACTCGACGAGATCGACTGCGCCAACTGCGCACGCGAGCTTCAAGACGAGCTGGCCAAGCTCGAGGGCGTCAAATCCGTGTCCGTCAACTTTATGACCCAGAAGCTGACGCTCGAGGCCGATGACACCGAGTTCGACGAGGTCCTCGACCGTGTCGTGGAGTTCACCGCCGACGCCGAGCCGGACTGCGAGATCATTCTCTAGCCCAGGTTTACGCCAACCTGCAAAGGCCGCGCTTGCCGCGGCCTTTGCACGCGAAATTATATGAGTGAGTGTTCATACATTCAAATGGGAGGATACGAGTCATGGCCACCGCCGACCCCAAGAAGAAAAAGAAGAAGCGCAAGAAGAAAGAGTCGCTCGAGCATAAGCGCAACCGCATCCTGGTAGCGCTGGGCATTTTTGCCGTGGTGTACGCCCTCGATGAGCTTGGCACCCTCACCGCCGCATTCGGCACCCCAGGCGACATCTACGCCAGCTTTGTGCTGTTCCTCGTGCCGTTTTTGATTGCCGGCTACGACGTACTGCAAAAGGCATTCAATAACATCCGCCGCGGCAAGGCCTTCGACGAGAGCTTCCTTATGGCCGTCGCGACCATCGGCGCGTTTGCCATGGTGCTCTTCCCCGATACCGACCCGCACATGGCCGAAGGCGCCGCCGTCATGCTGTTCTACCAGGTCGGCGAGCTGTTCCAGGCATACGCCGTGGGCAAGAGCCGCAAGTCGATCAGTGCCATGATGGACATCGCGCCCGACTACGCTAACGTCGAGCAAGCCGACGGCACGCTCGAACAGGTCTTTCCCGATGGCATCGCCGTCGGCACCGTGATCGTGGTCAAGCCCGGCGAGCGCGTGCCTATCGACGGCGTCATCGTCGAGGGCGAAACCCAGCTCGACACCGCCGCGCTCACGGGCGAGTCAGTCCCCCGACCCGCCAAGTCCGGCGACGATATCATCAGTGGCTGCATCAACATGACGGGCCTCATCCACGTGCGCACCACCAAGCCGTTTGGCGAGTCCACCGTCGCACGCGTCCTAGAGCTCGTGGAGAATGCCAGCGAAAAGAAGGCGCGCACCGAGAACTTCATCACGCGCTTTGCCCGCGTCTACACGCCCGCCGTCACCGGCGCGGCCGCGGTGCTCGCTCTCGGCGGCGGCCTGGTCACCGGTGCCTGGTCCGACTGGATTCTGCGCGGCCTGACCTTCCTGGTCGTCAGCTGCCCGTGCGCGCTCGTGATCAGCGTGCCGCTGAGCTTCTTTGGCGGCATCGGCGGCGCGTCCAAGCTGGGCGTTCTCATCAAGGGTTCTAACTACCTCGAGACGCTCGCCGACGTGGACACCGTCGTCTTTGACAAGACGGGTACCCTCACCAACGGCACGTTCTCGGTGGTCGCGGCGCACCCCGAGGCTGGCTATACCGAGCAGTCGTTGCTTGAGGTCGCAGCCCTTGCGGAGTCGTTCTCCGATCACCCCATCGCGCAGTCGGTGCGCGCCGCCTTCCAGGGTGAGGTCGACCCCAAGCGCGTGAACGACTCCGCCAACGACGCGGGCCACGGCGTGACGGCAACCATCGACGGCAAGCATGTCGTCGTCGGCAACGCCAAGATGCTCGCCGCAGCCGGCGCTGAAGCACCCGATTGCGAGGTCGTCGGAACGATTCTGCATGTGCTCGTTGACGGCGTGTACGCCGGCCACATCGTGATTGCAGACACCGTTAAGGCCGATGCCGAGCAGACGATCCGCGATCTGCACGCCGCCGGAATCAACCGCACCGTCATGCTCACGGGCGACCGCGAGGAAGTGGCAGCCGCCGTGGCCAAGCAGCTGGGCCTCGACGAGTTCCACGCACAGCTGCTGCCGGGCGACAAGGTCGAGCGTGTTGAAGCGCTGCTCGCGGCCGAAAGCGGCAAGGGCAAGCTCGCCTTTGTCGGCGACGGCATCAACGATGCGCCCGTTCTCACCCGTGCCGATGTGGGCATTGCCATGGGCGCCATGGGCTCCGATGCTGCGATTGAGGCCGCCGACGTGGTGCTCATGGATGACAAGCCGTCCAACATCTCCCGCGCGATCCGCGTGGCGCGCAAGACCATGACGATTGTCTGGCAGAATATCATCTTCGCGCTGGGGATTAAGCTGCTGATTTTGGTGCTGGCGGCGCTCGGCATTGCCAATATGTGGCTTGCCGTGTTCGGCGACGTAGGCGTGGCGATCATCGCCATCCTGAACGCCATGCGCGCGATGGGTATCAAGAACCTGTAGCGTTCGTGGGCTGTCCGGCCGGGGCCGGGCTTGGTTTTGAAAACGTCCTCGCGCTGCGGAGTGTTTTCAAAACCAAGCCCGGCCCCGGCCTGCAGTAACGTTGCTGGCGGTTCTTGGGCATCGCTTGCTGACGGGGTTCCTTGTCTGAATTGGACATTGCCGAAAGAACCTTTTATCCCAATCGCTGTCCCGCGCCTTTGGCGCGGGAGGCGCACCACTGTGGGAATGCTAGTCGGTCATTGTTGGCGCCGAAGCACCATCCCGCCCCAGCATCGCCCTCAGCTTCTCGAAGCTCTCCTCACTCAGGCAGTGCTCCATGTGGCAGCCCTCTTGCGACGCGACATCCGCCGAAACACCGGCTTCCTCGAGCAGCCGCACGAAAAAGCAGTGGCGCTCCCACATTTGGCGAGCGACCCCCAAACCACGCTCCGTCAGATGAACGTCGCGCTTGCCCATTTCGACATAGCCGCTGTTCTCCAGCGTCGCCATGGCCTTGGAGACGCTCGCCTTGGTTACGCCCAGGTATTCGGCAACGTCAATCGAGCGAACGACGCCCTGGCGCTCCGAGAGCACATAAATAGATTCGAGATAGTCTTCTCCGGATTCACGTAGGGCCATGGGCCGCCTTTCGCGATGGCTTCTAGTTAGCCTTTGGATACTTTTGCTTGATTTACTTTACCGCAAAAGTTGCCCGTGTCTTACTAAATTGTTCAGAAAGTTAACCATGTTTCACAAAACATGGTCATTGGGGACGTTCTTAAACGACTAGTTGTCGGGGACAGTCTTTGCCGATTGGCCGACTCGCCGGCCGGGTTGGCAAGGGTGTCCCCAACTGCCGGCAGAAAAGGAACGTCCCCGAGTGCCGAATCCGCAGCTAAACAAGCCCAAAGTGCTTGGCGGCGTTGTAAATTCCGTCGTCGTCCACGGCGGTCGTCACGTAGGTCGCCGCGGCCTTCACGGTCTCCTGCGCATTGCCCATGGCCACGCTTGTGCCCACGGCCGAGAACATCGACAGGTCGTTCTCTCCATCGCCAAAGGCAATCGCTTCGCTCGCGTCGATGCCCAGGCGCTCCAGCGTCGCCGCCACGCCCAGGTCCTTGCCGCCGTTGGCAGGAATAATATCGCAGAACAGGTCGCACCAGCGCGTAGTGAGCGAATGCGACACCGCATCGGTCACGATATGTTCGTCGGCCGGGTCCACAAAGGCGCAGAACTGGTAAACCGGCGCATCGAAGGCGTGCTCAAACGGCTCCTCGTGGTAGACGATTCCCGCGTTGCTGCCGGCCGTCACCACGCGCTCGGACAGGCGGTTCACAAACGAGTTCTCGCCCTGCATGCACAGCGAGTCGTAGCGCCCCTCGGCCACCTGGTCCACGATCACCGCGACGTCGTCCGGATCGATCGGGCAGCTGCGGTAAACCCCCTCGGCATCAAAGCAGTGCTGGCCCGAGAGCGTAATGTACGCATCCCAGCCCAAGTCGAACAGCCAGTCCGGCATCTGGTAGGTCGGGCGACCCGTGGCGATCACGCACGCAATCCCCTGCTCGTGAAAGCTGTCGAGCACCTGCTGCGCCGACGCCGGAATCCGGTGGGTCTTAAAGCTCAGTAGCGTGCCGTCGATATCGAAAAATGCGGCCTTGATCATCCTCGTCTACTCCTCGCCCTCGAGCTTTTCGCTCGCCTCGAGCCACGCCATCTCCAACTCGTCCATGGCGGCGTGGGCCTCGTCGATCTTTGCCTGCTGCTCGCCGAGCGCCGTGTAGTTGGTGGGATCGACCTGGGCCATGGCAGCCTCGGCCTCCTCCACGCGAGCGCGCTGTGTCTCCATCTTGCGCTCAAGCGAGCTCACCTCGCGGCGGAGCTTCTGGCGCTCGGCGTTGGAAAGACCGTTGGGCTGCCCGCTCGTCTTGGGTTTTTCGGCCGCAACCGCTGCGGCGCCGGTGTCGAACGTGCCGGTCTTGGCGCTCGGCGCGCCCACGGGCTCGCCCTCGGCGGTGGCGTTGCACAGGCGCAGGTATTGGTCGACGCCGCCGGGCATATGCGTCAGATGGCCATCGAGCAGCGCCCACTGCTGGTCGGTCACGCGCTCCATGAGGAAACGGTCGTGCGTCACCAGGATCAGCGTGCCCGGCCAGCCGTCGAGCAGGTCCTCGACAATCGCGAGCATGTCGGTATCCAGATCGTTGCCCGGCTCGTCCAGGATAAGCACGTTGGGCTCGTCCAGGATCGTCAGCAGCAGCGACAGGCGACGGCGCTGGCCGCCCGAAAGGTCGCCGATACGACTCCAGAGCTGTTGCGTCGTAAAGCCCAGACGCTCGCAAAGCTTCTCGGGCGAGGTCTCCTTGCCGTCGATGACGTAGTACTTCTTATAGTTGCTGAGCACCTCGCGGATCGTGTCGCCCATGTAAGGCTCGAGCTCCTCGAGCTGCTGCGACAGCACGCCAAAACGCACCGTCTGGCCGATCTTCACGCGGCCGCGCAGGGGCGCGATCTTGCCCTGAATCACGTCGAGCAGCGTGGACTTACCGGCGCCGTTCTCGCCCAAAAGACCATAGCGGTCGCCCGCGCCGATAAGCCAGGTCACGTCGGAGAGCACCTGCTTGGGCGCGCCGTCGGTATCCGCATAGCCGGCGTCCACGTCGATCACGTCGATGACCTGCTTGCCCAGGCGGCTCACGGCGAGGCGCTTGAGCTCCAGCTCGTCGCGCACGGGCGGCACGTCGGCGATGAGTTCGCGAGCGGCATCCACGCGAAACTTGGGCTTGGTGGAGCGCGCCTGGGCGCCACGGCTCAGCCACGCGAGCTCCTTGCGTGCCATGTTGCGACGACGCTCCTCGGTAACTGCGGCCATGCGGTCGCGCTCCACGCGCTGCAGGATGTATGCCGAGTAGCCGCCCTCGAAGGGATCGACCTGGCCGTCGTGGACCTCCCACATGCTGGTGCAAACCTCGTCCAAGAACCAGCGATCGTGCGTGACCACGAGCATGGCGCCCTGACCGCGCTGCCAGCGGGCCTTTAAGTGACGCGCGAGCCAGTTGATGGTGCGCATGTCCAGGTGGTTGGTGGGCTCGTCGAGCATGAGCACGTCATAGTCGCCGATCAGCAGGCGCGCGAGGTCCACGCGACGGCGCTGGCCGCCCGAAAGCTCGCCCACCGTGCCCTCCCAGGGCACATCGCTAATAAGGCCGGCCAGAATCTGGCGCGTACGCGGACTCGACGCCCACTCATACTCGGGCGTGTCGCCCACGACGGCATGATGCACGGTGTCGGTATCGGCCAGGTTGTCCTTTTGGCCGAGCAGACCGATCGTGGTGCCGCGGCGATGCGTCACGCGGCCGTCGTCGGGCTCCAGCGTGCCGGCGAGCACGTTCAGCAGCGTCGACTTGCCGTCACCGTTTTTACCGACAATACCAATGCGGTCGCCCTCGCCCACGCCGAGCGTCACGCTATCGAAAATATGCTTGGTGGGAAACTCTAGGCTGACGGAATCGCATCCCAAAAGAATCGCCATATGCCCTGCTCCTTCGTAGAAATTCAACGTTGTCCATGATAGCAGCGAAAAGGCGGGCCGCACACGACACAAAAAGGCGGGCCATCTCCCGCAAGAGATGACCCGCCTCTCCAATCAGTCCCGTGGCGACCGTGGCCACCGCGGGCCTCAAGCATGTCCCGGACTAGGAGAACATGCCGGTGAGGTAATCATTCAGCCGCTTATCCTTGGGCCGTTGGAAAATCTCGTCAGTCTCGTCGTACTCGACCATATCGCCCATGTAGAAGAACGCCGTGCGGTTGGACACGCGCGACGCCTGTTCCATGTTGTGCGTCACGATGACGATGGCGCGCTCGGCCACAATCGACGACATAAGGTCCTCGATCGCCAGCGTCGAGATGGGGTCGAGCGCCGAGCAGGGCTCGTCAAACAGGATCACGTCGGGGTTGAGCGCCAGCGTGCGCGCGATGCACAGACGCTGCTGCTGGCCTCCCGAAAGCGCGTAGGCACTCTTGTCGAGCATGTCCTTGACCTCGTCCCACAGTGCCGCGCCGCGCAGGCTCTCCTCGACCATGCGATCGAGCTCATCGCGGTCGGTAATGCCGTGTCGCTTGGGCGCAAACGTGATGTTGTCGCGAATGGACTTGCGGAAGGGGTTGGGCTGCTGAAACACCATGCCAATGGAGCGACGAAGCTCGTAGGTGTTTTCGGTCTTGGTATTCACGTTGCGCCCGCGGTAGTTGATCTCGCCCTCCACGCGGCAGCCGCGAATCTCGCGATTCATAAGGTTGAGACTGCGCAAGAAAGTCGACTTACCGCAGCCCGAAGGCCCAATGAGCGCCGTGATCTCGCCCTTGTGAAAGTCGAGCGACGTGTCGTGCAGCGCATGGTGATCGCCATAGTACACGTTGACGTCCTTGGTGGAGAGCACGACCTCGTCGCTCACGGCCTTGCCGCTTATGCGAGCATGCTTCTCGCTCTCCCCCACGCTCGACAGAAAGTTCTGGGTCTCGGACGTGGCCGCTTCAGTCACGGGCGTTGCATTCATCTCGCTCATTCGGCCGTCATCCTCCTTGCCAGTTGCTTGCCCACGATACGGGCGATTACGTTAAACAGCAGCACGCAGATCATCAGCAGTGCCGCGGTGCCCCAGACGATCTGTTGCGCCTCGGGGCTGCCCTCGCCGTAGATCTTGTAGATGTGCACGGCGAGCGACTCACCGGGACGGAATACGTTCCAGGCGCAGGTGGGACTCGACAGGTTAAAGCTCAGGAAGTTCAGGCGAACCGGTGAGCTCATGCCCGAGGTGAAGAGCAGCGCTGCAGCCTCGCCAAACACGCGGCCGGCCGAAAGCACGATGCCGGTCACGATGGCGGGCATGGCCTCGGGAATCAGGATGTGCAGCGTGGCCTCCCAGCGAGTGAGGCCCATGGCCAGGCACGCATCGCGCTGGGCCTGCGGCACGTCCTCGAGCGCCTGCTGAATCACGCGCACCAGGATCGGGATGTTGAACATGGTGAGCGCGACGGCGCCGGAGATGATGGAGTACTTCCAGCCCAGCTGCACCGAGAACACCAGAAAGCCGAACATGCCGACGACGATGGAAGGCAGCGAGGACAGCGTCTCGATAGCGGTGGAGGCGATGTCGCGAACGGGGCCGTCGGGTGCGTACTCGACCAGGAAGACCGCGCCGCCCAAGCTGATGGGTACCGAGATGATCAGGGTGATCAGCAGCAGGTAGAACGAGTCGAACAGCTGGTAGAGCACGCCGCCCTGGGTGCCGTTGGCGCGCGACGGCTCCGTGAGGAAGCCCGGCTTAAACAGCGTCGAGATGCCCTCGAACAGGATGTAGGCCACCATGGAAACGACGATGAGCATGACGATGGCGACGATCGCCGTCAACACGCCGGTGGCGATGCGGTCCTGTTTTTGGACACGCCCGAGTCTCGCCTCGTCGATGTGGATGCGCGTGCTAGCCACGAGCCTTCGCCCCCTTGCGGCCAATGAGATGGATGATCAGGATGAAGATGAGGCTCATGGCCATCAGCAGCAGACCGAGTGCCCACAGAACGTCGTCCTGGGCAGAGCCCTCGGCATAGACCGCCATGGACGTGGTGAGCGTGGTCGTGATGGTCGAAGCCGGCGACAACAGCGACGTCGGCATGGCCTCGATGCCGCCGATGACCATGCGCACGGCGAGCGTCTCGCCAAAGGCGCGGGTCATGCCAAGGATGACTGCGGTCATGAGCGACGGCATGGCGGACTTGAGCACCACGTGCCAGATGGTCTGCCAGCGGGTGTAGCCCAGCGCGAGCGAACCCTGACGGTAGCTGTCGGGCACGGCGCGCAGGCCGTCGACCGAAAGCGTGGTCATGGTCGGCAGGATCATAACGGCCAGCACGATGGCGCCGGGCAGGATGCCCAGACCCGTGCTCACGTGGAAGACACTCTTCATAAGGCCGACGACCACGTGGAAGCCGATCAGACCAAAGACGACCGAAGGGATGCCGGTCAAAAGCTCAATGAGCGGCTGGAAGATCTTGGAGCCAAACTTGGGCTGAATCTCGACCGCAAAGATGGCAGAGCCGATGGCGATGGGCAGCGCGATGAGCGTGGAGAGCACCATGACCGCAAACGAGGTGACGATCAGGGGCAGGGCGCCGGTATAGGGCAGGCCGTTTTCGGCCGTATTGGCCAGGTCCCACTTGGTACCGGTGAAAAACTCGACGACCGAGACGCCGTCCTTGACAAAAGCCGAGAGGCCCTTTTGGGCGACCATGAAGATGAGCGCGGCAACAACAAGCGTCACGAGCGCTACGCACGCGCCCGTGACGCCCAGGCCCACGTTCTCAAGGTCGCGCTTTGGCAGCTGTTTTGCCATTGCAAACCTTTCCGGGGGCGATTACTTATTTAGCGGAAACCTTGCCGCTGGCGTCCTTGACGACCTTCATGGCAGAGACGGGGATGAAGCCCTGCTCCTCGACGAGCTTGCCCTGGACATCGTCGGAGAGCATGAAGTCCAGGAAGGCCTTGGTGGCCTCGTCGGCGTCCTTGGAGCAGTACATGTGCTCGGTAGCCCAAATCTTGAAGGAATCGTCGGTGACGTTCTTGCTCTTGGGCTCGACGCCCTCGACCTTGACGGCGTTGAACTTGGAGTCATCGAAGTGCGAGAAGTCAAGGTAGGAGATGGCGTTGTCGGTGCTGGCGATCTGAGTCTGGACATCACCGGACTTGTCGAGCTCGGCGTCGCCCTTAAAGTCGACAGCCTCGTCGCCAAAGACAGCGGCCTCGAAGGTGGCGCGGGTACCGGAGCCAGCCTTACGGTTGAGGACGACGATGGTGGCGTCGTCGCCGCCGACCTCCTTCCAGTTGGTGATCTGGCCGGAGAAGATGCCCTTGAGCTGCTCGAGGGACAGGTCGTCGACTTTGACGTTCTTGGAGACGACGGGGCCCATGCCCACGACGGCGACCTCGTGGTCGACGAGGTTCTTGACCTGGTCGGCCTCGAGCTTGGTCTCAGCGAAGACGTCGGAGTTACCGATGGTGACGGTGCCGGCGGCGACAGCGGTCAGGCCCTTGCCCGAGCCGTTACCCGAACCGGAGATGGAGACGTCGGGGTTGGCGTCCATGAACTTCTCGGCAGCAGCCTCGACGAGAGCCTGGAACGAGGAGGCGCCGTCGTAGGTCACCTCGCCGGAGACAGACTCGGCAGCGGCAGCGGCGCTACCCTTGTCGGCGGCATCGGAAGTGTTGGAGCCACCGCAGCCAACGAGACCGAGACCGACGATGCTGGCAAGACCACCAGCGAGGCCGAGGAACTGACGACGAGAATAAGCCTGATCGAGCATGATCTTCCTTTCATACATGCGACTCGCGGGCACCCTGCCCGCTTTGCTGTTTGGAAAGATACGACCCCGATCGGGCGACAACCGCCTTATCTGCGGTCTCTTACGGGCTTTTGATAGACCCTTACCACAAGCGCGGCCCAGCCTTTACAAACGAATAACAATCCCCACCCAAGCATGGCGCGCCTTTTACACCAATAAAAACAAAGTTGCGGTGAAATAGTTCCTGTTTGGCCATCAAATGGCCCATTCTAGGAACAATTCCACCGCAACTTAGATTGGGAAACCGCGAAACCTTAAAGCTCTAATTCATTCAAACGGAGGATCGCAACAATATAGATCTTGAGCGCTTGCTTGAGCTGTTCCTCGTTGGCGCACTCGTTGGGGCCGTGCATCTGGCCGCCCCACGCGGGCAGCTCCAGGCCGGTCTCCTCGGGGCCAAACGAGACGGCGCGGGCAAAGTTGCGCGCGTACGTGCCGCCGCCCATGGCAAAAGGCTCGGCATGCTTGCCCGTAAACTCGTTATAGGTATCGATAAGCGCCTTCACGGCCGGATCGTCGGCAGACACCGAGAACGGCACCTTTGCACGACCCACACGACACGACACGCCAAAGCGGCCCACGAGCGGCTCGAGCTGCTCGCGGATGGTATCGGCACTGGTGCTATCGGGGAAACGCACGTCGATGACCTGCTCAATGTGGCCATCCACCACGCGGATGACGCCGGGGTTGCACGTGAGCGGGCCAAACGCGGGGCTCGTCGCGTCGATACCCAGGCCGCGGCCATAGGCGTCCGCATGCACAAAGGCCAGAAACTTGACAAACTCGTGCTCGGCAGGCGTCAGCAGGCGCTCGTCGCGCGCACCAAACGCGTCCTCGGCCTCGCGCAGGTACGTCACGATCAGGCCGACGGCGTTGATCGTCCCCTCGGGCATCGAGGCATGGCCACCGATACCGTGCGCAAAAATCTGGGCATGGCCGTTCTCGAGCGCCGTAATCTCCAGGCGGTCGGCGTTCTCAACGGGCGCCGGCAGCTCATCGGCGGCAATCGCAAGCTCACAGATAGACTGCGACGGAATAGCGTTGCTCGCCTCGGCACCGCTCCACGACACAATGCGCCCGCCGTCAATCTTGGAGCTCACGAACGTCGCCCCAAACTGGCCCTTCTCGGCATTGCAGACCGGGAACTCGGCATCGGGCGTAAACAGGAAATCGGGGTCTGCATAGTTCTCCAGATAATGGTGAACGTCGGACATGCCCACTTCCTCATCGCAGCCCAGCAGCGCGCGGAAGGTATAGCGCGGGGTGATGCCGTGCTTGAGCAGATAGGCGCCGGCGTAGAGCGACAGCACAGCCGGACCCTTGTCGTCGATCACGCCGCGACCGAGCAGCCAGCCCTCGCGGCGCTCCATCGCAAACGGATTGGTATTCCAGCCCGGGCCGGCGGGCACCACGTCCACATGGCAGATGGTCGCGAGTTGCTTGTCGCCGCGGCCAGGGATATCGGCAATGCCCACATAGCCCTCGTCGTCGCTCGTCTGGTAGCCGAGCTTTTGCGCAATGCCGAGCGCGCAATCGAGCGCATCACGGACCGGGCGGCCAAACGGCGCGCCGGGCTCCGCATCGGCAGAAACTGCCACGGACGGATAGCTCACCAGCTGCTCGATATCGGCGACGACATCTTCCCAGACCTCGTCGACATACTCAGCGACGCTCTGCTCCACCTGATTCATGGACGACCTCCTTACCAATGAGCGGCGAGCGTGCCCGCCCCTCACATTACGTCATTAGATAGCGAAAAGTTTAGCAAGCTCGGCCACCGAGTGCACCACCGCATCGGCACCCGCGGCCTCGTGCTCCCCCGGCGCCGCCGCGCCCGAATAGATGCCGATGCACGGCACGCCCATCGCGTGCGCGCCCTCCACATCGTTAAAGCGGTCGCCGACCATCACGGCCTCGTCGGCCGTCGCGCCCAGAGCCGCCAGCGCATCGCGGACCGAATCGGCCTTGGTCTCGCGTCCCAGCGGCGGATTCATGCCAACCACGGCTTCGAACTGGCAAAGCCCCAGCTCACGCACCATGTCGATGCACTTCGCCTCCATGCGCGACGTCGCCACGGTCATACGCTTGCCCTGGGCGGCCAACCCATCCAGCAGCTCGGGGATCCCATCGAACACGGGGTACTCTTCCGGCCCCAGCTCATCAAAAAAGGCGCGGTACTCATCGGCTACCACAAGCGACTCCTCGCGGGAAAAGCCATAAAAGTCGTGAAAGCTCTTCCACAGCGGAGGCCCGATCATACGGCGCAAGTCACCCATCTGCGCCTCCGAAAACCCGCGCGCAGCAAGCGTCTTGTGCGTCGAGGTCATCACCGCCCGACCCGTATCGGCCACCGTGCCGTCAAAATCGAACAGCACAATCGGCCGCTCGCATAGCTGTAATGCCGCCATCGATATCCCTCTTCCCCAGTTGGCGATTTCCACACCGACACTTCAAACTGTTGACTATTCAACAATTGAACCTAGTAATGTGGAGCGACTCAACTATACTTGTCGCACTTTGCTCTCAGAAGGCGGCACGCAAGCGCCCCAACGAAAGGTGCAATTATGTCTTTTGCCATCATAACCGACTCCACGTCGGACATCTCCCCCGCCCGTGCTCAAGAGCTCGGCATTTACGTGATTCCGCTGCATGTGATTATCGAGGGCGAGGACCTGCTCGACCAGGTGCAGATTACCGCCGAGGAATACGTCGCGCGCATGGCCGACTCCGAGCAGCTGCCGCACACCTCGCAGCCGAGCGCCGGCGAGTTCAAGGCACTCTTTGACCGCGTACGCGCCGACGGCCACGACAGCGCCATCTTTATCTCACTGTGCAGCGAGTGGTCCGCTTGCTATTCCAATGCATGCCTGGTAGCCGATACCCACGAGCTCGACGTGCGCTGCATCGATTCGCGCACCGGCTCGGGCGCCGAGGGCCTGCTGGTGGAGTACGCGCTCGCCATGCGCGAGGACGGCCGCAGCCTGGACGAGACCGAGGCTCAGATCCGCGCGACGCTGCCCGACGCCCATCTGCTGCTGATTCCGCGCACGCTCGAGAACCTGGTCAAGAACGGCCGCGCGCCCAAGCTCGCTGGCCAGCTGACGCAGATGCTCAACATTCGCCTGGCCGTTTCGCCGGAGTGGCAGTCGGGCGAGATCAAGGCCATCAAGAAGGGCCGCGGCGCCAAGCGCATCGTCGCCAACACCATGGCCGACTGCCTCGCGTTTTTGGCTGAACACCCGGGTTCGAGCGTGCGCGTGCTCACGACCGGTGCCGCCGAAGAGCAGGAGCTCGTCAACCAAGCACTCGCAGGCCAGAACTACGTAGACGCCGGCACCGGCCCCATCGGCTGTACCATCGCCACCCACGTAGGCGTCGACGCCATAGCCATCAGCTACTGCCCCCGCTACCAGCCCATCCACTAGGGGCACCTTTACCACTTGCGGTGGAATAGGGACTGTTTTTGGCTTATCAGCCGCAAATCAATCCCTATTCCACCGCAACTTAGAAATCGGCAATCAGCCCTGCGGGCCCTGGAATAGTTCCTCATGCGAGCCCATTCTGACCAGCCGGATCACAGGATTAGTCTTATGCGGCAAGTAGAGAACGACCACATCGACCAAGCCATCGGATAGATGGAAATCGATGTGGCCGCTGTAGTTGCCGCCCGGGTTTGAAAGCTCGTGGGCACCATATTCCGCGGGAAGCGAGCCGTGAGCCGCAAGCTCTGCGACCGCCGCCTTAAACTCGGTTTTTAGCTGCGGATGGATGCGCATCGTCCGTTTGTAATCCGCCTTAAACTGAGCCTCGACCTTAATCTCAAACATCGCTAGTCCTCATCGAGGAATGATATAAGCTCATCAGCGTTATTGAATGACGGGCTGTCGTCCGGCAGAATCCCCAACTCATGAGCTTCGGCGATCACCATGGCACGCCTCGTTGCCTCGTTGGGCACCTCCGCCCTTCCTACGATCTCAAAAGGAATCTTTCGTTGATTTACCAGCTGCCGAACAGCAAGGTTGAGATACGAATTGAGACTCAGACCAACCGTATCCAAGAACTCAGTCGCCTGTTCCTTGAGCCCCTCTTCGATGCGAACCGTCGTAGGCTTAACCGTTGCAGTAGACATACGCGACCTCCTCGCCTCGTCTTTTGCATCAGTATACCCAGTTTAGATGGCATACTGATGTTAAATAGCATCAGTATGCCGTTCACATTACTATAACAACAGTCACAGCACCCTACATCAGCCCGCTCAGGGCAATGTCGACGGCCTCGTTGAGGTCGTCGGTGATGTGCACAAGCTCCGGATCGAGCGGGCTAATCATATCGGCGTCCATCACCGGGCCGTTGAGCCAGTCGAACAGACCCTGCCAGTACTCGGTGCCCACCAGCACGAGCGGCATGCGCTTTACCTTGTGCGTCTGCACCAGCGTGAGCACCTCGAACATCTCGTCGAGCGTGCCAAACCCGCCGGGAAACACAATGGCGCCCGAGCTGTATTTGACGAACATAGTCTTGCGCACAAAGAAGTAACGGAAGTCCATGCCAAGGTTCACGTACTTGTTGAGCCCGTGCTCGTGCGGAAGCTCGATACCCAAGCCGACCGACTTGCCGTTGACACTCGCCGCTCCCCTGTTGGCCGCCTCCATGACGCCGGGACCGCCGCCGGTGATAACCGCCACGCCGCGCTGGGCGATCTTGCGACCGACCGTGCGCGCCGCCTTGTAGAGCGGATCGGTCTTGGGCGTGCGGGCGCTGCCGAAGATGGTCACTGCAGGACCAAGCTCGGCAAGCGCGCCAAAACCATCGACAAACTCTGCCTGAATGCGCAGCACGCGCCACGGATCGGCATGCAGCCAGTCGGTCGACTCCTCGGGCGCCAGCAAGTTGGCATAGGTGTTGTCCTTAGGAATCATGGGGCCGCGCATGACCACGGGGCCGCGGCGGTACGTCTCGTCGTAGGCAGGCTCGCCCTCGACGTTTTCATTCTTAATCATGGGTACTCCTATCGAGAAAAAGAAAAACGGGCGGGGTCGACGCCATGCGCCAAACACCCGCCCGAACATCAACTATTCGGTATGGTACCCACGATGCATCAAGTGCTTGCAAGCTATCGGTCAGCGGTCGCGCAAACAGTGTCAGCGAATGTGCCGACCGGTCAGTGCTCGCCCCTTGCCGTTGCCCACGCCTTGCAAGCACCCGCGCCGCTCTTAGTAATCCACCGCCGCCGGGCTGTTCATCCAGTCGCTCACAAACGCGCCGTAGCGGCCCTCGATAATGGCCTGGCGGGCGCGCTGCATAAGGTTGAGCAGGTAGTAGATGTTGTGCATCGAAAGCAGAATGCCGCCGAGCATCTCCTTCTGCGTGACCATGTGGCGGATGAGCGCGCGGCTGTAGCCGCCCGTGCACACCGGGCAGGTGCAGGTGGGGTCGATGGGGCCGTCGTCGTGCGCAAAGCGGGCGTTGCGGAAGTTGAGGCGACCCTCGCTGGAGAATGCCGTGCCCATGCGGCCGGTGCGCGTCGGCAGCACGCAGTCGAACATGTCGATGCCCACGCCAACGCCGCGCACGAGCGTGGTAGGGTTGCCGACGCCCATGAGGTAGCGCGGCTTGTGCTTAGGCATGTACTCGGAAACCAGCGGCGCCAGCGTCTCGAACATGGTCTCGTGGTCCTCGCCCACCGAGTAGCCGCCGATGCCGTAACCGGGGAAGTCGCCGCACTCCTCCAGGTGGCGCAGCGATCGCAGGCGCAGATCCAGATGCATGCCACCCTGGACGATGCCAAAGAGTGCCTGGTCATCGCGGGTGTGAGCCTTGTAGCAGCGCTCGGCCCACATGCTCGACAGCTCCACGGCGCGCTCGACGTAGGCGCGCGTGGCGGGATAGCCGGGGCACTGATCGAGCTGCATGCAGATGTCGGAGCCGAGCTTCATGGCGATTGCCATGTTGTCCTCGGGCGTCCAGAACACGTGGCGGCCGTCGTAGTCATTGACGATAAAGCGCACGCCCTCGTCAGTGAGCTTGACGGCGTCGTTATGGCTAAACACCTGGAATCCGCCCGAGTCGGTGAGGATGGGGCCATGCCAGTTCATGAACTTATGCAGTCCGCCCAGCTCGGCGATGGTGTCCTCGCCGGGACGCATGGACAGGTGGTAGGTGTTGGCGAGCACAATCTGCGCACCGAGCTGCTTAACGGTCTCGGTGGGGATGCCCTTGACGTTTGCCTTGGTGCCCACGGGCATAAAGATCGGCGTCACGATGTCGCCGTGCGGGGTGTGCAACACGCCGGCACGCGCGTGCGTCGTCGGGTCCTCGGCGATCAGGTCGAATTTAAAGAGGCTCTGGTCCATAAACTGGAACTCCTTGGTTGCGGTTCATACGCAGACCATTATA
>CAVCHM010000041.1:0-17891 GCA_963602135.1 bacterium | reverse complement strand
TGATTCATCTTGCCTCCTCCTTTTCGTTATGGTCATTATAACGTCTTATACGTTGCGGATATTGCTAATTAGTATAAAGACCGTTCGCGGATGAAAATCGACCGTTGACGGGTTTAACGTACTTGAAACGTTGGGGCTGGGTTGGCCGGCGCTGACTGGATAACCCCAGATCAGACGCCTCGCCAATCCCCTATCGCACAAAGTACCAGGGGCTTTCCTGCACGGTGGGCTCCAGCGCGATGCCGGTGCGCTCGCGGAACAGATCCATGTCCTGCGATTTCTCCGTCCACCACGCGTTGGGCTTAAAGGTCATGCTCTCAATGACATGACCGACAAACACACTGTTGCGCAGCTTAGAGAAGTCGGTGTTCATAATCAGGATGGACGCGAGCACCAGCACGATGCCCAGGACTTTGATCGCGCCGGCGGGCTCGGCGTAGACACCAATGCCCAGCAGTACGGTGACGACCGTCTCGAATGACATTACGACGGGAACTTTCGATGTCTCGAGCCCCATGGACAGACCCTGCATATATAAGATGTAGGCCACAGCTGTGGGGATGAGTCCAAAGCCAAGGAACAGCAGTAGCAGCTGTGGCGACATTGCCGCGGCGACATCCGGCCACGGAGCCGCGATAGCCGCCATAACCGCACCGCCAAAAACAAAGCCCCAAAACGTGACAGCCAGCGGGTGGACCGTCTTGGTTGCTATCCGGCTAAACACCGCGAGCGACGCACCACAAAGGCCTGCAATCACGCCCGACGTGACGCCCCAAACCGAAAAATGGAAACCGGAAAGGTCGCCATTGGTCACTGCAAGCACGCAGCCAACGATGTTAAAGACAATGGCAACGAGCTTGTTGGGGCTCACGTCCTCGCGATAAAGTACGCGGCCGAGCATGACACCAAACACCGGCGAGGTGTAGAGCAGCACCGAGGCCGTGGACATGCCGACCTCGCCCATGCACTCGTAATAGCAGGTGTTGGCGGCGGCCAGACCGACGATACCGACAAGCGCGCAGGGGACGAGCTCTTTGGGGCTTGCCTTGAACAGGGCCAGCGGACCCTGAGCCACGGTAGACCCCTCACCCGGACGGCAGCCCATAAACATCAGGACCGGTGCCAAGATAAGCGCTCCGACCAACAAGCGAAAGGCAGCCATGCTCTGGGACGAAACGCCCATGGCCGAGATGCCGTTTACAAAGATTCCGATGCTGCCCCACATAAGCGCGGCGACCAGCACCAGCACATAGCCCAGATTGCTTTTCTTCAACGCAGCCTCCTCGGTATTGTTTCCAATATGTTTCACACTACGTTATAGTCGTTATATACATTTTTCAAGACACAAATCGGTGAGCGGAAAAGTGATCCGTTTTCCTCCGCCCCCAGCGGATTACTGGGCGGTTGCGGTGAAATAGTTCCTAAATAGAGGCTTCAAGCCCCCAAGCAAGAACTATTCCACCGCAACTTATGAGGACATCGAGCTGTTAGGCCGCTCTATCCCCTAGTAGTCCAGCTTCCACATGTAGCGGCGCGTCATGTAGTCCTTGTGGGTGACGGCAGAGAGCGCGCGCATATACACGTTGTTGAGGATCGGGGCAAAGATCAGGTGGTTGAAGTACTCGCTCACGCTGTCCTTGATGTCGTTAAGGCCGAGCTCCTTGGCGTCGAGCTGATAGACGCGCTCGCCACCGTACTGGTTGACGAAGCGGATGCCGCGCTCGTCGTTGCAGCGGCTGCGGCCGACGCTGATGAGCTGGAACAGCGAGGTGCGCTTGTCCAGGATCTCGAAGGGGCCGTGGAAGAAGTCGCAGGTGTTGATGGTGCAAGAGTCGATCTGCAGCATCTCCTGCACGTTGCAGATGCTAAAGACGTAGGCGGCACCAAAGAGCGGACCCTGAGCCATCACGTTGATGCAGGGCTTGTCGGCGTTCTGCTCGGCCCACTTGGCAGCGAGCGGACGGGTGTACTCGACGGCCTTGCGATAGATGGGGTCGACCAAGTCAAACGCGGCCATAGCGGTCTCGTACTCGGCATAGCCCTCGGTCTGCTGCGTGAGCTCCATGGCGATCATGGTCACGACGGCGGAGTTGGTGCGGCCCATGCAGGACTCGTCGACGGCCAAGCTGTCGTACTGGATCTTGTAGTCGCAGACCTCGGTGAGGCCGGACTCGTCAACATAGACGGCGATGGTGCTGGCGCCGTGATCCTTGGCGACCTGGGCGGCAACGATGGTCTCCTTGGTGCCGCGCATGGACACGACGACGGCCAGGGTGTTCTCGTTGACGTAGGCCGGGGTGGCGTGCACGAACTCGTTGCTGGTGTAGCTGGAGCTCACGACCTGCGTGGCCTCGTGCTCCATAAAGTACTGGGCAGGATAGTTGCCGCCGTTGGATCCGCCAGCGCCAATCCACACGACGCGCTTGATGCCGCCCTTGTCTGCCTTGTCAGCCAAAACCTGGGAGACGACATCCTTAACCTGTTCCTGAGTAGTCATCGTGCATCAGCCTTTCTTCTCGTTTGATGCTCTCGATGGCATACAAGTTACATACATGTTTTGGTTATGTCGACTAGTTGTATGCTATATTTATCTTAGAAATTTTGCTGGTAAGGTTTTCGGTAGCTCGATACCAGCGATTTTATTGTTGTATTGAATACATGCTTGCTTAGATAAGCATATAGGTTAGATACAGGCTGATCGCATGAACGCTTCATCTAAAAAGAAACTGAGCCAATACGAGCGCTTGGCGGGTACGCTTCGCGACCGCATCGCCGCCGGCATCTACGCACGCGGAGACAAGCTGCCGTCCGAGATGGAACTCATGGACGAATCGGGCCTGTCGCGCAGCACCGTGCGCCACGCCCTTAAGGTGCTCGTTGATGAGGGCCTGGTGCGCACCGAGCGCGGGCGTGGCGCCTTTGTGGCCGACACGCCCGCGCTCCACGAGAACAACCTAGTGTTTTCGAGCTATACCAAGCAGGTCGAAGGCCAGGGCATGAAGCCCACCACGCGCACCGTGGACTCGGGCTTTGCCAAGGCGGCCGGCAGCATAGCTAAGTTCTTTGACGCCGCCGTGGGCAGCAAGCTCGTCAAACTTGTCCGCCTGCGTTATCTGGACGACGCGCCGCTGTGCCTGGAGACCACCTACCTGCCGCCAAGCTTCGAGACGCTCATCGATCGCGATATTAACGGTTCACTCTACGCCACGCTACGACAGGAGTTCCATCGCGCGCCGGCACAGGGGCATAAGACCTTTGAGGTGTGCTATGCCTCGCAAAACGAGGCGTTTTTGCTCAACGTTGAACGCGGGCAGGCGCTGATCCTGATCACCGACTACGTCTACGACACCGACGGCCGCCCGCTCCACGTCTCCAAGCGCATCCAGCGCACCGACCGCGCCAAATACACCGAGCCCATCGGCTAACCTGCCAAAATAAACCTGTCCCTAAATGGTGGGTTTGGGGAGGTCGGGAAACCAGATTGGTTTGGGCTGGTTGGGTGTGCGCTCAGCCAGGACCAGCTCCATCCAGCACATGTCGTACCAGCGGCCGAACTTTTGGGCGCAGCGGTCGAAGGCGCCCACCAGGCGATATCCCATATGGGCATGGAAATCCTGACTGTTGTGCGTTAGATACTCGTCGTCCTTATCGTGCGGCACGGCAATGAGCGCGCACATGTTGGTGATGCCCATCGCGACCAGGCATTGCTTGAGCGCGTCGTGCAGCTTGCGACCCAGCCCGCCATGGCGCACATCGCGCGCCAGGTAGATCGACGTCTCGACCGACCAGTCGTATGCCTCTCGGCTGTTAAGCGCGCTCACGTAGGCATAGCCTACCGGACGCCCGTCCAACTCCATCACCAGATACGGATAGCGCTTGAGCGTACGCTCGATGCGCCCGGCGAACTCCTCAACGCTCGGCACCTCGTATTCGCAGGTAATCGCCGTCTCGCGCACATACGGCTCGTAAATGGCAAGCAACTCCGGCGCATCATCGGGCGTCGCCAGGCAAATCGTCGGCTCGGACATCTCGGTCATACAACCCTTCTCCCTAAAAACAAAGGCCGCCTTGCGCCAAACCCAGCGCAAGGCGGCCCCTCGTCATTACATCAGGCTACAGGACAGCCGCCAACGCGTCGATGTCCTCCTGCGTCGTGGCCCAGCTGGTGCAAAAACGCACCACCGTGTGGGTCTCATCGTACTTTTCCCAGTACTCGATCGAGGCATGCTCGCGAATGCGCGCCATGTCCTCGTTGGGCAGAATCACAAACTGCTGGTTGGTGGGCGTCTCCAAGAAGAACTGGTAGCCGCGCTCGTGCAGCACGCGACGCAGCGCCTTCGCGGTCTCAATCGCCTGACGGCCAATCTCAAAATACAGGCCATCGGTAAAGAGCGCCTCAAACTGCACGCCCGTCAGGCGGCCCTTGGCCAGCAGCGCACCGTGCTGCTTAATGCGCGGAATGGGATGCGCCGGAGCATGCATGCCGCAGAACACCACGGCCTCGCCGCACAGAGCACCGCACTTGGTGCCGCCGATATAGAAGACGTCGCACAGCTGCGCCAGCTCGGGCAGGGTAATGTCGCACTCATCGGCCGCCAGCGCATAAGCCAGGCGGGCACCATCCACAAACAGCGGAATCTCGCGCTTCTGGCACACCGCGTGAATCGCCGCGAGCTCGGCCTTGGAATACAGCGTGCCGTACTCAGTCGACAGGCTCACGTACACGGCACCCGGGAACACCGTGTGCTCGTAGCTCTCATTCTCGTAAAACACCTGGATATAGTTCTCGAGATCCTCGGCATGCATCTTGCCCTCGTAGCCGGGGATGGTGAGCACCTTATGGCCGCCAAACTCGATGGCGCCCGCCTCGTGGCAGGCGACGTGGCCGGTCTCGGCGGCAACAACACCCTGGTACGGAGCGAGCAGCATATCGATCACCGTGGCGTTGGCCTGCGTACCACCCACCAGCAAGAACACATCGGCATCCGGTGCTTGGCAAGCCTCACGGATGAGCTGCTTGGCATGCTCGGTGTGCGCGTCGGTACCGTAGCCGGGCTGCGGCTCCATGTTGGTATCGACGAGCGCCTGCAGCACCGCCGGGTGTGCGCCGTGGGAATAATCGTTGTTGAACGCGAGCATGGCAATCCTCTCTTACCGGGTTTCGGCCAGATGATTCAAACGGGGTTATTGTACGCCGTGCGGATAGGCAATGCGCGCGGCAAGGCATTCGAGCGCCAGCACCAGGGCAAAGCCGCAGCTCACGTCACTCAAAAAGTGTGCGCCGATCACGATGCGCCCAAAGGCGACGAACGCTGCAACAACAACCGCCGCCCAAAAGATCACGCGGCGACGCGAAGGTTTTTCCTTAAAGGCTGCCGCGGGAAGCCCGGCGAGCATAAGGCCGATCGCCGCATGCGCCGTGTGTCCGCTCGCAAACGACTTGAACCCGTCCTTAATCACGCCGGCGGCGATATAGGTCCACTTGTCGGGGTTGCCGATCACCCACCACGGCTGAAAATTGAGCCCCGGCGTGACCTCGATCACGCGCATGCGCGGGCGCGACCATAACGGCTTAACAATGACGTTGAGGATGATGGCCTGAGCGACCCACACGGCCAGCACCATCAACGCCCAGCGCGTAAGCTCGTCGGGCTCGGTCGTGCGCGTGAGGCAGTAGGCGATGAAGTTGGCTGCGATGACCAACGCAAACGTCAGAACCAGCTGAAACGCAATAAGCTTGCCGCCGACGCGCAGCGATCCGATAATCTCGTAGCCGACCAGACCCACGTTGATCAAAACGCCCAGCGCAGCGAGCCACTTGCTCGCCTTGGAATCGGGGCGGGCCGAGCGCACGAGCATAACGCCCGCGATGCTCGCCGTCAGCTCAAACGGCAGCTCGCCGGCCGCCTCGACAAAGCGACCGTACATGCTGCCGATGTTGAACAGCGCGCTCGAAATCTGATAATCGAAGAAACTGCCCACGCCCAGACAAAGGCACAGGACAACCGCGATAATGGCGACATCTTTCTTATAGATGTATCCGAACATGCTTTCCTTTCGGTCGGGCGAAGGGCAGTCAACCTGCAATGTGGGTGAGACGAAGATGGCTTTGTCCCGTAAATACCCTTACAGGTTGAGCATAAGTAAGCGAAAACGTTCCATTTGTGGCAAGGTGGCCCGAAGGAGGAGGGAAGCGTACTTGCGTACGCGACCGACGAGTGAGGGTCAGATTGCCCAAATGGGGCGTTTGCAGCGTCGACCCGTTAGTCGTCGTCGCTAGCACCCAATTGCTGCAGCAGCATGAGTGCCGCGGCCACCGGGCCGGTGCCGTCGTTAGCGTCGAGACCGCGACCCAGGCCGCTGCCCGCGCCGGCACCCGCCTTGTAGGGCACCGACAGCTTGCGGCTCTTGGGAAAGTTCACCGCACCGTAGCGAGTCTTAAGCTCAAAGGCCACCTTCTTGGGAACGTCAACCCCCAGGAAGGTAATGCGTCCACCGCTGAGCGTGACGCTCTCGAGCCCCAGGCGCTCGCCGCGAATACGGATGCGAGCGCGGTTGAACAGGTTGAGTCCCGCCAACGGCAGCTCGCCATGCGCAGCCTCGGTCTCCTCCTGCACCTCGTCGATACTCTCCAGGTCCTCGGCCGCTGCGAGCTTACGGTACACGAGCACGCGCTGATCCACCGCCGGCAGGTACTCCTCGGACAAGAAGTAATCGGCCGGCAGGTTAATGCCCACGCTCGCCGCCTCCACGCCGGCATCGTCATCGCCGCGCGCCTCGGCCACGGCCTGGCCCAACATCTGCGTAAACAGGTCAAAGCCCACGCTCGACAGGTTGCCGTGCTGCTCGGCGCCCATAAGCGAGCCGGCGCCGCGAATCTCCAGGTCGCGCATGGCGATGCGCATGCCGCTGCCCAGGTCCTGGAACTCGGATAGTGCGGTCAGGCGCGCCGTCGCCTCCTCGGTGAGCGGCAGCTCACCCGGGAACATAAAGTATGCGTAGGCCTGCGTGGCAGAACGGCCCACACGGCCCTTGAGCTGGTAGAGCTGCGCCAGGCCAAGGCGCTGCGAGTCCTCGATGATCAGCGTGTTGGCCGTTGCGTTGTCGATGCCGCTCTCCACGATGGTCGTGGCGATGAGCACATCGATCTTTTTGGTCGCGAACTCGATCATCACGTCCTCGACCTCGCGCGGGCTCATCTTGCCGTGCGCCACGCCCACGCGCGCCTCGGGCGCGGCCTCGTGCACGCGCGCCACGGCATCGTCGATGGTCTTGACGCGGTTGGACACATAGTACACCTGACCGCCGCGACCCACCTCCAGGCGAATCGCCGCGCTCACCACGTCGGGGTCGTACTCCCCCACGTGCACGATCACGGGACGACGCCCAGTCGGCGGCGTGGTGATCAGGCTCATGTCGCGCACGCCGCTCGTGGCCATCTGCATGGTTCGCGGAATAGGCGTTGCCGAAAGCGTGAGCACGTCGATTTGCTCGCGCAGGTTTTTGAGCTGCTCCTTGTGCTGCACACCAAAGCGCTGCTCTTCGTCGATGATCACCATACCCAGGTTCTTGGGGTTCACGTCGGCCGAAAGCAGACGGTGCGTGCCGATGAGCACATCAATCGTGCCCTCGGCAAACGCCTTGAGCGCGCGCTTTTGCTGCGCCGGCGTGCGGAAGCGGCTGAGTACCTCGACCTCCAAGCCAAACGGGGCAAAACGCTCAAAGAATGTCTCGTAGTGCTGTTGGGCCAGAATGGTCGTGGGGCAGAGCACCATGACCTGGCGGCCGGAGTCCACGCACTTAAAGGCTGCGCGCAGGGCGACCTCGGTCTTGCCGAAACCCACGTCGCCGCACAGCAGGCGGTCCATGGGCTTGGGCGCCTCCATGTCTGCCTTGATGTCGGCGATAGCCTCCAGCTGGTCGCGCGTCTCGTCGTAGGGGAAGCTTTCCTCCATCTCGATCTGCTCGGGCGTGTCGGGCGGACAGGCGATACCGGTAATCGACGAGCGGCGCGTATACAGGTCGACCAGGTCAAACGCCAGCTTTTTGGCATTCTTGCGCGCCTTGTTGGTGGCCCGCGTCCAGTCGGCGGTGTTGAGCCTGGTCAAGCGCGGTTTATCGCCGTCGGGACCAACGTAGCGCGTAATGCGGTCAACCTGCTCCAGCGGCACGTAGAGCTTGTCGCCATCGGCGTATTCCAGCAAAAAGTAGTCGCGTTCCTTGCCGCCCACTTCCTGGCGCGCGATCTCGCTAAAGAGCGCGATACCGTGGGTAGCGTGCACCACGTAGTCGCCCGGCTTAAACGGGAAGGTGATCTGTGTAATGTCAACCTTGCGGCGGCTGCGCGCGCGGTTGGCATCCATGCGAGCGTTGAGGTCGGCGATCGAGAACACGGCAAAATTGGCGTCGGGCACCACCACGCCCTGCGGCAGGGCAGCGTCCACAAAGGTCACGCGCCCGCGCGAGATGGTGGGCACGGCGGCGCCGGCGGCAGCCTGCGCGGCGCCCGCCTCGAGCGAGCGGGCGTTGAGCGCGTCGGCGCGACGCTCGCGAATGGAAGCATGGGCCTCCTGGCGTGCGGCACGGTCGGCGGAATCCGCCGCTGCCACGCGCACGCGGTCGCCGATAGCGCCCGCGTTTTCGGGCGCCGCGGTCAGCGATTCCTCAAAGGTAATGCCCTCGTCGCCAAAGGTGAGCTCCATCGACTCGCGCGCACCGCGGTCGGGGATGGCAAACACGCAGGCATAGCGCTTGCCCACGACCTCCTGGATGCGCGTCATAAAACGGTTGTCCGAGCCTGCGATGGCAGGCTGCTCAATCTTGAGCTCGGCCGTCACCGCACCGCCGGCACGGATGAGGCTCACGTAGTTCAGGCGCTGTTGAGCGCCAAAGTCGAGTTGCTGGGCACGCACGTACAGGCCGTCCAGGCGGTCGACCCCCGCCTCGCCGGCACGCGCCTCGATATCCTCGTAGGCGCGCAGGCAATCGTCGAACAGCGAGCGCGGCTCGGACAAAACCACGAGCGCCTTGCCGCTCACGTGCGCCAGCGGGCTTACGGTCTGGCCGTACATCACCGGCAAAAAGCGGTCGAGCTCAGGCGTGACGATACGTGCATCCACCATCTCGAGCAGCGCCGCCAGCTTGCTGTCGTCCTGGCTTGCGCGGTAGAGCGCCACGTGCATGTTGTGGACGGCCTCGTCGGTAAGCGCCAGCTCGCGGCACGGGAAGATCTCGATGCTGTCTTCGTTGCCGATGGTCTGGCCCGTTGAACTCACCATGCGGCGGATGCGGTCGATCTCGTCGCCGAAAAACTCAATGCGCACGGGCGCCTTTTCCTGCGCGGGAAACACCTCGACGGTGTCGCCGTGCACACGGAACAGGCCGGGCGCGTCGGCGGCGCCGGCATTGGTGTAGCCCATGCCCACCAGACGCTGTGGCACCTCGTCAAAGGGAATCTCCTCGCCCACCGCAAAGGTCGTCGACTCCCAGTAGCGGCTCTCGACCGGCGGCACGCAACGCAGCAGTGCGCGGGCCGAGGCGACCATGATGCAGTTGCCCCCGCGCACGATGCGCCCCAGAGCCTCGCAGCGCTGCGCCACCACGGCGTCGTCGGGCGCCTGCTCGCGCCAAGGGTAGTCCTTGCGCTCGGGAAAGCGGCACACGTGCGCCAGGCCCACATAGGCGGCCAGACTGCGTGCGGCGCGATCGGCCGCATCCTCGCCGCTCACGATGTAGACCGTGGGGCGCGGACGACGCGCAAACTGGGCGGCGGCCATAAGCGTTCGGCCCGACTGAGACACGGCCAGCGTCACGTCCTCGCCAGAATCGAGCCCGGCCTCGACGGTCTGCAGTGCCTCGGCAGTATAGAGCTGCGCGGCTATACGGTGAATGAGCATGCTGTTCCTCCGGCATTGCAACGCCAAAAGCCCGCCGAGGCAAGCTCGGCGGGTCGTTCGTCAAATTCGTTGCCTGTCATGGTAGCGCATGGAGAGGACTCCGACTCAAGCGTACGCCCAGCCCCGCAACAAAAACGCCAGATAGAACTGGACTCGCCGGCTTCGCCAAAATCTCCCCGTCACGTCGAACGCCGCAACCACGGAAGGCTCCCCAAGAAACGGCTATTCCTCAAAAAAGCTCGCAACGTTCAAACGGCTCGTCCACTCGCCTATGGTGTTGGCAAAGCCGACGCGTGTGTACACGCCCGCGAAACGACCGCGATACAGGTACAGGCCTTCCATATTAGAAGCGGGCGCAAAACCAAGATCATCCACAAGTCCTTTGGGTGCCTCTCCTCGATGCGGCCCATTGACAAGCGTTCCGCGCAAGCAGGGAGTCTGATACTGCTGAGCATACTCCTGTACAATCGCCCCAGCGGCCGCAGCGCGAGCAAGCACCTGGGACCATTCCCGTTCCGTGGCATCCAAGCCGGCAACAACGCCAACCGCGTTGTAGCCGCCGCACGGCTTGACAATCCATCGATCCTTTTCGGCAAATCTCGACAACTGGGCGCTTTCGTCCAAAATCTCGGTATAGGGCACATGCTCCCGTACAAACGATTGCTCCTCCGGGCTCAACAAGGACTGCCCGGCTCGAGACCACAGAAATGCAAATACGGTCTTAGTCGCACACGGCCACGTTCTAAATCCGCCGACGATGCATGCGAGCCCTTCTTGGGCAGCCTCAATTAAGGCCGAGCGTCCGTCGCACGGCTTATCCCGCAACTCGCCGGTCACCGCGCGCCGCCAAACGCAATCAATAGGACCGACGGTATCGCACAGCCGCCTAGCACCGCTCTCGCCTTCGCCAATCCGCAGGTCGCGCACATCCGCAAAGCGTGCGGCTACACCCCGCTGCCTCATAAGGTCGACAAAATGAGCCGCATCTTCCGAGTCGATGCTTTCCGAATAGTCGACGATTGCCACCGAAGCGGGATATATCTTTGATTGCGGTGCATAGAGCCCCTCGTCAACGCGGGCCCCGTCGTCCGATCGTGCACTATCTTCGGCGCGGCGAGGATGGGCCAGCTCCCACTCTGCATAGGTCTCAAACAACGCATCTATCCAGCTACCGCACAAATCGTACTGCCGAAAGCCGGGGTGGTCGGATGCAAACTCCTCAAAGGAAGTCGTCATTCGCACCGCCTGGCAGACCGCATCGGTCACCACCATTCCGGCGCTGCCGTCGGTATTGAGCTCGCAAAACGTATACGAACCGGCATCTTCGTCAAGAAAGATATCAACACGCGCAAGGGGAATTTGGCAATCATAGCCGGCATCCATAGCGCACAGGTCAGCAAAAGCCGGATCCATGCGAAACCACGCACGCACGGAGGCATCGGAACAAAACGCCCGCGTCACCTTGTCCATAATGCCGTACATGCGCTCGGCGGCCTCCTTAAGAAGCGCCGTCATATCCTTGTCGAATATCTTTGGCGTTAAAGCCCAGGGCGCAGGATCTCCGTGGTAGAGCGCATGGGTTTGAGACAAGTATTCGTCGCCTTTGCGACGACCAGGTAGGTCACCTTCGCGCGTGCGTACGATGCGTTCAAAATAATCTTCGAGCTCTCGCGTCTTCAATGTTGCCACGTTACCCTCCATTGCTTGATTTTTTGCTCATGCTACGCCAGCACGCACGACTTCGGCGCGCTTGAATAGGCTTCTAAATTAGCAACACATTTTTGCATGAGGCGGCAGGAGGCGACAAATACTCCAGCTCAAGCGCATGCCCAGCCCCGCAACAAAAACGCCAGACGGACGAGTCGCCTGGCGTTATCAGAGTGAGCTATACGCCGAGTCTAATCGTAGACGCCCATTTTAAGCAGTGTGAAGGTCGGGGCGCCGTCACCCTGTGCGACGCGGACCGTGCAAGTTTCGGTACGGCCCCTGGATGCATCCGCTTGAATTGCGGCGATGAACTGGTCCTTTGGCAGGCCGTAGGTGCTCTCGGGGATGTCGGAAGGAAGTAACGCACCGCCAGCACTGTAAACCTCATAGGTGAGCTCGTAGATGTTGTCGCCAAGGTCAGTCGCGCCCGTAACGATGGCACACGATGGGTTGTAATTTCCCTGGCCGTATTCCTGCTTCAGATACAAGTACCCGTCATGCGCTTCGGCCGAATCGGCAAGCATCTGCCCACCCGACCCTTTATCAAAGGTCATGTCAGCATCCGAGAGCGTCAGACCCGTCAGGCGATTGAGTTCCCTATTGATCACATCGGTCGCCATGCGCTGATAGTGACCGTTGTCATAGTCGCCTTTCTCGATTCGATACGGCGCGTTGTCAATAAAATGGCACCAGATAAACTTGACCAGCTTGTATTTCTCGTCATCAGAAAGCCCGTCAGTCGAATCGAAGCCGCCCGCCTGATACCAGTCCCGATCGAAGTGCTCCTCCGTAAAGTTCGACAGGAACAGGTTCGCCGCGGCATAAGTTGCCTGGTCGTTGAGGTCGACCTTTACGCTGCTGCCCGTCTGCCCGGGCTCTTCCGGCTCCTCTTGCTCTTCGGCAGGCTTCTCCTTGGCGCTTCCCTGGTCCTTAAGCTCGGCCGAACCCTCGTCAGACCCCAGCACCGTGATCTGCGATGAATTGCCCTGCCCAAGCGGACCCAGCACGCCGGTCAGCGCCAGAGCGGCACCGCCGGCAACGAGCACGCCCACCACGCACATGCCGACAATCACCGCGCGCTTATGTGACTTCTTCTGCACGGAAGGCATCCCTGCCGCCGGCATCGGTGCGGGCTCAGCAGGCGCGGCCGCCGGAGAGGCAGCGCCCATGCGTGCCCCGCAGTTCGTGCAAAAATCTGTTCCGTCGGGCATCTCGGAGCCACACTTGGTGCAAAACATATTCGGGCATCCCCTCACAACAAACAGCATCTGTCGCCATCATATTGAGCCCTCAAAACGCAACTGTGTTGCGCAACATTGGCCGCCGTCTCCGAGTGCCGACTAAACGCGTCGGGCCCCTACCCCATCACACTCACACTGGGGCACAAATCCGCCAGCGGGCACTCGTCGCACTTGGGTTTGCGGGCGTCACGCAAACTGCACGGCGGTCATCAGCACTCGGTCCGCTCACCCAAAACGCGCATGCTCAAACGCCCTCGGCACAAAACAGCCTGATCGGACAGGATCGATTATCAGCTTTACCTGCGTTATTTTGCAATTATGGCAATTGCTACTTTATAGTTGTGGTAACTTCTAGTTAGTAATTATGGTTTTTTGCCTTAACAATGTGGCAAATCCCAAAGGCCTGCCACGAAACCCGGCGGATACCGACAAACTCGGCACGAGACTTTCAAACCAAAAGCATGCCTGCGAGCATGCGATGCAAGACGCGAAGGGCGTTAAAAATGATTGAGCGAACCATGGCCCAAAAGCTACGCGGCATGTCAGAATGGTTTCCCGTCGTCTCGCTTACGGGGCCACGCCAAAGCGGCAAGTCAACTCTCATCAAGGCCGTCTTTCCTGAATATGAATATCTCAACCTCGAGAACCCGGAAGTCCGTCGCGCCGCACTCGATGACCCCGTCGGCTTTATCAGCAGGCGCCCTGATCATCTGATCATCGACGAGGCCCAATATGCACCGGAGCTGTTCAGCATGATTCAGGTCGCTTCCGACGAGCGCGGAAGGACCGGCCAGTATGTATTGTCCGGCTCGCAAAACTTTTTGCTTATGCGCAACATCCAGCAATCGCTTGCTGGGCGCGTCGGCATGCTCAAACTCCTCCCTCTCTCCTACCAGGAGCTCAGCGAGACGCAAATCTCGCTTGACACCTACCTGATTCGCGGGGGATACCCGCGCATATATGATGCGGGCATCCCCACCGATATGTTCTACCAAAATTACCTTATGACCTATGTGGAGCGCGACGCGGGCGGCCTTCTCGATGTGCGTAACCTGAGCTCCTTTAGAAAAATGATCGGGCTGTGCGCGGCCTGCGTGGGAGGACTGCTCAACCTATCAAGACTCGCCGCCGATGTGGGAGTCGCCACGGCGACGATCAGCTCGTGGCTTTCGATCCTGCAATCAAGCTATTTGGTATTCCTGCTTCAGCCATATGCTGGAAACATGCGCAAGCGGCTTACCAAAGCGCCAAAACTGTACTTCTACGACACGGGACTACTTTGTCATCTGCTTGGCATTCACGACGAGCGCAGTCTCATGAGCCACCCCCTAAGCGGGGAAATATTCGAAAACCTCGTTGTCTCGGAACGCCAGAAGGCATATCTCAACAGAGGCATCGAGCCCACGCTTGTCTTTTATCGCGACGATAGCAAACGAGAGATCGACCTTATCGATCTAACAGAGCAGGCTCGCCCACAGGCGTTCGAAATCAAATCGGGCGCTACCTACCGAGACACATTCGCTCGACACCTACGCTCTGTTGGTTCTGAACTTGGCATTCCCGCAAAGGACCGAGCCGTCGTATATCACGGCTCCGAGCGCTACGATACCGAGGGCGCATCGGTTGTGCCGGCAGAAGAGTTCTTGCTTCGGGAGTCGTAGCGAGCGCCATGGTCACCGACCGCGTCCCGATTTGTGCCGCCCGGAGATACGCAAGAGCGGCGGCACCCTGCCCTTGCAACCTAGCCCACCCGTACACTGGGGCATAAATCCGCCAGCGGGCACTCGTCGCACTTGGGTTTGCGGGCGTCGCAGATCTCGCGGCCAAAGGTGATCCACTGGTGATTGACCGACCCCCAGTACTCGTGCGGCAAAATCTTGAGCAGATCCTGCTCGGTCTTGAGCGGCTCCTTGGCATGCGTCTTGGGACTCAACATCAGGCGGTGCGCAATGCGGTTGACGTGCGTGTCCACCGCAATGCCCTCCACGATGCCATACCCCACGTTGAGCACGATGTTCGCCGTCTTGCGTCCCACGCCCGGCAGCTTTACAAGCTCCTTCATGTCGGCCGGCACCTCGCCGCCATAGTCGGCGACGATCATCTGCGCGGCCTCGACGGCATGCTTGGCTTTGCTCTTGTAGAAGCCGAGTGACTTGATGGTGTCTGCCACGTCAGCCACGCTCGCCCCGGCCATGGCCTCGGGCGTGGGCCACTGGGCAAACAGCCGCGGCGTCACCTTGTTGACCTGCGCGTCGGTCGTTTGCGCCGAGAGTAGCACCGCGATCAGCAGGCGGAAGGGATTCTCGTGGTCCAAAAAGCACTCGACCGGGCCATAGCGACGGTTGAGGCGCTCGCACACCTCGATGGCGCGCTCGCGCTTGGCGGCATTGGTCTCGCGTGGCATAACGACTCCTCGGCTCAACGGCACAATAAACTTATAGGCACAATTGTCCCACGTCCGAGACGCTTAAGCCTCCAAAAATGCGCCGGTCTGGCGGCTCCACAGGCTTGCGTATTCGCCGCCCGCCTCGACAAGCTGCGCATGTGTGCCGTCCTCGACAATCTCACCGTCCGCCAACACCACGATGCGATCGAGCGCCGCCACGGTGGACAGGCGATGCGCCACCACAATGGAGGTGCGCCCGCGCATCAGGTTCTCGAGAGCCTCCTGCACCAGCGCCTCGGACTCACTGTCCAGGGCAGACGTCGCCTCGTCGAGCACCAGAATCGGCGCGTCAGTGAGAATGGCACGGGCGATGGCCACGCGCTGGCGCTGGCCGCCCGAGAGTTTAACGCCGCGCTCGCCCACCATGGTGTCAAAGCCCTGGGGCAGGCGGTCGATAAACTCCAGGGCATTGGCCAGGCGCGCAGCCTCGCGAATTTGCTCGTCAGTGGCATCGGGGCGACCGTAGGCGATGTTCTCGCGAATAGAGCGGTGGAACAGCAGCGCCTCCTGCGGCACGTAAGCAACCTGGCGGCGCAGGCTCTGCTGCGTGCAGCGCGAGACATCCTGGCCGTCGACGAGCACGCGGCCGCCCTGTACGTCGTCCAGGCGCAGCAGCAGCTTGGTGAGCGTCGTCTTGCCCGAGCCCGATTTGCCCACCAGGCCCACGCGCTGGCCCGCCGCCACATGGAGCGTCAGGTCGTCGAACACGCTCTCGCCCGCCGCGGCATCACGGTATGCAAAGCTCAAGTGCTCAAAATCAATCGCGCCCTCGCTCACCTTGAGCTCGGGGGCGTTCTCGTCGTCTGCCACCAGACACGGCTCGTCCAGCACGCGCGTCATCTCGGCCGCATCGCCCAGCGCGCGGTTGATGCGCTGCATCATGGAGCTCACGTAGTTCAGACGCATGGTGAGGTTGTACGTATAGGTAAAGATCATGACGAGCGCGCCGGCCGAGATGCCAAACCACGCGTTGCCGCCCGCGACGAACACACTCACCACGGCCATGGTGATAACGATAAGGCCCGAGGTCGTAAAGTTGCGTTGCATCATGGCGTGCATCGATACCGTTTCGGCATCGCGCGCAGCGCGGTCGGCGGCATCGAACAGCTCGCGCTCAAAGTCCTCGCGCCCACAGGTCTTGACGGCCAGGATATTCGTGACCGCATCGGACAGCACGCCCGACAGCTTGTTCTGCGCGGCGGACGTCGCGGCCGAAAGCGGCATGATGCGCTTGTACATAAGCCAGACAAACGCGATGTAGACGACCATGATGCCCACCAGGATCACGGTAAACGTCGGCACCACCGGGGCGAGTGCTGCCACCGTGCAGACAACCGAGGTGATAGTGGGAATGAGCGAATACACCGTCACGTCCACCAGCCCCGTGTAGCCGCTCATAAAACGGCTCGTCTGGCTCACAAGCGATCCGCCAAAACGGCTGGTGTGGAATGTCATGGATTGATTGGAGAGCGTGTCGAAGCACAGGCGTGCCAGGTGATAGTTGCCCGCAATCTCGAGCTTGTAGACGGTGTAGTCCTGCAGCTTGGAGAGGATTTGGCCCACTAGGTTAACGAGCACGAGTGCCAGAATGTAGGGACCAAAGACCTCAAACACCTGGTCGCCCGCCACGGGGCCGGCCTGGACGCGGTCGACGATAAGGGCCATCACGTAGGTGTTGGCAAACGTAAGCAAAAAGATATAGCCCGCCGACGAGAACACCGAGAGAAAGACGATCAGTGGCTGCGTGCGCGTGACGTCCCAAAAACGCTGCAGCGTGCGACGTACGGTGGAGCGTTTGAGCGGACTGGTGCTTCTCTGAGACATGGGCTTCCTTTCGCGTCTGATAGGGCGAAACGCCATTGTTGCACATTGAAGCGCACTTCAGGCAAGCACAATGCAAGAAGCAGCGGGGCACCCGCGTTTACGCCGGCGCCCCGCCGTCAGATGCAGCTAGTCCTCGTCTTCCTGGCCCGCGAGTAAGCCTGCGGACTCCAAGCCCAGAATCGCGTCGGCCTCCCGCGCATCCTCCAGCGCGTCGATGTCCTTGAGCTTGCGCTCCATAACGTTGGTGCGTGTGGTGATAATGCCCTCGACCGTCTTGCCGGCGGTCTCGATCTGCTGCTGCGCGCGACGCAGCGCCGCCTGATAGCGCGGCAGCTCGGCCTTGACGGCGGAAAGCACGCGCAGCACGTCATCGGTGCGTTTTTGCAGCCTAAACGTCTGATAGCTCATCTGCAGGCTGTTGAGGATGGCCGCCATGGTGCTGGGGCCGGCAACGTTGACGTGATAGTCGCGGCCCAGGGTCTCGATAAGCCCGGGGCGGCTGACGACCTCGGCGTACAGACCCTCAAACGGCACGAACAGAATGCCAAAGTTGGTCGTCGCGGGCACGCTCAGGTACTTTTCGCAGATGTCCTTTGCCTCGCGTTTCACCATCGCATCGAGCGTCTTGCGCGCAGCGACGACGGCCTCAGCGTCACCCGACTCCTGGGCGTCGAGCAGATGCTCGTACGCGTCGCCCGGGAATTTGGAGTCAATCGGCAGTAGCACGGGATCGCCCTCGTCTACCGGCAGCTTGACGGCAAACTCAACGCGCTCCGA
>CAVCHM010000040.1:0-19014 GCA_963602135.1 bacterium | reverse complement strand
GGACGCCACCCTTTCAAGGTGGATATCGCGGGTTCGAATCCCGCTGGGGGCACCACAGCATCTAAGAAGCCCGTTACCCTCCCGGTGACGGGCTTTTTTACTGCCATATGCCGGGATTCGAACCCGACAGGGTGCGGAGCTGAGGAAACGCGAAGCGTTTTCCAGCGCAGCACGCAAGGAGCGAAGCGACGCAGCGGAAGCGGGCGGCGCCAGCCGCACGCGGACATCCCGCTGGGGGCACCATTTGAACTGAAAGGCCCGTTACCAATTCGGTAACGGGCCTTTTTCTACCCATAAGCCGGGATTCGAACCTGGCAGGGTGCGGATCCCGGCATTATTCCAAGACCCATGGGCAGCGCGTCAAATGCATGCTAAGTTCAACACAAAAAAGCCGGGGCCCGCGTGATGCGGGCCCCGGCTCAATACCGTGACGATATGTTCGTTACGCTCTACACGTAGAACAGGATGTCGTCGTAGGTTGGGACCGGCCAGTAGTCGGCGGCCACGATCTCCTCCATGGCGTCCACGGCGGCACGCAGCGTAGCCATAGCGGGAGCGACCTCGTGAGCGTACACGTTGGCCTGCTCCTGACCATCGAGGGCCTCGGCCTTCTGATGCACGGCGTCGAGGGCCTTGATGGAGTCGTTGATGGTGGTGATGCCGTTGCAGAGCTTGTTGAGCGTATTCTGCTCGCACTGCATGGCAGCCTCGGCACCGGCGGCGCGAATGGCCTCCAAGCCCTTAGCAACCTTGGTGGCATAGGCGGTGATGACCGGACGATAGGTACGACGTGCCTCGCGAATCATCGTGGTAGCCTCGATGTTCATGAGCTTGTTGTACTTCTCGAGCTTGCAGTCGTAGCGGCACTGGGCCTCGGCCTTGGTCAGAACACCCATCTCGTCGAACAGGGCAAGAGCCTTCTCGGAGACAAAGGCGGGCAGAGCGTCCGCGGTGGTCTTGTTGTTGGCAAGGCCGCGCTTCTCGGCCTCGATGGGCCACTCGTCGGAGTAACCGTCGCCGGAGAAGAGGATGCGCTGGTGGTCGGTCAGAACCTTCTTGCAGTACTCGAGCGCGGCGTCCTGGAACTTGTCCTCGGGCGTACCCTCGAGCGCGTCGGCGAAAGCCTTGAGCGACTTGGCAACGGCAGCGTCGAGGACCATGTTGGGGTCGGAGACGTTCTGCTCGGAGCCGCAGGCGCGGAACTCGAACTTGTTGCCGGTGAAGGCAAACGGAGAGGTGCGGTTACGGTCGGTGTTGTCCTGCATGAGCTTGGGCAGGGCATCAGCGCCCAGGTCGAGCACGCCGTGGGTGGCGTGGACGGAAGCCTTGCCGTCGATAATCTTTTCGACAACCTCGGTGAGCTGGTCGCCCAGGAAGATGGAGACGATCGCCGGAGGAGCCTCGTTGGCACCCAGACGGTGGTCGTTGCCGGCCGAGGCGACAGAAGCACGCAGGAGCTCCTGATAGTTATCGACAGACTCGATCACCGCGGTGAGGAAGACGATGAACTGCAGGTTGTCAAGCGGGGTGTCGCCCGGATCGAGCAGGTTCTCGGACTCGGTGCCGATGGACCAGTTGTTGTGCTTACCCGAGCCGTTGATGCCTTCGAAAGGCTTCTCGTGCAGCAGGCAGACCAGGTCGTGGCGGGAGGCGATGAGCTTCATCTTCTCCATCATGACCAGGTTCTGGTCGATGGCCTCGTTGACCTCCTCATAGACCGGCGCGAGCTCGTGCTGGCAGGGAGCGACCTCGTTGTGCTTGGTCTTGGCAGGAATGCCAAGCGCCCACAGTTCATCGTCCAGGTCCTTCATATAGGACGAGACGGTGGGGCGGATAGCGCCAAAGTAGTGCTCCTCGAGCTCCTGGCCCTTGCAGGGAGCAGCACCAAAGAGGGTGCGCCCGGTGATGACCAGGTCCCTGCGCTTGCGGTAAGCGTCCTTCTTGATCAGGAAGTACTCCTGCTCATCGCCCACGGAAGGAACGACCTTCTTGGGGGTCTTGCCAAACAGCGCCAAAACGCGCTTGGACTCACGCGAGAGTGCGGTCATGGAGCGCAGCAGCGGAGTCTTCTTGTCCAGGGCCTCGCCCGTGTAGGAGCAAAAAGCCGTGGGGATGCACAGGACATCGTCCTTAATGAATGCGGGGCTGGTGGGATCCCAAGCGGTGTAGCCACGGGCCTCGAAGGTGGCACGCAGGCCGCCGTTGGGGAAGCTGGAGGCGTCCGGCTCGCCCTGGATGAGGTTCTTGCCCGTAAACTTGGTAATGGCGGTGCCGTCGTGGTTGGGCTCGAGGAAGCTGTCGTGCTTCTCGGAAGTAATGCCCGAAAGCGGCTGGAACCAGTGCGCGTAGTGCGTCGCGCCCTTGGAGATGGCCCAGACCTTCATGGCGTGGGCAACGGCGTTGGCCACATCCAGGTCGAGCGGCTCACCGTCCTCGAGGGTTGCAGCAAGGCGCTTCCAAATGTCCTTGGGGAGGTAGTCCTTCATGACTTCCTCAGAGAACACCATGGTCCCGAAGCGGTCAGTAAGTTCGGCCATACGGAACTCCCTTCGTATCGGCACCGCGTGAGAAGCGGTGTTGATTACTAACGAACGAGTCATAGATTAGGCTCGTCGTGTTTCCGCAACATTACCGTTATGTTGCTGTCACGAAACCAATCAATGAGGTTACCGCATCGCGGCGGCGTTGCCGCCCTCAACAGCCAATCAACTGTATAAATTGCAGACCTCTCCCCATGGTTTAAGGGTAGTCAATTTGGGATGGGGCTCTATTAACTGGTATTTCGCATCAGATACCAGTCTTTATAGCCCCATCCTAGATTGACCGCTCTGCTATAGGGAATGTCGATAGCAAGGCATCTTTGATTGGTATCCCCGAATAGCGAGTGAAACTCCACCGTGACACAGTGGTGCTGTAGAATCCTTACAACACATCACACTATTACGTATCTAAAGGAGCACGATATGCGCGTCGACGAGGTTTTTAAGCAGGCAGCATCCCAGGGCACCGCACCCGTTTCGTTTGAGATGTTCCCGCCCAAGGGCGAGCTTACCCTCAACACGGCTCGCGAGGTGGCAGGCAATCTGTGCAAGCTTTCGCCGAGCTTTGTCTCGGTCACCTGCTCTGCCGGCGGCTCGGGCAATGGCGCCACCACCGCCCCCATCGCGCATATGATTACGAGCGAATTCAATACGCCCTCGGTGGCGCACCTCACCTGCGTGGGCCGCTCGCACGCCGATATCGCCGCCAAGATCGACGAATACCGCTCCGCCGGCGTAGAAAACATCCTGGCCCTGCGCGGTGATCTGCCCGCTGGCGCGACCGAGGACGACAAGCCCGCCTCCGACTACGCCTACGCCCGCGACCTCATCCCCGAGCTCGTCGACGCCGGCTTTTGTGTGGGCGCCGCAGCCTACCCCGAGGGCCACATTGCCTGCGAGGATCTCAACCTCTCGGTCGAGCACCTCAAGCAAAAGCAAGACGCCGGCGCGAGCTTCTTTGTGACGCAGCTCTTCTTTGATAACGAGTGCTTCTATCGCTTCCGCGAGCTTGCCGACAAGGCCGGCATCACCGTGCCCATTACCGCGGGCATCATGCCGTTTATGGGCAAGTCGCAGATCAGCCGCATGGTCTTTATGTGCGGCGCGTCGCTGCCCTCCCCCGTCATCAAGATTCTCGCCAAGTACGAGAACGACCCCGAGAGCCTGCAGGCAGCCGGTGTAGATTATGCCGCCCGTCAGCTTTGCGACCTTAAGGAGCACGGCGCCGCCGGTCTGCACCTGTACACTATGAATCGTCCTGCGATCGCCGCGACTATTATGGAGCGCCTGGGGTAATGGAAAAACCGCACATCGATACAACCGCTGTCGAAGTGCCGGCCGACTTTGCGTCGCCGGCGCTTTACCGTGTCGATGCTGCGCACCATCCCCGTGTCGACCGTGCCGAGATGCTGCGGTATCTGGGTTACGGCGGCCAGCAGATTGAGCCCGAGCTGTCACGACGTATTGAGCTTGTGGTCGAGCGCCTTGAGCTGGACATTGAGCCCCGCGGCGTGCGGCGCGTGTTTACCGTCGATGCCACGGGCGTGGACGAGCAGGGAGAGCCTTGCATCCGTCTGGTTGGCACCAACGTTGAGCTGCGCGGTCGCGACATCTATCGACATCTCAAGGACGCCCGCATGGCCGTGCTCATGGCATGCACCCTCGGCATGGACGCCGAGCGTCGTCTGCGCACCACGGGAGCTCAGCAGCCCCTAGAGGGAGCCGTGCTCGACGCCGCATGCTCTGCCTATGTAGAAGCCGCCGTTGAGCAAATGGACCAGCAGGTCAAGACGGACGCCGCCGTTCATGGGCTCGCCGGCAACTGGCGCTTTAGTCCCGGCTATGGCGACTGCCCGCTCTCGGCCCAGCGCTCGATCGTGAATGCGCTCAACGCCACGCGGCTCATCGGGCTTACCGTCACGCCCACCAGCCTGCTCATGCCCACCAAGAGCGTGACCGCGGTGATTGGTCTGTTTGACGGCGAAGTCCACGACGCCCAGAGCCGCCCCACCTGCAATATCTGCCGCATGCGCGAGCACTGTCGCTTCCGTGCCGCCCACACCACCTGCTATTCCAGCCATTAGGAGCCCTCGATGTTTACTCCGCTTATCACTCATGATCTGGACGGTGCTGCGCTGGCGGCACCTGTCAATGCCGCGCGCTGCAACGGCGCCGCGTACAAGACGCGCACGATCGACGATCTGCGCATTAAGGACGATCGCCTGCGTGCGGCCATCGAGGGCACGGGGCACTTGCTGTTCGACGGCGGCATGGGCACCATGTTGCAGGCCGCTGGTATGAAGGCAGGCGCCCTGCCCGAGCTGCTCAACTTTGAGGAGCCCCAGGTCATTACCGACATTCAGCGACAGTACGTCGAGGCCGGCTGCGACGTGATCACCGCCAACACCTTTGGCGCCAACGCCCACAAGCTCGACGGTACCGCCACCGTGGCAGATGTCTTTGCCGCCGCTGTCGCCTGCGCCCGCGCAGCCGGTGCCCACTACGTCGCCGGCGATATCGGCCCCATCGGCGCGCTGCTGCGCCCCTTGGGTACCCTCAGCTTCGACGAGGCCTACGACCTCTTTGCCGAGGAAGTGCGCGCCGGCGTCGATGCGGGCGTGGACCTCTTTATTATCGAGACCATGACCGACCTTGCCGAGATCAAGGCGGCCGTCCTCGCCTGCCGAGAGAACTCCGACCTGCCCGTCTTTGCCACCATGACCTTTGAGGAAGACGGTCGCACGTTCCTGGGCACGAGTCCCGAGGTGGCCGCCATCACGCTCGACGCCATCGGCGCCGACGTTTTGGGCATCAACTGCAGCCAGGGACCGGCCGAGCTCCGAGGGCTCGCCGCACGTATGCTCACCGTTACGGACAAACCCGTTATGGTGCAGGCCAATGCGGGACTGCCCCACGTGGACGACGACGGTAATACCGTCTTTGACATCCAGGCCCCCGAATACGCCAAAGCCGTCGCCGGCATGATTGAGGACGGCGTGAGCGTCGTGGGCGGCTGCTGCGGCACCACGCCGGCGCACATGGCCGCCTTGCGCACGCTTATCGATAACCACACGCCCAGTCCGCGCCACCGCAAGCCCAGCATGTCGGTCACAAGTGCCCAGACTGTGGTGGACCTTCCCTGCGACGGCCACAAGATTGCCGTCATCGGCGAGCGCATCAATCCCACCGGCAAAAAGCGCCTGCAGCAGGCCCTGCGCGACGGCGACCTGGACTACGTCGTGAGCCAGGGCATCAGCCAGCAAGAACAGGGCGCCGACATCCTGGACGTCAACGTGGGCCTGCCCGAGATCGACGAGGTCAAGGTCATCCAGCAAGCGACCGAGCAGCTCCAAGGCTCCACGCTGTTGCCGTTGCAGATCGACTCCACCGACCCCGCCGCCGTCGAGGCCGCCGTACGTCGCTACGCCGGCAAGCCCATCATCAACTCGGTCAACGGCAAGCAGCAGATCATGGACGAGATCTTCCCGCTGGTCGCCCACTACGGCACCAACGTCGTCGGCCTCACGCTCGACGAAGGTGGCATCCCCGATACCGCCGAGGCTCGCTTCGCCATCGCCGAGCGCATCGTGACCGAGGCCGCCCGCTACGGCATTGGCCCGGACCGCATCCTCATCGACTGCCTGGTCATGACCGCCTCGACCAATCAACGCCAGGCCGAGCAGATCCTGCGCGCCATGTCCCTGTGCAAGGAGCGCCTGGGTGTCAAATGCGCGCTCGGCGTGTCGAACATCAGCTTTGGCCTGCCCGCTCGCCCGCTGCTGGGTTCGGTCTTTTTGGCCGCCGCCTTTGGCGCGGGCCTCGATGCCCCCATCATGAACCCGGGCTCCAAGCGCTTTATGGACACCGTCTACAGCTATCGCGTCCTGAGCGTTGAGGACGAGGGCTCGACCGGATACATCGAGCGCTATGCCGGCTGGACCGATCCGTACAAGATCGCCGCCAACCCGGCAGCGGCTCAGGCCGCATCGAGTGATGCCGCGCCCGCTGCCGGCACCGCCGGCAGCGACGGCAACGACGACCCGATTCGTCGAATGGTCGTCTCGGGCCGCAAAGGCGAGATCGCTGCCGAGACCGAGCGTCTGCTGACAGACCACGACGCCATGGACCTTATCAACAATCACTTTATCCCCGCCCTCGACGAGGTTGGCGTCCTCTTTGACCAGGGCAAGTTCTTCTTGCCGCAGCTTATGGCCTCGGCCGAAGCCGCACGCGTGGGCTTCGACACCATCAAGCGCCTGATGCCCGCCGGCGAGATCGCCGACAAGGGCAAGATCTGCGTGGCCACCGTCAAGGGCGACATCCACGATATTGGCAAGAACATCGTCAAAATGCTGCTCGACAACTACGGCTACACCGTCTTTGACCTGGGCCGCGACGTCGATCCGCAGGAGGTACTCAAGACCGTCAAGGAGCGCGATATTAAGCTCGTCGGCCTCTCGGCGCTTATGACTACCACGGTCGTCGCCATGGAAGAGACCATCAAGCTGCTCCATACCGAGGTTCCGGGCGTCAAGATCATCGTGGGCGGCGCCGTGCTCACCCCCGAATACGCCAAGCAGATCGGCGCGGACTACTATGCCAAGGATGCCGCCGAAAGCGCGCGCATCGCCGAAGAGGTCTTTGGGCAGTAACACAACGGAAACAACCGTGCACCAAAACGTGCCGCATGCGTCACTTGGCACGTGCGGCACGCTAGAATAGATAAGACTATGCTCGTTTTGGCAGATAGGAGCGCAAGGATGGCGATCACGCCCGCAGAAATCGCGGAAACCCGCGGCATGGTTGAGGAGCAGAACCTCGACATCAGGACCATCACCATGGGTGTTTCGCTCATGGGTTGCGGTGACGAGAACCTCGACCGCATGTGCACGAAGATCTACGACCACGTGACGCACACGGCTGAGCATCTGGTCGAGACCGCCGAGAACCTCGAGCGCGAGTACGGTATCCCCATCGTCAACAAGCGCGTTTCCGTCACCCCGGTGGCCCAGATCGCCGCGTGCTGCAAGGATGAGGACCTCACCCCCATCGCGCACGCCCTCGACCGCGCGGCCGAGACGCTCGGCATCGATTACCTGGGCGGCTTCTCCGCGCTCGTCCAGAAGGGCATCGGCGACGCCGACCGCCGCGTCATCCAGTCCATCCCCCAGGCGCTCGCCACCACGAGCCGCGTCTGCTCCAGCGTCAACGTCGCCAGCCTGCGCGCCGGTATCAACATGGATGCCGTGCTCATGGCCGCCCAGACCATCATCGATGCCGCTAAACTCACGGCCGACCAGGATTCCGTCGGCGCTTCCAAGTTTGTCTGCTTTGCCAACATGGTCGAGGACTCCCCGTTTATGGCGGGCGCCGTCCACGGCGGTGGCGAGGCCGACGCCGTCATCAACGTAGGCGTCTCGGGCCCCGGCGTTATGGCCGCAGCCCTGGAGACGCTGCCCGATTCCGCATCGATGATGGAGGTCGCCGAGAAGATTAAGCAGACCGCCTTTAAGATCACCCGTGCCGGTGAGCTCATGAGCCGCGAGGCCGCCCGTCGCCTGGGTGTCGAGAAGGGCATCGTCGACCTGTCGCTGGCGCCTACGCCTGCCATCGGCGATTCCGTTGCCCGCATCCTCGAGATCATCGGTGTTGGCACCTGCGGTGGCCCGGGCACGACCTGCGCACTCGCCATGCTCAACGATGCCGTCAAGAAGGGCGGCGTTATGGCCAGCTCCAGCGTGGGCGGTCTCTCCGGCGCTTTCATCCCCGTGTCCGAGGACGCCGGCATGATCGCCGCCGTCGAAGCCGGCGCGCTTTCGCTCGAGAAGCTCGAGGCCATGACTTGCGTGTGCTCCGTTGGCCTGGACATGATCGCCATCCCCGGCGACACCCCGGTCGAGACCATCGCCGGCATCATCGCCGACGAGATGGCCATCGGCGTCATCAACAACAAGACCACGGCCGTCCGCGTGATTCCCGCCATCGGCAAGGGCGTGGGCGACTGCGTCGAGTACGGCGGCCTATTCGGCCGTGCGCCCATCATGCCGGTGAACCCCAACGCCGGCACCGTGCTTGCCCATCGCGGTGGACGCTTCCCGGCACCGCTGAACTCGCTCAAGAACTAGCTGAGGGGTGCTGGCGAGGAGCCCCGGGGAGGGCAAATATATAAGGTCGCCTGCTCGGACAGTCCTGACTCGCACGGAGAGCACATTAAGTGCTCTCCGGCTCGTGCGGAACTCGCGATCGACCTTATATATTTGCCCTCCCCGGGGCTCCCGCACAACGGGACCTCAGTTGGGTTCTATCCCGGTTGCAGTTGCTTCGCTCCTGCACCACTTGGCTGGTGCGGCGTTTTGGCGTTGGAACGGTTCTTTTTCTGATATATGCTTGTTGCGGCTCTTCTTTTGGGAGGGGCCGCTTTTTTTGTTGTGTGAGGAGGTTGGCCCGTGGTTGATGGGGAGATTCGTTCTGAGCTGCTTGCTGCGGATTGGAATGGCGAATGGATGCGTCTGCAGGCCGCTCGGCATCGGGCTGATGATTCTTTTGAATGGGATAAGCGAGCTCGACATTTTCGACCTCTTGAGACTGCCCCTTATGCTCGGGATTTTATAAAACTGTTGGCGATTGAGCCTGGTGAGTCGGTGCTCGATATGGGGTGTGGAGCTGGATCGATTGCCATTCCGCTTGCTCAGGCTGGGCATCCTGTGATTGCTGCTGACTTTTCCCCTGCTATGTTAGGCACGCTTGATGCTTGTATTGAGTACTATGGGCTCGAGGATCGCATTACGCCGCTTGAGCTTGCTTGGGATGATGATTGGGATTTGGTTGGACCGGTCGCGAAAGCGGTGGATGTTGCCTTTGCCAGTCGGTCGGTTACGACGACCAATCTAAAAGATGCGCTTGCCAAGCTCGACCGCACGGCTCGTCGGCGTTGTGCTGTCACGATGGTCGCCAACTCCAGCCCGCGCTATGATCTGCACTTGATGAACGCTATCGGCGCCTCGGTTACCTGCAGCAATGGCTTTGTGTACGCCTTCAACATCCTCATTCAGATGGGTGCGTTGCCGCAGGTTACATACTTTGAATCGCCTCGTCGCGATACCTTCGATAGCCTTGAGGCAGGCGTGGCGGATTTTTCCCGTATGCTCGAGCATGGCAACGAGGATAAGATCGACCGCCTGCGCGACTATATCGCTCAGCACATGATCGAAAACCCCCATGCCGGCGAGCCGGGCTCCAAGGGCGTGCCGCAGGGGCGCTATATGCTCGACCATATCCGTAAGGTTCGCTGGGCGTTTATTGCATGGGAACCGGTCTCTGCGCCCAGCTCATAGCCTGTTCGCAGCCCGCACCGCCCACTCACTCGGCATCCGCATTCTTTGCGAACTGGGCAAACGCGCCCCACACCGCGCCGTTCCTGCGCTATCGTGGGACAGCTCACGTAGATTAAGGCCCCGTCGCGGGGCGCCCCATACATAGAAAGCGAGAACCCATGGCACTGACAGGAGCCCAGGTCAAGCAGCTTCGCAGCATGGCCCATCACCTCAACCCCGCCATCATCATCGGTAAGTCCGACATCAACGAGGGCACCGTCGAGCAGACGGTCGCCTACCTGGAGAAGCACGAGCTCGTTAAGTGCTCCGTACTCGATGGTTCCAGCCTTTCCGCCCGCGAGGCCGCCGAAGAGCTTGCCGATCGCTGCCATGCCGAGGTCGTCCAGGTTATCGGCCGCAAGTTCTCGCTGTATCGCGAGTCCTCGCGCAAGGACATCGAGAAGATTAAGCTCGTCTAAGAGCCAACAATCCGACGAGCCAACATACATCAAGCTTGCGAGCGTCCGAGCAATTCGGACGCCGTTTTTATCGCTCGACCAGCACGCGGTTAAGCCTGCCCTCCACCAAGCGCTCGTACAGACGACGCGTCTCGGGCTCGGGCACGCCATTGACCTGCTCCCTCAGGTGATGCATATGCCCACTGTACAGCTCGACGATATCGCGTCGTCGCCCCGCCGCACCGTAGACGCGCATAGCGCAACGCACCATGTCCTCGCGCGCCGTCTCTTGCCGCAGCCCCGACTCCACCAGCCATACCGCCGACTGCAGGTCGTTTTCTTCTAGGGCGGCATTCGCGCCCCGAATCATGCAGTCGATATACTTAGATTCCATAATGCGCCTCATACGCAAAAAGTAGGTGGGATTACAGCCATTGGGAACATACAACGGGCCGGCGTAGAGCTGCTCAATCTTAAGGCACAGCTCAATCAGATGGGGTCCGCGCGCACCCGTGCGATTTCCCAAAACTTCGCGGCTTATCTGATCAAACAACCGCACGTCGGTCTTGACGTAATCGCCGTTAAGCCCAATGCACTCGTTTTGGATCAGCACACACGACTTGCCGTCCGGTGTCGGCCCCAAGGCCGAACGCAAGCGCGATATCGTCGAGTACAGGTTGTTGCGGGCGCTATTGAACTCGGCATGGGGCCACAGCTCCATGGCCAGCGTCTCGCGGTCGACCAGTGCATCCATACCCAGCGCAAGCCGCTCGGCAAGCGTCGCCGCTTTCTTGCGGCGCCACATCTTATCCGTGATGGGAAACCCGTCGCGCTCGGCGCGAAACGCCCCAAACATGCGGATCTCGATATGGCCAATCACATCGACACCCTCGGCATCGCCGGCCTGGAACAGACGCTCGCCTTCGCCCTCAAAGTCGTCACGCAGCGAATATCGCGACAGCTCGCGCACCGGGAGCTTCTTTCGAATTCTAGCAGCCGGCTCACCCAGACAATGCATCGCAAGACGCGCAAACAGCCGATACGACGGATCTAAAATCCCCGGGCGGTTCATGGACATCCAGGCTGCAAGGTCGCTATCGCGGCCAGCGGAGGCCAAATGCAGCGCCACCATCCAAGCCTCGGCACCACCGACCTGCGTCCGACTCAAATCGAGCAGCTCCGCCTCTTCGCGCACCGATACCATCGATGTATTGCGTAAGTACGCCGCGCGCTCTAGCAGCAGTGCGTTGTCGCGTATGTATCCAATCGATTCCTCGGCAAGCCTGAGCACCTGCACCGCACGGAATTTGGCATTGACCGGACGCCCCTCAGCCAGCGACTGCCAGCCTTCCAGTATCAAGCCAAACAACTGAACCTGATTGTCACGCACGCGCACGGCAAAACGGTCGAGCTCATTGAATGCCTGCTCGTCGGTCACCGGCATGCCGGCGAGCAGGCGCCGCGCCGATAACACCATGCGCACCCAGATGGCGAGCGCTCGGATTCCACGCGCTTCGAGCGCCTCGAGCGTTAGGGCCATCTCGTCATCACGCTCATCAGTCCCTGCATACGACCCATCAAATAGCTCCGTCAACATGCGGTCCGCCCGCACAAACGTCCCCGCGATATCGAGCTCACAATCGTAGACCTTATCCGTTTTGAGCCCTGCGAGGATCTCACCACCCTTCGCCCGCTCGGTCAGCCCATGTTTTATCTCGATATGTGCGGACAGCATGTCGAGTGCGGCACAAGACGCCTCACTTCCCAGCGCTGTATGGCTTGCCGGAAGCCCCAGACCACTATCTCCATAACAGGCGGCCGTAAACGCGTGCGCTACCTTCCACGACACGGGATCGAGCTCGCAAATCGCTTGCTCGCCCGCATGCTCGATAATTGAGGCCATATACCGCGCGAGCTTTGTATTGGAGACGCTCACCGCCGCCAGATAGATGCCGAGCGCCTCGTCAGGCGTCGGCTCCGATACCCGGCCATCTGCTTCGGTCTTTCCCAGTGCCGCGCGGCAGACATCCCCTCCATGCCCCGTCAGGGCCAGATCGACCCCATACTGCCCGGCAAGCTCCAACACCGCACTGCGGTCCAAAAACGCGTCGGCAAGGTCCATCGCGGTATCGCAGCGCCCCGCTTTAATCAATATACGCGCCGCCCGCACAACGAGTTCGGGGCGAATTTCGGCGACCAGCTTGCGCAATCGCAGACGTGCGTTATCCTCGGTACCCAAGCAGGTAAAGCTCCGGTCTGCCGGATCAACGCCAAATATGGGATAATCGCGGACAAGATAGGACTGGTCAATCGCCGAAAGCCTAACACCGCAAGCCTCGAGCTCCGAAATATTGCCCTCACCCATTAAGACCATCAAGCATGCCACACTAAACAGGGCGTTGTTCTCGAGCGATGCCAGATCAACAAGTGCCGCACCGTAGATATTAACGATCTCGTTTTCGAGCATCTGGGCAACGTCTCCCTGCCCGTAGAGTCCCGACTGCATAGCCGAGACGAGCTCGGGCACGCCCTGCGTAAGCTGGTAGAAGTCGAGCGATGTGCTGATCGAGAACGCCGATGCCCACGCCGAATACTCATAGGCATGCACCTTGAGCATCTGCGCGTTGACTTTAATCGAATCGCCCAGTCCATGAATCAGCTGGCGATTCGAAGGACGGCAGCTCAAAAAGACCCCAACCCCCATAGCACGCAGGCTTCGGATCCGGTCGATCAGCTCCTCGGTCTCGCTCTGGCTGAGATTAGGCACGTTATCGATTGCAATCAGGGAGTGCGGCTTGTCCTTAAGCTCATCGGTAACGACCTCGAGCTGCATAAACACCTCGCGCCCAATAGCACGGTCTGCCTCGATGATCCGCACGGGACCTCGCGTCGGATCCCTTTTAACCTCTTGGGTATACTGCAGCAGCACCGAGGTTTTCCCAAAGCCATCAGGCGCGTAGAGGACTACGATGCCGGCCTTTCGGCCCTTGGCGATAAGTTCGTTCATCAAGCGATCGCGCCGCACCGTATAACTACTGCCCAGCGGCATAAGCTCGAGGTCGTCCGTATTGCCCAAATCGTTAACCATGCCCGCTCCTCAACTCGACCACATGGACACCGTAACGCTAGACCATATGTATCGCTAGATGAATAGAGCGATGCTACGGTTTAGGATGTTTGCTGGTACGCAAATGGCAAGTTTTTGTTCAGCGTGGTCCGATTGAAACTTATCCCCCAACCAATCAGTCTTTGCGCAGGTCAATGCGCTTGCCAGCTTGTCCCATCCTTTGGCAGTGTACCTCAAATGAGCGCTGTTCAATTGTGTTGCGCAACTCACCTAACGCTAGCTACCGTCTGCGACCTTTTCATAGCATTTATGCATAGTATCTGTTATGGAATGAATCATGCTGCACCAGACGCACCCGTCAAGTTCGCTGCAAGATTTTCGTCAAGCACACGGCGCGCGCTCAGCAAAAAGGCCCCCGCAAAGCGGAGGCCTTCGGCAAAGCTATGTCGAGGTGATAGGCTTTCGCTACTCGCAGAGCGAAAGGGCGGCCTCGTCGGCAACGACAACGCAGTTGGTGTGCAGTTGCAGGATCGAGGCAGGGCACTCGGGGGTAACCGGACCATAGCACATGTCATGCACGGCCTGTGCCTTGGCCTCGCCGTTGGCGACGACCAGGATCATGCGGGCATACATGATGGTCTGGGTACCCATGGTGTAGGCCTGACGGGGCACGTCGTCGATGCTGTCGAACAGACGGCTGTTGGCCTGGATGGTGCTCTCGGTCAGGTCGACGCAATGTGTACCCTTGGAGAAGTGGTCATCGGGCTCGTTGAAGCCAATGTGACCGTTGTTGCCAATACCGAGCAGCTGCAGATCGGGGTAGCCGGCGGCAGCGACGATCTTGTCGTACTCGGAGCAGGCAGCGGCGGCGTCGGGGTTAGAGCCGTCGGGCACATGCGTGTTCTTGAGGTCGATGTTAATGTGATCGAAGAAGTTCTCACGCATGAAGTAGTGATAGCTCTGGGGATCGTCGTGCGAAAGGCCGCGATACTCGTCCAGGTTATAGGTGCTGACCTCGGCGAAGTCGACATCGCCCTTCTTGTACCAGGCGGCAAGCTGCTTGTAGGCGCCAATCGGAGTGGAGCCGGTGGCAAGACCGAGCACGCAGTCGGGCTTGAGGATAACCTGGGCCGAGATGATATTGGCGGCCTTGCGGCTCATATCCTCGTAGTCTTTAGCTTTAATGATCTTCATTACGCGTCCTTTCTCGTACAAGAGAGGCAAGGCTCCCCTTACAAGCACTTGCCCGCGGCCCGCGTCGGCCGCAACCAACGTGTGCGGCCACCAGGGCGAGGTCGCGTAATGTATGTGTCTCGTGTCCAACCGCGTCGAGGCCCCTGCCCGTCCACGGCGACCCAAGGCCGTTTGGCCTCGGACAGCTCCCATCTTGCCACGGAGGGCGCCCTCTTTCAAGGGCGCCCTCCGTAAACGTGTTTGAATTGTAGGCTAAAGGCCAAGAGCGCCCCTAGCGCTCGCGAGCGACGATGAGCTGGTCCATCTCCTCGACATGCTCGCCAACGGAGCCCTTGATACTCGAGAACTCAACAGAGTTGCATACCAAGATGGGAACCGTCACATCGTAACCCTCGGCAGCGATCGCCTCTCGATCGAACTCGATGAGCACGTCACCCTTATGGACACTGTCACCCACCTGCGCATGCACGGTAAAGTGCTTGCCCTCGAGCTGAACGGTATCCAAGCCAACATGGATGAGCACATCAAGGCCATCGACCGTGTTAAGCGCAACAGCGTGTCCCGTGGGAAAAATAGCCTCGACCTTGGCATCAGCCGGTGCGATCACACGCGTTCCGGTGGGCTGAATCGCCACACCCTGACCCAAAAGGCCGGTGGCAAACGTCTGATCGTTTACCTCGGAAAGCGGAATGACGTCGCCCGAGATGGGAGCATCGAGCGTAAGGACTCGTCCACGCATACCAAAAGACCTTAGGACTTTAGTGAACATGCTCCCCCTAGCACATACCAATAATCAAATAAGCTCTATCAGTTTACCACTTGGCACCCGTTTTTGACCATTAGGGAAGTTCGCGCTTGACAACCTCGACGATGTCGTCGACAACGCGCTGGGTGAGCTCGTGCGTCTCGGCCTCGGCCATCACGCGGACCAGCGGCTCGGTACCGCTCGGGCGCACCAGAATGCGACCGCGGCCGTCAAGCTCCTTCTCGGCTGCAGCGACGGCGTCCCAGATGGGCTGGCAGTCGTCCAGACCGGCCTTGTTGTCGGAATGCACGTTGACGAGCACCTGCGGGTACTTCTTCATGATGCCAGCAAGATCGGTGAGGGTACGCCCGGTTCGCTTGAGCACGGCCAGCAGCTGCAGGGCCGTCACCAGGCCGTCACCGGTGGTGTTGTGCTCCAGGAAGATGATGTGGCCGGACTGCTCGCCGCCGATGACGGCGCCGTCCGCGAGCATGCGCTCCAGAACGTAACGGTCGCCCACGGCGGTCTGGACCATCTCGAAGCCCTGCTCCTTCATAGCGATGGAGAAGCCCAGGTTGCACATGACGGTCGAGACAATCTCGGAGTTGGCGAGCTTGCCACGGGCGGCGAGGTCGGAGCCGCAGATGGCCAGGATGTAGTCACCGTCGATCTCGTTGCCCTCGCTATCCACAAAGAGCACGCGGTCGGCATCGCCATCGTGGGCCAGGCCAATGTCGGCGTGGGTGCGCAGCACGAGCTCGCGCAGGGGCTCAAGATGGGTGGAGCCGCACTCGACGTTGATGTCGGTGCCGCAGTAATCGGTGTTGATGGCATGGACCGTGGCGCCCAGGCGCTGCAGCGCGGCGGGCGTGGTCTGGCAGGAAGCACCGTGACCGCAGTCGACGGCAACAACCAGTCCGTCGAGCTTAAGGCCGTCGAGCGTGCTGATGGCATGATCGACATAGGCCTTGCGGGCGTCCTTCATCTTGATGATGTGACCCACACCGGCGCCGGTCGGCAGCGTGTCGGCAGCCATGGCCTCCTCGGACATGACCCAGGCGCTGATCTCTTCCTCAACCGCGTCGGGAAGCTTCATGCCCTTGCGGCTAAAGAACTTGATGCCGTTGAACTCCGGCGGATTATGCGAAGCAGAAATGACGATGCCGCCATCGAGCTCGTTTTGGACGGTGAGCAGCGCCACGGCCGGCGTAGGGATAACGCCGCAGCAGTGCGGGCGGCCGCCCTCGGCCATAATGCCGGCGGTCAGAGCACTCTCGAGCATGGTGCCCGAAAGACGCGTGTCGCGGCCGATGCAAATGTCCGGACCAAGGAACTTGGTCGCCGCACGGCCAAGGCGAAATGCGAGGTCGCACGAAAGGTCGGCGTTGGCGACGCCACGGACGCCGTCGGTACCGAAGATGTTCTGGGGCATAGGATCGCTCCTTCCCAAGTGGGCAAAACGCAGTCGCCCACCCTAGTCGAAAAAGAAAAGCGGGACCCGCCGAGCAATCGGCAGGCCCCGCTTGTACATTGTGTCTCGTAAGGAGATAAAACCTTAGCGCTTGGAGAACTGGGGAGCGCGGCGGGCCTTCTTGAGGCCGTACTTCTTGCGCTCGACCACGCGAGCATCGCGCGTAAGGAAACCGGCCTTCTTGAGGTCAGCACGGTAATCGCCAGCGTTCAGAAGAGCGCGAGCGATGCCCAGGCGCAGAGCGCCGGACTGACCGGAGATGCCGCCGCCATCGCACAGAGCGATAACGTCGAACTGACCGGCGGTGTCGGTCACCTTGAAGGGAGCAAGGGCGTTCTCAACGAGCTGATGACGGCCGAAATACTGCTCGGCGTCACGCTTGTTGATGGTCACCTTGCCGGTGCCGGGGACGAGACGGACGCGGGCGACGGCGTTCTTACGACGGCCGGTACCCTGGTAGACAACGGTGTTCTCAGCCATCTTTAAGCCTCCAGCTCAATCTTCGTGGGGTTCTGGGCAGCATGCGGATGCTCGGCACCAGCGTAGACCTTAAGCTTGGTCATCTGGGCACGGCCGAGGGTGGTCTTGGGCAGCATACCGCGAACGGCGCGCTCGATGACCTTCTCCGGGTGCTTCTCCATAGCCTGGCGGAAGCTCTCAGCCTTGAGGCCGCCGTTGTAGCCGCTGTGGCGATAATAGGTCTTCGTGTCGGCCTTGTTACCGGTAAGCTGGACCTTATCGGCGTTGATGACGACAACGAAGTCGCCGCAGTCACTGTTGGGCGTGAACTGGGGCTTGTTCTTACCGCGCAGGATCATTGCGATCTGGGTGGCAAGACGGCCCAGGACAGCACCATCGGCGTCGACGAGAACCCAGTTGCGCTGGACCTCGCCCTGCTTGGCGTAGTGAGTCGATTTCGAAATCACTTAGACTCCTCCATGTACAGTACGTGTTGTTACAGAGATTCACGGGGCTCTGCAAGTAACCCGTCCATATTACCCCGCTCGCCGCCCGAGTCAACAGGTATTTTGGCTCCGACCAGAGTTTCTGCACATGTCGTCCATGGGTCATGACGTTGCGACACTAGCGCTCGACAAATGCCTCGATATCACTCAATAGACGCTTTGCCTCCTGGCGGCCCTGAATATACAGGTCGAGCAGCTTTGCCGGATCGTGCTCAACGTGGCCGACCTCGACCGGCTTTTGCGGAGCAACGACCAGCGCGCGACCCTCGCGCTCATACTTCCACAGATGCATGCGCTGGATGTTGTAGCGGTCGTGGCGCGTCTCGATAGCCTCGAGCAGGTAGGGGTAGTCGGCATAGCGAGCGCGTGCGGCTGGCATAAACTCGTAGGGCTTTTTCTCGTACGAGCGGTCCTGCGTGACAATGACAACTGCGCGATCGAAGCCCGCCTCCTCCAGCACGTGCTCGATGGGGACCGAATCGGCTACGCCGCCGTCGACGTATTTGTGCCCATCGATCTCGACCGGCGGCGTCACCAGCGGCAGCGACGTCGATGCGCGCACGGCGTCGAGGTCAAGTACGGCGCTTTTGACCGGCAGGCACGCGGCAGTTCCAAAGAGCATGTCCGTCGCGACGGCGTACATCTCGATGGGGCTCGCGTCGAACGTCTCGTTGTCAAAGGGGTCCAGGCGGTCCTGGACATCGTTGAAAATAAAGTCGTAACCCACAATAGAGCCCGTGGACGCAAACGATGCGGCGCCCATGAAGCGGCTGTCGTTGCAGAAAGCCAGGTTGATGCGGTTGGCACGGCCGATCTGGTGCGACTTGTAGTTCACGCCGTTGAGGGCGCCGGCCGATACGCCATATACCGCCGGAATCTCGACGCCGGCCTCCATGAGAACGTCGAGCACGCCGGCGGTAAATTGCCCGCGGAAGCTGCCGCCCTCCAGAACGAGCGCGACCTTGCCGGCGTTCTTTGCCTTATCTTCTGCAGTCATATTGACCTCCTGCGATTGCGTTTTGGCTTTCTTCTACCCAGTTTTGGGATGGCGAGCGCGCAGGTTTTGGAGTTAAGGGGTCGGGGCAGCCAGGCCAACCCCCAGAGCATGAGTTGCCGCCGGGAAACTGCATCCCATTCCGAATGAGGATTCCGGGATGTACTTTCCGCTTGATGTGTCATCCGGAAACTACGTCCCAGTCTGAGTGCGGGACTGCGGACAAAAAGTTGGACCGTTGAGGTCCGGAACGGAGTCCGCATGGCA
>CAVCHM010000039.1:0-19361 GCA_963602135.1 bacterium | reverse complement strand
CTTTGCAATTTCGAAATACGATTGGGCAGAATGTCAATGCTGGTCTAACAGAGCCAAAGATATAGACCATGGTGAGGCACGTAGGCCCGCAAGCATTTTGGCGGATGGTACCGCCGGCGTAAGGCAGCTCCGACCATGCAGGGTCGATCTGATAGATATGGGGCATCGTGCCGGCTTGCCATTGCGAGCGCGGGGTCGAAAAGGCGAAAGAATAACCGGGCGCGACGGGGGCCTTGAGCAGCTTGTCCTCGGCGGTGGGCTCGAGACCGGCCGAGCCGTGGGACATACAGGAGCTCATAAGCACAAAGACCAGACAGATGAGGATAGAGCACAGTGCGAGGCAAAGCCGACGAGCCGGCAGGGCGGGGGCATTCACGTACGATGTCGAGCGGTAGGGCTTGCCGTCGCGTCCGCCTTGGGGATGCGAAAAGAAGCGGTTGATATGGCTGCCGGGCTGACGTGCGCCGTTGCGGCGCAGTTGCGGAACCTCGGCTTGGCGCTGTCGAGTGCGCGCGCCCAAGCGGCTATCTTGCTGTGCGCTTGTGCCCGTGCTCGGACGGCCACTCTGCCGTGTTCTGTTTGTCTGCTGCCGAGACGAAGGCCTGGGTTGCTCTTGAGGGCGTTGCGGATTGCTGCTCGTGGCACTTCTGGGCGTCGGCGTGGTGCGGCCAGCAAGGCGAACGCTTTGTCGCCGTTGATCACCGTCGTTGTATCCGTATGCCATTCGTACCGCCTTGTCTCATGTATAACCTGTCTATCCTACAAAAAAGATGTGCAACAAATGGGTCCGCGCGTCAAAAGCTCGGTAAACGGTACGAAAGGCGCAAAACACACGGCCTCAAAAACATCTCTATGTGCGTCCGATGAGCGTACGCCCGTCGGACGGGCGACAACAATGAGCGGCAAACCGTGCCGTTCGTCCCAAAAACGGCGCCACTCATATGCGAGTTCGGCCTTCGGTCGAGCCATGGGCGGCCATGCTGCGCCAAGGCCGTATTGTAAAGCCATGAAATAAAAGCGCGCGGCAAAACAGACCGCGCAAGGGGTGACGCCAAAGAGGCGTCAATAAGGAAAGGAGGGGAACAATGGCGGACAAGAACGCAGAAGTTGCAGTCGAAGGTAACGGCGGCATGAAGAAAACGCTTTCGCTCTGGAACTTCTTCACCATCGGTTTCGGTGCCATCATCGGTACCGGTTGGGTTCTGCAGGTCGGCGACTGGATGGTCGTGGGCGGCGGTCCCGTTCCCGCTATGATCGCATTCCTCTTGGGTGCAATCTTCCTCGTGCCCGTCGGAGCTGTTTTCGGTGAGCTCACGGCTGCTATCCCCATCTCGGGCGGCATCGTCGAGTATGTCGATCGTAGCTTTGGCCGTACGCTGAGCTACATCACCGGATGGCTTTTGGCTCTGGGCAACGGTATCCTGTGCCCGTGGGAGGCCATCGCCATTTCGACCCTCGTGTCCGAGATGTTCGGCAGCCTGCCCGGTCTTGAGTGGCTGCGCGCCGTCAAGCTCTACACCATCCTGGGCGCCGACGTTTACCTGTTCCCGACGCTGATCGCGCTCGGCTTTGCAGCCTACGTCATCTTCCTCAACTTCCGCGGTGCCAGCTCGGCCGCCAAGCTCCAGGCCTTCCTGACCAAGGCCCTGCTCTGCGGCATGCTGCTCGCCATGGGCGTCTCGCTGTTCACCGGCTCGCCGGACAACGCCATGCCCGTGTTCTCCCAGGTCACCGGCGCTGGCGGCGGCAAGGCCGCTACCGAGGGCGCCAGCCTGTTCGCCGGCATCGTGTCGGTCCTGGTTCTGACCCCGTTCTTCTATGCCGGTTTCGACACCATTCCTCAGCAGGCTGAGGAAGCAGCCGAGGGCCTCAACTGGAACAAGTTCGGCAAGATCATCTCCCTGGCCCTGCTGGCCGCCGGCGGCTTCTACATGGTCTGCATCTACTCGTTCGGCACCATCCTCGACTGGCATGAGTTTGTTAAGAGCCCGGTTCCCGCGCTTGCCTGTCTCAAGGGTATCAACATGCTCCTGTACCTGGCCATGCTCGTCATCGCCACGCTTGGACCCATGGGCCCGATGAACTCCTTCTACGGCGCCACGAGCCGCATCATGCTCGCCATGGGCCGCAAGGGCCAACTGCCCGAGAAGTTCGCCGAGGTCGACCCCAAGTCTGGCGCTCCCAAGCTCGCCTGCGTCGTTCTGGGCGTCATCACCGTCATCGGTCCGTTCTTGGGCAAGAACATGCTCATCCCTCTGACCAACGTGTCGGCTCTCGCCTTCATCTTCTCCTGCGGTATGGTCGCCCTCGCCTGCCTGCGCATGCGCTTTACCGAGCCCGACCTGCCTCGTCCCTACGAGGTGCCCGGCGGCAAGTTTGGCATCGGCCTCGCTATCGCTGCCTGCGCCATCATCATCGGCCTGCTCGTGATTCCGTTCTCTCCCGCCTCCCTCAACATGGTGGAGTGGAGCATCGTGATCGGCTGGTTGGCTATTGGCCTGGCCCTCATGGCTTTCACCAATTCCCGCAAAAAGTAACGCCTAGCCGGGGCGGATCGGGTGCGCGGGACCCTCTCTCCCGCGCACCGAACCCGGCACCACTTGGGTAGCTTTGTGAGGCCGCGACCCAACACGGCCTCGCCCACATATATGGATCCATAAGGAGGAACCATGTCCACTAAGTATGCAATCGTTGGCGGCAAGCTTATCGACGGTACCGGTGCCGAGCCGGTCGAGAACTCCCTCGTTCTCGTCGACGACAACGGCAAGATCGAGTACGCCGGCGCTATGCAGGACCTTCCCGAGGGCGTTGAGGTCATCGACGCCGCCGGCAAGACCGTCCTTCCCGGCCTGATCGACACCCACCTGCACTTCTCGGGCAACCTGACCGACGATGACACCGATTGGGTCATGCAGCCGCTCCTCGAGAAGCAGGCCGTCGCTGTCAAGCAGGCCTACGACTGCCTCACCCACGGCCTCACCACCGTCTGCGAGATCGGTCGCTTTGGTATCCAGATCCGTGACTGCATCGACAAGGGCGTCTTTAAGGGCCCGCGCGTTCTGGCCACCGGCCTCGGTTTCTGCCGCGTTGCCGGTCACGGTGACTCCCACCACTGCACCCAGGAGCTCAACAAGGAATCCCATCCCTGGGGCGACCAGGTCGACGGTCCTTGGGATCTGCGCAAGGCCGTCCGTCGTCGCCTGCGCGAGAACCCCGATGCCATCAAGATCTGGGCTACCGGTGGCGGCATCTGGCGCTGGGACTCCGGTCGCGACCAGCACTATTGCTCCGAGGAGATCCAGGCCGTGGTCGAAGAGGCAAAGATGGTCGGCATCCCCGTGTGGAGCCACTGCTACAACAACCATGCCGCTGCCTACGATTCCGTTCGCTTTGGCTGCGAGCAGCTGATTCACGGCTTCGATATCGATGAGCGCACCATGGACCTCATGGCTGAGCAGGGCACCTTCTTCACCCCGACGATCGCCTTCCTGCCCACCTGGTACGCCACCTATCCGCCCGTCTACGTCCCCGAGCTGCACGACAAGTACGAGGGCACCCTGGTCGAGAAGGAGCTGCAGCGCAACTACGACTGCCTGCGCGAGGCCAAGAAGCGCGGCGTCGTCATGACGATCGGCTCCGACTCCTTCTCCTTCGTCACCCCGTACGGCACCTGCTCCATCGAGGAGATGTACGAGTTCGTTGACAAGATCGGCTTCACCCCGGTCGAGACCATCACCTGCGCCACCCTCAACGGTGCCAAGATGTGCCACATCGAGGACGAGACCGGTTCTATCGAGGCCGGCAAGTGCGCCGACCTGCTGGTCGTCAACGGTGACGTCGCCGCCGACATCCACGTGCTCAACACCGACAACATGGACGTCATCATGAAGGACGGCTGGATCGTCGAGGCTGGCACCTTTGGCGAGGCCAACAAATACAGCGCCTAAACTACCGTTCATCGACGACTGGATGTAAAACACAGTATTTGATTGCATAATGCAATGGAGAGGGTCGCTTGCGGCCCTCTTTATTGCTATGGGTGCGATAGATAAAAGGGGATGACGGTGGATTTAAACAGGCTGATTCTGGGCAAGAGCTACAACTCTACCAAGGTCTTTCGTACGGCCCAGCATGTGGTCCAGGCCATCCTGCTCGGTGTTGTCGTTCCAGCGCTTATCCTGCTACTTATCTGGGATTTAACCGATAATCCCAATCCCGTTCCGGGCGTTGTCGTTATTGCCGGCTTGGTCATGCTGTGCTTCTTCTTCTCGTATGTCTTTGTGGTCCCCGACGACCTCACATCGAGCGCAACCGACCGTACGCTCGCCATCGCATCAAAAATATTCGCCTACACGTCGCGCGGCCTTACGCCCGAAGCGGCCCTGGGCGCCTCTAAAATTATCCTGTCCGAGACCATCGCCTCTGCCATCTGCTTTACCGATGGCAAACAGGTGTTGGCAAGCTGGGGCGAGGACTCGGCAAAGTGCCCTGCCGGCACCCCGGTCGTGCTCAAGACCACGCTCAGTGTGATTGAGACGGGCGAGCAGAGCGTGTTTTCGCGTGACACATCCAATGAGACGGGCGGTTATTTTCCCCGTCTGCGCGCCGGCATTGTCGCGCCGCTTACCGTGCGCGGACATTGCGTGGGTACGCTCGAGCTGTACTATCCCCGCCTGAGCAGCATCGATATGCGCCAGACGGCGTTGGCCTCGGGCTTTGCCGATCTAATTTCCACGCAACTCGCGAGCTTTGAGCTCGAGCGCCAGGATGAGCTCACAGCCCGCGTTGAGCTTCGTGCCCTGCAGTCGCAGGTCGACCCGCATTTTCTGTTCAATACCATTAGCACGATCGTGTCGCTCGTTCGAACCGAGCCCGACAAGGCGCGATCGCTGCTGATCGACTTTTCCAACTACTATCGTCAGACGCTTTCTGACTCCGATACGCTCACCACGCTCGAGCACGAGGTGGAACAGGGCACTCGTTATATCAATCTTATGCAGGCCCGGTATGGCGACGGCCGTCTGCGCGTTTCGGTCGACATCGACTTTGAGGTGCGCGACAGCCTGGTGCCGCCGTTTATCTTGCAGCCGCTGCTCGAAAACTGCATCAAGCATGCGCAGCGCGAGATCGAGCCGCTTTCTATTCGTGTTAGGGCTTTCGAGACCGATGACGGCTTGGAGATCATCGTCGAAGACGACGGCATCGGAATGAGCGAAGAAGTCTGCGCGCATCTGTTTGAGCAGCATCGCCGAGAGGAGCCCGAGAGCATTACCGCCGACGGCTCCGTCAAGCGAGGTTGCGGCCTGGCGCTCTTCAACGTGCTTCAGCGCATCCATTTCTTTTACGGAGAAGATTCTGGCATGCGCGTGAAGTCCCAGGAGGGCGTGGGAACACAGGTCATCGTTGAGTTGAACGGCGAGCCACATGAGCCGGCGCCGTTGACGGTGTAGCACGCGGTTGGATTGAGAGAAAAAGAGGGGAAACGCATATGTCCGAAGGCTGGAACATCCTGGTGGTTGATGACGAGCCCCCAATTAGGGCTGAGCTACGCTATCTGTTGGAAAAGGATACGCGTGTGGGTCAGATTGCCGAGGCGGGCAATGTCACCGAGGCCGTGGAGTTGATTCTGTCGAGCAAGCCCGACGTGCTGTTTTTGGACATCACGATGCCCGGGCGCTCGGGAATTGAGCTTGCCGAGACCCTGCAAAACCTAAAGACCCCGCCGGTGGTGGTGTTTGTGACGGCGTTTGCCGAGTATGCGGCCGACGCGTATAACCTCGACGCCGTCGACTATGTCGTCAAGCCGGTCGAGGACGCACGCCTGTCAAAGGCGCTCGACAAGATCGAGACCGCCCTGGGCGTCCGTCGTGTCGTCCATGCCCCGCGCCAGCCCCTTCGCCTGACGGTGGACCGCGGAGGTAAAAAGGTGTTCATCCCCGTCTCGGACGTCTGCTACTTTGAGGCGCGTGCCGATTTTTGCAACGCCGTCTGCGCCGAGGGGACGTACCTGATCAATGAGTCGATTTCCTCGCTCGAGCGTCGCCTAGCCTCCGAGGGCTTTATCCGCGTCCACCGCAGCTATCTGGTTAATTTGGAAGACGTGCATAATGTCGAGATCGGCTCCACGGGCCTGATGGAGCTCAGGCTCGACCGTGTGAGCTCGACGGTGCCCGTTTCACGCCGTCGCGCTGCCGAGGTCAAATCGCACTTGGGGCTTGCGTAAGGGTCGGTGTGCCATCGTTTGCCGTTGCAGGTTTGGCATGACTGCGCGGTGGGCATAATGGATTGCATCGAATGAAATCGAAAGGATTATTATGCCCGCGCTCATTACGCATCATCTGTTTGGCGAGGAAAGCATCGACCGTCTTCCGCAGGGCGTTATCACGTCCGACGAGGAACGCATCGCCTTTATCCTGGGCAACCAGGGCCCCGACCCGTTCTTCTTCCACATGCTCACGCCGCGCATCTCCGACTGCATGTCGCTTGCTCAGGTCATGCACCGCTCGCGCATGTCGCGCCAGTTCTCGTGCCTGCGCGACGGCGTGTCGCACCTGCAGCCGCGCGATGCCAATCTGGGTCGCGCCTTTGCGCTGGGCCTGCTGTCGCACTATGTGCTCGATCGCAATGCCCACCCCTTTGTCTACGAGCAGCAGTTTGGCATTGTCGAGTCCGATCCCGAGCTCGAGGCTTCGGGCAGTCAAGTTCATGCCGTGCTCGAAAGCGACTTGGACGTGCTGATGCTGCAGCTCAAGCGCGATGGGGCTACGGTCGAGGATTATCCGCCGGCGGGCGAGATCGTCACCACCGACCGCATCAATCGCGTTGCCGGCGTGCTGATGAGCTACGTCGCCGGACGCGTGTACGGTATCGACATCCCGGCGGGGGAGTACGCCGGCGCCGTAGCCGACATGCAGCTGCTCTACCGCACTATCGAGCCCGCCGGTTCGGCCAAGACGCGCGCGATTGCCCTGCTCGAGGGCTTGGTGCACGATTATTCGCTGCTCGACGGCCTTGCGCACCGCGTGACGACCGAACTGCCCGAGCGTACCGGCAACCTGGGCCATCTGGCATGGAAGAATCCCTTTACCGACGAGGCCTCGACCGAGAGCTTCCCCGAGGTCTTTGACCGTGCGCTGCTCGATTACGAGTGCGCGGTTGCCCGCTTTATCGAGACCGGCGATATGGAGGCCGTGACCAACCACGTCAACTACAGCGGTCGTGTGCTCGGCACCGACGAGGAGTTCGACCGCGAGGAGTAGGGCTCGTGCGTGCCCCTTTGCCGAATCCTTACCGGCACCTCTGGACAATTGGGGTACGATGAGCTAACTGCATATCGGGCGAATACGAAGGGGCCCTGTCCATGAAATACACCAAGCTCGAGCGTAACTGGGTTATGTACGATGTGGGCAACTCGGCCCTCGTGCTGCTCAATACCTCGGTGGTGCCCATCTACTTTAACGCCATCAATACCGGTGCTTCCTCGGCAGACCTGGTGGTCGCTTGGGGCAACGCGCAGACGATTGCCTCGCTAGTCATTGCCATGCTCATGCCCATTCTGGGCGCGCTTGCCGATTACGCCGGCAACAAGATCAAGTTCTTCTTGGGCTTCTTCCTCACGGGCCTGGTCCTTTGCCTGGCGCAGGCTATCCCAATGTCCGCCATGGCATTTTTGACCGTGTACGTGCTGTGCACCATCGGCCTTAACTCTTCTATGACGTTCTACGACGCCATGCTGCCCGACATTACCACTGACGAGCGCATGGACGCCGTGTCTAGCTCGGGCTATGCCTGGGGCTACATCGGTTCCACCGTGCCGTTCATCATCTGCCTGGCGCTTATCATGGGTGGCCCCGCTCTCGGCGTCCCCACCATGCTGGCAACGCGTCTGTCGTTTATCATCACCGGTGCCTGGTGGCTTATCTTTACCCTGCCGCTCATTCGCACCTATAAGCAAAAGTACGGTCGCGAGCGCGGTCCCCAGGACACCATCGGCCACATCGTGGGCGGCGTGTTCTCCGAGGTCGGACACACCATGCGCGAGATCGGCCACAACAAGATCGTGCTGGTCTACATGATCGCGTTCTTCTTCTACATCGACGGTGTGCACACGGTCATTTCCATGGCAACCAGCTACGGCTCGGCTCTGGGTATCGATTCGACCCAACTGGTGCTGGCGCTGCTCGTTACGCAGTTCGTGGCCTTTCCGTCCGCCATCATCTACGGCAAGCTCGCCGGACGCGTGGGCACGCTCAACATGATCCTGGTGGCGGTCGCCGCCTACATGGGTATTGTGCTGTTCGCCGCGTTCTTCCTAAAGACCGCCTTTGAGTTCTGGGTGCTTGCCATTATGGTCGGTCTGTTCCAGGGCGGCGTGCAGGCGCTCAGCCGTAGCTACTTTGGTCGCATTATCCCCAAGGAAAAGTCCAACGAGTACTACGGCTTCTTTGACATCTTTGGTCGTTATGCAAGCGTCATGGGTACCTTCCTAGTGTCGGTCGTCACCTCGCTGACCGGCAACCCGTCGCTGGGTGTCCTTTCTATTGGCGTTCTGCTGGTTGTTGGCTTTGTGCTGCTGGTCCGTCTGTCCCGCATGGCTCAGGCGGCGGCGTAAGGCAACCGGGCTCAGTACAGCAATTGTGCCTATCTGCAGTACTCTTTTGGAAGTAGCCGCATAAATCATTCTGACTTCCGAGCAATGTTTAGCCCAAGTGGGTATGATGGAATCAGCTAGGTCGCGGGGCGTCGCCTGTGTTTGGCGGCGCCCCGTTTTTGTGTTGCAAGGAGGGTAAAGGTATGAACGCCACGGTTGTGATCCCAACATATTGGGCGGGCGATGATACCCAAGCAAACGCTCCCGGCACCTACGATCACTCGACGTCGCTCAATGCCGCCAACCCGGAACTCGATCGCTGCCTGACTTCGCTCGAACAGGTGCGCGACATTCCGCGCATCATTCTCTTGGTGGTCTGTCCGGTTTCTGCCACGGCCGACGTATCTCATCGCGTGCACGAAATCGTTAATGCGCATCCCACACTTAAGGTCACCGTCGTTACCAATACGCAGGCTTCGCGTGTTGCCGACCGCGTGGCACAGATTGCGCCCAAAGGCTCGGGCGAGTGCGTGAGCCTGCGCGGCTACGGCGCCATCCGCAACATGGGTCTTGCCTGCGCGGCGGTGCTGGGGCACGACGCGGTTGTGTTTTTGGATGACGACGAGACCGTCATCGATGCCGACTTTATGAAGCGTGCGACCTATGCGCTGGGCCAGCAGACGCGTCAGGGCCTGCCGATTTTAGTCAAGAGCGGATACTTTTACGATCGCGACGGGTCGCCGCTGGCTCCCGCGGACAAAGTGGGCATTTGCCATCGCTGGTGGACCAAGCGTATCGAGTTCAATCGCTGGATGAAAAAGGCGCTCTCGGGCACCCGCATCTCGCGCTCCAATTACGTATGCGGCGGCCTGATGGCCCTGCACGCCCGCGCCTTTACGCGTGTGGCCTTCGACCCGTTTATCACCCGCGGCGAGGATCTGGACTACCTGTTTAACATGCGCATGTTCGGCTATGACGTGTGGTTCGATAACGAGTGGGCCGTGCGCCACCTGCCGCCCGAGTCCGAGAAGCGCTCGCCGCGCTTTATGCAGGACGTGTACCGTTGGTACTACGAGCGGGCCAAGCTGACGTTCGCCGCGCACCAAAAGGAGCTCATTCCGGTTACGGCCGCATCACTCATGCCCTATCCGGGTCCGTGGATCTCGCGCGAGCTCGACGACCGCGTGCGCAAGACCGCCATGGTTCGCAGCATGTTTACCCGCGAGCACGAGGGGTATCTGCGCATCTGGCGTCATGGTATTGACGAGGCCAAGACCTATGCCCGCCAAAACGCCGCAAGCTACCTGCGTTTTCAGAGTTTCTGGCCCAAGATCATGGACGAACTTTGGCGCGACGCACAACTGATTAGCATCCTGGAGGGGGCTGAATGATCGACCGCCGCGCCCAGCGCGATAATTCAATTTCAATCTTTCGCATCATCGCCGTAGTCTGCGCCGTTTGCGTGTTGGCGTACTTTATCTTTGCCCTGGTGACTGGCATTGAGCCGATTGCCACGGTGATTGCCTGTGCGCTGCTGTGCATCTTCCTGTGCATCTTTATCTTTTTGACGCTCAATCCCGATTCGGTACGCTCCCAGTACACCGAGGAGACGCTCTCGGTTGCCTCGGCCATGCTCGAGGACATTAAGGGCGGTCTGACGCAAGAATCGGCGCTTTTGGTGTGCCGGCGTATCCTGCCCGAGACGCGTGCCATGACCGTTGCCATCACCGATGAGGGCAACGTGCTGGCCTGCGCGGGCGAGTTCGAGGAAAAGCTGCTGCCCGATTCGCCCATCCACACGCTTGCCACGCGCTACGTCATTGAGCACGGCATCGTGCAGTCGTTCAACCGCGTGGTGGACGTGGTGGGTTCGGATGGCTCGCACAACCATGTTCCCGCCGGTATCATCGCGCCCATCAAGGTGGGCGACCGCACCGTCGGCACGCTCAAGTTCTACTACAAGACCCCGCGTGCCGTCGACCGTACCCAGTATGCGCTCGCCTCGGGTTTTGCCGAGATCCTGTCCACGCAGCTCGCCATCCACGAGCTCGAGGTGCAAAAAGAGCTCACGGCCCGTGCCGAGGTTCGTGCTCTGCAAGCGCAGATCAATCCGCACTTTCTGTTCAATACGCTCAACACCATCGCGTCGTTTACGCGCACCGATCCGCTGCGCGCCCGCGAGCTGCTGCGCGAGTTCTCCTCGTTCTATCGTGCCACGCTCGACAACTCGGGTTCCCTGATTCCGGTTTCGCGTGAGGTCGCCCAGACCAAGCGCTACCTGACCTTTGAGAAGGCGCGCTTTGGCGAGGACCGCGTACTGGCGACCTTCGATGTCTCCGAGGATGTCGAGGACACGTTGGTCCCGGCCTTTGTAATCCAGCCCATCGTCGAGAACGCCGTGCGGCATGGCATGGGCGATGACGATGCCCTGCGGATCGACGTGACCGTCCATCAAGACGGCGACGACGCAATCCTGATTGCCGTAGCCGACAACGGCGTGGGCATGGACGAGGGCACCGCCGCCAGGCTGTTTGATGAGCGCTCCGCCCGCCCCGATGCCAGTTCCCCGCAAGGCGGCGGCGCCGGTGTGGCCATGCACAATATTTCTGAGCGCATCCATCGCTTTTATGGACCGCACTCTTATACGCGCGTCGAATCGGCGCCGGGCAAGGGCACCAAAGTGCTCCTGCACCTTGATTTGTCAGAGAGCATCTTTGACATTCAAGAGTAAAATAAAAGGCTATGGGCTCAACGCCAAGCGGCGGATGCCCGGCGTAGTTTGTTGACGAAAGGTTTAATCCCTATGCTGCGTGCGATGATTGTGGATGATGAGGCCCCGGCCCGTTCGGAACTTCGCTTCTTGCTCGAGCAGACGGGCAAGATCGGCACGATCACTGAGGCGTCGAGCGTCCGCTCCGCCATTGAGATGTTGATGGAAAGCCGCGTCGATGTCGTATTTCTCGATATCTCGATGCCCGGCGCTTCTGGTCTGCAGCTTGCCGAGGCACTGCATAAGCTTAAGAATCCGCCGGCGATTGTGTTTGTGACCGCGTATAGCGATCATGCCGTCGAGGCGTTCGACGTAGATGCCGTCGATTACCTAATGAAGCCGGTTGAGGAGGCGCGCCTGGATCGCGCGATCGAGAAGGTCATGCAGCGCGCCAAGCCCGTCACGGACAGCAAAGCCACCATCGAGCGCATTCCGGTGGAAAAGGGCGGCCGTAAAGTCCTCATTCCCGTGGATGACATTCGCTTCATCATGGCCAAGGACGATTACTCCTGTATCTATACCGTCGATGATCGTTTTCTATCGACGACTTCGCTTGCGCAGTTCGAGGCCAAGCTTTGCGACTTTGGCTTCTTTCGCGTTCATCGCCGCTATATCGTCAACTTGGCGTGCGTCACAGATGTCGAGACGGTGCCCTCGGGCGCTATCCAACTGGGCATTACAGGCGTCGACGAACGCGTGCCGGTCTCGCGCCGCCGCGTTGTGCCGCTCAAGAAGGCCCTGAGCCTCTAGCACACTGGCCCCGCAGCCCTGTAGACCAATTGTCTGCGGAGCCGTGGGGCTTTTTGTATATACGTCGAATCGGTTTTGCAGAAGGGATCCCATGAACAGTGCAAGCGCCAAGCGCATCGACATCATCTCGGACACCCACGGCTATCTTTCGCCCGCGCTTCTGGACGAGCTCAAGGGCGCAGATCTGATCATCCACGCCGGAGACCTCACCTCAGAGATGGATTACGAGCATCTATGCACCATCGCCCCCGTGCGAGCGGTCCTAGGCAACAACGACTACTACCGCGACTACGGCCCGGATGTAGACCGTCTGGCCCTCTTCACCTACGAAGGCCTCAAATTCGCCGTAGCCCACTACCGCGAAGACCTGCCCGTGGGATCCGTAGACGTAGCCATCAACGGTCACACCCACGTAACCAAAGAAGCCCAAGTGGGCCGCTGCCTGGTCCTCAATCCCGGCAGCGCCAGCTACCCCAGAGGCACCAGAGGCCCCACCATGGCCAGAATGCTCGTAAAGGACGGCAAGATTCTGAGCACCAAGTTTATTGACTTGGAGTAACCGCAACAAAAACGGGGGATGCAGATCGCGTCTCCCGTTTTTCTTTCAGCAAAAGGCAGAGCTTCAGCGACAACCTTAGACAACCCCGCCGAGGAGAACGGGGACCTCGAGCCGCGGAAGCGGCGAGGAACAACAACGACTCGAACAAAGTGACGGCAGGGAGGGTCTCCGGGGCTGGGGGCGGGGGTTAAGTTTGTCGCGAGTTCCGCACGCAAAGGAAAGCACTTAATGTGCTTTCCGTCTTGCGCAGGACTGTAGAGCAGCAAACTTAACCCCCGCCCCCAGCCCCGGAGACCCTCCCGGATGGCCCCAAAAATTTTTTCAAAAAAGTTGTTGCGCGGCGGACAGACTTCTGTGTATACTAATCCCCGCAGCGCACGCGAGCGGAAACAAACGCGAACGACTGCCTGGGGAGTTAGCTCAGTTTGGTTAGAGCGCCGGCCTGTCACGTCGGAGGTCGCGGGTTCGAGCCCCGTACTTCCCGCCAACGCAATTAAAGCCACGTCTTCGGACGTGGCTTTTTGCGTTTGATAGGACCTCGATCCCATCGGCTCCTTTCGCCCAGAAGCAAATCCTTCCAATTCCCGGACAAGTTCCGTTTGAGACATGTGTTCAAACAAGGCGTTTGTTGCGCAACACCAGTTCAACGAAGCAGGGGGTTAGGTTATACTGAATTGCACTGTGGGCCGTTTTTGATGCAAGAGGCTTCAAACACGGCATTCAGTGGGCACCCGTTTTGCTATTTGGGCGTCCATACGGTCATTGACGTCTCGACGTAAGCTCGGCCCCGGAGCTCGTTCGGGCTGTTCCTATTCCTTGAAAGGGGAAAAATGGACATATCGAGGAAGACTGATTACGCCCTTCGCATGCTCGCGATGCTTGCCGAGGACCCGGAGCGTCTGCTTTCTGTTCGCACTGCCGCCGAAGAGGTCAATGTCCCGTATTCGTTTGCCCGTTCGATCCAGCATGGTTTGGTTCAGGCCGGTATTGTGGAGAGCCTGCGTGGCGTCCATGGCGGCATGCGTCTTAAGGTCAGCCCCGACGATGTCACCATCCGACAGGTCGTCGAGGCCGTTCAGGGCCCCATGGTCATGAGCGATTGCACTGCGCCCGATGGCGACTGTGCGCGCATGGGTACGTGCTGCTATCATTCCCTGTGGGCCGGAGCTCAGGCGCTGATGCGCGACTACCTCGATTCCGTTTCGCTGGGCGATATCGTCGCTCGCCGCCAGTTCCCGGCCGTCGATTCCAAGTTCGCCGACCGCGATGCGTTTCCCGAGTACGCCACCTGTGCGTGCGCTTGCCGGGAAGAATAGCGCCGCACAAGGAGTGTAGCCATGATTCAGGACCCCTTTCGTTCGATGATTCGTTCGGAAGGGGTCCTGCGTTATCGCGACCTTTCGTGGCGCCGCACACGCGACCCGTACATTATTTGGCTTTCCGAGGTTATGCTGCAGCAAACGCAGGTGCCGCGCGTGGAGACGCGTATGCCCGCGTGGCTCGATCGCTTTCCGACCGTGCAGACGCTTGCCCAGGCCGCGCCTTCCGATGTTTTGGACGCTTGGCAGGGGATGGGCTACAACCGACGCGCCCTGGCGCTCCACAAGGCCGCTCAGTGCGTTGTAGAGGACTGGGACGGGAAGTTTCCACGTGAGACGCGCGACCTGGTCGCCCTGCCCGGTATTGGCCCGGCGACGGCGCAGGGCATCCGGTCGTTTGCGTTCGATCTACCGGGTGTGTATCTGGAGACCAACGTGCGCACGGTCTTTCTGCATCATTTCTTTCCCGATGTGCCGGCCGTTCCCGATCGCGAGCTGGTGCCGCTGATTCAGGCCACCTGTCCGGCGGCTCCCGGCGCGACGGCGGATGAGATTGCGCCCTTTGCCGTGCCGCTCGATGATGCCGACACGCCGCGCGCATGGTATTACGCGCTGTTGGATTATGGCGCGTATCTTAAGAAGACGCTGCCCAATCCGTCCAGGCGCTCGGCGAGCTATAGCCGTCAGTCCAAGTTTGAGGGCTCGCGCCGTCAAAAGCGCGCCCATATTGTGCGCATGCTGCTGGCTGCGCGCGATGGGCAGCCAGCGGGCATCACACTCGCCGAGGCCGTAGCGGGTGTCAACGAAATGGAGGCGGCGGCAGGCCGCGAGCCGGTCGATCACGATCTTGTCGCAGGCATTTTGGCCGACTTGGAGCGTGAGGGCTTTTGCCGCGTGGAGGGTGACCGCTGGCTAAGCGTGTAGCCAACCCGAATCTGAAGAAGAGGATTGTAAGGTTTAAATTCTCGGCTTGAGGGCATCCTAAATACAAGGCCGCTCGAAGCCTACGGGCGGCATATGTTGAAGGGAAGTACACCTATGGATTTTGAGAACTCCCAAACCAAGAAGAACCTCGAGACCGCTTTTGCCGGTGAGTCCCAGGCGCATACCAAGTATCGCTACTACGCATCTAAGGCCAAGAAGGATGGCTACGTTCAGATCTCGAATATCTTTGCCGAGACCGCAGGCAACGAGTCCGAGCACGCCAAGCTGTGGTTTAAGTATCTGCACGACGGCGCCGTTCCCGACACCCTGGATAACTTGCGTGATGCCGCTGCGGGCGAGAACTACGAGTGGACCACGATGTACGACGAGTTCGCCAAGACCGCCGAGGAGGAGGGCTTTACCGAGATCGCCGAGAAGTTCCGCGGCGTCGGTGCTGTCGAGAAGGCTCACGAGGAGCGCTACAACAAGCTTGTCGAGCGCATTGAGTCGGGCGAGGTGTTTGAGCGCGAGGGCGTGAAGGTATGGAAGTGCCTGAACTGCGGGCACCTGCATGTGGGTGCCGAGGCACCCGAGGTGTGCCCGGTTTGTAACCACCCGAAGGCGTACTTTGAGGAGCAGGTGGTGAACTACTAGCGCGTGACGCTAGCTGCTGCGGAGCGCAGGGCGGGGAAATACCTTTCCCTCGCGCTCACGGCTCTGCAGGGTCGCGCGAGGCAAAGGTATTTCCCCGCCCCGCGCTCCGGCTTCGGGTCGTCGCGTGCTCGTTACTGAAGAGCTGATATTAAAGCTTGTGTGCCGCCCCTTATGGGGCGGCACGTTTTTGTATGGGGGCTGGTTGGGACGGCACCGTTCATGGGTGGGGTACACTGGGTAGCGACTTTTAGTTTATCTACTACCTGATGGGGTGTTTTTTATGGGTAAGAAGTCTCGGGCTCGGGTTGCTGCGGCGGGAACTCGCAAGGATCCTGGCCGTCGGGTTGCCGAGGGCAAAAGGGCCGATCGTGCCGAGAAAGACAAGAAGGTCGGTGCGCATGCTCATCCTGAGTGGGCGCCTCATTTGAATACGGCGAGCGAAGACCTGACCGCCAAACTGTTTACGATGGTCGAGGTTATCTTGGGCGTGGTGCCCGTGGTGGTCATTGGCTTGTTCTTGGCTTCGAAAGATGCCACGAGTGTGGATAAGCTCACCGATGTCTTTTCTCAGGACCCCTCGATGGTGGTTACGTTTATCTCTGCGTGCCTGCAGCCGTTTGTGGCGTACATGCTGTACATGATTTATCGCAAGTACTGCGAGGGCGATGCGGGCTTTGCCGCCGGCAATCTGATTGGCCTCTTGTGCTCCGAGATTTTGCTGCTCAATATCCCCGGCGTCATCGGCATGGGCATCTTGTTGTGGCGTGTCTGGCGCAACGTTGCCCCGCACTTTGAGAGCTGGCTGTTTGAGCGTCGCGCAATGGGTGTGCTGGTTGACATCGCGGGCTCGCTCGTGATTCTAGCCTTGGCGTTTATGTGCGCCACCGCCGCCCGTGGTCTCGCGGGCATGTAGTCTGTCCTCACCGACCACGGAACGAAGGGCGGGGAAACCTTTCCCTCTCGCTCACGGCTTCGCAGGGTCGCGCGAGGCAAAGGTTTCCCCGCCCTGCGCTCCGGCGTTGAGTCGTCGCATGCTCGTTACAGAAAAGCTGATAATAAGTTTGTGTGCCGCCCCTTATGGGGCGGCACGTTTTGTTTGGGGTCCCTGTCTTCACAATTTTCGTCAAGCTTTTGGTTAGATTTTGGTTAGTTGGCGGGCTGGTGGAAGGGCGAAAGATCATTCGATAAAAAAGCTCAGAGAAAGTGCTGGTAGGGGAGTTGTTGAGGTTTTCGACAGCTTTTGGGCAAAAGAGACTTTGCAGCTATTGCTACGGATTGCGTTGCCGTGGCCTTGGCGGTGCGGGATGCTGGGCGCAAGCGTCGAATGCTCCGATTGAGGAGGCCAGCATGGACCTGTTTCTTGAGACTCCGCAGCAACAAGCTGAGCGCATGTTGCGTCAGCAGCAACGGCTCATGGAGATGCAAATGCAAGGGGTAGCCGCCCAGTCCCCTGCGCAAAATGCCACGCCCGCGGTTTCGCCTGCGGGCGGATCGGCGCCAGAGAACTATTCCGTACAACAAGATTCATATGCGCAGGAGCTTGCGTTTGACAAGCGCCGCACACGTCACCGCCGCGTGGGCCAGCGCCTGCGCACGTTAGCGATGATCGTGCTCATTCCGTTAGGACTTGCGGCGATTTTCTTGGTCTCGTATGCACTCACCTGCATCCTCAACGGTGCCTCGCCCAGCGAAGTGCTCCAACATCTGTCAGCCCTCGGCCAGCGCCTAGGCGATGTCATAACAACCGTTCGCGCCGGCTGGGAGAGTTAACGTTTGTCACATTAGGACTTCTAGGGTGTAGGGATTATCGCCACGAGCAGAATTCTTGCATCCTGTGGGTCCTATCGTGCGACTGAATAGTATTATTGAAGATGAATAATAATAGGATTTGCTATGCATAAGCAGGATTTAGAGCAGACTCTTTTGGGCATTGACGAAGAGGCGGAGCTGGAAATAGGTCCAAGAGACGACAGGCCGAGCGTTGTATTGGTGGGAGGAGGCGCCTTCATGCTAAACGATGTGACGAATCGGTCGGTTACACATGACATTGATGTGTTTGAGGCAGACAGGTGCCTCCGCGAGATCATAGCTCGATACCCCGAGGTGAATGGTATGGCAGTGGCGTATTGTAACCAGATGCCATTCAATTACGAAGATCGTTTGATTCCCTTGGATATTGGGGCGCGTTTTATCAGGTACTTTACGCCATCCTTGGAGGACCTGGCGGTAATGAAGCTCTATGCCTACCGTCCGAACGACATCGTCGATCTTCATAGTCAGGCATTCGTCGACCGACTTGATTGGGATCTGCTCGAACGGCTTATATTCGACGAGGGAGAAGCGCTGGCGTCGTCGCCTTCGGAGCGAAGCTATCAAGAGATGGTCTGTGCATACAGGCAATACAAAAAGGAGGTGCTCGGTTGAATCTGACTTTTGAGGGATTTTTGAAAGGCTATTGCCGAGAGCTGTCCGGGCAACAGTCGCTGAGTTTTAGAAAACTGGTTGAGCAGGCGACGACGGTTGCGCCGCGCGTGGCGGAGCCTCTGTTCTTGCTCGCTTTGGCGCAGGGAAAAGCCGAATACGTTCTGGGTTTATCCGAGGGCTCGTGGATGGAAGAGAGCTATCGAGGTGTTTTGTCTCTGTATGGCCAAGCGGGTAGCCTGGCATCTCTATGCGCCGAGGATAAGCTCCCCAATCGTTACGCCAACGTTTGGCACGCGTATAGAGGGGTGAAAGAAAAGCCAGCGGCCGACAGAAGGGTGAACGCCCTGATGAGAAAGAGAACACTGGAAGCATTGGAGGAATCGGGTGTAACGCGCTATGGCATCTGCCGTGCTCTGCACCTGAATAAAGGAGACGTATACGCATACTTGGCCGGCGATGACTCAAAGGTGAGCAGGAAAACGGCGCGCCGCATTATGGAATATGCGGAGGAGAGGGGCACCCAAGAAGGGGCCGGGCGCCCGGTGCGTGTGGCGGGGTAAGATTGATCGCGGTTTTGATTGGTGATCGATTGAGTTTGTTGGGCGGAGCCTATGTCTGCTATTGATATTGCGCTTGTTGTGATTGCCTTGGTGGCGGTGGGAGTTGCTGTGGTTTGCGCCCTGCAGCTTAAAGGCCTTCGTGCCGAGTTGCGAGAGCGCGGCGATAGCGGGGCAGAGATGCTGGCTGCGCTCGAGCAGGCCAATAGCACGCTCGATGCCCTCAACGTCGCGCTGGCAGAAACCCGCCGCACGGCAAATGCCATCGCGCAGCAGCAGACGACCGACGCCGCCGTGGAGCAGCAACGCTACCTGACCATTGCGCGCGAGTTCTCGCAGACTGGCGACCGCATGGATGACCTGCGCCGTGAGACAGCCCAACAGCTTGGCGCCAACCGCGAGGGCATCGAGCACCGCCTGGACAAGGTGCGCGAGACGGTCGATGTCCAGCTGGGTGCCATCCGCAAGGACAACAATATGCAGCTCGATCAGATGCGCGCGACGGTGGACGAGAAACTTTCCCGTACGCTCAACGATCGTCTGTCCGCATCGTTTAAGCAAGTGAGCGACCAACTCGAGGCCGTGTACAAGGGGCTGGGCGATATGCAATCTATCGCCACCGGCGTGGGCGACCTTAAGCGCGTGCTGGGCAACGTGAAGGCGCGCGGCATTTTGGGCGAGGTGCAGCTAGGCGCGATCCTGGCGGACATCCTTACGCCCGACCAGTATCTGGAAAACGTGGCCACCAAGCCCGGCGCCTCGGAGCGCGTTGAGTTTGCCGTCAAGCTGCCGGTAGACGAGGGCGATCCCGTGC
>CAVCHM010000038.1:0-20057 GCA_963602135.1 bacterium | reverse complement strand
TCATCTAGGTAAATTACCTTCCCCAACCCCGACCTTATCAACCACTCTCAATGTGCCGATCATTTGTCGACCAATTGGTTGAAATTCAAGTGATTTGGTTGTTCGATTCGCTTCTTTTTCAACGTTGGTCGGCCAGAAAACAGGCGCTGCAGCAGGTTCGAAAACACCGTCTGAAAAGCCTTTCGGCACCTATTTTTTTGCCTTTCAATACTGACTCGAATTCAAAAAAAGAAGGCCGACGCACCCTTTTGCGATGCTCCGGCCTTTTTAGCCTTGATCTGCACCGTTCGAGACGAGCCAGAAACCTAACGAAACTTTGAAAACCTGACTTATCCGTCTGGTCAAAGTCCGCAAAGTCAGCGGCAGGGTTGGAACCCTCTGGAGCGCCTCATGCTCAAACAGAGCACCGAGCGAACAGAACCGGCCCGCACAAGCGCATCTCCTGCACACAGGTGCTCCGCGGAACCGAAGCCTATATCTGCAGTTTGCAGGGAGGCGCGCCGCAGCACGCCTCCCTGCACTTCACCCAAGGTCAGAGACTCGTCATGATCCAGCCGAAGTCCTCCTTCGTCGGTTCACGGAGATCCCGGATCACGCCGTCCTTCCGGGCGGGGAAGCCTTCGAGGAGTGCTTCGTCCGCCTGATCGTCCTCCGCCGCATCTGGCCGCAGTCTCAGGAAGAGCCAGCTGCCAAGAGGCGTCGTGAGGTCTTCGAGGAGGAAGCGCCACGGTCCGATGCGGTCCGTGTCGGCGTACTCGAGGTTTCTCGCAGTGAAGCTAAGCCGCGGCAGCGCCGATGGGTCGAGCTCTGCTGCGTCAAGGTTCAGCCACTCCGAGAGATCCGGCACGAGGCCGATCGGCTCTGCATGCTCCACGGCACCAGCCTTGTGGACGTCGCTCGTGAAGCCGCTCCGCCCGTAGACTCGGCCTTCCCATCCGGCGAACGCGTAGAGCGTGTCGGCCGAATGCATCGGACCCGCAACCACATCGCCGCGCGCATTGAAGACCACGAGCGTATGGGCCGAATCTGCTTCGCCCACACGGACGACGCCGCGCTCGGTCTGGTCGAGCCGGTAGACGTCTACTTCGCCCAAAGTGGAGCGCACGGGCCCTTCAATCACAACGTCGCCCGAACCGGCGTAGACCGTCACGATGCTGCCTGAGAGCCCGCCGGAGAAGACGACGCCTTGAGGCGCACCCTTAGGCGCATTCTTCTCGAGCGCAGTGACGATGGCCAGACGCCCGTCGGCCGAGAGATCGCTGCCCTGCACTGCAGCGGCATTCACCGCCACTTCACCCGAAGCCGAAACACCGTTGGTGAAGATGACCGCACCTCGTTCGCCCTGCACGCGCAGGTCACCCGAGACGGTGCCATTCTTCGATGCGTTGACAGCGAGCTCGGTTGTGCGGCCGGTCGACCCAAAGACGACGTCACCCGCAGACTCGATTTCAGCCTTCGTGAAGGCGTTGCCGCCCTCACCGGATGTTCCGCCTTCGCGGGCATCGAGCTTCACGAAACCGCCCGAAGACTGAGCTTCAAGGCTCGAGCCGCGCACGCCCGCGTTGCCCGACACCTCCCGCTGCAGGATGCTGCCCGCCGCTTTGAGCGTGACCTTCGCTTTGTTCTCCGCCTTTGTCTCGTCGCCCACCGTGACAGCACCCGTAAAGGTAATGCCGCCAGATGCCGCGCCGATCCCGACGGAGTCGTCCGCCGTTACGAGGACGTCGCCCGTGAAGGCAACCTCGCCCGAAGCGTCGATCTTAGCCGTCGATCCGCCGCGCACTGTCGTGCGGTCGGCGAGCGTAAAGTCCTTCGACGAGAACTTCACGTTCTGGCCGGAAGCCTGGACGCCTTCCTCGACATGCAGATCCTCCTTCACCGAAATTGAAAGCGCGCTGCCTGCCGTCAAGACGGACTCTGCCGCGATACGGTCGCCCGTGAGGTGATTCGCTTCAACGGTGAGGTCCTTCTTGGTCTCGAGCGCAACAGTGCCTTCGCCGAAGTTGACCGCATCGCCGGCGCGGATCGACATGCCCTCGGCCTTCACGTTCTTTTCTGGCGTGAAGACGTCGTCGAGCCGGGCGTCTTTGCCCGCAATCACAGTCATGTCGCCGATGAAGCCGTCCGAGGTCTTGGCGGTGATCGTGCTCCCTTCAAGGTGCACGGTGCCCGTCGTTGCCTCGAAGTAGGCCTTGCCGCCCACACCGTTCTCGTCCTCGGTGATCTCGAGCTGAAGGTTGCGGGAGTTGATGTCGCCGCCCGCGGAAATGCGCAGAATTTCCTCAACCGAGAGCTCCATGTCCTCCATGCCGATCGACCCATGGGCCTCCATTTCAAGGAAATCGCCCTTGAGGCCAGTGGCGCCGGCGAGCGTCAGGTCGCCGCCCGTGCTCTTGAAGCCAAGGCCGCCGTCCTGAATCTTGAAGCCTGCCGTTTCGACGTTGAGGTCGCCTTCAGAGCGCGCGAAGAAGTCGCCCTTATCGGCCTTGACGTCGGCTCCCGTCAAGGTGACGGGACCCTTGGAGGACTTGAAGGTAACGACGCCTTCGTAGTCGCCGCGGTTACCCTCGTTGTAGCCATTGCCCGTCACGTCGACCTTGATGCGAGAGCCTTCAACCCCTGCGTCGCCTTCGGCGCGGAGCGACCCGCCCGAGACATTGGCGTCAGTGAGCGTCAGCAGACCGTTCGATCGGAACGATGATGCTTCCTTAACTGCAACCTCAAGCCGCAAAGCGTCGAGAGCACCGCCTGCAGTGGCCGAAAGCGACTTCGCCGTTACTCTTGCAACAGTGTCGCCTGACGGCGCGAGCTTCAGATTCTGACCGGCCGTCAGTGTGGCCGCACCCACTGCGGAGATGTTTACACATGAGGCGTCGATGTCAGCAGCTTCAGCCGTGAGCGTGAGGGTACCTTCAGTCGCATCGATGGCAGCTCCGCGTGCGGAAAGCCCCTGCGCGGCAACTGCGTTCACTGTACCGCCCGAGATAACTGCACTGTCAAGCACCAGATTTCCACCGGCCGTGAGCGCGGCCGCTCCCGTAATCGTGCCCTCCAGCCCAGTTCCGGTGAGGTTCTGCGCCGCAGTGATCGCGAGCGAAGCGGCCTTAACGGTGGAATTCGAGACCTCAACATTTTCCTTTGCCGTGACCGTAACCTCCTTGGCTGCCGAGAGCGTAGCGTCCTTCGCGACGACCCCTGCGAGACCGTCGAGCTCAACCTTGCCCGCTGTGGACTTAACCGTCGCATTGGCGAGGTCAAGCGTCTCTTCAGACGAGATCTTCACGTCGTCCGCGGCTTCAATCGAGGAGCCGCCCGATAGCGCAATGCCGCCGCCCACAGCGGTGATGAGTGTCCCCGCGCCAGCTTGGGTCTGGAGCCCTGCCGCATCGATGCCGCCGCCCGTGGCGCCGATTTCGATCCGGCCGCCAGCACTGAGGTTGCCCTGAGTCGCGGTGACAGATTTACCATGGAGCGATGCATCGCCTGCAGCCTCAACAACGCCGCCCGTGAACTTCAGCTCGCCCGCCTTTGCGTCAAGCTTCACGCCGCCCTTGGAGCGGACGGTCGAGTTGTCAGCAAGCTCGATCCCGGCCTCTTCCGACGTCACGGCGAGGTCCTTATTCTCACCCGTCGACTCCAAATTGCCCGTAAGCGTGATCTGCTTCACGGCGTCGAGCTCAACTGAATCGCCCTTCACGGCGCCGACTTTTAAGCCGCCCTCGGAGTCAATGTCCACCACACCCGAAGCGTTGATGCCGTTGATCGCGAGTTCTCCCGATTCACCCATACCGTGCAGCCGCACGTTGCCCACGGACTCGGAGAAGTTCACCGTTGAGGCGGTGCCTACCCGCAGCGCATTGTCTTCGGTACCGAAGTCGCCGAGCACTTCGAAGTTGAGCGTCTGCCCTTGGATGTAGCCGAGCTCAGCGAAGTCGTCGTAGTCGTCTCCGAGCTTGTCGCCCGAGTACGCGTAGAGGTTGTTGGCCTTTAGCGAGACATCCTTGTCGCCCGCGAGCGAATAGAGCGTCATGTCGCCAAGCGCCCCGTTCGCATCAACGGCCTCAATGAAGATGTCGCCGCCCGCATTGACGGCGGCCCACTTTGCCGGATCCGAGTGGATCTTTAGGTAGGCGTCCGCAGCGCCGATGCCGCCCGTGCCGCCGCGCAGCGTCACGGTATTGCCGCTCACAAGCCCGGAACCCTCTGCCGCCGAAATGCCGCCGCGCGAGGTAACGCGCACGTCGCCCTTCTCGGAAACGATTTCCTTGACGGCAAGCCCTGAGCCTTCAGGCGACTCCAGGAAGATGTTGTCGCGGGCATTCACGGTGAGTTTCCCCGACGCATCGATGGTGACGGGGATCTTGAGCGTGACGGAAACCTCTCCGTCCTTGCTCGAGAAGTCACCGATGTCGGCACGAGAAAGGGCTTTGAGGAGCGCGAGGCGCTTCGTCTCGTCCTCGTCTGAGAGACGTCCGGTGACGGTCTCACCCACTTCGCCCACCGAACCCGCGTTCGCCGCGTTGATCACGACGTTCTTGCCCCGGACGTTCGTTGCGCGCGCGGTCGTGGTCGATGAGCCTTCCGAATTAATGATCGTGTCGGCGATCGAGTAGAGCAGGTCGTTCTCGGTCCAGCCGTAGTTCTCGCGGCTCGCGACAAGCTTGCCGAGACTCGAGGTGTCGTCCTGCTCCATGGCCAAGACGGCCGCTTCAGCGCTCGCGAACTCCCCGTATATCGCCTGCAGGTCTGTGTAGTCCTGTTGCTGAGCATCCGTGAGCTCACCGCCCTTTTCTTTGAAGGCCTTGTAGCTCTCCATCCGGGCGTAGGCCTGCGTGATGCGGTTCTTTTCAGCCTCGACGTCCGCCTTCCAGAGCGTGTCACCCGTGCTCGAGCCATCCGCATTGATGAGGCCCGCACGTTTCCACGCCTCGAGGCGCTTTTCATCGGAGACATCCGACGCATCCGCAGCGCCCGAAGCGTCGTAGACCGATCCGTTTTCCACTGTGAGAACCACGTCACCCGACTTCGATTCAATGAAGCCGAGACCGAGGTCGCCTTGAGAGGCCGTCACTTCAACGTCCTTCAGGGCGGAAATATTGACAGCATGGGTGCCTGCGGCTTCGAGCTGCCTGAGGTCGTTCACCTTCACGCCGCCCTCGACGCTCGAGAGCGTCACGTCCTTGCCCTGCGCCTTCGCTGCCTGGAGGTCGCCGCGCACGGCCACGCTGAGGGTCGAGCCGGCGAGCAGTCCGTCCGAAGAAACAGTGCGGCCCGCACCGAGGTTCGTGCCGTCGATGTGGATGTTCGCAGCCTCCGCTCCGAGCTTAAGTTCGCCCGAGCCGCCTTTGAGCGCGATTGGACGGAGCGAAGAACCAATGTCGCCCTTCGCGGTCAGATTAATCGTGTCTGCGCCGTTAAGCGACGCTCCGGCGCTCTCCGCACGAATGTCGCCGCCCGCATTCAGTTTGATGGTGCCGCCCTGCGCGGTAATCGAGTTACCGAGGTGGATCGACCGGTTCGAGGTGATGTCCACGGTGTTCGAGCCCTTGAGGAAGCCGACCGAGACATCCTTGTCAGCCTTCACGGTGTAGGTCACCATGCGCTTTGAAGTCGTGTCGCGTGTGATCGTGTAGCTCGTCCATTTGTGGCAGCCGAGGAACCCCGTCTTCCATTTCTTCTTCGTCACCTGGTAGCCCGTGTCGGTCTGAGCGAGTACGTCCATCCAGGCGTAGAAGTTGGCGTCCTGATCGCCGCCCTTGTTGGGGCGCGTCAGCTGGTCGGTGATCGTCGCCCCCTGATAGAGATCGCCGGACTTTGTAACCGTCGTCTTTTCGGTTTCAAAAGCGTCCTTTAGCTTGTCGTCGGCGCCGCCCCACCATTTCGCCATGTATTCGTAGTACTGCGTCTCAGTCGAGCCCGAAACCGTCCCCTCGGTCCAGACATAGAGGAGTCCGTCCTTGGGCGAATAGTTCTGGATGCCGTTCTTGACTGTTTCCTTCCCTATCGCTTGGCCGTTGTGATCCACCAGATATTCGGTGGTCTTCCCGTCCTGCCAGCGCGTGACTTTGGCGCCCGTACCCTTTTTGCTGTCGCTCCAGAAGAGGTCGGTGAACTGCACGACGCCCTTTGAGCTTCCGGTATCGATGCGGCCGGTGAGAACGTCGTGATTGCCGGCATTAAACCGCACGTCAGCCGATCCGTCCGACGCAAAGATCTTGCCGCCGCCCGTACTGGCAATCTTGCCCGTGATGAAGATGCTCCCGCCTTCGGGGAGGACGTCGTCCATGACGATCCGATCCTTCACCGGGTCATACCAGGCGGCGACGAGGAGCTTGTAGGAGCCGTCGTCCGTCTTCACAGCTTCTTCGGCCTGCAGTCGATAGGCGGAGCTCTTCACATCGATGTTGGTGGGGCTCCCCGCCCGACGCCAAGCCTCGCGGATCTCAGAGATCTTCGCCTCAAGCACGGTTTCGTTGATCGTGAGCTCATAGGTGTCGTAGCCCGACTGTACGGTGCCGTTGAGGTTGATGAGGTCGCCCGAGATAATGATGGCGCCGCCCGCCACCCATCGGCCGCCCGAAGGTGCTTGGGCATTGGAGGAGACGGAGGTCGTGCTGGGGTCTTTCGAAGAATCGTAGTTATCCTTGCTGCTGATTTGGCCGATCTCGGTCTGCCACGCGTTCCCCGGAACATCGCCGCCGATGTTCGTGAGACCCGATGTGTAGGACTGCATGATCGAACCCTTTGCCGTCAAGGTGAGGGTGCCGGACGCTCCCACGTCGCCGAGGGACACCAGGTCGCCGTCCTTTGCCGAGATGCTTACGTCAGCCGCGTTGTTGCGGATTTCGCCCGTGAGAACCAAGTTCGTGGAAGGCGTCACCGTCTCTTCAAACGGCTTCCCTGATTCGTCCTTCGCGTGTTTCACGATGTAGGAGCCCGTTTTGGCCTCCGACTCGATGCTGATCACCGGATCGGCCGTGTTGTCACTCGAGCGAACGTTCCCTTGGAAGCCCGCCTCTTTGAGCGCACTTGCGTCGGCCGCAACGCCGTTGAGTTCAATTTCGCCGCCCTTGGCCTGAATCACGATGTCGCCCACCTTGAGCGAGGCGTTGGACTCATTTTTGATCCACACGCCTTCGGCTGCGTTGGCGGAAATAGTCCCCGACCCCGTCACTTCGGCGGCGTTGAGCTTGATGCTGCCGCCTGAGACGGTAATGACGTTCACAGCGACGTAGAGTTCTTCACTCTTCTCAATCGGCACGAAGGTACGCTGCGTAACCGTTTTGCCGTCTTCCGTAAACTCGAGCGTCACCCATTCGCCAAGCCCCTTTTGTTCCATAAGGGCGGCAAGCGCCTCGAATTCGGCCTGATAGCCGACGATGGCTTCTGTCGTCGCGCCCGTATATTCTCGGAGGATCTTCTCGAGCTCCGCGTAGCGCTCCCAGTACACGTTGCCTTCGGATTCGGAAACCGGACCGGAGATGCTGCTGAGAATGCTCTCTTTCGCCTCTTCGGTGCCCGCCTCAACCTTGACAGTGGGCTTGTTCTGCGAGCCGGCGATTTCTGCATCGCTCCCCTCGGGGTTGAGCAGCCCCGAGATCACGATGTCAGCCTTGGTATTGACGCCTGCGTCGATCGAACCCGTGACGTTGATGCGGCCCGTCTCTTCGACGGCAGCATCCTTCTTGCCGCTTCCCTTGACGGCGAGCGTCGACTTGTCGTCGGCTTTGAGCTGTCCCCAGTAGTGCGAAAGCGAGTCGCCCGTGATCATGTAGTCGCCCGAATCGCCCGTAACCGCCGTATTGGTGGTCGAGACAACCTTGCCCGCGACGTCTACGATGCCCGAAAGCTTTGTCTTCGCATTGAGGTCGGCACTGATGCCCGAGAGGAACGCGTAGGAGAAGGACTCCGCGCGGTTCTGCATCTCGAGCTTCGACTGCGTGCCGTCCGCAGCCGCGCCGGCATTGAGGAGCACCTCACCGCCCGAGCGGATTTCGGCGCCCGACTTGAGGCTGACGGTGTTTGTGCGCTCCACCGTGACCTTGGCGTTCGAATTCGCGTTGGCAAGCGCTGAACCCTCAATGCGGGTGAGCGCCTCGTGCTCGAGCTGGTCCTCACCCGTGGCGGCAAGCGCCACAACGCCTTCGGTAGACTGCGTGCGCAGGACCGCCCCCGATTCGACCGAAACGGTGTTGGCGTTCTTCACTGAACTCTCAACTGTGGCGCCCAATGCGTTGAAGGCGCCCGCGGTGCGCGCGAGCACGCGCACATCCGCATCACCCGTGCTCTTCGCCTCGGCCGTGATCGAGTCGCCGGCAAAGAGCGATGCATTCTTGCCTACCGACACGTCGGCAGAACGCTCGACCGTGTTTGTAAACTTTATGCCGCCGCCGGCAATCGCGCCGTAGACCTCAGACTTCACGAGATGGTCGCCCGAGGCGGCGCCGAGCGTCCAGGCGTTGAGCGCGCCAAGCCGCAGATCACCGCCAGCAGAAAGCGCGGCGCCGTCCGTCACCCGTACGGCCGTCGAACCTTCCATGGTGTTCGTCCCCACGGCGCCCGAAAGCGCGGCAAGGCCGCCCTTGGTATTGTCGGCCGTCATGAGAAGGTCGGAATTGGACGCGGCCTCAAAGCTCATGTCTCCGGCGGTCGTGAAGCTTCCCGCAACCGTCAGTGCGGCGCTCGAAATGTCCTCATGAGTGGTACGCACCGCATCGTTGCCATCTGCGTTGATGAGGGCGCCCCCAGCGGATTCACCGAGAATCTTCGCGCTTTCGGCATTTTCTACCGCAGCGTCAAGCGACCCGAGCGTCGTCGCGCTGCCCTTAAGGGTCATTTCGGACTCGAGTCCGTGCACCACCGTGAGGTCGTTGCTGCCTGCTGCCAGAATGCCGCCCGCCGCGACGGCGTCGGCCGAGGCGTCGTAGAGCCCGTAGCCGCCCATGCGGAGTTGGGCTGCTGTGCCGGCGATCTTCTCTTCAGCCGCCCGGAACGCAGTGCCGTCCACGCTGAGAGAAGCCTTCGCCGTGTTGCTCAGATTCACCGTATTGAAGTTAAGGCCTGCAACGGCCGCGCCGCCATAGCCTTCAACGCGGCCCGTGAGGCGCAGCGCATCGGACTCTTTGTCCGTCTTTTCGCCAGCCAAAGCCGAGAGCTTCACTTCGTCGCTCTTAAGCTCACCGCCCGTAACGACAAGCGTCGCCTCGCCCGATTCTTCCGCCGTCGCCTGGACGACGCCCGCGGAGACACCCAAAGCGCCGCCCGCAGCGTAGGACTTGACGCTGAGTTCGGGGTGAAGGTTCACCGCCGTCTCAAAAGAGGCGCCGGATGCTGAGACGTTCGTGAGCGTTGCCTGTGCCTTGCCGCTGTCGCTGATCTCCGTGACGGCGCCCGCACCCGCCACCGCGCCGCCGTAGCCAGCCGTTGCTTCTGCTTGGAGGCGCTGCGCACGGTCGACGGTCGCCTTGACGTCACCAACGAAGTTCGAGTTTTCGAGCTTCACGACGACGGAAGAGGCATCCTTGATCTTCGCGATCTGCGCGCCGACGGCCACTGCGCCTGCGGCAACGCCGAAGGCATCGGCCGTTACGGACGAGTCGTTCTTCGCCGTGATGTGAACCGACTCGCCCTTGACATTAGCCTGATTCTCAACAACAGCAGTCACGCCGCCCGAGACTTGCTCTCGAACGTAGGAGGCGTTGCCGCCCACTAAGCCCGCAGATCCCTGATGGACCTTGAGACTGTCGTCAGCTCCGGCGCTTGCCGTAATCTCCGCGGTCTTGGCATTGATCCCGCCGCCGCTCATCGTGACGGAGGCACCCATCACGCGGTCAACGGTGACCACCGACGCGCCGATGCCGACGGCGCCCGCCGTGCCGAGTCCGAGTTCAGCATCAATGCCTGAACCCGCCTTGGCATCTTCTTTCGCAGCAAGGGTGACCGAGTTTGAGCCCTCGAAGGTCGAATTGACCGACATCACGCCCGTGCCCTTGACAAGATCCGACTTGGCTTCGGTTTCGGCCTTCACTTCGCCCTCAGAGGCGCCGCCCGCGGCGCCCGTTGTCAGCTCCTTCTTTGAGAGTGCGCCGTAGTCGCCCTTAAATTTTTCAAGTGTCGCGGAAGTACCCGCGTCGCCCTCGCCCAAGAGTTCCGCATAGCTCCCCGTCCCGCCCACGCGGGTCGAGAAGACGTTGGCGGCAAGCCCTGCGGCAAGCGAAGCAGAAGCCGAGACGAGGGTCGACTTGGCTTTTCGGTCGGCAAGAGCCTCGACTTTGACGTCCGTGCCCTTAAGGGCAGCATTCTTCACCATCGTGCCGACGTTTCCCGCCATGGTGTTCACCGCCACGGTCGCGCCGGCAGCGACGTATTTAGCCCCGGCTGCAGAGACGGCGACGAGTTCTATCGAGTCGTCGTTCTTCGCCGAGAGCGTCACCTGGTTCGTGCCGTCACCCAATTGGGCATCATCCACGACAACGAGCGTTTCGCCCGCCGTCTCGTTGATGTAGACAGTTCCGGCTACAGCACCGGCGCCCGACGCAGCCGCGGCGCCGCCGTACTCGTTCCAGTCGAGCGTGCGTCCCGCTTCAATCGAGACCGCGCCCGCGGGCTTGACGGCGCTGCCGCCATCAACCACAGACTTCACAACCACGTCTGCCGTATTGATCGCAACCGTCGCGGCGCCGGCCAAAGCGCCCGCGCCGGCAGCCGACACGCCGAGATTGGTGATTCGCCCGAGGTAGTCTGCTTTCTGCGTATAAGCGCCGCCCGCGACCGTTGAGTTCTCCAGGGCGGTCACGACCGAGGACTTCTGGTTCGCGATGGCCACGACCGCATCAACCGCAATGGCGCCTGCGCCGCCCGCGGCGATTGTGAGATTCGAAACGCCTTCCTTCGCTTCAGCGCTGAGCGTCGTTGCCGCGGCGGACGTGAGCGAAGAGTTTTCGACCGCCGCACGAGTCGCGTGCGCCGCATCGGTCTGCGTCACCGACCCATTGGCGCTTATCCCCCCGGCGCCGCCCGCTGTGACGAGTACGCTCGAGAAGTTCGCGTAGTCACCCGCCTCGACGGCGAGCTTGCCGGCGGATTCAAGCGTGGAACTGGAGACGCCCGCTTCGGTCCTGCCCGCATGCGTGACGATCGAGGCCGTCCCTGCGGCCTGCGCGCTCCCCGCGCCGCCGCCGTTGATCGTAAGCGTCTTATAGGTCGTCGCAGAAGTCGCCGCAACCGCAATGCCGTCCACCGTCTCTTCGGTGCGCTTGTCTTCAAGGCTCGTTTGGACATTGAGCGCATCCTGCTCAACAATCGCGTTGTTGATATGCGTGTCGTCTACGCCCGACTTCATTGTGAGCGTCCCGGTACCCGTTCCGGTTTCCTTGACGGAAGAGCCGCTCACCGTCGCCGTGGTTGCCCCCGAGCGTTCGCTCATCGCGACGGATAGCCCGAGGGCAATCGTCCCGGCGCCCACACCCTGACCGGCATAGGTGCCGATCACATCGTCGGATTCAGCGTGCACCGCGACAGCATCTGCCGCTTGCAGGATCGAATCTGTCAGCGCAGCCGACGTGTCGCCCGTGATCGTGTTGAAGGCCGTGGAGCCTGCAGCCGCGATCGTGCCCGCGCCCGCGCCGCCCACGCCGATCGTGTCGATATCATTGGCCGAGTGGGCTGCGACGTTTAGCGAACTCACGCCCGCCTTCAGGTCGTGTGCACCCGCTGCGACGTCCACGTCGATGGTATTGACGGCAACGCCGGCCCCAAGGGCCGCAGCCTGACTCCCCGCCGCTACGAGAGCCAGATTGTCAATATCGGCGCGGCTCTCGGCGCGCACGACGACGTCGCCCGCACCTTCAATGGTCTCATCGGCTTCATTCGCTTTATTGTTTGTTTTCAGCCCCGTGAGGTCTGCCGCAACCGTGCGTTCCACGACATTCTTCGCCGCGGCTCCCGAGAGTCCCACCGAACCGCCCGCACCCACGGCGAGCGTGAGGGTAGAGACGTGATCCTGAGCTTCGGCCGACACGCCAATATCCGTCTTCTCTTCAGAGGCGAGAAGCGTGAGTCCGTTCACGTCCGCCTTGGTTGATCCGCGGCTCGAGGCGAAGGCAAGTCCTGCGCCCGCGGCGGCGCCCGGCTTCACTGCGGCCGAGACGGCGCCCGAGAGCGTCCAGAGTTCGGAATCGTCGCGCGCTTGAGCGTCAAAATGCCCAAGCCCGTCGAGCGTCACCGCGTCGACGTCGATCTGCGCATTTCCGACAGCGCGGTTCACCGCAACGCTCGCACCCAGTGCAGCGTTCGAGGAGACGGTTGCCGCGGCGGCGGCCGTCCAAATTTCGGAGTTATTCTCGGCGAGGAGTCCGAGGGCGCCCGGCACTGTTGAGCCGTCCTCCGCAGAGGCGTCCTTAACGCTCGAAATCGTCGAATTTTTGAGCGTCGTAAGGGCATTGTTCTCAACTTCAGCCACCACGACAGCGGCCCCAAGGCCGCCCCCGCCCGCTGAAACCTGCACGCTCACGTTGCCCGCGACGTTCACGGTCTTGGCATTCGTCTGCGCGGCGAGCACTGCACGGACCGCATCGTCCTTCATCGCACCGGCCGTAAGGGTGAGGTCTTCGGCCGAAGCCTGAGCCGTCTGCGTCACGTCTGAGACGATCACCGAACCCGAAGCCGAGAAATTCCCCGACGTACCCGCTGCGCCCGCGGCGACAGCAACCGTCACGACGTCGCTTTGTGCCTTTTCGCTAAAAAGTCCCGAGCCGTCGTGCGTCACCGTGAGGCCCTTCGACGAAGCGCCGAAGGTGTTTTCAAAGTCCGTAACAACAACGCCGGCACCGCCCGCACCGCCCGAGGAACCGCCCGTCGCCGCGACGGAGATCGCCGCAGAGACCTGCGTCATGCCCGAGCCATCCATAAAGCCGGAGCTGAGGTCGCGGTAGTTTTCGCCCGAGTCGTCCTCGGCGATCTGAACGCCCTTGAGAAGAGAACGGTTCAAAAGCTCATCCTCTTCCACGAATCCCGTGCGTCCCTTCGCGCGTTCGGCGTAGGCATGCGCCTCCTCGCCATCGCCCGTGCCGGCATCGCGTGCGGTGATCGTGAAAGATCCGTCCTTTGCGAGCGAAGCCTGCGAATCCTCAGCCGATGCGTTCACGATGTTGGTGATGTCCGCCGAGATGATCGAGCCGTTTAATGCCGCACCCGAACCGCTGCCCACGGCGGCCTGCACGCCCACCGCGGTATTCACCTGCGTAAGCGAAGCGAGCGCCTTCACGTCAACAGACTTCGCGTTTGTGAAGTTCGCCCCCTTGAGCGTCGCGGCGACGGTGTTGTCGATGTCCGCCACGGCCACGGCAGCGCCCACGGCGCCGGAGAAGCCGCCCGAACCGGAGGCGACGCCGACGGTGGTGCCGCCCGTCACCTGAATTTCGCCCGTCCAGGCGGTCTGCGCGTATTCAAATTCGCCTGACTCGTTTCCGACGGACAAACCTTCAACATCCGCACGGACGGTGTTTTCGATGAGGTTCACCGAGACGCCCGCGTCGATCGCGCCGGCAGGGCCGCCCGAGGTCGAGACGGCAACGCCGAGCCCTTGGGCAACGGTCGTGCCGTTGACGAGCGAATAAACGCCCATGTTCTCAACTTTTTCCGAGAGCGACACATTCTTGATGGTCAGGCGGTTTTCCGCATTGTTTTGGTTCACTGCGGCAGCGCCGCCGATTCCGACCGACGTGCCCGATCCGCCCTTTGAGACAGAAACGGCTGCGCCGCCCGCAAAGGCGCCGACCCACTTGTTCGTCACCGATTCGACGGCCGTCTTTTGGGCATCGAGCGTAATCATTCCATTCTGATCGGCCGATGCGCCTTCAATGTGAAGGACATTCGATTCGGTGACGTCGTTCCAGGCGAAGGATCCTGCCGCAGAGAGCTGGAAGCTCGATCCGGCAGCCTCAATGCCTGAAGTGACGCTGCCGGCGGAGGCAATGCCTGACAATGCTGACGATGGATTCCCAGTCTCTAGCCCAGAGTAGCTCCCGTCGGCACCGGCAGCATCGCCGCCGGCCTGAGCCGCCGCCAAACCAGCTCCCGACGAAACTGCGCCCTGCAGAGCGCCGCCTTCGGCAAGCCCCGACGCAGCGCCCGTGAGCGCCGAAGAACCTGTCTGGGTTCCGAGAGCGCCGAGATCGCCCGCCGCATCGGGCTTTTTGGTGTTGGCAGAGCCGGAACCGGAACCGGAAACGCCTGCCTGACCGGCGAGCCCGACGGCATTGAGGCTGAGGCCGCTTTCAGCCGTGAGGGCCAGCGTACCGCCCGCTTTGAGCGCACCCGCGCCGTAGTCCCCAATACTCGATGTCCCGTCAAGGTCCTTCATTTCGAGCGTATTGCCGAAAGACCCGAGATTCACTGCGACGCCCGCCCCTACGGCGTTTGCCGCCCCATCCACACTCTTCACGAAGGAGAGAGCGCCCGCAACAGTCTGCACCGAATCGTCTCGCAGAGCCTTTATCGTAAGGTCGTCCGACCTTGCTTCAATCCGTGCCTCGTCGTCAATGGCGATGCGGTTCTTTGCATCGGCTTCCGTGACGGCCGCCATACCCGACGCTGAAAGCGTGCCCGTGTTGTAGCCCGCGGACGCGGCGATGGTAACGCCGTCCAATTCATCGTTCGCGTTCAGGTCCGTCTTTGTACCGGAAAGCGCTGCGCCCTCCTTCACGAGGATGAGGTTGTCGGTGCCGAGCTCGTGATACACCACCGAAGCGCCGAGGGATTTGCCTTTGTCGATGTTCGGAAGCGGTACGCCCAAGAAGTTGTCGAGCTGTCCGCCCATAGCGATGCTTTCATTGCGGCTCGTCGCCGTGAGCCCAAGGGCTTCGGCCGACTCGAGGGCCGCCCCCGCGCCCACTTCAACTGCGCTCTTCGTCGTCTGATCGAGCACCGCGAGCGAACCCGCCACGGAGAAGGGATTATCGGCCTGCGCCTTGTACGTCTTGCCGCCTGCCGAAACAAAGGCGTTGGTGTAGCTCGCCGGATTGAGGAAATCGAGAACGCTCATGCCGAAGTCGATGAAGTCCGACGCGGTTCCCGCACCTTCACCCACGAGCGACATGAGGTCCTTCAAGGTTCTGGAGAATTCTTCAAAGGCGGTCTGGAGCTGAGTGATGCCGGTCGTGAAATTCTCTGCTTGGCCCACCGCATCGAAGGCTTCGACCATCTTATACTTGGCGGCCGTGAAGGCGGCGAGCTCGTCCTTATAAGCATCAGCGGTGAAATGATCCGCGTAGGCGTTGAAGCAGTCAATGAGCTCCTGCTTGAGGAACTTAAATCGGTCCTTGTTGATAAGCGCTTCGGAGGAAAGCGTGAGGTCGCCTGAGCTCCTCGTCGTGATCGAGGCACCATCGCCCACTGTCACGCTCGCGAGCGAGGAGGCACCGTCGCCCGTTTCATTGATGAGAATCGCGAGCGCACCCTGCTTGTCTTTCTCAGCGTTGCCCTGCTCGTTGTCAATCACCTGCTTTGTCACCGCCTCGTAGTGGTGGTCAGCGAGGTCAGACTTCGCCTCGACGGTGAACTTTCCTGTCGACTCAAGTTTCACATTCGGTTCGATCGTCACCGTCGCCGACTGGGCGTTCTTCACGTAGGCGGCCGCACCGCCGAGCTGGAACTTCGAGGTTGTGGCGCTCCCGCCCGCGGACGTGCCGAACACGCCGGCAAGCGAATCAGCCACCTTGCCGAAGGCGAGGTTCGACCCGAAATCCATGATCTTCATCTGGATGCCGTAGTCGCCCACGGTGGTCTTTGCGCGGACCTTGAGGGTTTCCGTCTTGTTCGTCGCGCGTACGTCTGCCGTCCCCGACGTCGTGAAGCCCGCGCCGATATTCGTTTGGGCCGAAGCGTTGAACTTCGTGATATTCACCGCGAGCGCGATGTTGCCCGTGGGCGGCGTATTCGTTTCTGCGTCCGTCTCGACGCGGTTCGTCTGCTTGGCCTCTACGGTCACCTTGGAGGGGCCCAGAGCACTCGTGCCGGCCGCGCCGATTGATGCGCCGTCGGCAACGGAAACGTTTGTCCCCGCGTCCAGGTCCGCATAGATAAAGCTCGCCTGCGGCGCCTTCGTTGCCGAGGTAGCCGCCTTCACGCTGGCATCCACTTTAAGGTCGCCCGCTGCAGCGAGCTTCAGTTCGCCGTCGGTTGCAAGCGCCCCCTTGATCTCCACGGCACTCGTGTTCTTCACGCGCATCGCTGCGGCAGAGACCACCGGGATCGATTCGGCTTTGCCCCAGTTGAGGAAGTTCTTAAACCCGGACTGGTTGCCCACCTTGAGGTCGGAATGCGCCTCGCTCTCAAGGGTGAGCCCCTGCACACCGGTCACTTCGGCCTTTTCGCCTACCGTAACCCGCGCGTCGGCCGACATATCCACATATTCGATCGTGCCCGTATCGATCGGCACAAATCCGCTCTGGATAGTCTCGAGCGCCTTACCGATGAAGCTCGTCGAATGGTCAACAATATTGAAGGCTCGAGCCTCAGCAGTCAGGTTTCCTTCGGCGTGCACGGTGCCTAAGAGCTCAACGGAAGCCGAAACATCACTGCCTTCGCCGTCACTTGACTTGAAGAGAATCGGGGCGCCCGCAAGCGGATTTACAGCGCCGTTGCCGGCATAGGCCTTCGCCGTGAGGTTGCCCGCAGCCTTGACGACCGCTCCTTCCTCAACCACCACGCTCGCGGCAACCGCTGTTCCCTTGCCGTCCGTCTTCTCTCCGGACTCCGGAGCCTGCGTTTCAGCGTCTGCCGCAAGATCGCCCGCCGCGCGTGCGAAAAGAAGCACGTCGCCCGTGTCGGGATCAGTCTCAAAAGCGAGGTCCTTTTCGAGGTTGGCCGAAGTGGTCACCTGTCCGTCAGCGCCGCGGATATTGACGAGGTCCTGAAAGTTGGCTACGCCCGTTGTGAGGCTCGCGCCCGAAGTGATTTGGACGCTCCCCGCAAGCAGTGCGAGGCTGTTGCCCGCGTTGATGCTGCCCTTGACGGTGATCACGCCTGCGGGATTGATCGGCACGCCATCACCCGTGCGGAGGTTTTGGAGAAAGGCGTCATTGAAGGTCGTCGGCTGATCACCGTTGGCGAGGTTCGACCACGTGTTGAACTGATCCTGCGTCGTAATCGTCGTCGTGAGGCTGCCGGCGTTGATGACACCCGTCGTTCCTACCACCATGCCGACCGGGGAGACGAAATAGAGGTCGCCGCCGATCTTATTGTTCTTCACGGCGTTCACGACGCCGTCAATCTCGATCTTTGCATTGACGAGGTTGAGGAGCTGCTGGCCGCTGCCGAACTGCAGATTCGCAATTTGATCCGCATTCACCGTGAATTGGCTGAACTTGTTGATGCCGGTCTTGCCGTCGTTGACGTACTTGGAGGTCGTGACGTTGAGGACCTTACCCGCTTGGTCCGCCGTCACGGTGGTGCTGTCCCATCCGCTCACGACGCCCGCGGCCGAGACACTCCCGGCAGCCAGGGCCGAAAGGAGGAGCGCTGAAAGGCCCTTTTGGACCGTGGAGCGCACTTTGCCCTTGCCGAAGGCGGTCTTCGTTTCATCCGTCGCAACAAACTGTCCGCGGGCCTTGTTCCAGAGTACCTTGAAGATCGCGTTCATACATCACCTCAATCATTTCTTCGTCCGGGCGTTCCTGCGCCCGTCGTCCGCGGCCCTGTGCGTCACCAGGACGCCGTCACCGCCAAGTCGAAGCGCGCCTTGCCCGCGCGCTCGCCTGCACCGAGATTTCTAATGAGCGGGAAGCCCGCCGTTGCCGTCACTGAGGCGCCCTTCCAAAGGGGCCAGGTTGCGCCGAGCCCCGTGGAAGCGAGTTCGCGCCGGCTGTAGGAGGAGGTCCCTGTAAGCCGCCCCGCATCGAGGAAGGCAAAGAGCGCCGTGCGGGGACCCGCAGGCGCCCAGGAGGCCTCAAAGTTCACGTAGGCGCCCGCCTCGGCCGAGAGCACGTCGTTGTCATAACCGCGAACGCCGCTCGTGTGGCCAAGATAAAAGTACTGCGACGAGGAGAGCGGGTCGCCGTCAATGACCGCCTGCCAGGCGCCCGAAACGGAAACCCGCCAGTCGGGCGCGGTCTGCACCCGCCAGAAGGCGCTCCCCGTAAGAATGTTCTGTTCCCAGCGCTCCTCAAAGGTGCGCTCCTTCACGCGGCCATGCCCGACGGCAGTCGTGAAGTAAAAGACCGACTGGCTGCCGAAGACAATCGCCTCGACGCCCGCCCGAGCGGTATCGATCTCCACGTCGTTAATCGTCACTGCAAAGAAGTCTGTCTCGCTCTTTTGTCGCGACCATTCGCCCCAGAGGGTCCACTTCTGCTGCGGGGTGACGTAAACCGGGTGTTCCAGCCGCAAGGCATAGTATTCAGAGTCCCCTTCGACGTCGCCCGCGGCGGAAGGCCCCGCAATCACGTCCACGCTGCCGATTGAGACGCTCGCCGTGAGGCGCGTGCCCATCGAATTGAGCGGCATGCCGTAGCTCCCGTAGAAGCTTCGGCTCCCTTCGCTTACGAGGCCGAGGAGCGTCGCCGCATCGCGCCGCCCGAAGACGCTGCGGTTCGTGATCGAAACGCCTGCCCGGGGACGCCCCGTCGAGCGGGGACCCAGGGTGTCGGCGAAAAAGGACGCGCTCCAGTTGGGCGGTTCCGTCGTGCGGATTTCATAGTCCGTGGTGCCAGGCGCCTCACCGGCGCGGATGTCCACCGAAAGTTCGACGTCGTTCGTCATATTGAAGCGTACGAGCGCGTCGCTCATCTCGCGGTAGTTCGCGACTTCACCCTGCTTGAGTTCGAAAGCGCCGAGGATGTAGCCCGCGCTCGTATGTTCGGCGCCCGAAACCGTCGTGCACCCCGTGCGCCCTTCGACGAGCGTTACCAACAGCCGGCCGCCCCGGATGCGCTGGGGCGCGAGACGTGCTTCACAGACGACGTAGCCCTTTTCACGGTAAAGGGCATTCACCGCCTCGAGCATTGCCTTCAGATCCGCTATCGCGACGTCGCGTCCCACGAAGGGTGCGGTCACGCGCGTGAACTCCTCGTCCGAAAGAATCGCCGAGGGCGTGTGCGTCACAGCTTCGAGCCGGAAGCGGAAAGCCCCCGCGGGAACCGTCGGCTCCTGAGCCGCAGGGGGAGGCGCTGCTTCACGACGTTGCGCCTCAAGCGAATTCACCTCGCCTTCAAGCCGCCGCCATTCGACCTCGTCGCGAAGCTGCCGGAGATTGCGGCTCGCCTGGTTCTCCTGTCCGGCTTCCATGAGGGGGGGGGGGGCAGCCTGAACGGCTGGTACAGCTGCTAAAAGCGGGCCAAGAACAAACCCGGCCGTGCAGACGCAGACACCGAGCGATCGACCTGCGGCCGCTGCCCTGAGGATGTTCCTTCTCTTCATGTCCGCCCTCCCTTTTCATCAGACTGAGGCTTACGACGGGCTAAGGAGACCCACCAAACCATTTTAATTTATTTTAAGTATAAATCAGCATTTCGGTCAAGAATAGGCCTCGGTAAACATACCGCGTTCTTTCTGCGAAGCGTTCCTCAATCTGCGCTGGCGACGGATTTAATATGATTTTGTATATCCCTTTTGCGACACTTCGATTCGCCTGAGCGACTAACCGTTCACCCTGCACCCTGGCAGCCGCGAGTATTCCCATAGGTTGCGCCTGGACCTCCTCGTCCTTGATAGATTTTTTTTGTTCTTCGTCACCGCGGAGATGTCGGCAAGGCGGAGAGCGAGCGAGGCTTGAGAGGCACAGCCGAGCTTTCTGCGGCGCCCGAGTGCAAAACAGATGCTTTCCCCATCAGCATTAACAAACGGCTGCCGTCGGAGTTGGGGGCATTTCTTAGGGCTCAAATGCCTTTGAGCACCTATTTTTTTACCTTTGAATACAAACTGGAATCCCAAAAAGAAGGCCGGCGCACCCTTTTGCGATGCTCCGGCCTTTTTAGCATTGATTGTTTTTTTCGTATGGCGGGCGTCAGCGTTTAAGCGGATTCAATCCCACGCCGTCCTGACCGCGCTCAGGCGCCTGC